>CAZYCL010000001.1:0-352447 GCA_964645795.1 uncultured Planctomycetales bacterium
AATGGGAACAAATAATCTCCGCCAACTGCGCTTTTGCCTCTTTGGGGTGCATCTTCTTTGCCGCTTCCAGCTCCTCATCGGTCAAAAGCTCGTAATATTTATACATCAGCTCATCCGAAATAGACATGAGCTTGCCGAAGATGGAGTTGGCATCCTCGTTAATCCCGATATAGTTAGCGTAGGATTTACTCATCTTCTGCACGCCGTCAGTACCCTCTAATAGCGGCATGGTAAGCACCACCTGCTGCTCCTGACCAAAGTCCTTCTGCATGTCGCGGCCCATAAGCAAATTGAATATCTGATCCGTCCCGCCAAGCTCAACGTCAGCTTTAAGCTCAACGGAATCATATCCCTGCAGCAGCGGATACAAGAACTCCAAGATCGATACGTCTTCGCCTTTTGATATGCGTTTTTTAAAATCTTCACGGGCAAGCATCTGTGAAACGGTAGCATGCGTTGTAAGTCGCAGCATTTCTACTACCGGCATGGCATCAAACCACTTGCCGTTAAAGACGACCTTAACCTTATCCATATCCAGGACCTTGGAGACCTGTTTCTTGTAGGTTGCGGCGTTGGCCTCTACTTCCTCCCTGGTCAGCTGCTTGCGGATCTCTGACCTGCCGCTGGGGTCACCGATGCGGCCGGTGAAATCGCCGATTAAAAAATATACCTGATGCCCCAGCTCCTGGAACTGGCGCAGTTTCCTTAACAGCACGGTATGCCCCAAGTGCAGGTCAGGCGCCGTAGGGTCAAAGCCCGCCTTGATATTAAGGGGCTTACCGCTCTGGATGCTTCTTTCAAGCTTCCTGCGCAGCTCATCCTCAGAGATGATGTTGACCGCGCCGCGCCTTATCAATTTCAGCTGGTATTCAATGTCTTTATTCATATTGAACGTTTATGCGTCGTCCGTAGTGCGTATTGCGTAAAACCTAAAAATCCAAGAAAGCTTTACGCAATACTCAATACGTACGACGCAATACAAATTAATTTTAACTACACCTTCGCCGACAACCCGATCTTGGCCTGCTCGACGTCAACCTTGATGACTTTAACTTTAAGCTGGTCTCCCGGCTTAAGAGCTGCCGCGGCATCTTTGTCTATTTCGCTGGCATAAACCAGGCCCTCCAGCTCCTCATTAAGCTTGACAAACACCCCGAACTCCGTGATGCTGACGACTTCCGCATCAAGCACGATATCAAGCGGATATTTAGTGGCGATCTCCGGCCAGGGGTTAGGCAAAAGCTGCTTCAGGCCCAAGGCGATCCTGCGATTCTTTCCGTCAACAGAAAGGACCATAACTTCGACCTTCTGTCCCTTTTTTAAAACATCCTGAGGATGTGCGATCCTCTTGGTCCAGGAGATATCGGAAACATGGACCATGCCTTCAAGGTTGGAGTCAAGCTCGATAAAAGCCCCGTAGTCGGTAAAACCCCTGACCTTTCCCTGGACCTTATTACCAACGGGATAGGCGGTTTCCGCCTCAAGCCACGGATTGGCCTCCAGGGCCTTTAGGCTCAATGATATGCGGCGCGAATCTTTATCTACCATGATTATCTGGGTCTCTACCATATCGCCAACAGCAAACATCTCGTTTGGGTGGCTGACCCTCTTGGTCCAGGACAACTCCGAAACATGGACCAGTCCTTCAATGCCTTTCTCAAGCTCCACGAACACGCCGTAAGGAAGGATATTCACTACTTTACCCTTGACCTTATCGCCTACCGCGTATTTGTTCTCGATATCCTGCCAGGGATCAGGCAGCCTTTGTTTAAGGCCCAGGGATATCTTTTCGTTTTCCTTATCCAGGTTAAGCACCATGATCTCGATCTTGTCTCCGAGGGCGACTATTTCGGATGGATGGCTGATCTTTGACCAGGACATATCGGTAATGTGCAGCAGCCCGTCCACGCCTCCCAGATCGACAAAAGCGCCGAAGTCGGTGATCGCCTTGACCGTGCCGGGGTATATACCGCCGATCTTAATATCCTTCCAGACCTTGTCCTTGGCAGCGTCCCTCTCCTTCTGGACCGCCTCACGCCTGCTTACGATCAGGCTGCGCCTGAGATTGTTGACTTTGACGATCTTGAATTTGAAGGGCTTATGCATAATATCTCTTTCCTGCAAACCCTTAAAGGCCGAAAGAGACGAAGGCAGGAACCCTTCTATCCCCATTATATCTACGAGATAGCCGCCTTTAACCTTCTTAACCGGCACGCCGTCAACCAGCTCGCCGGTATCCGAAAACTTTACCACTTTGTCCCATCCCTGTATGCGCAAGGCCTTCTGGCGGCTCAGGACGATCATGCCGTTGTCGTTCTCAACGGAGTCGACATAAAACTCAAGCTCTTTGCCGACAGCCAGGTCCGCGGGGCTGAATTCGGTGATAGAAACCATGCCTTCGGACTTAAAACCCACGTCCACCAGCACCTCTTTCTGCTTGATGGATACGATCGTGCCTGTAACTACCTGATTCTCCTGCACGATCTTGATGCTCTGGTTATACAACGCCTCAAACTCTTCCCTTGTAGTATTTGTTTCGGTCATTTTAGGTTCTCCTTAGGTTATTATCAATTTTAGTCGATCAGCTAGCCGGTTAGCCGCTTTACCAGTTGATGAGTCGGTTAACTGGCTAACTGGAAAACTTTTTCAGTCTTTTAATTACTACGAAAACACCCCCTCACTTCGAGAATTTTCTCCTGATAAAACGCCTGTTGCATTTTAACCTGCGTTCTTAAGTTGATAGATCCTTTCCATTATCTGGCGCGCCGAATCCTGGTAATCCGCTCCCTTTTCTATATGTAGCGGTTTTCCAAACCGGACCACGATCTTATGAAAACGTACTGATCTGGCATTCTTGGGCAAAGCCGTGTCTGTGCCGCTAATGTATGCGGGCACAACCGGCACCCCTGCCTGGGCAGCCAGGAACGCAACCCCGGCATTGGCTTTTTCGGTCTTGCCGGTAATATTGCGCGTTCCCTCCGGGAACAAACCAAGCACCCTGCCTTTCTTAACCAACTCTAATGCCTCGCGAAGAGCGGAAAGATGCGCCGAATGCCTCTTCAGGGGTATCACTCCCACATTACGCATCCAGAACGAAAGCAGGCGGTTTTTAAAGAGCGTATCCCTGGCCATAAAATATACCATGCGCGGAGAAGCAGAGCCTAAAGCCGGCGGGTCCAGATAGCTGGCATGGTTTGCCGCCAGGACCACCCCGCCTTTGCGGGGGATGTTCTCCCTGCCAATCACCCGGAACCTGAAGCCGATCTTCAAGAACAAAAGGATAAGATTCCTGGAAACCGTATAAAGCATCTGTCGGCTTTACTGTTTAGGCAGTCTGGCGATTATATCCTCACCGAGCTTTAAAAGCTTGCTTGCCCTTGAGAGGCTCTTTGCCTCGGCATATATGCGCATAAGCGGCTCAGTGCCGGAGCCCCTGAACATCAGCCAGCTTGAATCTTCGCAAAGAAGCTTTATGCCGTCATAATCTTTTATCTCAACGACCTTCTTCCCAAGCAGCTCGCCGGGCATAAGGCCTTTTTCCAGTTTAATGAAACCTTCAAGCTTCAGGTCGCTGCGCACGTAAAAATATTTGCCAAACCGCTTTTCGGTTTCGTTGAGGATCTTGAGCATATTCTTATTGCGGTAGACCATCATCTCAAGCAAAAGTAGTCCCGCCATTGACCCGTCGCGCTCGGGGATATAATTCTTTACTCCCATGCCGCCGGCTTCTTCCCCTCCGGCAACGATGTCATCGGATTCCATAAGCGCGGATATGTATTTGAAGCCAACCGGCGTCTCGTGAAGCTTAATGCCAAGCTCTGCGGCAATATTGTCGATCATATTGGAGCCGCATATGGTCTTGACCACGCCGCCGCTTAGGCCGCGATCCTGGTTGAGATGCAGCGCCAATAAACCAAGTATCTTCTGAGGGTGGATAAACACGCCTGTCGGCGCCACCGCGGCTATCCTGTCCGCGTCGCCGTCCAGGGCTATTCCCAGATCGAACTTCTCTTTCTTTACCCGCTCCTTAAGCTGGCCTAAATTCTCTTCAAGCGGCTCGGGCCTGGTCCCTCCGAAAGAAGGGTTAAACTCGTTATGCATTATCTCAATGCGGATCTTAGAGCCCTTAAGCACCTCAGCGATAAGGCCGTCACCTGAACCGTACATGCAATCGACAAGTACTTTGAACTTCTTATTCTTGATCTTTTTAAGATCGATGTAGGAACGCATAAACTTGACATACGCTCCAGTAAGATTCTCTTTTGAGATCTTGGCCTGCGTGGGTATGTTTTCCTTGACCGGGCTTTTGCCCATCAGCCCTTCTACCGCCGCGGTCACCTCCGGACCGGCAGCGCCACCTGAGGGCAGTTTTATCTTAAAACCGTTATACTCGGGAGGGTTATGCGATGCGGTGATCATGACCCCAAGGTCGAGCTTCCTGGTTTTTACAGTATAGCTTAAAGCGGGCGTCGGCATGGGCCTGTCCGAAAGCACTACATCTATACCGTTAGAGCACAGCACATCCGCGCAGATGCCGGCAAACTCCCCGGACATAAAACGGCTGTCAAATCCCACGGCCGCTTTCTTGCCCGCTCCCAGGTAATCCGCAACCGCCTGCGATACGATCTTTAGGTTCTCAAAAGTGTAGGTATCCCCTATGATGGCCCTCCAGCCATCGGTGCCGAATTTAATCTGCAGCATTCCGAATCCTTTCTATAGCTTGTCTTGGATTTTTAGCCCCGAAAACGTAGGAGCCGGCGGCAAGCATATTGGCGCCGGCCAGTATTACGGCCTTGGCGGTCTTATCATTTATCCCGCCGTCAACCGAGATGTCTTTGTCGTAGATAGCGCGCAGCTCCCTTATTTTTCTGAGGACCCCGGGGATAAACGCCTGGCCGCTGAACCCCGGGTTTACCGACATCACTAAAATCAGGTCAACCAGCTTAAGATACGGTTTTATCCTGCGTAAGGGCGTTGCGGGGTTAAGGGATAGACCGAATTTGGCTCCCCGTGCCTTTATCTTTTTAGCAATCTGATGTATCTGCCTTCTGCCTAAAGCCTCGACGTGGACCGTGATCATATCGCTGCCGGCGTCAATGAAGCTGTCCGCAAAAAACCCCGGGTCGTCGATCATCAAGTGCACGTCCAGAGGAAGCCTGGTGACCCTGCGGATGTATTTTACTACCACGGGCCCGATCGTGATATTGGGGACGAAATGCCCGTCCATTACATCGACGTGTATCAGGTCGGCCCCTGCGGACTCAACTTTTCTTATCTCTCGGTCAAGCCGGCTGAAATCCGCGGAAAGTATGGATGGCGCGACTTTTATCTTCATCTGTATAGCCTCTTTTTATTGATGTAATTGTAAACCGCCTCAGGGACAAGATACCTGAATGACTTGCCGTTCTTTACGCAATCGCGCACTTCAAAACCCGACACATCGATAGCCCTGATCGCCAGCTTTTGAATATACGAAGGTATTCTCTCAAGCGGATATCCCGGCCGGGTGGCGGCGATGAACTTGACCATCTTGATGATATCTCCCAGGTCCTTCCAGTCGTCAAGATATTTAAGCAGGTCTGAGCCGATAATAAAATAAAGCTCGTCCTGAGGATAGCGCTGTTTGAACTCTTTAATGGTGTCAATGGTGAACGACCGGCCGCTCCTTTTTATCTCCGTATCCGATGCCGAAAAAGCCTTATTGCCTTTTATGGCAAGCCTTACCATATCGAAGCGCGAGCCGGCTGCAGCTATATCCGGGCCGTTCTTATGCGGCGGCAGATATGCCGGCACGAAGACCACCCTGTCAAGCGCCAGCTTCTCCCTCGCCTCTTCCGCCAGGATCAGATGGCCCATGTGTACCGGATTAAATGTCCCGCCTAATATCCCAATCTTCATATCGCTAGTTTGGGGACGGTTCTGGGACCTGTCCCCAGAACCGTCCCCAAGGTTATTCTCGGACATGGCCGGAGCCGTAAACTACGTATTTGTAGGTAGTCAGCTCTTCAAGCGCCATCGGCCCGCGCGCGTGCAACTTATCGGTAGATATGCCGATCTCAGCGCCCATCCCGAACTGATAACCGTCGGTAAACCGCGTGGAGGCGTTGGAATAAACGCAGGCCGAATCTACCTCCCTTAAGAAACGCCGCGAGTTTTCCTGATTATCCGTAACTATGGCGTCGGAGTGGTGCGAGCCGTAGGTGTTGACGTGCTCGATCGCCTCGCCGATATCCGCTACGACCTTCACGGAAAGTATCAGATCAAGATACTCCGTGCGAAAATCCTTTTCCGCTGCCTTCTTCACGCCCCCTTTTGCGATCTTATATGTCAGAGGACAGCCGCGGATCTGAACCCCTGCTTCCTGAAATTTTTTTAGCATACCTGGCAAGAACCTGGCGGCAACGTCAAAATGCACCAGCATCGACTCCATGGCGTTACAAACACCCGGCCTCTGGACCTTGGCGTTAAAACAAATCTTCTCTGCCATGTTCAGGTCCGCCCACTCATCAACATAGACATGACATATCCCCTTATAATGCTTTATCACCGGGACGGTAGAACTGGCAACCACCTTCCTGATCAATCCTTCGCCGCCTCTAGGGATGACCACATCAATATAATCATTGAGCTTTAACAGTGCATCCACTGCCCTGCGGTCCGTGTAAGGGATTATGCTTATGCAATGCTCGCAGATATTGTTGGCCTTTAAGACCGAAGAAAGCGCCTTGAATATCGCAAGGTTTGACCTCAATGATTCGCTGCCCCCCCGCAGGATCACGCTGTTGCCGGATTTAAAACAAAGCCCGATGCAATCGGCAGTGACATTAGGCCTGGACTCATAGATAATCGCAACCACCCCTATCGGAACGCGCACTTTTTCTATTTTTAAACCGGCGGATGTCTGCCAAGACTTGATGACTTCTCCCAGCGGGTCGTTAAGCCTGGTCAGCTCGAATAAAGAATCGGCCATGGCTTTAACGCGCCACGGATCAAGCGCAAGCCTGTCGATAAAGGCTTTTGATGCCTTGGAGCTGCCTGCGGCCCGGATATCCGCGGCATTCTCCTTGAGTATAAAGGCTTCCTGACGCAAAAGCGCCTGCCCCATCTCTGTTAAAACTTTATTCTTTAGCGCGGTATCAAGGCCGGCTATGAACCTTGAGGAAAGCCTTGCTTTTCGGGCAATGTTTTCTATGTTTTTCTTAAGTTCCATGTCATAAAAGGACTATATTATCGCGATGTATGACTTCCTTATCGGATCTTTTCCCTGCAACATTCTCCAGCTGTTTGCTGGAGATGCCGACTTTGCCTCTTGCAAACTCATGTTTATGGGCATCAACAACGCTTACTGTGCTCCCGCAGGCAAAATCCCCGGAAAATCCCGCCACTCCAACGGAAAGCAGGCTCTTTTTATTAAGCAGGGCCTTTTTTGCGCCGTCGTCAACAACGATCTTGCCTTTGGGTTTAGCGCCAAACGCTATCCAGCGAGACCTGGCTGCTATAGCGGCCTTTGAAGCGAACAATGTGCCAGTGCTGGCCGGGTCCTCTGCTAAAGCGCAAACCACCTTATCCTGGTGGCCGCTGGCGATAACGCATAGTACCCCTGAATTGACTGCCGTCTCGGCAGCCTGGATCTTGGTGATCATGCCCCCAACGCAGGTCTTCTTATTTGTAGGACAGGCTAAAGACTTTATCTGAGGAGTAATCTCCTGGACTAAACGCACAAGGCTCTTGCCTTTATCAAGGAGCCCGGCGACATCCGAAAGGATAATCAACAGGTCGGCGCTGACAAGGCTGGCTACCATAGCCGAAAGCCGGTCATTATCCCCGAATTTAATTTCATCGGTAGAAACAGTATCGTTCTCGTTAACCACCGGTACGCTGCCAAGTTTTAACAGGGTCTGAAGCGTATTCTTGGCGTTTAGATAGCGGCTGCGGTCGTCAAAATCCTCCCAGGTTAGAAGCAACTGCGCGCATTTAAGCCGGCTGTCTTTAAAGGCTTGCCGATAGGCGTCCATCAGCTCGTGCTGGCCGATAGCCGCGGCTGCCTGAAGGTAAGACAGCTCTTTAGGCCGGTCCTTTAACCCCAGCATATGCATACCGAAAGCGATGGCGCCGGAAGAAACGATTATTACCTGGTTGCCCTTAGCGATAAGCTCAGAGACCTGGTCGGCTACGCTTTTAAGGAACGAAAAATGTATTAAACCGTCAGCGCAGTAAAGCAGGCTTGAGCCGATCTTGACCACTATCCTTTTACAATTTTTTGGCAATTGCTTCAATTAACTCCTCCAGGCCCTGTTTTTCCAGGGCGGAAACCGCGATGACCTTCTTTTTGAAACTCTTCCTGAATCTTAAAAGATTATCCTGCGCCCCATCCAGGTCCATTTTATTGGCTACGATGATCTGCGGCTTTTTGACGATATCCGAGCCGTAATTCTTCAACTCCCTGTTTATGAGGCGGTAATCACTTATCGGGTCCCGGCCTTCAAATCCTGCCATATCGATAAGATGGATTATGATCCTGGTGCGCTCAATATGACGCAGGAACCTGTCTCCGAGCCCCCTGCCTGAAGATGAGCCCTCGATGAGCCCGGGTATATCGGCAACCGCAAAGCTTTTATCCGCCTTCCGCACAATACCTAAGACAGGGACCTTGGTGGTAAAAGGATATGCAGCTATAACGGGCTTGGCATTCGATATCGCGGATACTAAAGTAGATTTACCGGCGTTAGGAAAACCAACCACTCCCACATCAGCAATAAGCTTCAGGTCTAGAATAAGCTCTTTTTCCGTGCCCCGCTCTCCCTCGGTCGGCTCTCTGCGGGACTGGTTGCCTATCCCGCCCTTGCCACCGGCAGCAACTATTATCTCCTGGCCGTCTCTGCTTAAATCCCTCAAGATACAGCCTGAAGCCGCATCTTTTATCAGGGTGCCGACAGGAACACGCACGACCACGGTCTCGGCGTCCCTGCCTCTCTTGTTCTTCCCCGACCCATGCCAGCCGTGCTTGCCGACAAAATGACGGTTGTATTTAAAATCGAGAAGCGTAAAAAGGTTGCGGTCAGCCCTGACAAGAATGTCCGCGCCCCTTCCGCCGTTTCCCCCGTCAGGGATGCCTTTACGCTGATACTTATCGCGGTAAAAACTGCGGCAGCCCCTACCGCCGTCTCCGGCCTTGACGTAGATCTTAGCCTGATCGATAAACATAATACTGGCTACTTTATCTCAAGAGCTTTGATCTTAAGGCTTACCAGTTTCTGCCTGTGGCCTTTTTTCCAATCGGAAGATTTGCGGCGGCGGTATTTGTAAGAAATAACCTTATCCGCTTTGATATGCCCCAATACCTCGGCCTTGACTACTGCATCCTTTAAATAAGGCTGCCCTATTTCAATCCGCTTCCCATCGGAGTATAAAAGTACCTTATCCAGGGAAACTTCTTTGCCTTTTTCGGTATCGAACTTTTCAACCTCGATGATATCGTCCTTCTTTACGCTGTATTGTTTTGCTCCAACCTCAATAACCGCATACATTTGTTTACCTCCTTAAATTATTGGTATTTTAGCCTAAAGCTAAACTAATATTTTAACATACCACGGCACGGAATCAAGGATAAATTGCCCGCCTTAAGCGGAGATCTTTACGTCTTCTATGTGATTGGCGGGGTTAGAGATAAGGTTTATCTGCACCCTGAATCTGCGCTCTATGGAAGCCAGCTCTCCTTTGTTCTTAAGCACCTCGTCAATTACCGCAGGCGCCAACGTAAGGTTGGCCTGCTTTAACTGGTGGCTCTTCAGGTGTTTTTTGAGCTCCTTCAGAGCCGTTATAGCCATGGTAACGGGCGATTTGATCTTGCCTTTGCCCTGGCAATAAGGGCAGATCTGATGCGAAAGCATGTGCACGGTCTTATGCACCCTTTCGCGGGTCATTTCTACCAAACCGAACTTAGAGATACCCAGGATATCATACTTGGCCTTATCCTGGCTTAGGGCTTTTTTGAGAGTGTTAAACACCTCCCTGCGGTGGCTTTCTTTGTTCATATCGATAAAATCGATCACGATTATGCCTCCCAGGTCCCGTAAGGCCAGCTGCCTGGCAGCCTCAAGCGCGGCCTCGCAGTTTACCCTGAAAGCGGCTTCTTCCTGCTTGATGTTCTTCCTGAATCCCCCACTGTTAACGTCGATAACGACCAGCCCTTCGGTCGGCTCAATTACCAGATATGCCTTTGATTTAAGATAGACTTTCGGCTCAAACAGCCGGTTGATCTGCTTCTCGATGTCTTTGTCATCGAAAAGGCTGTCGCCCCGGTAGAGCTCCACCTTATTCCTCAGGTATCCCATAAACGAGCGCATGAAACGCAGTATCCTGTAGAACTCATCTTTGGAATCCACGATAAGCTTGGATACGTCTTCGGTGAACGAATCGCGTATGGCCCTTAAAGTCAGGTCATACTCCTCGTAGACCAGATCAGGGGCTTTCTTGGCAGCGATATCCTTTTCCAGCCTTCTCCAAAGCTTAAGCAGGAACTGGGCGTCCCTTGCCAGCTCCAACCTTGACTTGCCGCTGGCGGCAGTGCGCACGATAAAACCGACATCCTTGGGCAGCTTAAGCTCGGCGAATATGGACTTAAGGCGCCTGCGCTCGGCTTCATCTTCAATCCTGCGCGATACTCCTACCTGGTTCTCGAGGGGCATCAATACCAGATATCTCCCGGCGATCCCGATGTTGGTAGAAAGCCTCGGGCCCTTGGTGCCGAAAGACTCCTTGACCACCTGGACCAGTATCTCCTGGCCTTTCTTAGCCTCGATTGGCTTGGACGGTTTGTTGGGCGTAACATCTGATTCATATGCGGACTCTATCTCGGAAAGGTACAGAAATCCCTTCTTGGGCAGGCCGATATCCACAAAAGCCGCGCCTACCGCCGTCAGCACAGCTTCGATCCTGCCTTTGTAAATGTTGCCTACGATGGTCTTGTCCTGCGGCCGCTCGATATAAAACTCCTCGAGTTTGCCGTCGCAGACCACGGCCACCCTCTTCTCCTGCTGCTCTACGTTAATTAATATATCCTTCGACATGTTTTAAAACAATCCCTTCTGGTAGCTGAGATTTTAGCTTCTTATAGAAAACTTCACTTGCTACCGGTTGGCGCAGAACTACCGCGGCCTCTTCGTTTTCGCTTTCAAGGCCGAGTTTAAGCGCCCTTTTAATGCTGAATTTTGGATGAGGACTAAAACCCTCGGTCATCTTAAGCGGCAGCTCTGCCCTGCGCATCGCCCGCATAAACAGCCGCATCAGGTCCAAATGAGAAATAAACCTCATCCTGCCCTTCTTGGCAAAAGTAAAACTTATCTTATAGTACATTGACTTCTCTTGCAGGGGGGTTAGTCTCTCTGGTCGCAAGGCTCGGATATTATCGGGCTGCCGGTAGTGACGCTAAAGACCGTCTTGCCGGATATCTTGCACCTTACGGGGGCCGCGTAACAGTTGTAACCGGCCTGCTCAAGCCTGGGGCAGGAGTAAACGTATCCCTTAAAGGACTGCTGTATCGTATAATCCTTATCGAGGTAGGCAGGCTTGGTCTGAGTTAATGCCGTTAAGCTGGCGGGGTATATTCCTCGGTTATCCCGCGCGTAATTCTCCAATGCTATGGCGATAAGCTTAAGGGTGTTCTGGGCATTGGATTCGTTCTGCGCGATGTTCATGCGCATAACCTGCTCTATGCCGATCCTCAAGACCAGAGCAGCGACAGCAATAAAAAGCATTAAACTTACAAAATTCTTCCCCTGTCTGTTCATAATTTATTTTCCGAAAGCAATGTATCGGCCATCTTAGGCTCAGCATCGGCCTTTGTATAATGAATACTGAGCCCGTCGGTGATAAAGCTGCGCATACCGGTCTGCTTAAAGATCTTTGGCCGTGCCGTAACCAGAAAGTTATTCGGCCCCGTAACCTTGAAGCTATAGTTGTAGCCGTTTTTAGAGCCCCCTGCCAGCTCTCTATCTATAAGCGGGGGATTGGCCACTGTTAAAACCAGTAGCTCTTTAGGCAGAGTTGCGTATGCAGCCTTATAATCCCTGGCTGCCCGGGATATATTCCTGAGCTCATCTATAGCCGCCGATTCATTCGCCTGGATAGCCCTGTCAAGCAGCGCCGGAATTGCCAAACACGCCAACAACCCCGCAATCACCACTACTACCAGAAAATCGGATAAGACAAAGCCTCTTACCCCCAAACCCTTATTTAGACGCATCTTCACCATTTATAGTTAATAAATATCGTATTATAATACATAAAGATAAAATAACTGTCAATCTATTTCTAGGGTAAATCCTGGCCGACAAGGCCATCCTTATCTAAGCCTATGGCCTTCAAAGAGATAAGCTTGTTCTTCAATCCGGATCTTGAACTGAGAGATAACCTCATATAGTTATCGGTATAACCGGACCAGCGCCTGAGGCCGGTTTTAGAGCGATCCTCAAAAAGGACCCTGACAACCTTACCCAAGAACGTTCGTTTATACTTAAGCGAGCACTGTTCCACTGTGTCCCTTGCAAGCCTGGCCCGCTCTTTTATGGCAGGAGGATTTAGCGCGCCGGACAGGCGGGCTGCGGCAGTGCCCGGCCTCTTTGAATAAGAGAATACATGCCCGCGTAAAGGCAAAATCTGCTTAATAAGCCTAAGGGTATTCTGAAAGGCCTTTTCTGTCTCGCCAGGAAAACCAACCAGGATATCGGTGGTGATGGAGACTCCGCTGACCTTTGACTTGATCCTCTCAATAAGGCCGAGGTAATCTTTGCTGCTGTATCTGCGGTTCATCATCCTAAGGACCCGGTCATCTCCGCTTTGTAAAGGGATATGCAGATGCCGGCAGAGCTTGGAAGATGCCTCCATCAGATTGATCAGGGACCGGCTGACAAGAAGAGGCTCAATGGAACTCAGGCGTATACGTAATAACCCCTCAATATCTTCCAGGCATTTAACGATATCGCAGATATTACCGGACGGTTTAAGGTCGCCCCCGTAAGAACCAAGGCATATGCCGCACAGGACTATCTCCTTTACCCCTGAGGCAACCAGCCTCCTGGCCTCCTGCTCCACATCCTTTAGGGGCCTGCTCCTGGACCTGCCGCGCACCAGGGGGACCTTGCAATAAGAACAAAAGTTATTGCAGCCGTACTGCACTTTTAAAAATGCCCTGGTATGGCCCTCAAAGAAAGAGATGCCTTTGTTTTTCTTACCGATGCCTTCCGGAAAACTCCTGCCTTCAAAGATATACTCGGCGATCCTGGGTTTAATATTGTTTTTCAGGATTTGCACCTTGCGGTCAAAACGGGATTTAATTAATCCCGCGTCAAGCTCGGCAAGGCAACCGGTAAAAAAAATCTTAGCGCAGGGGTTTTCCCGTATCGCCCTGTTAACTGCTGCCAGGGAATCCGCATCAGCACGGGAAGTCACGGTGCAAGAGTTGATTATGTAGATATCCGCCTTCCTGTTTGGCGAAGATTCATTAAGGCCCAAAGACAATAACTGCTCGCGTATCTCTTGAGTCTCATACTGGTTGACTTTGCAGCCAAAGGTAAGCAGCTTAAAGCTGTCCATATAGCATAATAAAACTGGCAGAGGCGACTGCCGCGGTCTCAACCCTCAACACAAAATCTCCCAAAGAAACCGGGCAAAACCCTTTATCGCGCGCCGCCGCCACTTCGCTTTCCGTAAAATCTCCTTCCGGGCCGATAACTAATATTATCCGTTCAGGTTTTTTGCTACTTAACAGTTTTGCCAGCGCAAGACGGTCTCCGGCAAGCGTCGGTATAAGCTTTAGGCTGTAATCCCCTGCCTCTCTTATGACGTCCTTGAACTTTCTCACCGGCTCTATCAGGCTGACAACATTCCTTTGAGATTGCGAGCTTGCGCTCTGGGCGATCTTTTTCCAACGCTCCAGCCGCATCTGGGCCCTGCGCTCATCAAGCCTGACTATGGACCGGGAGCTCTCCATGGGTATGATCTTCTCAACCCCCAACTGCGTAAGTTTATCGACGATGCCGTCGAAATCTGAGTTCTTGGGCAGGCAGCATGCTATGGTAAGCCGCACGCGTTTTCTTACGGGCATATCCAGCCTTTCCTTAACTTGCAGCAACGGTTGCGGCCGCAACGATACCAGCTCGCAAAGATACTCGCGGCCCTGCCGGTCGACCAATACCAGTTTTTCTTTAACCCTTAATCGCAGCACGTCTCTTAGGTGGTGCGCCTGGCCGGCATCCGTTACTTTGATCAATTCAGAACCGACATTCTCCGAAAACAGAAAAAACCTATGCATTTAACCTTACCCCCCTGAATATCAATTGTATGGCCATTAAGACAATCAACCCTGCGCAAAGAATATTCACCAGCGCATAGAACCGCTCATACTTATTCTTTATTAAAGCGCCTGCGCCGCCAAGAAAAGATGTCAATAAGAACAAAGGCGAAGCAGCCGTACCTAGCCCAAAGGCCAGCATATAGCCGGCGACATCCCTGTAGCTCTTAGAAATAAGCGCGGCGTAGGAAAGAACGGCTAAGAGCGGTGCGCACGGGGCTACTCCGGCAAGCAGACCTAAAATAAGATAGCTCTTCTTTGCTCTGCCGATCAGCTTCGAATGAAGCGCCGAGCACAACCATAGGTCTGTTTTGCTGCCGAAAATGATCGAGGCGGCCACCAGTAAAAGGAAGATGCCTCCTGCGATAAATAGGTAACCGGCAAAACGGGCAAGCAGATGTTCGGTTGTCGCCCTGCCTACGGAAAAGATACATAAACCAAGGAAAATGTAGACGAAAACGCGGGAGGAAGAAAAAATGGCGTAGCCGATAGCCGTCTTCTTGAATCCTGAAGAGGAGGCTGCGCTAAATAACAACAACAGGGGCCCGCAGGTCATAAAACACGGGCCTACGCCGAATGATACGCCCAAGAGAAACAAAGCTAATGCCCGATCCAACTATCTATCTTTCTCCGAGAACACCTGGGCGCGAAATGTGTATATCTCGGTAGACTTATCCTTCCAGGCATCCGCTCTTAATCCGGCCTTATGCGCACAGAGCTCGGAGAGGAACTCTTCTTTTGACCAGCCTGTTTCGGTTGCTACCTGGGGAAGAAAGACGCCGCTGTTAAACCCTTTTTTTACCAGGACCCCGTGAACGCCCATCTCTATCTTATCCGCCGAATCCACTCTTTCCAGAGGAGAAAGCACCGATATCTCAAACTCTAGATCCTTTAGCTGGCCTGCCTCTACCGGCAAAAACCTGGGATCCCCCACGCCTGCTTCCACTGCCATATCGCGCACAGTCAGGTATAAAGGCTGTCTTCCGATAATATTGCCGATGCAACCCCTTAATTGCCCGTGCTCATGGAGCGTCACAAAGGCGCCCATTTGGCTGGAGAGCAAAGGGTCATCTTCTGAAACCTCAAGCTTTTTGCCTGTCTTAAGGTAGGTTGCAAGCGAATCCCTTGCTAATTTAAGCAGCTTTTTCATCTGTCCTTCGTTGAGCATATACCCTTCTTTCTTTTTAAACACCGCTAAGCTGGCATAACCGACAATCCAGGTCTTTTTCTCCTTCTCTCCAGTCAAATCCGCGGAATTATAACTACGCAGGAGCCTTATATTGTCAAACCCCATCTGCCTGGAAAGCTCAAGCAGGGCCACCACCCCCATGCCTCCGCAGAGCTGATACCTCTGGCTTCTTATGCCCTGATAAAGCTCATCCGGGTCAAGTTTTTTTAGGCTTGAAAGCAGCCGCTCGTCGTTCTCCTGGGCTTGGCGGTAGCTGTAGCCGTGGTAAAGATCGGTCGAAGCCACCACCAGGACATCTTCGCGAACACCAATTGCTTCGCTTATAAGCGTGGCCAGCTTTTTACAGGTCTGGATGCTGCAGTCGCCGGTAACTATCGGCACGATCTTAAACCCTTGCGGGATAACCCTCTGCAAGAAAGGGATCTGCACTTCTACCGAATGTTCTCCGGCAAAAGCCCTTTTTTCAAAATAGATCTCTTTATCCTTGCCTAATAGCCTGCGGGCAAACCCCTCATCTATCTGCACCGCTCCCAGCGGCGTCAAAAAAGCCCCCTCTTTATACACGGAGACACCCGGGAACCCGTAACGGTGGGCGCAACCGATGATGACCACGGTCTTGTATGGGGCGCCCTTTACCAGGCTATAGCCGTATGCCGCCGCCTGCCCAGAATAGCCGTATCCGGCATGAGGAGAGATCAATCCCAGTATCCGGGAACCAACGGGAGTGGGGACGGCTACCCTCAGCATATTATCTAGCATATCCGCCAGCCGCTGGGGGTCATCGGGATAAAAAGAACCTGCCACCTCCGGCTTTTTTACCTCCTCAGCAAACGAAGCGCTAAGGAGAAAAAGGAAAAACAGTGCCCCCATAAAAATCTTATTTCCAGACACCCGGTATCACCTCCCCGCAATAAGCGCACCTGCCGTCCTTCATATGGATGCGACTGACGCTAAAACCATTGCGCTCGATGATAAGCTTGCCGCATTTTGGGCAGTACGTGTTTTCAGCCGGGTTCTGGCCGATGTTGCCGATATATACGAACTTAAGGCCGCTATCCCCGGCAATCCTGGCAGCCCTCTCCAGCGTCGCCAGGGGCGTAGGATTAATATTCAGCAGCTTATACATCGGGAATGCCCGCGAAAAGTGCAGCGGCGTATCCGCTCCAAGATTATCCCTTATCCAAACAGACATTTGCCTTATGGACTCTTCATCATCGTTATAGCCGGCGATAACAAGCGTAGTTATTTCAAGATGCACGCCGTTGCTTTTCAATGTCTTTAACGACTCCAGGACCGGCGCAAGGGCCCCTTCAGACATCTTGAAGTAGTAATCTTCGCTGAATGCCTTAAGGTCTATATTGGCGGCGTCAAGGTATTTACACAGCTCTTCCAGCGGCTCCTGGTTAATGAAGCCGTTAGAGTGCATAACATTTCTAAGCCCGGCCTGGCGGGCCAGCTTTGCGCATTCGAGCATATACTCAAAGAAAATTGTCGGTTCAGTATAAGTATAAGCGATGATCCCGGTGCCGGAATTAATGACTTTTTGTATGAGCTGGCGGGGCTCTACATATGCAAAGCTCATCTCGCTGGGGCTAGCCTGGGATATCTCCCAATTCTGGCAAAATGAGCACTTCATGTTGCAGCCTGCAGTGGCAATGGAGAATGTCCGGCTGCCGGGCAAGAAATGGAACAGCGGCTTTTTCTCAACGGGGTCAAGGAAATTCATGGATACGAGCCTGCCGTAAGAAAGAGTATAGAGGGTCCCTTTGCGGTTCTCCCTTACCCCGCAGAACCCGCGCCTGCCATCGGGGATGGCGCATTTTCGCGGGCAAAGCTGACAGCTCACCAGGTTATTTTTAAGCTTTTGGTAGAAACTGGCTTCTTTTAAAGGAGGCTCGGCGAGGGTCTGGTTAGAAAACGGCAGGAAGCACAAAGAAAGCAGGGCCGCAAATATTATCGCTCTTCTTCTGCTTGGCATGGAGGATGGGAGTTGGGTTTTCCTTGTCGCAAAAAATGAACCTAGGCACCACGCTCGCTGCTCGCCTTGTTAATGAGCAGATAACTTACGCAGCGCAGTAAGCGCGACGTAAGTTATAGGCCGAAGGCCGCCTGCGAATTAATCCCGCCGCCTTTTGGCGGGATCTGCCTCGTGATGGCCGCTTAACGCTTGAGCACCTTAAGCATTTATCCAGCGAAATACTTGTGAGCGCAAGCGAACAAGTACGCTTTGGTGCCACCAAATTTTTCCTTGTCGGGTAACTGAACCTAGGTACTTTCGCTCACTGCGCGGCTTGTCGCCGCGCTACGCTCGCTCAAGTACCACTTAAAATTTCCCTTGTCGGGAAATTTTAAGTGGAGCTGAGGGGATTCGAACCCCTGGCCCCCTCGTTGCGAACGAGGTGCTCTCCCAGCTGAGCTACAGCCCCAAATTACATTAACTGATTAATTTTCAAAGACTTATAAAAATTGTTACTCTTTGCCTCTTCTTCGCTTCTTGGCCATGTCACTAAATTGTCACTATTCTGAGTAACTTTTACGCCCATTCTGTGGTTCAATACATCAACAGCGCGCTTCTTATGGTCTGGTGACAAATGGCTATAGCGTAGAGTCATTGTAATAGATTTGTGGCCTAGGAGTTCCCTTACGGTGTTTAAATCCACTCCAGACATCACTAGCTGGCTTGCGAATGTATGCCTAAGATCGTGGAAACGAAAGTTAATTATACCTGCTTTAGAACAGGCTGTAAAGAAGGATTTCCTAACATTTCCGTAAGGTTTACCGTCCTTATTACAGAAGACATACTGGCTCTCTGGGTTTTTAAGAACTCCTATGATTGTCTTCTGCACGACCGTATTCATGGGAACTTCCCGCTTCTCCCCATTCTTAGTTTCTAATAAATGTATAATGTTAAGCTTAATATCTATATCGTGCCACCTCAACCCTAGGATCTCACCCTTACGCATGCCGGTATGTAGAGCGACGGTAACTATGGGCTTCAAGTGTTCGCAGCAATTAGCCAGGAGCTTTTCTATCTCTTCTCTTTCCAGATAACGAATGCGCTTAGTTGGAACCTTAAAGAGCTTTACCTTTGCCACAGGATTGCTGGTAGCCTTCCCCCATTCAATAGCACGATTATACATAGAACTTAGGGTATTGAGCACCCTATTCATCGTTGACTTAGTGACTTCTTTGATCCTCTCTATTCTATACTGCTCAATATCTTGTGGCATAATTTCATGCAAGTACTTACCAGAGAAATGCTTCTTGAGCCCAGAAAGTATAGGCTGATCTGATTTACGCCACGATTTGTTATTAGGTTTGCAGTGTATTTCTAAATACTCATCAGCAAAATCTTCAAACTTGATCTTTTGCTCTTTCTTGATGTCAAGATACTTACCCTCCCGGATTTCAAGTCTGCGCTTCTGCAAAACCATTTCCGCAAGCTTCCTATCTGGACCAATGGCCTGCTGATATCTTTTCCCCTGCCAGTAGAAATCTATGTAGTAAATTCTCCCTCTTTGATAAACTCCCATATTAGCACCCCCTGATTATTGTCTATATCTCTATTTCTTATAGAAAGCACAATGAAATGGCGCATGACTATCATTATTAACAAATTTATAGCTTTCAAGTCTTCCTTCTTTGAACTTTAAGATTAAGATTGGCGTTGGCAAATCTTCACCATAGCCATAAAAATTATACTCAATGCATTTTACGGACTCATGCTTCCAATAATCGCAATTTGGTTTTTCTCTACATATCTCTTCAAACTTTTCTATACCTATACCTTTCCAAACCCTGCTATTCCCCACCTGAGCTATTATAAAGTTATAAGAAGCAGCTCTATTTTGCTTTTTCTTGAGTTCTTTATCATTAATTATGGCATTACTCATCCAAGATAGTTCAGATTCAATTTTTCTAAAAACTCGATTAACGGTAATTATCAAAATTATAAACAAGACAATCCAAATCATTTTTCCTCCCTCAATGTCCTTAGTCTCCTTGCTTATCTAATTTAATCAGACGCTCGTATTTCTCGGGGTATTGCTTCTTGTAGTAGCTAAATATCTCATCTCCCATGTATTCCTTAAGCTCCTCAACCCTTTTTTGTCCATAGTCAAAATCACCATCCATCATGGCTATGGTTCTAAACATGATCCCGATGCCTCTTTTATTGGTTTCATCTATATCCCCGCTCTTTATGCTATTAAACATTACCCCGTTCATCTCATCAACGTAATAAGACGAAGATAGTTTAATAGTTACCTTCGACTTGTCCTTAAACATCTTCTTAAGATTATCGATTATTTCTATCTTTTGTTCCCTCTCCAGCAATATCCACGCTATAACGGTATTTTTCTGCTTTGTCTGATCCCTGAGGTAAACATCCCCTGCACTATAGGGGACTATGCCTTTTTCTATGGCCAAATCCTTGAGTTGTTGTTCAGTGGGTGGAGATTGCGTGGCGTAATCAATCTCCGGGATGGAAGAATAGGCGGGGGCAGATAAAGACAAGGCAAAAAAGACAAGTATTAACTGTTTTTTATTCATTTTTCCTTTAATGCTTGATCTCCTAGAAGATAAATCTATTTTTGGTTATTCGGATGGAACCCCTCTCTTACCTAAAGGCACAAAGCCAAATTCATCACTATTAGTTTTTACCTTATTGGGATTTATTGGCTGGAAATCAATTTTTGCAGGTGTAAGGTCAAGTTTTAAAGGTTTGTAATTACCAACTTCTACCCATGTTAAATAGCTCGTATAGGTTTTATAATCAGTATCCACTCTTATTACCCAACACTGTCCTGTCAGCTTATTGATTCTCATTGTGGCCATATTACTATTAACAATTTCATATTTTGGATAGAGCAAGATATATCCCACAACCAATACAATTAAAACTAAGAAATGGGCCTTGTATTTCATTAGCATTTTCCCTCCTTCAATGTTTCTAATGTCCAGATGATAAAAATTTTACATCAAATCATTTAAGGCTTATTAGTCAAAACCAAATCGGGCAGTTGGGTAAATGTAATTTCGGTAATCCAAGTCTTCTTTTCCTCATTAATCTCAAATACTAGATAAAATTTCCCCTTAGCATTAATATTTTCGACTTTAAAAAACATGAAAGCATACGGCGATGAAGATAAAGAGACGTTTGGAACATACGATTCTAAAACCAAAACGTCTTGGAACTTTGCTTTAGGTGGAATTGGCATATTAGGTTGAGTAGTATCTGAATGCAGAACTTTTGTTTTTCCTCTTACCAATCTCTGTGCGACACCTGATGTTGTAACATAACTAGACTCATCCAACAAGAGCTTGATCATCTTTTCTGAATTATTTGTTATCTGAAAAGTCCACATGGGATATGGAGTAGGTATTATATTTACGGTCAATTCCGAAATAGAGGCTGCTGTAGCAAACTCCTGTTTATACTGGGGGATCACCGCCTTATAAGTAGGATATGTTATACATCCCTCCAATAAAAATACTAAACAGCCCAATATCAACCCGTTTTTCAATTGTCATTCCTCCCAGCCATTGTTCTACTTAAAACTATAAATGAAAAACAACTATTCATTGTTTTTTATTCATTCCTCCACTCTATTTTACCTACCCGTTATCTTCTTTAGTTTCTTAATATCCTGCGCTGTCCACCACCTGAAGTTACCCATCGGAGTTCTCCGGGCCTTTGGTATCTTATGAGTAGCTTCCCAATAGAAGATAGTGGTGCGCCCAACCCTGAGAATTTTCTCCAAGTCTTTTATGTAGTATTTCTTATTCATATTGTATTTTCTGTATAGTTTGTATATTTACCCTCAATCTATACCCGTAGAACCTGTTTGTCAAGGTAAATCCCTTATGCTCGGAACCGCCTTATCCTTTAACCATTTATCTGTTTTTATGGGGTCAAAGCGCACTAACCTTCCGATCTTTAAGAAAGGAATCTGCCTATCGCTTGTCCAGCCATAGACAGTCGTTATATCCACCCCTAGCATTTCAGCAAGTTCTTTGGGTGTTAGGTATTTCATAAGATTTATCTCATTCCCCATAATATACTTATTTGTAGCAATGAAGCTCCAAACCAATAAAGAGTTCTCGCCCAGTTGCGCTCATTGAGGCAAACTGCCATAATGATCACATATTCAAAGAGTAAAAACTTAATGAGTAGATTGCTCACTCTTTTAAGCGTCCTCTATCCGCTCCCCGGAGGCCGATTTTCTCTCTTGTTCCCCATAACCTATGCTGTCCGGGCTAGTGTCAGGCTGGCGCAAACTTTGGTTCGGTAAAATTTCGTTACTTGAGCTTCTCGGCGCATCCGGATCATAGCCTACAATTGCTTTTTGCCGTTCCTTTGTTTCTGCGTCCAACTCGTCAACATATCCTTCAATGCTGCCACCGCCTTTGGCAATAATCATGTCTAACCGCTGAACGAAAGCAATGGCCAGATCTCTTTCTCGCATAGGAGCCTTGTCATCCCAATAAGTATGCTCCTTGTTATTTACTATCCTATCCCTCCACTCTTTCGCCTGTTCTGCTGTTAAGTAATTTTCGTCCATCCCTTCGTTATCCTCGTATTCCATTTGTTCCTCCTTGTTATGGTGCATTTGGTTAACCTGTAGCCTGTTAAAAAGTGGCTCTACAGCTCTACATTTTCACGAACTCCAGGGTAAAGATGGTATTGATACATAGGGCAGTTTTTGCCCTGGCAATCGCACCGTGAGCCCTCAAGACCATTACATTCGTAACACTGAGCCTTCATCGCTTCTGCCCTGGAAAGCTTTTCCCCGCGCTTAAACTTCTCATATTCCCGGCAGCCCTTGATTTTACCCATTTTTATAATCCCTGCCCACCCGATTTAACTCCTTCAGCCATTGCAAATAATCCCCCTACCTGTTTTTTTAGGTTTTCTAAGCATAAAAAACTATGCCAAACAATCGACCGTTTTTCTGTTGATTAAGAATATAAAACATGGTTAAATAGTCTTATGGAAACACTAATTGTCATATTATCTGCCATCGGTTTCTTCTCCCTATTGGGCTGGCTTATTCAACAAGTTATTACCAGTAAGGCGAAAGAGCGTGCGCTTGAGCAAGAAAATTCTAAGCTGAAGAAAGACTATTCCGCACTTCAAGAAGAAATTGTTAATCTCAAGAACGAGACAGCGAAATATACCCATAGAGACATCATCCTTTCTAAATATAATTTTATTGATAGATTCGGTATTCATAAACTTAAAACCTCTAATAATGCCTATTTCTGCCATAAGTGTTTAAAAGAGGAGCCCCCTCGCGAATCGCAATTGAAGGTGGAACCAAATGGCTGGCAATGTAATTATTGTGGTAAATTCTACGATAACCCTGACTTCAGAATTGATATTCCCCGAAATGATTCCAGTTACTAACTCTAAATATCGTTTTTTCATATCTGATTGCTGATCCCTTCTTGTGACGCTGGCCCCGGCGTTTCATCTTCTTTTTTAATACCTAATTGATTCTCCAACTCCTGAAGCCTTGACTCATACTCTAAGAGCTTAAAATTATTTATAAGTATATTACATATGTAAGCCATGCCTCCGGCAACATCACGCTCAATGGTGCCTTCCTTGAGGCCGTTAAGCACATTTACAAGGCACTTACGGATATGCTTGGCAGATTTTATTTCAATTCTGCCTTGATCTGTTACTATCGTTCCGGATAAACCGCCTCGCTTAGCTTCTATCGCCCTCTGCTCCGGTGAAATGCTGTGCATATGGCAATATGGAGAGCCTTTCACCTTCCAACTTCTGCATTTCTTCCCATTCTTACTTACAAATCCGCACCTTTTCTCTTCACTCATCCCGATTCCCCTTACTTTTTACGATAAATGACTGTTTTTCATATAGCATTATTAAGCTATATATAGTTAATTTTTGATAGATATACTTACTACCGGCATTTTAACTACCTTCTCTCCGTAGAACGAAATACCCTTTGCCGGTTCTCCGACATTAAACTCTAACTCCCTGGCTTCGCCGTTTTCAAGTATTAGCCTGCAACTCGGCATTTCAACTCTTGTTTGTCCTATACCTACCTTTGCCTCAATCTTCTCTAGCCTGCGATCTATTGAGGACATGATTCCACCCCCGGCCTGATAATAAGAACCAGCATATCCGGATTGCCGCCTGGCCCATATTTCTGACAGTAGCGCTCCCGGGCTTCAACAGCTCCTTCACCCGGTTCGCCTATAAAAATCTTAGGGTAATAAGACTCAGTCTTGATCCTTACCGCCTGCTCGACTTTTAATAAACGCGAGTCTAATGACATTCTTAATCCTCCCTTTTCGCTGCTTATTTAAAATGGTATCTCCAGCCCTCATAAATAACTTCCTGTTTCCTGGTTTCCCCTTGCCTGTTTTTAGCCACGTTGATAAAATGTTTTATACTCTCTCCCCATTGAGTCTTGGAAATTTCTTTATAAATTATTAAGATCTTATCGGCTGCCTGCTCCAAGCTTCCGCTACCCTTCAGATCGTTCATATCAGGTTCGCGGTTCATATCCGCGCCGCTAGGCAAGCGCCGTATTTGTGAAACGATAACAAAACCGATTCCGTATTTATTCGCCATTTCCTTTACCCGGCGCAAATACTCACCTATGGCAATACGCTCATCTTTGTATCTCTGCCAGTCTAACAGCTGAATAAAATCTAAAAATATAATATCGGGCTTATCCTGTTCATAAAGCGCCTGTATTGTTTTTTCAATCTCTTCAAAGGTATAGCCAGCCTCAACAACCTCAAAATTTATACCTTGGATAAATTTCTCAAACGGTTTCTTTAAATCGGGGTTAATATCCTCTTGCCCTGTAATAAGCATAGAATGGTCAACTCCGTTTATTTCACAGAACATCCGTAACAGCAATTGCCAGCCCTTCATTTCCAGAGAGAAATAAACAATTTTATTCTCAGGATTATCCGCAAAATTCCGCGCCATTTGCAGAGTTAAGGCAGTCTTTCCCATTCCGGCGTTACCTGCCACTATCCAGATCTCCCCCCGATTCATTCCCCCGGTTGATTCATCAAGCCACTTTAGGCCGGTTGGAAACTGCGGATTTCCTCGGCGTTCGTTTTTCCGCTTAACGATTTCCAGACCTTCCGCCCAATATTCAAGAAGCGTCTTTGGCTGCATTTTTCCTCCGAGATTTTATGGTTAAGTAAAACTATGGTTTCTAATGCCAAACGGCCGATATTCTCGCGCTTATACTTGCGGTAAAGTTTCCGAAAGGTATTTATCTGTTGCTCGATTTCTTTTATATTCAGCGCGATCTCATCAGCTATGGCAAAATATAGATTTTTACTCATATCTAACCCCTGTTTGGTTTTTAAGCTCATAAACATCTGTCCAGTTACTTACGATTGATTTTTCCAACATCTGGACCGCTATATCAACCGGGTATTTATGGAGTTTTTTAAGCACTAACTCTTTTGCCCGATTAGTAGCTGGTTTTTTGATCTTTTTCCGCATTTCCAAATATTCATTAAAAACCCGCTTAAATTCTTCATTCTGTAAGTAAGGGTAGAGGATTTCTAATGACTCCTTACTAACCCCTTTCTTTTGTATAGTTTCTTTCTTTTCTTTTGTGGGTGCTTGTTTAAGCACTAGTTTTGGTGCTTGTTTAAGCACTAGTTTTGGTGCTTGTTTAAGCACTAGGGTAGTGCCTAAATCCGCACTAGTGCATGAATAAGCACTAGTGCTTAAATCGGCACTACTTTTATATCCATGCCATTTCTGGTAATCTTTTTGAAGTCCGTAAGTCACGATATACCCTTCCTTACGGCTAATAATGTTTTTTTCATATAGGGTTTTTAATGCCTTGCGCTGGTGTCTCCTATCCAAGCGCGTAATATCCTGAAACTGTGTAAGCGATATCTGATCTTCTTTCTTATGCCAGCCATAGGTTTTTCTTAATAACGCCCATAAAGTCCTTGTCTCATAAGGCCTAAGATTGATCTTTGCCAACGCCTCTAAGAGTTCATTTGCAATATCCGTATGTCCATCTTCAGCCTGCGGATTTGCTGTCTTTTTCTCAATCTCCATCTTTTTGCCTCTAATCTCCGTGAATTAACGCTTTTAGGTTTTGGATTTCTCTAACAAATAAATTAACGCCTACCGTAGCTCCGTTATAGAAATCCTGGCGCAATCTTTCAGCTGCCGATTTATCTGTAAAACTGAATACAAATCGATGTGCGTTCGGATCGTGTCTGCAAGACATATTCAACCCATTTGCTCGCAAAAAAGCTGCAAGATATAGGTCTCTCGTTTCAAAATCCATTTAATTCCCCTCTTGCCTAAACAAAATCTGTCTCGGCAGGCCTAAAATCCGGGCAATCCGTTCCTGAACCCCGATAGAAGGCGTAAGCCCAAGGCGCTCGATCCGATTGTAATAGCACCGATGAATAGAAGCCTTCTCAGCCAGTTCTTTAGACTTCAGCCCGGAGTTGATTCGTTGCCAGATCAGGATTTTGTTCATTTGACCCCCATATAATAAAAAACGCTTGAGCCTGCTTTACCGGCTCCGCTTCTTCTTATGTTACATTCCAATCTTCTCTAACTAAAGTTTAGTGGTCGCTCGACCTTTGTCAAGATGAGCAGCACAAAATAAATTTCTAGGGCGCTAAATAAACTTCCTTATGTTTTCATCGTCGCTGTTACTCATCTTCATATCTGCCGCTCTTGATTCTAAATTGAAAATAATTCTTTGGCACTGTTCTCAAATGCGTTTTTTTTCTTGATACCGTAAGTAGTAACCGCCCTTTTTACGAACCCCTTTATCCTTACTCCCTGAGGGGCGTCCTAATGTCTTGCCATTTTTAACCGCCCGCTCTAATCCAGCCTTAGTGCGTTCTACGATCCTCTTCCTCTCCTGCTGCGCCACCCAAGAAAAAATCGCCAGGAGAAGTTGGCCTAAGCCCTCATCCCGGGTATCTAACCAGGATTCCTTTAGAGACTTCAAGGCAATGCCATTACGCTTAAGGCGCTCCAGATAGCCTAAGGTATTGCTTATGCCTTCCCTGCTTAACCTGTCAAGCGCCCAGACTAAAAGCAGGTCAAACCGGCGCTTCTCGGCGTCCTCAAACATCCTTAAAAACTCTCTTCTGTCGCCATTGCTGCCGGAAGCCATATCAACATACTCGGCCACAACCTCCCCGCTAAGAGCCTTAGCAAAATCCCGCAACGGATTGAGCTGATTCTGCGGATCTTGGCTTTCGTCATTCTTTGATACCCTGCAATATATCGCTATCCTCATCTTACTGCTCCTTTCCCTACATTGTCATTACAGTTTTAGTCAAAAAAAATTATCCCTTGCCGTATTTCCTAAACAGCCAAAGGATAAATGAAGAGATACTGTCAAAACCCTGCTTCTTAGCTGATTCTTGGATTTCCTTCTTTTCCTCGTCTGATACTCTTATCTGGATGTAGTTTTCTTTTACCATGATAAAAGTCTATCACAATGTCATTACTTTGTCAATGTTTATTCTTCTCAATCTCTTTCTGTATCATTTCGCGCACTCTTCTTAATAGCTTCCTATGCCGCCAATTCCAGAGCCAGGTAACCGGGGGAAACATAAGCCAAGTAAGGCAAAATCTATCTCTCATCTTTGCCACCTCCTACTTAAAAGACGTAGGAAGCGGGAAATCTAACGAGATTTTTTTGCTTAGAGAATACTATTCTACACTAAAATAAATATTAGCTACTTTTTTAATAAATCTCTTATTTCTTGAAGAATAGATATTTTTTTGTTTATCTTGAAATACCAACACAAAAATTCGCGAGAAAGCAAAAGCAATCCTAAATATACAAAGATTACGAATATAACCAACACTATTGTTACTAAAATATCTTTAGATTGTGTTATTTTGTTGATTAATAATGCTTGATCAAAAGGGATGTGTTTATTAAAAATAATCAGCAATAGAAAAGGAGCCACAAAAAATACTGCCCCCAATATGAATACTAATGTTTTTCTCACTTTGCCTCCTTTAGCGAGAACGCCTCGTTCTAGACTAATAGACTTATTCCGTATGCAATATGATAGAAATTATGGTTGCTTCTTAAGCTCAGAAATAATATCTTCTCTTGAGAAAACAGTTGTTTTTAATTTCAATGGCTGAGCTTTAATGTTATCAACAACCTTGGACTTATCTTCATTGCTTGTCACTATAAGCCAAACTTCCGCCTCCTTAAACACTTTCCTAAACAAGCCCGCTTGATGTTTTAGCATTATGCCCGTTTTTACTCTTTTACCAACTGAGGATAGTCTCTCTTGAATGATTTTATCCAGCATTTTAACCCTCCAGAGAACAGCCTCTACTCTCAAAGCGGAGAAATTGCCCATAAATATATACTTAAATCCACTAAAATCATTAAGAAGATTAAAACCGAGTGGATTTCCTAAATCGAATACTGCTCTATCTCCTGGATTATCAACCGAAGTATAAAGTGCTTTTTTGGTTATAATAAACGCTTGTATAATCTGATCAAAAGCTACTTGTGGAGGCGCAGTCTGATTAGTAAGTTCGATTGCTCTTTTTATAGCTTCCTTTGCTTTTTGTTCAAAGTTTCCTTGGTTGTATTTTATTGTATCTAAACCTGCAACATTAAAGGGAAGCCTTTGAGACTCCCTCTGAAATGGAAGAACGCATTTATTAAAACCAAGCATCAAACCATATTCCATATTTACATTAGCATTTGGAACTTCTTCTCCATTTTTTATATCATTATTTATAAGAACAATACAAAATTGGGAAGTAATTATTTTTGAGCATATTTTAACACAGAATGCATTTTGAGCTGGAGCGAGTGTCCCAGAAGCTTCGTCTGCTTGAATCCCTTCTTCTCTTAACAGATTTTTAAGTATTGTCATTTCTAAGGTGCTTTCATCAAACCCATAAGCAATAAAACAATTCCGCGTTGAAGAAAAAACGAAATCACATCGCGGTAGGCCTATTATACAAAACTCATTACGCCTTATCGTCTTATCCATTCTTGCCTCCCTTAATCAGAATATCTTATGCTGACATCCTAAAACTCCAACTTCTCCACCACCTTATCCACATGCCCGCATGGGAGATGATAATAAAATTCAGCTGTCACTATATTATACTACTTTCATTTCAAGATAGTAACGGTTTTGGGTAAGAGAATTAGGGGGGATCGCCACCAGCTCAAACTCAAATGTTGTATTGCGTTTACAATATGCTGCTGATTGGTAGAAAGAAAAAGGGCTGAACGTGATGTCCAGCCCCAGGAAAGGAATCTAAGGTTAATTACCTATTTTTCTTCTCTTTAGTGCGAAACCTAATAAGCCTAAACCTAAAAGTGATAACGAGGTAGGCTCAGGGACCACACCTTCACCTCCGCCTGGACCTTCACCTTCCTTAAGTTCCCATAAGCACGCACGCCATTCGGTTTTTAAAGAAAAACCTGCAATTTGACCTAAATTATTAATAGCGTATGCCATTTGACTTGTTGCATCGCCTGCTGTTCCGAGATCCACCATTCCATTAACGCTATCCCAAACATAGGCGTGGTAATAACCTGGATCATCAAGCGGAGGTGAATTTCCAACAATTTGCCCTAAATCATTTATACCGTAAGCATTAGCTAAATATTCACCTAATCCTCCAATATCATAAGCACCGTTTATGCTATCCCAGATAACGGCATGTGCCTGCCCATCATGAACATGTGAAACGCCACCAAGTTGACCAGCTACTTGACCAAGATTATTGATATCCCTAGCAATACTTTCGGTATCCCCATAAACCATAATAGGCTGCATACCACTAACTGCATTCCAAGTAAAAGCATGCCCCTCGCCTTCCGGAGTATAAGAATAACCGACAACTTGGCTCAAATCGTTAATACTATTAGCCCTACTCCCATAACCGGTCAATGTTCCTAAATCTTGCATTCCGTTAACGGCATCCCATATAAAAGCATGTGAAACGCCCGCATCATTCCTTGCTGTTCCAACTACTTGACCTAAATTATTTATGTCATAGGCGAAACTATCTCTACCGCCAAACGTACCAAGATCTTGCATTCCGTTAACAGCATCCCATATAAAAGCATGCTGGTAAATACTCTCGGCAGTAGTGGAAGAACCAACCACTTGTCCGTTATTATTAATGCCGCGTGCTATGCTCGCAGAACCTCCGAGGGTACCAAGATCTTGCATTCCGTTAACGGCATCCCATATAAAAGCATGCCGGTTATCCGGCAAAACAATAGAAGATTCACCAACTATATAACCTAAATCATTAATATCATTGGCTACGCTCCAAGTGCCACCCAAAGTACCGATGTCTTCTATTGTATAATAATCTGCATAAGCATTGGTTCCTACTAAACAGATAACGCCCATTATTACGAATAGCTTCAACAGTCTCATGTTTTCTTCCTCCTAAACACTAATCCAAGTAACCCTAACCCAAGCAGCGAAAACGTGGCGGGTTCAGGAACAATATTACCGGATGACATGGTGGACGTCCAAGCTATTTGTCCTCTGCTATTAATTGAGGGGTACATATCATCGTATTCGTTATCCGTAATTTGTATTGTGTTGTTTCCATTGTAAAGGAATACCTCGTAGTCATGTCCATCATAACCATACCACGTAACTAAACCGTTGCTTATTTTTGGGAAACCATCAAATTGATTATTGTTTGTCAACTGCGTAATCTGACTATTATTGCAAAACAATATTTCAAAAGTTGATTGATTCTCTGGAAGATAAGCGTAACCTGTTCCCCTCATCCAAACTACATTTCCTTGGCCATCTATTTGAGGAAACGCATGCCAAAGCTCATCATCAACAACAACATTTATACCATTAGCGTCATACATGTAAATATCCCAAACATTTAATGCTTCGTGTGATGCGCTCCATACAATTTCATCATCTTCATTTAGCTGCAGATGCTGATTATAGTAACCATTATTTGTAATTTGCTGGTTATTAACACCATCAGAAAAAACTATTTCACCCCTATCGCCAGTAACCCAAGCCAGGTGTCCCTTATTGTTAAGATCTATCCAGCCATTAAACTTATGGTTGTTAGTAAGTTGCGTTGTGGTATTGTTTTCAAAAGTAAAAACATTCCTATCAATAGAAGTAGCCCAGGCGATTTTACTGCTATCGTTCAGCTTAACCCATCCTTCTACGCTATTGTTATTGGTTATTTCTTGCAAACCAGATCCGTTATAGAAGAATATTTCTTTTTTACCCGTATTAATATCTGTTCCCGCCCAAGACAATTCTCCTTCATTATTCATGTCAAAATGTACATCGTTTTCGATTCCAGGAGCAGAAATGAACTTAGTATTTGCACCATCATAAAGATATATGCCGTCATTGTCACGCCATGATACATTCCCATTATCCCCAATTAAGACAGTTTGTTCAGGATAATATTTTGATGCAAAATCAATTACATCTGAGCCATTATAAAAATGTACATCGCAAAATGCCTTCGAAGGGATTAATATCAAACCCGCAATAACTATAAACGCATATGTAGTTATAACTACAAGTACCCTTTTCATCTTTCCCTCCTACAAACAAAATACCGTAACCGACCCCTCGTCAATTACGGATAAACCCTCCTAGCTACCTCTAACTAGAATTATTATAAAATATACATAATTTACGGCTTAATTTCAATGGGACTAAATGGGACGGAATAGGACATTAGAGAATACGCTCTGGGGAGGAAATCTAGCAGGAATTCTTTGGGATTGATAGCGTTCAGATAGGCTTACTTATAGATAAGAGATTTGTTCTTTAGTAATATCAAAAGTATTTTTGATACATTTTATAATCTCATTCATTCTTTCTTCACGAATACAGTATCGAAATCTGAAACGTCCTTTTTTTTCTTTTTCTGTGCCTTCTGCGTAAGTAAAAGGATATATTTGATTAAACTTAATCCAAGTTGGCAGTGGAAATCCTTCAGTATTTGGCGCGATAAAAAAATAACCATTATCAGCGTAGCACCCGGGTCTGTCGTATCTGTCTTTTTGTTTTGAAGTAGTTAGAACAGCTATGAAGGGTTTTTCTGCTGTAGCGTTGTTTAAGATTACGAAAAGCTTATCGCCTAGTTCACCGTCCGCGAATTGGAAGTCTTCGCAGAAGAAAACGTCGCCACGTTTCACGTAAATATTTTCTCAAAAGTGTTAATTTCTTTTCGTAGCTCTTCGTAATCAGAAGTGCTGATCGAATTTTTAGAACCGTCCAAAGCTAAAGCGTAGTCTATTTGAGCGCCTTGCCCCTTAGAATCAATTGTTTTTTTCCACGGTTCATTTTTTAAATGGCTTGAATCAACCATAAGATCGGCGTCTGCTTCTCTAAAGATATACGCTACGCGTTCAATGATCTTGAGCTCGCGTTTTGTGAAGTAAATATCGTCAAATTTCTTTTTTACTACGAATTTCCAATTATCTACTGCACCGCAGACATCAATCTGTGCTTTAAGATCGTCTTTAGGCTTCTTGAATTCATAATATAATTCACACGGCACGGGCCCGTGTTTCCAAGCCTCATAGACTTGTCCGGTAATAGATTTGCCAGTCTCTTTAAAGTGTAGGAAATCGGCAAAATAAAGTAACTTAAACAGCTTCGTCTTATGACACTTCTTCGTGTTCTTAACGAAGTAAACTATAAGATTTAGCAGTTTTTCTCTGTCTCTGTTAATCATAATCTTAAATATTTAATATCAATCTTAGATAAAGTATACACTAAACTAAGCAGTTAAGAAATAGCAAAAAGGACAGCTGAGAAAGCCCTTACTACACCCTCTATTGTTATTATCGGCAGTTGGCAAGGTTAACTTTAGCATGGCCTCCCTGTCACCATTTTGTCACTACTTTTTGTCAGATTTAACTAATTTCAACTAACTTCAGCTAAATCAATTATCTATCTAACCTATTACTGCTCAATGAACTATCAATGATTTCAATATGTTAGAGTAAGAACAAAATCGGGTTGCGAACGAGGTGCTCTCCCAGCTGAGCTACAGCCCCGAATTTTTGCTGCGCAAAAATTCGGTCCTGCTGCTACCCGAAGCTTTTGTCCAGACAGCAGGACCTAAGATACATTAAAAATAAGGAAAATTTATAATCCGAATCAATGAAATATACGGCTTTCTACTTTACCACAATTCAAATAACTTGGCAATTAATTCGTCGAAACGGATGGCATGTAGAGGCGGGCGTGCATCGACACCGAAGGATTCCCCATGGAACCGCAGCTTCCGCTTGCTCCCGTCGCATCCCAGCAAGCGGTAATCTTGACGTCAAGGTAATTATTGACCGAATTATAGCGCAGCTGCGTAGGCTGGTTAAAATCGCCGCTGTTAATCACGCTAAAATCCCCCAGAATGAATGAATTTGTTGAGCCCGGCCTTCCTCTGGTCAAAACCTCATAAGACCCGGAACCGACGCTATCATAGTACCAGATCTGATAATTGGCGGGATGATACCTGTAACCAAGCTCTCTATCGGAGCCGTCCCGCATGCCGTTCGGGTTCTGGTCTACCCAGACCCTAAGCGAATTCTCCCCTGCGATAGCCGTAAAGTTCAACGGCGCAGCGCCCGGATCCCCCACCGCCCCTCCCGATGAAGCGGTGCCCGTAATGTTTTTTTTCATATGCTCGATCACGAACGTTAATACATTCTGAAGCTGCGCGCGCCTTTCACTGTCCTGGGCGTGGCCCCTGGTGAACAGGTCGATGCTAAAAAAGCTTAAGACCAAGACCCCCAAAAGCATGATCGCGATGACTAATTCGACAAGCGTAAATGAAGAATGGTTGAGGCGGCGCATAATCATGGGCTGACCTCTTCCCAGTTGAGAATAAGCTCAACCTTGCGCAGATCCAGCCCGTTTGTGCTGATATTGCTGATATCGTAACGAGCGTCATACAATACATTATTGACCCTCCTGTCCATACCGGAAGGGCAACTGGGATGTTGCGTGTGGCTGCCGTCACTATCGCAGTAATATGTGCCTGCGGTAAGAGGATTGCCGGCGCCACCCCAAGTATCCTGCCTGACGCCCATCTGCAGGGGGTCCAGGAACATCCGCCCCAAAACCCCGCCAGATCCCCGGTTGCGGGAGCGAAGGATAAACCTCTTGCCGGTAATGGAGAGGTTGACGAAGCCGGCCATGACAACCGCCAGGATGGTCATGGCTATCAATATCTCTACCAGCGTTACAGAATTTCGGTTGCGAGTATTCACGATACTAAGAAAGGAAGATTATGGACATCCGCTTCCGCTGCAAGCCGGATCGTCCTGGTTGATCAGCAGCCTCCAGACCCTTCCGCCGGCTCCAACGCGGGTTGCTACGCTGTCCGCGGTGGTCGCGGTTACGTTTTGGATGTCATAGCTCCATTTTGACGAAACAGGCAGGCTTAATTTCAGGGAAGAGTTTATTTGTGCTGCGCCGGTAGCGTCGTAGTAAGCGCCCATCTCCATCTTGTAGATCTTTTCGGCGGCCTGGATAAGCTTAAGGTTTGCCTTTGCCTCGTTATCAAAGGCCCTCTCGCGCGTATTGGCGAACTGAGGCAGGGCAAAGGTAACCAATATCGCTATGATGAGGACAACGACTATTACCTCTACCAAGCTAAAGCCTTGCAGGCGATATTGGTTACCTGGTTTTAAATTCATTATTTTAAGGAATCGGGGATTACGGGTTGAACGTGCCGCCCCAAGCACCGCTTTCAGTAAGGGTCAGGGTTTCATTGGCATTAGGCCCGTCTATCCTGGTAGCTGTGGCCGTAAATGTAGAGGCGGTGACACCGGCAACGGCGTAGTTCCAATCGACATCGTTTGCAACATCCGCGAGTTCGACAAAAGAAGCAAGGTTGGTATTAATGGTGGCCTTATCGGCACCTGCGATGTAGGTATCGTTTTCCGCCCTGTACATCTTTTCGCCCTGGGCGATCAAAGCGAGGGCATGACGGGCCTTGCCGCCTTTGGCTCTTTCAACTGCCCGCAGGTATTGAGGAACGGCAACGGTCGCCAGGATACCGATAACGATAACTACGATAATCAACTCGATCAACGTAAAACCTTTACCGCTCCAGATTCTCTTTAACATCTTGCCTCTCCTTTCTAATGATTCTTGATAAATATCTTATTAAATATACACCTAAAAAAGGCTACTTGTCAACTATAATTAACCACCCCCCATTTTGGCGATCTGGAATATGGGCAAAAACATACCCACAACCATGATGCCGATGACCGACCCCATAAATATAAGGATAAAAGGCTCAAACATCGAGACGAACCGGTTAAGGAAGGTCTCGGAATACTCCTGGTAAAAAGCGTTGATCTTCTTGAACATCTGCGAGAGCTCTCCGATCTCCTCTCCGATGCCCACCATCTGGACGACCATCGGGTCAAAGAACCCGCTTTTTGAAAAAGGCTCGATCAGGGGCTTGCCTTCCCTTATCCCTTCCTTGATCTGGCGGATGATATCGGCCATGGCAAGATTTCCCACGCTATGCTCCGAGATCTCAAGCGAATAAAGGATAGGCACGCCGCTTTCCAGGAGCGTGGCCATCTCTGAAGAAAACCGCTCGACGGTAAGGGAGCGGAAGAACTCGCCGAATACCGGCAGCTTGAACTCCAAGCGCTCCAGCTGCTTTCTGCCTTCTTTTGTCTTGAGGAAGTTTTTCAGCAGGAACCCGAGTACTATTGCGCCGAATATTAGCAGGATGAAGTTTTTGCGCAGAAAATCGCTGACGAATATCAAAACGACCGTGAGAGGCGGCAGTTGGATATTCATTCCCTTGAATATTTCGGCAAACGCCGGAACGATCTTGATGGTCATGAACAACATCGCGCCCAAGCTGGCTAACAACAGGATCGCCGGATATATGAGCGATGAGATTATCTTGGCCTTGAAGGCGGCGTTCCTCTCAAGATAGCCGGCCAGGCGGTTTAAGACTACCGCCAGGTTCCCGCTGGCCTCACCGCTTTCCACCAGATTAATCCAGAGCTCCGAGAAGACATCGCGGTGCCTGGCCATAGCCTCATGAAAACTAAGGCCGGTTTCCATGCCTTTCTGCAAATCCTTGACCACTAAATAGAGCTTGCGGCTGGAAACCTGCTGAGAGATTATATCCAGGCTCTTTAAGATGGTAACTCCGGCTCCCAACAGAGTGGCAAGCTGACGGCAAAAAAGGACCAGATCGTTGCCTGTGACGCGGCTATGTCCGCGCTTATGCCTTGAGCTGAAATCCGCTGCGGCCTTAGAGGGCTTAACTTCGTCCTGGGCGGAAGTAACGCTTACCACGACCAAGTCCCTGGACTGAAGCCTGCTGATGACCTCTTCCTGGCTGGCGGCCTCTTCAGTGCCGGTGCTTTTCTCGCCTGTCTTGCTGCGGACCGTATAAAAGAACTTGGCCATTACTCGACTCCCATGGTGACGGAAAATGCCTCTTCAAGCGAGGAAAGGCCTTCTTCTACCTTGCTTATCGCCGATTCATAAAGCGTCAGCATGCCAAAGCTGCGTGCGGCGTCTTTGATCTTCTGAAATGATGCCCTTTGGTTAACCAGCTCTTTAAGCTGCTCATTGACTACCAGGGTTTCGGCGATACAAAGCCTGCCCTTATAACCCATATGATTGCATTTGGGGCACCCTTTTGCCTTATAGATAAGTTCGGATTTAAGATTCAAGTTCTTGCGTTGTTCAGGAGTAGGCTCATAAGCTTCTTTGCAGTCGGGGCAGAGCTTCCTCAATAAGCGCTGCGCGACAATCATCAACAAAGACGGAGCCAGCATATATGATTCTATGCCGATATCGATAAGCCTGCTTACCGCAGAGGCCGCGTCATTGGTATGCAGGGTGCTTAAAACAAGATGGCCGGTAAGCGCGGAACGCACGCAGATCTGCGCCGTCTCAAGGTCCCTGACTTCGCCCACGAGCATGACGTCGGGGTCCTGGCGCAGGAAACTGCGCAGGGCCGCGGCAAAAGTCAGCCCGATTTCGGGTTTTACCTGGACCTGATTGATACCTTCCAGCTTATATTCAACCGGGTCCTCGATTGTGAGGATATTCTTTGAAGGGTTATTTATCTCGTTTAATACTGCGTATAGCGTAGTTGTCTTTCCGCTTCCGGTAGGGCCGGTGATAAAAATGAGACCATAAGGCAGGTTTATGACCTTTCTCATGCTCTCCAGCTGCTTGCCGCTAAAACCCAGCTGGTTGAGGTCCAGGACCACCGAACTCCTGTCAAGGATCCTAAGGACGATCTTTTCCCCGTAAATAGTGGGCAAGGTAGATATACGTATGTCGATAGGCCGCTCTCCTATCCTGACCATGAACGCGCCGTCCTGAGGCAGCCTCTTTTCGGCGATATCAAGCTTTGCCAGAATTTTGATGCGGGACATGATCGGCAGATGCATATGCTTGGCAGGAGGCGGTATTTCATAGAGCCTGCCGTCGATGCGGTAGCGCAGGGATATCTTATCCTTAAACGGCTCGACATGTATATCAGATGCGTGTTCGTCTATCGCCTGGCGTATTATCAGGTCAACGAGCTTAATGACCGGCGCCTCTTCGGCCCTGGCGATCAGCTTATCGAGGCTGAGCTCCTGCTCCGAATCTTCTGTATCCTGGCTTTGCGGTTCGATCGTCGCGGCAGATTCATAACTGGCCTCAACCGCCTGCTTGAACATCGCGGATTTGCCGTAAAAATTTTCAATAGCCTTAGTGATATCGTTCTTGGTGGCGATGACCAGGTTTATTTCGCAGCCGGTAAGCTTTCTGAGGTTATCTACCAGGATCAGGTCTAAGGGATCCGACATGGCAACGGTAAGGGAGCGCATGGTCCGAGAAAGCGGCAGGACCATGTTTTTAAGCGCGAACTCCTGGGAGACAAGCCGCTCCAGGCCCTGGTCCGGGGCGGGCTTAAGCTTTCCCACCCCAAAAGAAAAATAAGGGATATTAAGCTGCTTGCCCAGGACCGCGACCATCTGGTCTTCTTTGACCATCCCCAGTTTTACCAGCACCTCTCCGAGCCTGCCGCCTTCCCTGCGCTGCGAGCTGATAGCTTCTTCCAGCTGGGCGCTGGTTATAAGCCCCTCCTTGATGAGGAGCTCTCCTAATCTAAGGTACTTTTCTTTCATTATTTTCTCTAAAAGGGATCAGCGTTTTATCGCGCTTTCAAAGTTGTCCAGCGATGTCCCGATCGCGGAGCTCCGGTCAAAACCGGAAACCGTCCCCTGCTCTCTGTCAGCAAACGATATGGCGTTCTGCGCCAGCCTTGCATTCCCTTCTTTGATGATCCTGGGCGTGATAAATACTAACAGCTCCCTCTCCTTGCCTTTATCCCTGTTCTTATGCCTGAAAAGGCTCCCAAGGATAGGCACGTCTCCCAGAAGCGGGACCTTGGTAATGATCTCGGTAGCCTCGTTACGGATGAGGCCGCCCAAAATCACCGTTTCGCCGTCCTTGACCCTTATCACGGATTTCGTAGTCCTCTCTTCCGGGTCCTTAAAGTAGGTGCTGGTGCTGCCGGATACCAGGAATGTGCTGGTGGATGTGTCCTTTACGGTCGGCACGACAAACATGGTCACTTCCCCTGTCTCCATGTTTATCTGAGGAGTTACCCTTAAACGCACGCCTGTTTCCATTCTCTCCGGCGTAGTGGTCTCGCTGGTAGAGCCGCCGGTAACAACCTGGGTCTGCACGCCTATCGTCTCCTGAGTGGCGATCTTGATCTCGGCGGTTTCGTTATTCAAAGTCAGAATTCTGGGACGGGCTAAATATTTTGTGTCGGTTTGCGTTTTCAAAAAATCAAGTATTATCTGATAACCCGAGCTGTTAACCGAGACGCTTCCGGCCTCAAAATGCCCGGGGACATCACTAGCAGCCTTGGAAACCTGGCTGCCTCCGGGTATAAGGCCTCCGAACGGAAACTTGGTAAAACGCGTGGCCCCGGCAAGATTCAGGGTAAGCGGGGTCTGGCCGTATTTAAAACCCAGCTTGTCCACGAGGTTCTTGCTAACATCCAACATCTCAACCTCAAGCATGACCTGAGGCGCGGCCACGTCGATAGCGGCGATAGTAGTGGCTATAACATCCATCTTTGTTGGTGAATCCATAACAATCAGGCTGTTGGTACGGTAATCTTCGATGACTATCCCGTCTTTAGACAGAAGTCTTTTGACAACGCTGGTTATACCCGACTCTTCAGCCGTCTTCCATCTTCCTTCCGTAGTCGTAGTCCCGCTCGACTCCTCTGATTCGGAAGAGCTTGAAGACGATGAGCCGGTTCCGCCTAACTGAGTGCCGAGTTCGCTCAACAATGACGAAGTTGAAACGCTGGCATATTTTAGGTAAAAGACCCTGGTGACTACTTCCGCCTGCGGTTTTCCGAGGTCCTTGACCAAGAATATCCTGGCATTTCTATCAAGCTCATAGGTCAGGTTATTGGCCTTAAAAAGCTTGTCCATGGCGTACTCAAGGGGCACCTTGTCCATATATAGCGTGACCTTCCTGTCTTCCACGTTCTGGGAGGCAATAAAATTCAGCCCCGATTGCATGGAAAACAGCTTAAGGATATCCTTAAGGCTGGCGTCTTTGAAGTCCATGGAGATGGTAATCTTGTCGCCGGGGCCGAGCATATCCGACTCAGGCGGGTCGGCATTTATGGGATACCCGCCTGACACAAGGGAGAAGCTCAAGAATAATGCAAAAAAACGGTATAAGATCTTCATGTTCATCCTCCTGGGAATTAATCCCTTTACCAACGATCTAACGCATCCCTTCCGAAACGGATAGATCAAACTTTGACCCCCTATAAAGAAAGACGATCTTATTCTTTTCAATGCTGACTATCTTTGCCCCCTCCACCGTATCCCCTTCCATCAGGACCCCCCCGTTAATGATTGCCTGATTGAACCTGCCGCCCCATAATACACCTTGGACCTTCATCGCGGGGAGCTCAAGCTTCGGAGTTATCTCTCCGGGCCTAGGCTTGGCTACCACAGGCTTGGTATTGATATCGTGGAACGGGTCCCTGTAGTTATCCGCCGTGTATTCATTTATCTGCCGGTTAATAATGCGCGGCTGGCTGGCGCGCGCGCTATCCGGCTGGTCCTGAGCCCTAAGATTGGCAGCGGGCAGGACCGACAAAACAACCGCGATGCAAAAAGCTATGCCAGGCGCCTTAAAATTCGGGATTACTCTTTGATGACCCTGATTATCGCGCATGTTAATCCAGTACCTCGATACTGCTTAACTTTAAACTCGCGGTTAAGCCGCTTCCGTCCGGTGCCGGGGCTATACGCAGGCTCTCCACGGAGTAAAACACTTCCCTGTTAGCTTCCAGCTTGCTTATAAATTTACCTATGGCGTGAGAACCTGCTGCCTTAAGGCTCAGCATAAAGGGGACCTTCGCGTAGTCACCCAAACGCGCTTCCTGATCCGGCTTGATGGACAGGATGCTTACGCCCGACTCCTTAGCCAGCTCATTGATGGAGCTTATCACGGCGCTGGAATCCTTTCTTGCAAGGTCTTGCCTGTATTGATTAAGCTTATTCTCCAGCTCATCGATGGCTACCAAGACCTCACGCCTGCGCAACTCATTCTTCTTGTCTTCCTGTAGCCGCTTAATCTTCTCGCTCTGTATTTTAAAAATATGGTTGGCCACTACAAGCGCCAAAATGATTATCGCTGTGTTTATCAGCTTGTTCTTGTGTTTAGCGACTAAGTTATTTATGTCCATAGTACTATCCACCCTTGCAGGAAACAGTGAACTTGGCCACGGTGATTTCCTGTTCTTTGACCCTATCAAAAGCCTCCAGCTTTACTTCCTTGAAGTTACCCGAAAACCCCCTGTTCTCTCTGAGGTTGGCGACAAAACGATTGACGGCATCAAACTCCTTGTCGCTGTCGGCAAGGAACGCCGTCCCGAACATCCTCAACTCCATGCGCCCCTGGCTGTCCCTGTCCAGGTTGAAATCGGAAAGCCAGACGCCTTCGGGTATCGCCTTGGGGATGGCATCAAGGGTAAGAGTGATGCCTGTCTGGGCCTTCACCATATTCTCGAGGTTCTTGATCTTGTTCGAATATGTCGACCTCTTGCCCATCAGATCATTGTAGCTGGCGTTAATATCTACGGTCTTGACGGCAGGCGTCTGCTTTACGATATCCTTTAGCTCCTGGCCGGCCTGCTGCACCCCGTAAAGACCGTAACCGAACACGCCGCCCAGGATCAATATTCCGGCAGCGACCGCCCTATAGTCTATCCTGACCCCTTCCAGGAGAGCGGAGAGGTCGGTAGTGAAAGTCTTTTCCTTGACCGGCCTGGGCCGGTGCTTCAAGCCGACAATGTTTACCTTTACTTTAGTATGGACTACGCCGCGCAGCGCCGCGCTGTAAGCCCGGATGAGCCCGGAGGAGTAAACTCCCTGCTTGCCGATAAGCCTTGAAAGGTCCAGCGCGTGGATCCCGATGCCGGACTCGCTCATAAAAGCCTCTAATCCGGCTTTATGTTCGCTGCTGCCGTGGAAATAGATCTTTTTAATGTTTTTAGCGGGGTATTTGCGGTGATAGTAATCAAGGGATATGCGCAATTCGGTCTTGAGCTTATCTGAAAGGTCCCCCGGGCCGGATTGCTCAGGTACGGCTACGCTTTCCAGGAGCGGGTCAGCTCCGGCTATAAGGTTTATGTCGCGGCTGAATACCGGCAGTCCGCCTTCAAGTATGGTAAAGTTTATCTCCTCTTCGCTGTGAAGGTCGCCCTCCAGGACCCCTACGACCCCGGAGTCGTTGATACCGGCAAGCTTAAAGCTGCGCAGGACGCTGAAAGCCGAAAACTCAACTGCCGGGACCTTGATATTTAGCTGCGCCAGGAAGCTGAGGTGCCTTTCCAGGGCGTCTTTTTTTATTCCTACAAATAGCACGCAGTTGCTCTTGCTGGACTTGTTAAACTCCGCCTGATAATCGGAAACCAGCTCATCGACCCTGAAAGGTATGTATTTCTTGGCTTCGAAGAACACCGCCTCGTGCAGCTCGTTTTTAGGCATCACCGGCATATCAAAGGTCCGGATTATCAGCTCCTTGCCCGGCAGGCAAAGCGTGGCTTCGCCGCCCTCTATCTTATTCTTTCTGAGCTCGCTCTTAAAAACGGCTATGGTTTCAATAGCGCTTATCTCGGCGTCCGATGAATCCTGCAGTTCATTAGATGGGGCCGCAGAAGGGGGCGTAATAAGAAAGCTGTTGAGCAGCTTTTTTGCTTTAGTCTCAACGATATGGACCTGCTTAGAACCAAAGTAAATACCTAAATGGTTCATTGTTCTCCTTCTGATTTCGAAACCCGCATCCTGCTCTTAAGCCAGGCATCGACCTGGCGGGTATCAAACCTCCAGACACCACCGACTTTTATACCGGTGATCTTGCCCTGATGCAGCCAATTGTAGATAGTCTGCTTCTGGAGCTTTAAATAATCAGCTAATTCGTCTATATCGATCAACCTTTTCATAGTGGATTTCCCGAATCTTAATTGAACTCAATTAAAACATAAAACAATTAACTTGTCAAGTGTTTTTTTCTAAATATTTATCTAAACTTACTTAGACTTACTTATGAGGTAAAAATAAAGCTAATTTGAATATAATCAAATGTAATATTAATATAATAGACTTACTTAGATTTACTTATCAAAATTGAAAGGTTTCGTATCTCTATGGGGATTTCAATTAAAGGCGATAACGATAACTAAGGAGTGTAGGTGTAAGTAGCGGTAGTCTTTATGCAGGCGGCGCTGCCGGCAGGGGCACTGGTGCAACCAGGCTGGCCAAGGGCGATAATCTGAATTGCTACTTGTTTACCGACCACTGATGACGGAAAGCTGGCATCGGAAAGGTTGCAGTCTCCGGGGGACGGACAGCTGGCCAAGGTGTAACCGTTTGGCGAGCCGATCCTGAGCATGTCCAGGGTATAAGCAATGCCTGCCTGAGCGGCATAATACGCTTGGACCCTGCTAACCTGATGATGAGTCAACCTTGTCTGGCTGGTCATGGTATTAAGCACGACCAGCGCAAGGACAAAAACGATCGTAACGGTGACAAGGACAAAAAAGATCGCTATGGAGCTTCTGCTCCTTATATCAATCATTCTTTCTTAGGGATATCCTGTAATCACCGTTGCCTTTGACAACGATGACGTGACCTTCTCTGGCCAACCACCCCAGGCTCATAAGGACGTTATCCCGGGGCCGGTCTATGCCTCCTGTCAGCTCGCCAAGCCCTACTTCGCCTCGCTGGTCCAAAAAATGCCAGATCTCCCCTGCCACGATACCTATCTCGGTAATCATTTGACCTCCGTAATACTACTATGTTGTTATATATTATAGAGTTAAAGAAATTACAGGTCAACAGGTTTTTAAGCGCCGGCTTCTTTCTTGTTGTAATTCGAGCACCTTGGGCACTTCGAAATAACCTCGTCCTTGACTGAAATATAGGTATAGGCACAGATCAAGCAGTGCCATACAAATCTCTTCTCGATCTTAAACGCAGGTTTTTTAAGGTTTTCATAATAGATAAGCGATATGAAAGCCGCCGTGACGATCAATGTGAACGCTGATATTGCCCAATAGAAGTCCAGTTTAATCATTGCCTTCCGAGAGTTCGATCTTAACCGTCTGCCACTCTGAAGCCTTAAAAGCTTCCCTATGGGCAAAGAGGTAGTTGAGGATATAGCGCTTGCACAGCAGGTCAGCTTCCAGATTGCCGGAAGATACCTTTCTCTTTACCACAGGTAGCATCATTGATTCGGAAACCGTAAGCATATTAAAAGCCAGCTCTACGTGGGCCGTCTGCCGGTCCTTGAAGTAAAGCCTGAAGCTCGACGGAAGAATGGGGTGGAAAACAAATACCGGAGGCCTTGCCTTCTGCCTGACGAAATATTCAAGAGACTCACTAAAGGCATGATCCTGCTTGACACTACCCGTATCAACGAAATAAAGGGGCTTGAGTACATAAGCAGCCATTATCCTGGTGTGCTCCCGGTATTTTCGGCCCGCAACGGACCGGTCCATGAGCTTCAGGCTTATTGACCGCAGGAAATCTGAAGCCGGCCCTTGCCTTGCTGTATATGAACCGGTTCCGGCAGATTCTTTCAGTTCGAAATCAGGCAGGATCCTGCCAAGAAACCGCACGCTTAGGGCCCGGGGAAGAGGTGGCCTGACAAATGAAAAAGCCAGGAGGCTGAATACCGACAGATGGACGAACAAAGAAAAAGACAGGGCGTTCTTCAAGAAAAGCTTCATCTTAACGGTTAGTAGCGATGTTTAGGTGTGTGATGCCTTTGGCTTTAGCCAGATCGCAGATCTGAGAGATCCTGCCCAGCGAAGCCTTCTTATCGGATTTGACTAACAAGGCGTACTTCCTGGCGCAGAGCTGCTCAAAAAGACGGCCAAGCTCTTCAATGCTGACCTGCCTGCTGTTTAAGTATATGTCATCCGCTGAGTTTACGGACAATACTATATTCTCGTAGATCATGCCGTCCGAGGTTACAACTCTGGGCAGGCCAAGCGAAAGACCCCCTCCTAACAGCATAAGGCCGCAGGCCATCGCCAGAAAGATCAGCAGCAGAAAGACTGTATTGATGAACGGGATAACGGACACCTGGCTTGGTCCCGGTAGGTTTTGAGCCCTGGGTCTAAACCTCATCACAACCCCCGATCATTCCGTTATCAGGTTCAGAAAATCCGAAGACGCCATCTCTATGTCGCGCGCTATCGACTGGACGCGGCCGGAAAAATAAGCGTGGGCCACAAATACCAGGATAGCCAGAGTAAGACCGGAGATCGCCGGTATAAAAGCTTCCCATATGCCGAGGATAAGGCCTGCGGCCAGGACAACATCATTACCCTGGATACGTGCGCCTACTGCTTGAAAGCACCTGGCCAAAGCAGTCAAGCTCCCCAGAAACCCTAAAAGCGGCAAGATGTTGAAGATTATCGCCAGAATATTAAGGTTCTTTTCAAGCCCCGGGAGCTCGTAATCCGCGCTGTCTTCCATCGCCTCCCTTATCTGGGAACGCGGCTGGTCGTACCTGAGGAGCCCGGCCTTAAGGATATTGGCCAAAGGCAGCCTTGCCTTTTCGCATAGATCCAGGGCTTCTTTTATATCGTGCCTCTTGATCTTCTCGAGGACATCGCCCAGGAACCGGGGCGTATGTTTTTTCAGGTAATAAAAATATCCGAACTTGTCTATTATCGCCGCAAGCGCCAGAACCGAACAGAGCAGGATCGGCCACATAAACACCCCGCCCATAAGCATCAGCCTCCATAGATTCACTGTCTCCATGATCGCACCTCGCCTCTATTTATATTTGGTGTTCGCAGTTATCCAATCAACGCGCTCTTCGGCGTACTTAGACTCCTCTGCCCCGCTGGAAATCACCTTCCTGTAAACAGCCAGCGCCTCACGGAACTTCTCCCTGGACTCATGGATCTGAGCGACCCTTAGGAGCGCCTTCACATTCAGGGAATCGTCTTCCCCATGAAGATAGGTAACCTTCAAATACTCCTCTACGGCTTCATGGAACATGTTCTGCGCCTGCAGTACCTCGGCTATTTTGAACTGCAGGACCGGCATCTCCTTAAGCGGGGCCATCTCCAGACTCTTGCGATAGTAATCGAGAGCCTCTCGGTAATTTCCGAGTTTGAAGTATATATCCGCCATTTTCGGATAAATGATATGCGCAAAGTTAGGATAGGAGCTCAAGACATCTTTGTAAGAATTCAAGGCGTAGTCGGTACTGCCTTGCCTTAAATGGATGTCAGCGATGGCAATGGAAGCCTTGGCCGCCGAGTCCGCTCCGGAGAGGCTTACAACCATATTAAGCTTCTCTATGGCCTCGCCGAACCGCCCCTCCTCTGCCAGTATCGAACCAAGGACGTAATAAGCATCAACGAGCAGGTTACTCTGCCCAAAATCGTTTATCAAGGAGGAAAAATACCTTTTGCTTACATCTAAATCGTTATGCCTGTAATAGTATTCTCCGAGCCACCAGATGACCTCCGCGGTAAGACCAGACTGCGGATACTTGGTCCGTAAGGACTTAAAACGTTTTAAGGCTTCCTCCTCCTGCCCCATCTGATAATAGCAGTCGGCGATCTCGTATTCGGCTTTCTGCATCAGCTCGTTATCCTGGCCGAACTTCTTCATAACGTTCTCAAAGGCCGTTATCGCCTCGGGGTACTTGCCGAGGTTGAAAAAGCTCGACCCCAATAGATACAGGGCCTGAGGCTTTAAGCTGCTGTCTTTAAAATCGGCCTGAAACCCTTCGAATACTTCGCGGCTGGCATTGTAATCCTGTTTCTGGAAATAAGCCAGGCCAAGGGCATAAACGCCTTCGTCTAAAAGCTTAGACCCGGGGAAATTGTTCTTCAAGGCAAGGAACATGGTGATAGCCGCATCGTAATTTGAAGATTTAAGCATGCTTATGCCCAATTGATACTGGACATAGTCGCCGTAAAAGCTGTCGGGGTAGTCGATCAGTATGGCGTTGTAAGTTTCCCTGGCCTTCTCATAATCTCCCGAGTCCTGATAGGCATCGCCTATCTGACAAAGCGCGCTTACTTTTATTATCTTGTCATCGGTTCCTTTGACGATCTTCTGGAACTCTTTTATCCCCTCCCTGAACTCGCCCTGCTTTAAGTAAGCCCAGGCAAGCCCGTAATGCAATTTATCGACAAGGTCGGTCGCTATGCCCGGGCCCCATTCTTTTTTCAAGGCCTCTTTATAGGTATTTACCGCTTCTTCGTAAGAAGAGAGATTATAAAGCGCGTTGGCCTTGCCGGAGTAGGCCTCTAAAAGGATCGGCTGATCGCCCAGCCCCGCATCCAGTATCTTATCATATAGCTCCCTAGCCTCCGATGACCTGCCGGTATCCGTAAGGAGCGTCGCCTTTGCTAACATCAAAATGTACCTGCTCCTGTCGTCGAGCTGTGCGGCCTTTATTTCTTCGAGCGATCTTTGAGCGTCATCGTAACGCTTTAACTTAATATACGACCAGCCCATGCCCAGGCCGCAAAGGGCTTTAAGCTTAACGTCTTTTGTGGAAGCGATCGCCTTTGAGTAAAGATTGACGGCCTCGTTAACATTATTGAGGTAATACTCGGCCTCAGCCAGGTAAAAGTTGACATACTCCAAACGCTGGCCATCCCTGGAATACGTCTTTAAGTGGGTCATGGCTTTTTCTCTGAGGCCCGGGTAGTCTTTTAGATTATAAAGGCATTCGATGGTCTTGAACGAAGAATCCTGGGCCTGTGACTCCTTAGGATACCTGTCCTCAACAATCTTGAAATAGCCGCAGGCCTCGGCGAATTTACCTTCCTGGAACAGGCACCAGCCCAGCGAATAATACGAAGCGGGGACATAGGCCGAGTTGGGGAACCTTTCGGTTATTTGCTTATAGTAATCAGCGGCTTTTTTCAGGTTATTGCCTTTAAAGTGGGTCTCCGCCAGCCAATACAGGACGGCATCCTCCAGGCGGCCGGCATACTTTTGATCCAGCAGGCCTTCAAGCCTGCTCAGGGCTTCGCTGTATTTGTTCTGCTGGAACAGGGACCTGGCAATCAGAAGCTCGACCTCTGCCTTACGGCTTGAAGCCGGATAATTCTTAAGGAAACGCTCCAGCAGCCCTATGCTTACCTCATAAAAACCGTCCTCAAAGGCCTTTTTGGCGACGAACAGCGACTCTTCCTCTTTGGCGTTATTTACCTGGGCATAACAGGTCTTGACCGGGACCTGCTGCGCCACAGGCAGCAAAAGCATGAGCGTAAAACAACATAATATGGCTGCGAGTCGATTCATTATCGTATCTTTCTGGCGGGCCTATTTCTCGAAATAGATTTCTGCAGACCAAGGACCTGGCCGTGCCGCCATTCTTTTTCCTCCTTTAAAACATCATCGGCCAAACGATATGCCGCGGTATGCGGCCGGGGTGAGTATTTGAAGATAAAGGCGGCGTCGAACTTGACGCTTTCGACCAATACGCAAGTCTTGCGGAAATCATCCTGCGTCTCTCCCGGAAAACCCACGATAATATCGGTCGTCAGGACGCCTCCAGTTACAATTTTACGATACTTATCGCATAAATCCAAGTAGATTTTTCTGCTGTATCCCCGGTTCATCGCCCTGAGAATCCTGTCAGAGCCTGATTGCACCGGCAGATGAAGGTATTTTTTAAGGTTCGGGGTGTCGCGCATGAGCTTGAAAAGTTCCTCGGTCGTATCTTTAGGGTGGGAAGTAATGAACCCGAGCTCTTCAACCCCCGAAATCGCGCTTACTTTTCTCAAGAGGCCCGTAAAGTTAATCCTGGCCTGGCGCCAGGCGTTCACGTTCTGACCAAGGAGCGTAAATGAACTGATGCCTTTGGCTGCCCCTTCCTTTACCTCAGCGATAACATCGTTGAGCCTGCGATGACGCAGCGGCCCGCGGACATAAGGGACTATGCAATATGAACAATGGTTGGAGCAGCCTTCCGAAACCACTACAAAAGCATGGCGTTTATCTTCATGAAAACCGGTATGATATATATGATCGGGCCTAGACGCACCGTCAGTCTCCCTGATCCCGGGTCCAAGGCGCCGCCTGTTATTGCCGCCTCCAGCGGCTGCTGCGGCGGCGGACCGGCCAGGCGCATCAAAGATCCTTCTTATCAGATGCGGGATCTTATCTATATCGGATGGGCCGCTCACAAAATCCAGGCTGCGGCAAAGCTTGAAAGCATCATCTTTATGGCTCTGCGCCATGCATCCGGCAAGGCCGATCACGGGCTTATTCTTAAGCTTAGCAACCCTTCCAATCTCAGACCAGACCTTATCCTCGGCGTGCTGACGGACAGAACAGGTGTTAAAGATAACGGCATCCGCCCTGGCCGGATCATCGCATAACCGAAAACCTTCTTTCTTTAGCAGGCCGCGGATGACCTCCGAATCCCGCACGTTCATCTGGCAGCCGAAAGTCCGGATAAAGACTTTTTTCATACCTTTATGCATCCCGTTTCCTTGCGATATTACGCGGCTATTTTTGCGCAACGACAAGCATTTGAAAATCTTCGGGGGTCAGCTTATCGCCCCTTGAGAACGCCCCAAGCTTTGCGCCGAAGATCTCGATCTTAGCGAACCCGAGGCTTTTAAGAAGCCCGGTTATTTCGCTGGGCACGTAATAACGCTCACTGCACTTAAGCTCCCGCTTATTGCCGGAATCGTCCTCAAAAACAACGGTGTTATGATCACGGAAAGTCATCAGATCAAAGGAACAGTCCTTGCATTGGGACTGGCCTTCTTTGTGCGCCGACTCATAGAATTCCTTGACCGAATGAAACAGCGGGAACAATCCGTTTAATGTGTTAAATATCAATTTACCGTTATCTTTTAATGCCTTCTTAGCGCTCTTGAGAATATCAAAATTCATTTCGTCCGTTTCCATAAGAGAAAACCCGCCTTCGCATATCATAATTGCCAGATCGAATTCACCTTCAAACGCAAGATTGCGGGCATCTTGTGTTTGGAAGTCGATGGTCAAGTGCGCGTCTTTGGCTTTCTGCCTTGCCCTTCTGATCTGATTCTCGGAAAGATCAACACCGGTAACATTATATCCCCTCTTTGTCAACTCAATCGCATGACGGCCGGTACCGCAGCCGATATCCAATATTTTTAGCGATTTATCGCGACTTATTTCTTCTTCGATAAAATCGCATTCGCCCACAGTGCCCTGAACAAAAGGTTCTTTGTCGTATTTGTGGGCATAATTTTCAAATAATGATTCGTACCATTGCTTCATCGCCGTCTCCCCTGTTTAAGCATATAACAGATGATCATAAACCTGATTCATGCCCCTTGGGGCTTATTATGGAAAATAATCCCCGGTCTATTCTCTTCACGATAAACTTACGCTCCAATTCACTGTCCGTTATCAAAGAAAATATGGGTTTATCAGGATTTAAAACATTATTGCTTATGTATTCATGCCAGGAGAAGGACTGTATCTGATTTCCTATTTTATAGTTTCTTGGCTGGCTCGCGGCTTCGAATATCCTGATATCGGGTCTTTGTTTCAGGATCACCTGTAAACATAAAAAAGAGGAAAGCTTATCCCAGGGGCAAAACAAAACAGAATCTTGCGGCAGTTTACCCAGGACCCGCTGACATTCGCTAAAGACGGAGTCACTGCTGGGCTTCGCAGGGATCAAATCATATGCTATTTTTAATGACGCCGGATAAAACCTCATTGTCATTACCGCCACCAATGCCCCCAAACAAATATATTGGACCCCTTTGAGGCTTATTTTCTCATAATATAGCTTGTCAAGGCCCAGACTTATAAAAATAGTGAGCACCAAAAATGAAGGCTCCAGCATCATATAGGAATCAGCGACCCGATAATAACAGGAGTAACAGAAGTTAATTGCGCCGATCGATAATAAGAGCAGCGCGTAGCCCTTTCTTAGCTTCAACTGCGAGACCATTCCCTTAAAGGCGAAGAATATGAAAATACCGGTGAGGCTGACCATGAATAGCGACGAATAAAGGCTGATCCGTTCCAATAAAAATGCCCAGCCCCGGAAATACGTTGTCCCGTATTGCCTTCCGCTCAGGTATAGCAGAAGGTTATTTAAATTATCCGGGTTGTAATAGGTCCCTATCGGCGGCAGGTGCTTAGAGCGAAAATAAATATACAAGACCGGGGCTGCCGCGCCAATCAATACCGACGCAAGCAAAATCAATATATTCCTACCATGCTTTATCCTTTCTCTGCGGCATTCATAGAGGACGAAAACAATTAAAGGGGCAATAAAGAGGATGTTTGCGAAATAAACACCCAGGCTCAGGCCATAAATAAGGCCGCATGCGGACAAAATCCGGGTTTGGTGTTTCTGGCTCCAGCGATAGAACAAATAGAGGGCCAAGGCTACGATGAAGATATTTACGTTATGCACCTCGGACTCCATGGCAAACCTGAAGAATACGGGAGAGAAAGAAAATACCAGGACCGAAGTGATCGCAGCCGGGGCATTAACGCCGAGCTTTCGCAAAAAGAAATACAAAAAAACCAAGGTAAATGCGGAAAAAAACAATGAAACGATATTCATACTATTTAGCCCGTTGCTGGTCATCAATAAGGCGATCTTGCCGATCCATAGATAGACCGGATAGCCGCAGGGATGCGCAATACCCGCCTGATAAGCTTGCAGTAAATATTCATCTCCATCGCCGCCTACCAGGGAGGGCTCTAAACCCAGGATATAAATAACAACCGGGATGAGTAACAGCGACAGAATGCTAAATTCTCTTTTTTGCATCGACAAGACCTTTAGGGTGCCCTATTGTTTGTGAAATCAAAAAGATAGGCGGAGGCCCGAACATCATGGAAAGAATCGATCCTGTTCCCGATCGATTCCAGATAATTAACCATGTACGCTTCTTCGGAATCCCCGTTATGAGAATAGACATGGGAAAAAATAAACCATACCCTCTTTCCCTTTTTAAACCGGGAAAGCTCTTCTTTGTATCTTTCGCGCTCAACCCTCGAAGCGACCCCCTTAACATAGGGCCTCTCCTTAAAGCCGTACGAATCCGAATAATACTCAAATGCGCCTAGCGCGCCATAGTATACATAAACCTGATCTTCCTGGCGAATATTGGTTTCCAGATACCTTAAAATCGGCTTGATCTCTTCGCGGTAGACCATTTTCCCGTCAAGAAGTCTGCCGACCGAAGCAAGCGCCGGGTATAGGATTAAAACCAGGAAAACGAATCCAAGCACCCGGGGGAAAATTGACTTGCGTTGCAAAAGAAACGACAATCCGCAGGCAATGAACAAATATAAAAACGGTACGTAAAACAGGAGCAATCTTCCTTCGAAAGGATACTTATGAAAACCGCTGGCCAATAATGCGAGCAAGGCAGGAAGCAATAACAAATAAAATATTTTGCGCTGCCTCTTGAACATCGAATATGCGCCGATAACGAACAAGACTGAGCCTACCAAGGCAAAATGGATCATCCCGGGATAATGAAAAATGCCTACAAATGATCTCGCAAACCATAGCTGGTCTTCAATGGTAAGCGGCGGAAACGGCATGAAACCTTGAGCCCAATAGTTTTGCATGGACATATCCAGCGCGTAGGTTTTCAGGAAGAACATATACAATAATATGAAGCTGGCGCCCCAAAACATGATACTTACAGTTAAATTTATTGCTTCTTGGCGCCTTTTCTCGGCAATATAGGTAAAGAACAGGACAGCCGCGGCTGCCCCCAATACAAAAACAGCAGGAAAAGAAAACCACAGCACAAAAGCTCCGGCGATCCCGAAAATAACGCCTTTTTTGAGGGTATATTCCCGGCCTAACAGGGAAATGGCGTAAAGCGCTATGACCAAAGCCAAAAGGAGATCGCTTGAATACGGCTTAAATTCCGTGGAATAACGCAACATTTCTGCGGAAGTGGCGGCCAAAAACAAAACAAACACGGCATAGCTTCTTGAACAGCATATAACCGATAAACGATATAATGCAAGAAACGCAACAAGGCTGCATAAAAACGGTATAAGCCTGAACGCGTACTCGCTCTTTCCTAATAGCTGAACGATCAATTTTGTCAATAAAACAAAAAAGAACGGGGCAGTGTAACGGGGCGAATATCCTTTAGAAACCAGATCAAGAAACGGCGTATTGTGGACCTCGATCGCCATGTAAGCCTCGTCAAGCCAAATCGAACGGCTCCCAATGTATTCCGCTGTGCGCGCATAGATACCGAAAGCCAATACAAACGCCAGAGACATCCATACCAGCCACCGGGTCATTTTCCTTGCTTTCGAAAATTTTAATCTATGCATGGGCGTTTTAGCCGGCGATCCTAAACTGCGGGTAGAAACTCAAGACGTCTTCGGGCGTACCGAGGACATGCACCGACTCCTCAGGTATAATGCTGGTATATACGCTAAAGCGCGGGTCCCTTATCAGGACATTGTAGAGAGGCGCAGTATACTGCTCTTTATAAGCGCTAAAATCAAAGTTCTTATAACAGTGCTTGTAGAGCTCAAACGATTTAAAATAATACAGGCCGACCGTGCCGAACTCGCTTATCCTGACCTTCTCTTCTGCCTCGAGCACCCTGAAATCATTATTGAACCTGATAAAGCTCCATCTGTCTCCCTGCGCCTTGAACGCAGGCAGCCAACCGTCGCCTTTAATATATTCAGGCTTTAGGAAATCGCGCTCGACGTAAGTATCGATATTGTATACCAGGATCTCCTCGCCGGGTTCCGTAATCATGTCTGCGGCCAACAAAACGGTGGCCGCCTGCCCCTTGGTCAAGTAATCAACCTCGATGACTCTGATACTTTCTATGCCCAGCTTAGCGGTTTTATTGAAGATAAAACTCTCGGTATTGTCGGATTTCCTGCAGATAAAAATAAAATCGTTTGCGAAAAAATGGGTCAGGCTCGTTACGGCCCACTCAAAAAGCGTCATCCCTTTTACTTCGATCTCATGCTTAGGACAGGAAAATCCCGCGTCCCTGAACCTGCTGCCAGCGCCAGCCATCGTGATTATGACTTTCATGTGACCTTTTCGGTAAGCATAAATAGCCTATACCTTACGCCAAAATAGCCAGCATAAAAAAGCCCCGCACCTATTGAGTAAATGCGGGGCGGAAAACGTCAATGCTGGCTACTTCTTCTTGAACTTCTCTATCAACTCGCTGACAAACCTTCCGGCAATATCCTTGCAGCCTAACCCAAAGGCAAGCGCCAGCCCCAGGCCTAAGGCGCCAAGGAGTATGGAGAGGGTAAGTTCCGTTATTCTTATTCCGATCTGCAGCTGCTCAAGGGCCACAAATATCGCGAAAGCTATGACCACGGTTTCGACGATGCTGCTAAGGAGCTTGCTCTGAGAAACTCCCGCGTTATTGGCCGCGGTAAAAACAATATTCTTGAGCAATGTGGCGATGAACATCCCGATGATCAGGATGAAAATAGCGGCGATTATATTGGGGATATACAGCACAACTCTGTTCAAAAGGTCGGCCGCTACGGTCAGCCCAATGGCGTTGATAGCCACCATAAAGGTGACCAAAAGCAGAAGCCAGTAACAAAGCACGCCGATCAGCTCCGAGAATGAATAACCGATCCCGCCTTTTTCAAGCATGCCGTCCAGGCCGATACGGTCGGAAAGATCATCGAGCTTAAGGCTCCTTAAGCCCTTGGTAACTATGGAGCGGGCGACTTTCGCGATAATCCAGCCGATGATGAGTATCAAAACCACCAGAAGTATGTTAATAAAGAACTGTCCTACCTGGGAAAGGGCCTGCCTTGCGGGTTCTAATAATACGATCTGCCAATTGCTCATCAGCGCCTCCTTGTTAGTTTATAACTCTAACATATAACAAGAGTTGTGTCAAGCCACTTTAAAAACTTATGGTCATGCCGTCGGCTGCCGCAATGACTTCGCAATCAAAGGCCTTGCTTAAGCGGCGAGCCTGCAGATGTGGCGCAGCCTTGAGCATGTTCATGCCGAAGTGCGTCAGCACGGTCTTCTCAGGCTTTAAATCCCTTATAAGCAGCTCGGCTTCAGAGAGGCTCAGGTGATCAATGCCCTGCCTGGGCTCAGGGAAGACGACCGGCAGTATCAGAGTATCGCTTTTATAAAAATCCTCCAACTCCTTAAAATACCTGGTATCAGCCAGTAACGCTACGGACTTTACTCCGATATTGAATTTGATACCGTAAGTCTCTACGGGATGAATATGCCTCATGGAAGTGATAAAAGCGAAATTGCCAACACTGTAGCGGCTGTTAGGCTGGAGCGTTTCTATCCGCTCGGGGAATCCGCGCAAATACCTGAATATTACGGGGTCTTCGCCGATGGCGTCAGAAGGACAGAAGACTGCCCCTCTCTTTTTAAACCCCCCTTCTGTCATTGCCTCGATCATCACGTTAATATCTCCGGAATGATCGAGGTGGCGGTGCGTCAGTATCAACGCATCAAGGCTGGAAGGGTCAAGCCTTGGCCGGCTTGAGGCACAGCGGACAATACTTCCCGGTCCGGGATCAATGAGCACGTTGGTCCCCGCGCAAGATATCCATATCCCACCCGAAGCGCGCAGCTGCCTGATCATCACAAAACGCGCCCCTGATGTCCCAAGGAACTTAATAAAACCGGCTTCGGGCGGTGTATTTACGGCTTTAGCCATAATCTAATCAACTCCTGGTTTATAGCCTGCTTCTGAGAGTAGCTGAGCGCTTCTGCGTCCCCTTCGCGGGCAAGCTTATCCGGCGCGCGCCCGGTCCTGGCGGGCCGCGACAGAAAATCCTCAACGCTCATCCACCTGCCCAGATGTGAGCGCACAAGGAACTTTATCTCTTTATCGTCCGATACCACTACGGTATTCCTGTTATTTGCGCCTGACTCAAGGATATCCCTTATCTTTTCGTCGGCGCTGCCCTTACCGGAAAATATTATATTTATCTGCCGGCGCTCTTTGAGCATATCCGCAACCATATCTTTAGAGGGAAAACCGTCAAAAACCACCACTACCATGTTTTTGGGGCTGCCGGTAAGACCGTTATCGTTGATATACTCTAGGAGTAATAAACGCTTATCTTGGGGACTGGCGCTTCTTTTCCGGCTGAAGATGGGGTTGTGGATTATGTTGCAGCCGTCGATGATGAACCGTAAGGACATAGATGAGTCCTCCTATGGCTCCGTATAGCACTATAAAAGAGAAGTTCAAGAGCGACATGGCGAAGGCCGGGTCGCGCGCCACGCCTACCTTAGCAAAAAAGTAGACTACTGTCGCATCCCTTAGGCCCAGGCCGCCTATGGAGATCGGTAGCAGCGTAATAGCGCCGATGATGGGCAGGAATATGAAGAAATAAAGGATGTCGATCTTCAACCCCAAAGACAAAGAGATCAGATAAAAAGTAACCGGAGTGACCATCTGGATTATCACGGATATGATGATATTAACGGTAAGGGTGGGGATCTTGTCCCTGAAAATGTGTATCTCGTGATGCAGGTTGGTAATAAGCTCCCGCAGCCTGCCGGCGGTCGGGGAGTCAAGCATCTTGTTTATCCTTTTGTAGCTGGCCTTGTCAAAGAACACTAACAGCACCAGGATCAGCAATAAAGTAATGATCGCCACCGGCAAAAGGATGCCCGGATCAGCCAACAGTCTCCAGCCGCACAATAAGGCCGCGATGGTCAGGATTACCAGGCCTATATAACCGCTTAGCCTGTCCACGAATACCGTGGCCAGGACCTCCTTGGTCTTTTTGGTATGCGCTGCCATGTCTACGCTGCGCATGACATCTCCGCCGATGGTTGAAGGCAGAAAAAGGCTGAAAAATACCCCTCCGGAGTAAGAGATGATGATCCTGGTGATGGGGATGCGGATCCCTACGGCACCCAACAGCATCGACCAGCGGTATATACAGAGTGCGTATGTCAACAGATATACGGCAAGAGAACTGAACAAGAGAGGCTTATCCGCGCTTTTTACGATCTCAAACAAGCTCTTCTCGTCAACCTGCCTGAATACCAGCAATAGGAGGACCGCGCTTATTCCGAAACGCAGGAATACAAAAAGAAGCTTCTTGGCGAAAGCCTTTATCATAAGAGATCCTTGCCGACCAGCCTTTTATAGGCTTCGCGGTATTTGGCGCTGGTCTTCTCGATAATCTCGGCAGGCAGCTTTGGGGCAGGCGGCGTCTTGTCCCACTTAAGCGTCTCCAGGTAATCCCTGACGAACTGTTTATCAAAGCTAGGCTGAGGGGCGCCGGGAAAATACTGGTCCTTTGGCCAAAACCGGGAAGAATCCGGGGTAAGCACCTCGTCAATGAGGATCAACGACCGGCCGTCCAGCCCGAATTCGAACTTCGTATCCGCGATAATGATCCCCCTGGAAAGGGCATGCTCGCTTGCCTTGCGGTAAATATTGATGCTTAACCCTGCGACTTCGTCAGCCAGATCCTTACCGATGAGCTTCTTCACGTGGTCGTTAGTGACGTTTATATCGTGGCCGACATCGGCTTTGGTGGAAGGGGTGAATATTATCTGGGGCAGCTTATCGGACTCCGCCAACCCCGCGGGCAGCTTAATACCGCATACCGACTGATACTTTAAATACTCTTTCCATCCCGAGCCGGAAAGGTAGCCCCGCACTATACATTCTACCGGCAGCGGCTTGGTCTTTAAAACCAGCATCGACCTTCCTTTCAGCTGGTCATTATACTTGTGCAGCTTCTGGGGGTAAGCCTCTACGTCATCGGTAATAAAATGGTGGGAGGCGATATCTTTTATATGTTCGAACCAGAAACGGGAAAGCCCTGTCAGGACCCTGCCCTTATGCGGGATCCCGCAGGGCAGCACCACGTCAAAACAGGATATCCTGTCGGTCGAAACGATAAGCAGCTTATCACCCAGATCATAAACATCCCTGACTTTGCCCCTGCGGAAAAGCTTCAGATCCGGAAATTCGGTCTTCAGCAGAACAGGCTCAACCATCGTTATTCACTCGGTTTGAAAGCATCTTAAGCTCCTGCCTCATCTCTTTGGGGAGATCGCTGCCGAACTGCTTGAAAAACTGCTCTATATCCTTTACCTCTTCGAACCACTCTTCTTTATTGACTTCCAGGAGCTTTTCAAGAGTGCCCTCCACCAGGTACAACCCGGTCATGTCTATATCCTGGACGCGCGGCACATAACCGATGGGAGTCTTGTTGGCATCAACCTTATTATTACACCTGTCAAGTATCCATTCAAGGACCCTGAGATTCTCCCTGAATCCCGGCCACAGGAACCTGCCTTTCTCGTCGATCCTGAACCAGTTTACGTGAAAGATCTTTGGGGCCCTGGACATACGCTTGCCCATATCAAGCCAATGCCTTAAATAATAACCCATGTTGTAGCCGCAAAAAGGGAACATCGCCATCGGGTCGCGTCTTACCTGTCCGAGCTTGCCTACCTGGGCCGCGGTCAGCTCTGAGGCCATGGTGGCCCCTACAAATACGCCGTGCTGCCAATTAAATGATTCATAGACTAAAGGGGCCAGATGCGCCCTGCGCCCTCCAAAGACAATGGCCGAAATAGGAACACCGTGATGCTGCTCAAGCCTGAAGGATGCCGATGGACAGTTGGAGATCGGGGCGGTAAAACGGCTGTTGGGATGCGCCCCTAAAACAGGATTTCCTTGGGCGTCAAGCATCCCGGGTTTCCAGGGCCTGCCCTGCCAGTCAATACCCTCGCTGGGGACCGCTCCGTCCGCGCCCTCCCACCAAACAGTACGATCGGGCTTTTGCAGGACATTGGTAAAAATCGTATTCTTCTTCACCGTTTCTACCATGCTGGGATTAGTGTGAGAGTTGGTGCCGGGCGCAACGCCGAAAAACCCTGTCTCCGGATTGATCGCCCAAAGCGCGCCGTCGGAATCAACGCGCATCCAGGCGATATCGTCGCCTACCGTCCAGATGCGATAGCCCTTGATCTTGAGCCCGTCGGGCGGGACAAGCATGGCAAGGTTGGTCTTGCCGCAGGCGCTGGGGAAGGCCGCGGCGATATATTCGATGTGACCGTTAGGTTCCTCGATCCCCATAATCAACATGTGCTCCGCAAACCACTTCTCTTTTTTACCCAGATAACTGGCAATCCGAAGGGAAAGGCATTTCTTGCCCAAAAGGACGTTGCCTCCGTAACCCGAGCCCACGCTCCAAATGGTATTATCTTCCGGAAAATGAAGGATCAGCCGGTTGTTGATATCAAGCTTGGCCTTCGAGTGCAGGCATTTGGTAAAACCATCTCTCTTCTCGAGCTCCCGCAGCACGGCCGTGCCCACCCGGGTCATGATCATCATGTTAAGCACCACATAACGCGAATCCGTCAGCTCCACTCCGATCTTGCTGAACTCAGAGCCTACCGGCCCCATGGAAAACGGGATCACATACATCGTCCTGCCGCACATGGCCCCCTTAAAAATAGCCGCGGCTTTCCTGTAAGCGACACCGGGAGACATCCAGTTGTTAAAAGGCCCGGCGTCGCGCTTCTTGCGCGTGCAGATAAAAGTAAGATGCTCGGTCCTGGCCACATCATCGATCGCCGTCCTGTGGAGGACGCAGCCCGGAAGCTTTTCTTTATCCAGTTCGATCAGCTCACCCGTAGAAAAAGCCTCTTTTTGAAGAGCGGCCTTTTGTTCGTTTGAACCGTCTATCCAGACGATATCATCCGGCTGGCACATCTTTGCCATCTTGCCGACCCAATCTTTCAATTTTTTATTGGTTGTTGGCGCCTTTTTCACTTAACGCTCCTGGCTGTTACGTACTTATACGCCGCTTCGGCGGCAACCGCCCCTTCGGAACAGGCGGTGATCACCTGATACAGGCTTTTCTTCCTGCAGTCGCCGCAGACAAAGACTCCCGGCGCCGAAGTAGACATGTCTTCGCCGGCCTCTACAAACCCCGCGTCATCAAGGACAACCTCGCCTTTGAAGATGGCGGTATCGGGATCATAGCCTATAAAGACGAATATACCGTTGCAGGCGATAATGCTTTCTTTGGCCGTAAGGAGGTTCTTGACCCTGACCGACTCGACCCTGCCGGTGCCGTTTATCTCTTCGACCACGCTGTTCAGGATAAAATCTATCTTGTCGCTTTTCTCCTGTAGTCTTTTTTGAAGAAGATGGGAAGCGCGCATCTCGCCCCTTCGGTGGATGATGCCCACAGAAGAAGCGAACCGCGCCAGATACAAGGCTTCTTCGGCCACGGTGTTACCGCCTCCGACTACCATTACTTTTTTATTCTTAAAGAACGGCGCGTCGCATACGGCGCAGTAAGAAACCCCCTTGCCGGTAAGCCTGTCTTCGCCGGCTACGCCCAGCTTTCGCGATACTGCCCCGGTAGCGATGATCACGGCCTTGGCCTGATAGGTACCGGAGCCGGTCTTTACTTTCAGGCCGCCGGCATCCAATCCCACGACTTCTTCATTGACGATTTTGACTGGCAGCCCCTCAAGCTGATCCTGCATGCGCTTCATAAGCTCCTGGGTCGTTATGCCTGCGGGAAATCCGGGATAATTCTCAATGATATCGCTGGCGAGGATCCTGCCTCCGACAAGCATCTTCTCCAATAACAATGTATCCAGGCCTGCCCTGCCGGCATAGAGGGCCGCCGTCAGGCCGGCCGGTCCCGCACCTATGATGACTAGATCCTGCATCGATGACTCCGAAAATATTAAAACTTCTTTTTAGACCTTATAAAAGCGGCTACGCTACGATCATAGCTTTTTTCCGCTTCGGGAGAGAAGAAACATCCGGGGATTTCGCCGCGATCGCGGTGATAGGCGACGCACTCACAGCAGATCCCTTTGCGCGAACAAGGCTCGTAACTACAGGTGCACTCTGCAAGTCTTTGTTTCTGATTCGGACAGCTTGCCATCTATTGACTTTTTCCTTAATTCCTGCAGCTTCTGCTTGTACTTTACCTTATCGAGAAACCCGGCATAATCTATGATAAGCTTTCCGCGTAAATGGTCCATCTCATGCTGTATGACGCAGGCAAACAGTTCTTCAGCCTCTACCTCTATTTCTTTGCCCCTCTCATCCAGGGCCTCTACCAGGATCTTCCTGGAACGCGGCACCTTGATGCAGACACCCGGGACGCTCAGGCACCCCTCTTCGATGGAATAATCGCCCTCCCTGCGCCTGATCGCCGGGTTGATGAGCTTATAAAGCCCGCCGCCTATATCCACAACGATCATATTAAGGTTCACCCCCACCTGCGGGGCAGCCAGGCCTATGCCCTGGTCCGCGTACATCAGCTGCGCCATCGAGCTTAACAGGGCGCGGTGCTCATCGGTAACCTTCTTTACGGCAACGGACTTTTTTCTCAATACGGGGTCGCCGTACCACCTAATTTTTAATCCGGTTTTTTCCATTAACTTTTACTATCCTGGGCTTAAGGCCGGCATACTCATTCTCGTCCAAAAGGACATAGGAGAGGATTATCACCTCGTCCCCCACGCATGCGCCTCTGGCCGCGGCTCCGTTAAGACATATGATACCGCTGGAGGCCTTGCCTTTTATGGCATAGGTCTCGATGCGGCTGCCGTTGTTAAGATTGAGGACCTCCACCTTTTCAAACTCTTTGATGTCGGCGGCCTTCATCAGCCTCTCATCTATGGTTATGCTGCCTTCGTATCGCAGGTTGGCATCGGTAACAAAGGCCCTGTGTATCTTTGACTTCAGGATTATCCTCAACATCTTACTTCTCCTTGCGCGATTTTACCACCCGGTAGCTCTGGCGGGCGATCATCAGCTCTTCGTTGGTAGGGATCACCAGTATCCTTGGGCGCTTTTTAAGGTGCTCGAAAGCCCCCTTGCAGATCCTGTCCCTGATGCTCTGCTGATTTTCTCCGATACCGGCGGTAAAGACCAGCGCATCGCAGCCTCCCATCACCGCGATGTAGGCGCCGATATACTTCTTGATCCTGTAGGCGAAGATATCGCGGGCAAGCTTTGCACGGCCGTTGCCGGAGCGCTCTTTAGACTCCAGCACCCTCATATCGTTGCTTATCCCGGAGACGCCTTTTAGCCCGCTGGACTTGTTAAGCACGCTGTCTATATGATGGGCGTCGATGCGCTTCCTGTGCATAATATAGGTGACCAGCGCCGGGTCGATATCCCCGCAGCGCGTGCCCATCACCAGGCCTTCCAGGGGGGTAAAGCCCATGCTGGTATCTACGGACCTGCCTTTATCTACGGCAGTGATACTGCAGCCATTGCCCAGATGGCAGGTTATCAGCTTTAATTTATTTAGGGGCCTTGCGAGTATCCTGGAAGCGTCATGCGCAACAAACTCGTGGCTGGTCCCGTGGAAACCGTACTTCCTTATCCCGTATTTCTTATAATACTCGTAAGGCAGGCCGTAAATAAAAGCCCGCTCGGGGATGGTCTGGTGGAAGGCCGTATCGAAGACCGCGACCTGCCTGACATGAGGCAGGAGCTTCTTGCAGGCCATGATACCGGCAAGGTTTGCGGGATTATGCAGTGGGGCGATAGAAAAACAGTGCCGTATATCCCTGATGACCTCCTTATTTACCAGCACCGGCTTCTTGAACTTCTCCGCGCCGTGCACTACCCTGTGGCCGACGCAAGAAACCCCGTCTACCTTTTCCATTATCATCTTCAGGCCCGTGTAATGGTCGCGGATGGCCGAGCCCTCTTCGCCGATATGCTCGATAAGGCCTTTGGAGATGAGCTGCTCGCCGGGCATCTCAAAAAGCTTATACTTGATAGAAGAGCTGCCGCTGTTGATTACCAGGATCCTCATCATTGCGCCCTTATAGCCGTGACTGCCGCACAGTCAACGATATCTTCTACGCTGCATCCGCGGGAGAGGTCGCTGGCCGGCTTCTTTAGGCCCAACATCAGCGGCCCTAAAGCCCTGGCCTTTGCCAGGCGTTCCGTAAGTTTATATCCTATGTTGCCGGCTTCCAGGTTTGGAAAGATCAAAACGTTGGCTTTACCGCCAACGGGGCTGTCAGGGAATTTTATTTGCGCCACCTCCGGCACGATCGCCGCATCCACCTGCAACTCGCCGTCTACCAGTATGCCGGAGGACATCTCCTTCAGGGAAACGATCGCCTCATGGATCTTTTCGGCTGACTTGGTCCTTGCCGAGCCTTTCGTGGAGTAACTTAAGAAGGCGACTCTCGGCACAAGGTCAAGGACCTTCCCGGCCAGCTCCGAAGCCGCCAGGGCAATACAGGACAACTGCCTGGAGTTGGGCTCAGGTATGACCCCGCAATCGGCAAAGATAAATGTGCCGTTGTCTCCGTGGGGGCAGTCGGGAACGGTCATGATAAAACAGCTGGAAACCAGCGTAATGTGTTCATCTACTCCGATGCAGCGGATCGCGGCCCTTACCATATCGGGGGTGGTGTGGCTGGCCCCGGCGACCAATCCGTCGAACTTGCCGTGGCGGGTCATCATCGCCGCATAATATAGCGTATCCTGGTCAAAGAGCTTTTTTACCGTCTCCAGGTCCATGTCCTTGCTGCCGTGCATCTCGAAGAACTGGCGGACGAACTCCTCCTTCTGGGATTTATCGACCATCTCCGGAGTGACCACAACAGGCCGGGCTATACCTTCCTTCTCGATTATGTGGCCGGCCTCGATCGTGCGCTTGTCCTCGAACTCCGGCAGAGCGATGGTCTTTAAGCTCCTCTTTGCCCTATCCCTTATCTTCGAAATGGTATCCATTGATATTACATTCCTTTCAGTATCGCATTCAAGTCAGTATAATCCTTAACGAGATTGACCACCGCTTCGATCTTGTCCTTATCGCAGGGGCGGATCTTGACCGTCATGTCGTGGATCCTGGTGGCCACGTCATAAGTATCCGATTTGGCCAGGAGCACCGGCACGCCCGATTTCTTCAGCAGATTCATGATCGGCTGGTCCGGCATGATGCCGCCGGAGAGGATTATGCCGCAGACCTTGAGCCTCTTTTCGTCAACTTCGCGAAAACATCCCAGGGCCGTCATGATCATGTCTTCCCTGTCGCCGGGGGTGATCATAAGGCTGTCGTCGCTGATATACTTGATGGCATCGTGGGGCTCCATCGCGCCCACGATCACCTGGGAAACCTGGCACTCCAGGCACTCTTTGCCGCTCAAAAACTCAAAATCCCTTTCTTCCAGGATCTGTTCGATCGTCGGCCTTGAAAGCATGGGGTTGTAAGGGATAACACCCAGGACTTTGATCCCCTTCCTCTCAAGCCCCTTCCTCACAAGGCTGTTTACCTTATCAAACTTATCCGGCAGGACCTTGTTGATTATCACGCCGAGGAGCTTGACGCCCTCTCTCTCGAAGAGCGCCTTATTCAGGACTATCTCATCGATAGGGCGGCCCACTCCGCCGGAAGAAATGATGATGACCTTGGAACCCAGGAGCTTGGCTACCCTGGCATTGGAGTGGTCAAACACCGAACCGACTCCGGCGTGCCCCGTCCCCTCGATTATAAGCAGGTCGCTGGCCCTGGAGACCCTGCGAAAGGACTCCATGATCTGCTTGGTTATCGCCTCTTTATCCGGACGCGAGACGTATTTTTCGGTGAACCCCTTCTCCACCGCTATGGGGCTCATGTCTTTGAGCCCGCACCTTATCCCGCAGATCTTCTCGATAAGGATGGAATCCTCGTCGATCTTCAGCCCCTCTTCTTCAAGGTAGCGCTGGCCTATGGGCTTAATGAAGGTAACTTTCTCAAACTTCTGCTGGAAATTGCGCAAAAGACCGAGGGAAACGGTTGTCTTGCCGTCATTTTGCTTGGTGGCGGCAATAAAGATCTTCTTCATTGACCTTTAAAGGTTCTCTTCGATCTTGCGCTTAAGCTCCTCACGGCTCAAGGCCCCCACCGCCTGATCCATGACCTTGCCGTTCTTAAAGAACATAAGCGTAGGGATAGACATAATCCCGTAATCGGTAGCGGTCTGAGGGTTGTTATCCACGTCGATCTTGCCGATCTTCACCTTGCCGGCATACTCATTGGCCAGCTCCTCTACTATCGGGGCGATCATCTTGCACGGCCCGCACCAGGCAGCCCAGAAATCTACGACTACCGGTTGCTTGGAGACAATGACCTCCTCTTTAAAATTTGCATCGCTAAAATGTTGTAAGCTCATACTCCCTTCCTTATTTGGATTAAATTTGGGTAGGCAATTTTCTAAAATATCATAAAGAAGCGCGAATTGCAAGGGATTTCACTCTTTCGGGCGCATGCCGCGGGAAAACAGGAAGGTTTACTTCTTATTGGTATTTGAGGAGACCTCAAAAGACAGCTTTGTGAAATCTCCTTTATTATTGGCTATCTTAAAGGAGTTCTTGGAGAAGGTCCCGTCTTTATTGGCGATGGTGAAGGAGTTCTTGGAGAAGGTCCCGTCGTTATTGACTATGGAAAAGGAGTTCCGGGAAAACTCTCCTTTGGTATCGGCTATGGTAAACGAATTCTTGGAAAACTCGTTGGTGCCGGATTTAACCGAAAAGGAAGGCTTTAGCGATATCGAAGGCTTGACTGAAAAGGAAGGCTTGACCGAAAAAGATAATTCGGTAAACTCTCCCGTGGCAAAAGCCGCTGCCCCTGATAGCCATAAAATCAGCGCTGTGAATATGAGAAAAGAGAGGAATTTGCCCATAGTTAAAGATATCACGCCAAGACAAAAATTGCAACATTCTTTGAGGATTGGGGACGGTTCTGGGACCTGTCCCCGGAACCGTCCCCGATCCTAATTCTTGATGGAGCTGGAGAAGTAGCCGCCGGTCATGGCGTCAAGCAGGGCGGTCAGCTCCCGTATCCCCAACTCCTTATCAAGCCGTTTTTTCCTATCCTCTATCGGCAGATTCAAAAGTTCGATCTTACGCCTGATCCTTTCAAAATATATCTTGGTCACTTCATCAAGGATGTCCTCGCGTAACTGCACCATGAGCCGCGACCGTGTATCTATTGAGGTCTGGTCGTTATTCCAGATGATATCTCCCAACTCCCAACTTATGGCTATATCCCAATCGACGCTTTCTTTTCCGCGCCTTAGCAGATCGTCTTCGCCCTTGGTAGTCGATCCCGTCTCCCAATGCCAAAGGTCCGTTGTGTTTCGGTCCAACCCGACACTTAAACGCGGCAGCAATGCTTTTCGGCAAGCCTGCCTCCTCCATTTAGCGATCTTCTCCGGCTCAACTTCCGCATATTTCATGGCGGCCCTGTGCACCTCATTTATAGACGGCTCTCCCTGACAATAAAACTCCAGCGCCGAATATTCGTGCATCGTATCAGCAAAGCTGCGGCTTGCGAAAAACAACCCTTGATCCGTAGCCAGATATATACCTGAGGCCTCATCAAAAGCTATCGCGTTATACTTCTTAGACATCACTTCGATTGATAACTCCTGCCACCGGTCAGATATGAACATGAATACACCGGATCCCGAAAGGCTGTAAAGGACACCCTGTTTGGATATTGCAAGAGCCTTAATATCCCGCGAAAGCAATCCTCTCATTGTCAAGCCTTCCCAGCTTTCTGCGCCGTTCTGAGTAAAATACAGTCCCCTGTTCGTGGCTAAATATAAAAACCCGGGCAAGAACGGATGTTGCGATATCGCAGTTATGCCGAAAGAACCGTCTTTTTCCATATCGATATCGCCGTCGTAGTTGTCCTCGATCTCTACAGCGTCATTTTCAGCTGCAGATGATGCAAAGAATACCTTTATGGGCCCAAAGCCTGCTTCCTGAGAAATGCTGAAAACCCCTTCACGGCTTGCCACAAACACTTGTTTTCGCAAACGGGAAGAAACGCATATATCGATTATCGGGGATTCTCCAAGGGCTCCTTCGATCCTCCTCCAATGCCTGCCTTCATTCAAGCTCACGAACAATCCTGCCCGCGTGCCTAAATAAAGCCTGCCTTCGCAAGAAGCGAATGCGGTCGCGCTCTGCCGGGGGGTCCAGCCGCCCCTGAATATCCTCTTCCATGAATCTCCCCGGTCAGAGGTAACGAATATGCCTTTTTCGCTGGCCGCGTAAATTTTTTCTGCGCCGGGTCCGGGTTCGACCAGCAACCTGATAAACCCGCCAGGCGATCTGCTGCGCAAAGAGATATCCCATGTTTTTCCCCGGTCTATGCTCTTATATACTCCGTCTTCGCAGCCGATATAAAGGTCATCTTGACCGGTCAAAAGCACTGATTTTACCCCGTTTTTTACGGTGAATACCCTCTTCCACTCAATCTCCTCAGACAACCCGCTTTTTACAGAAAAAATACCCGATGATATCAAAAACGCAACAAACGTCAAAACCCCGGATAAACGCATATTTCCTCCTTTCAACGGTAATTGACGGAAATACGCGGTATTTCTAACATAAAAACCTTCGTTTGCACGAAGGTTTTTACGGGTCTTTTGACCTTGATACCGGCTAAAAAGCTTCTATTCTAAGCCGGAAATATCTCTGTTGAACTGCTCTTGGTCGTAATCTTCGTTTGCCTTGTAGATCTCATAGGCCTTGCGCAGAAAATCAAGAGCCTTTGGTTTATCCAAAATCTTTTTATATAACAGCCCGAGGTTTCGATAGGCAACTGCCAACTCCGGTTGCGCGCCTATCTCTTTACTGATATTAACACTGGTAATAAACGAGCTTTGCGCATCTTCATGCCTGTCCATTTCGACATAAAGCTCGCCCAGCATGTTATAGTCGCTTGCCAGGCTTAATCTGTTGTTATGCAACAGATCGGTTTGCAGGCCCTTTTTATAGTAATCCAGGGCTTTTTGATACTGCTTCTCAAACAAGTAAATCTCTCCGATGTTAAAATAGCAATCGCTCAGCTCTGCCTTAAGGTTGGTCTTCTCAAAAATATCGAGGCTTTTCAAATAGAAGTGTTTGGCCGCTTCAAAATCTTCCTTGTTGGAGAACAAAAGACCCATATCGAAATAGTCACAGGCGAGATTATACCTGTGCTCGTAGATCCTCTGCCTTTCGCGATTTATTTCAGAGCTTTTAGTAAGCAACTCGATGGCCCCGGCATAATCCTTCTTATCTATGTATAAAACGGCCGTCTTCCTTAGCGCTATTGCCTCGCCAAGCTTATCGCTTATCTGCCGGCTTAGTTTTAGGGCCTTCTCATAAAACTCGAGCGCTTTTTTAAGCTGCCCTTCGCCGTGGTAGAACCATCCGATAGAGGCATAGGCTCTTGAAAGGTCGGTGATGCTGTTCTCTTTTTCACTTTGCAGCGCGTAGCGGTAGTAATTTTGTATCGCCTCCTGCTTATTCCCAACCCTCCTGTAAGCCTGGGCCAAAACTGGATAAACCGCCAGGTATCCGGGGTCAGAAGTTGAGGCTCTTTTTAATACTTCAATCGCCGCCTGATTATCCCCCCGTAAATATGAAGCCTTGCCTTTAAGAAAGAAATAATAACTTGTCGGCTTCAAAGTGGGCGTCTTGACAAAAATATACGAGCCCAGGGCAATTATGCACATCGAAACAAAGATCGCCGCCATAATCTTAGGCTTAAGATGCATTTTCTTCTTTTCGGGGAAAGCCACACGCTTGTTCCTGACCTTAAGCAGTATGAAATTCGGGTCTCCGTATAGAACATAACTTGCCCAGGCGATATTGGATAAGCCATACTCCCGGCATAGCTTCAGGCGGGCCAAACGCATGCTCTCGCCTACGGACCTGCCGATGACCAAATGGTGATAAAACTCCCTGGCAAAGCTTAAGCTCGACTCATCGTCAAGCCTGCGTATTGAACCGATATAGTGCCTGACTCCGGAAAATAAGAATGCCGAAGCCAGGCTGTAATTTTTCTCCCTGAAGCTTGCCCGCGTCAGGTCAAGTTCGTTTTTAGCGGAATAACAGGCGTTTGAAAAAACAAGGCTGGGCAGCGGCGCGCTTTGGCCGAGTAGCGTTATGTCGTGCGAGGTAAACCTTCCATCCTTTAATAACCATCCGGTATTATCGGGCTTATTGAAATCATATTCGCAATGTCCGGCGAAATGCACGACATCGTAATCGCATATGGCTTTTTTGACAAACAGCCTGTCTACCGAAGACGATTTTAAATCGATATGGATGTTTGATCGTTTTGCGTCAAACTGGTCGCGGATATCTACTCCTTCCAGGTAAGATGATTTGAGGTCGCCGGTAGGGTCGGCCAATATCAGCATCCTCATCACATCCGAGAAACTCCTGACCCCCGAAGAATAGACCTGCTGCGTGGTCCTTATTGACCTGCCCAGGTTATACTTTAAACAGATGAAATTGTCACCGTCATAAAGCAGCTCCCAGGGCAGGTTTACCAGCCCCTCATCCACCAAAAGCACCAGATTCTGGTTTAACTGTCCGGCCAATTTTTCCTTGATCGAGCGCGGTAACAGATGCTCCCAAAGAAACTGGCCGCTTTTTTTCAGCCCTTTGAGGAATACCGGATCGGGGTCTTTGCTGCGGTTGACCTTATTTACTAAAGCCGAAATTTCGCGGCAGACTATATCCAGCTCGACAAATGATACCTTGTGACGGTTGTAGTATCTGACGGTAGAAACGGCCTTTTCTTCACCGTACAATCCGACCGAAAGACAATCCTCCTGCCTGGCAATCTCGAGAAACTGCGTCTTCTCTGCTCTATCCTGCATAGACCTTAGGCATTGATATCCAGGGCCACAAAGGCGATCTTTTCTTTGACCTCGGATATCTCTATCCGGTACTTTCCCAGCAGCATATTCTCGAAAGTCACGATACCGGCGCTTGATACATACGACTCCAACTCCCTGTCTTCCCTGAAAAGACTGACCCTGACGTCCTTGACCGCTTTATGAGTGCCTTTTTTCTTAATTACAACCGTGCAATCGAAGCGTTTTCCGGGCTTATTCGAGATCTTGACCTCGATAACCACATCCCTGAAATCCTTTAGGATAGTGACCTCATCCTTAAAATCCTTGATCTGCCTGGAGCGCAACAGGACAGCGGCAACCAACTCCTGACCGACAAGGACTTCTCCGGTTGTATTAATGACCTCGATCATCCTTTCTTTGACCTTCAAAAGAATCTTCAGGGCCTGGCTGATAGCCTGTGCACCAAACTTTTCTCTTAGCATCCTAAGCGCTTCATCGGGAACGCTCTCTTCAGGCCCGACAGCTCCCGCCCTAATATCAAAGGCAAGCCTTTGAGCGCAGATCCTGCAACTCAAGATGTGCCTCTCAAACACCTCCTCCTGCCTTTCATTGAGCTTCCCGTCTAAATAGCAACAGAAGGCTTCCTCTGCGGGATGAGAATCGCCTACGCCGGATTCGCTTCCCGGAAAATCCGCCAGAAGCCTTTTGATGAAAATGTCGATTTTCTCAGTCATGTTTTGGCTCCTTACTAATAGACGAAATAATCTTAAATATCTAACATAAATCCTTTGCTTTTAAAACACTGCCTTAGCTTGTTAACAATGCGGTTTTTTTGCATATCTACGGCCCCCCTGGAGGCCTTAAATATATCTTGCAACAAAGCCAGGCTTATGCCTTGATTGATGTGCAATTCAATAAAATAGCGCTCCTGTGGAGTCAGTGACCGCAGGCAGTCTTTTAAGCCGTCAAGTAATTCAGCCCGGCTTGCGGCATCGTAAGCAGAGACGGAGCCGGCATCGGCTATCTTGTCGCCTAAAACCGAGCCCCGGCTATCCTCATGATCCAGGGAAATGCTCATTTTTCGCGCCCGGACAAAATCGACGGTAAAGTGGATAGTAACTACCCTGAGCCAGGTGGCAAGCGAAGAGCCATTTTTGGCCTTGAAAGATTTTAATTTGCGGCAACCGTCTTTAAATAACAGGCAGAATATATCGTTGAATACTTCGTTAACCAGGTCTCTTGGCACAGGAACAGCGGACTTTTGGAAAACAGTTAGAATGTAGTTATATATAAGGCGGGAGTAACGGGAAATGAATTCTTCTAAGGAGTGTTTATCGCCGTTGGAGCAGCTCTGGATTAACTCCAGATCGTCCATAATGAGATAATTATAGCATCTTTACTGAAGAAAACTAACAAAAAACGAGGGTTAATATAAGGATAAGGCGGCAGGGCTTACTTGCCGAATACCTCTTTTAGGATGGTGCGGGCGGCGTTTTCGGCAATCAGCCTGTTGCCTTTATCCGTGCAGTGGCCGAAGACGCCTGCGAACATATCCCTAAAGTATTCTTTTGAAGGGCTTTCCCTAAGGGCATCTTTAAATACCTGTTCGTTGTCCACAAAGACAACCCCGTCTTCCCTGCCCCGAAAGATGCTCTTTAGGGGGACCAAACTGCGCACAGGATACTGCATACACACCAGCCTGATCCCCCTCTCATCGCAGGCCCGCTTAAGGCTAAGGTAATTATCGGAGGTCATTTTATCGTAATACATCGTTGTTTTACGGGCTGACCTCTTCTCATATTGTTCGGCCAGCTCAGGCTTTTTCATATCTCTATAGAGCCCGGATATCAAAAGCAGCAGCCACCTGTCGTTCGAATTCAGCCCCAATGCTTTCTGCAAAAATAACTCTGCCTCAAGGAACCTGCCTTGAAACCTGAGGACCTCCCCCATCCTCATATGCCCTTCATACCTTTCGGGGTCCATTGCTATCAGCTTCCTGAACAAGGTTTCGGCTTGCGCCGGATCCCCCCTGGACAAATAACAGCATCCCATATCCAAATTTCCTTGATAGTCCCCGGGGTTCAACCACGCTGCTTTCGCCAGTGCAGCATCGGCTTCACTGCGTTTAATTAAAGATTTCGTATAAAGACTCTTGGCTTTTGCTAAATTACCCGCATCCTTCTCAAGCAAATGCTCATCATCCAGGATAATAGCCTGTTCGTTGCAGGCCAACGTGAGATTAATGAATGCGAGATAATTATCCGGCTCTAACTCCGCAGCCTTTCTATAGGCTTGCTCTGCCTGGCCAAAATCTCCGTATCGTATATAAAATTCACCCAATTTCATATATGAATCAAAAACCGGCTCTGACTCTATTGGTTTCTTCAATTCGGCTTCAGCCTCGCGGATCCTGTTCATCAGGCAATACAGATTCCCTAGTTCGGCATATCCTTCATAACGATTGGGCCATACTTCTATGGCCTTCTTCAATGCGGCTTCGGCGGAAGAAAAATCCCCGCGATCGCGATGGCCTCTGCATTCTTCCAGGTATTCATCGAAGCCCTTATCAGGAGCTTGCGGGCGACTTTCATCGTTGTGTTTACCGGGTTTCCTGCTTGACGAATAGGCATATTGCGCATCTCTGAACTTGGCGGCAATGTGCATCTTAAGAAAGTTTAAGAGCCGGTATAGCTTAAGCGACATGTAAAAATGGCGGTCCCGGGAAGCATCCGACAGATTAACGGGTATGTGCGGACCAAAGTCGTTTATCCCCATCATGACAACGATCATGTCCGGCTCATAATGGTCGAGGCTTGATTGCAAGGATTGCACTATGCGCAGGGAGTTAGCGCCACTAATGCCCTTATCGATAACGCTGAATTTTATCCCGATATTGCTCTGATTGAGTATCTCTTCCAGGGGCCCCGGCCATTGTCCCTGGGTAGTGGATTCACCCAGGCACATGATACGGTAGGAGCCTTTTTGCCTAGAAGACCGAAGGTTCTTGTATTCCTGCAGTGAGACGATGAAAAATCCGGCCAGGCGCATCCCCGCCTCTACGATAATCAGAACAAGGATCAGCCCGAAGAATGACAAATATGCTTTCTGTCTTAAAGAAGTCCTGGCTTCGGTAGCCTTAGATGCAGTCATTTGGAACAAGCGAAGCGTTTTAACACAAAACTACTCCATCACTTCCGCATCGGTGTCAATGGCCTCATTCGGAGCTTTAGGCTGTCCTGCCGCCATTCTCCGAATCCGCAGCTTGATGAGAAAGGACGTCAGAAAAAGCAGAATAATAAGGAACACTTCGATTACCAACCATGCAGAAAGCCTGAAGAACATCCATCCGAAAAAGGAGTTTAGGAAGATAAGCAGCGGCAGCAGGCAGCCTGCCCCGCTTAAGACCAGTATCTGGCGATGCCCGAACGCAGCCGGCATCAGGTATTGTTCCTTAACAGAACCAGGATAGCCGAGTGCGGAACGACGATGAACTTCTTCTGCTCAAACTCCAGCTCAATGCCTGCGCTGCGAAGGAATATGCAGTAATCGCCTTCCTGGGCCTGAAGGGGAAAGTATTTATTTTCGTGCCTCGGGGCCTGCCAGGGCTCGCCATCAATTGCCTGGGGGTCCGGAACCGGATACCCCGGCCCAACCTTGCTTACCCTGCCGCCCTGGACCTTCTCTTTCTCTTTTACCCCTTGCGGAAGATACAGGCCGGTATCGGTGCGGTCCCCTTCTTCGCTCGGCTCTATCAGGACCCTGTCGCCGACTACTATCAATTCTTTATCCATTTGGCTAAAACCTCTCCCAATGCAATAATTCTGCCAGCGGCTTTTTATCCTTATGCGAAGGCCCGGCTGCATCAGGGTAGCCGAGCGCGATGAGGCTTACAAGCTTAAGCCTCGCTGGCGCAGCCACAAGGGCTGAGACCCTTGAGCAGTAATCCTTCTTATCCCCGGCTATCCAGCAGGAACCGACCCCCAGCGCCTGAGCCGCCAGCAGGATGTTCTGGGTGGCTGCCGAGCCGTCTTCCAAGTAATACTTGGTGTCATCGCAAAAAACCATGACACAGGCAGCAGCCCCGGAAACGAACCTGCCGTTCTCGGCGAGCCCGGAGATCTCTGACATCACCTTTTTATCCGTCACCGCCACAAACTGCCAGGGCTGGACATTCCTGGCGGTAGGGGCCAAACGCCCCGCATCGCAGATCTGCTCCAGAACGTCTTTGGGGATTGGCTTATCTTTAAAACTGCGGCTGCTGCATCTTTTCCTGATCGCCTCCAAAGCATCCATTATCCCTGCCACCTCTCTTTCAGCTTCTCATCCAGGGCTTGAGGCTTCAAACTCCTATCTACGCAGACCATGGTAGTCTTTGCCCTGACAATAAGCTTGCCGTGCTGATTGGTTATCTCGTGCTCAAACTCTATGCGTACGCTCGTCATATTGGCTATGCGCACGCTTACCTCCAATGTATCTCCGTATAAAGCAGGCGCCTTATAATCAACCTCCTGACGCGCCACCACAAACAACGTCCCGCTATCCGCCAACTCCTTTACCGGCGTGCCCCTTTCAGCGAAAAACTCAGTGCGCGCTTCTTCCAGGTATTTAAGATAATTGGCATAGTAAACCACTCCCCCGCAATCGGTATCGTGGTAATAGATACTTATCTTCATCATCCCTCCCGATGCTGTATTATATAGCTATTTGGAAAATAATCAAGCTTGGAGAAATGCAAAACTCCTCATATCTGACGGTGCAATAACGGGATGGGTTACTTAACCCCTTGATATAAAGAAAGTTGCGAACATTTTCCATATAAATCATATTGACAAAATCCGCCCGGACGCTATAATTAGATTAACCAAATGACATAGCAATTTCGAATGGCGTGAAAATCTCATATTCGATCCCGCAATGCATTTGTTCATCCCCGCTGTTAATGGCGGGGTTTTCCTTTTTAAAAGCATTGATCCGGCAAGTTAATCGTAAAATAAACACATTCGGCAGCCAAAGGCGATGAAAGAGGATATTTTTACATTTGCCAGGAACATAATAACGCTCCTGCCCGGTGCGCCTGATGATCCTGCCTTCCGGCAAACCGCAAACTCTTTTATCTTGCTGCTTCAAGCGGATGCGCAAATAAAGAAAAAGGTCTTTGGTTTATCGCCGGCCGCGGACGAAACAGCGTTCAAGAATAAAATCCTCCCCTTTTTCGAAGAACAAACCGGGATTAAAAAGACCCCTTTATCTGAGGAAATACTGCGGTTCCTGGCCTGTGCAGCTGCATATATCATCGTATTCTGCGACACTCAAACCTGCGCAATAGAAAGATTCCTCTTTATCGAGAATGCGGCTTTGGGCAATAAAAACAATTACTACCTGCAAAACGCCATTAAGGAGGTAACCGGCGTCCTTTCGGATATGTCTTCGAAGAATTTCATAATTAATGAATCCAGCCGCTCCGAGAAGCTCTCGCCGGTCTTAACATACCTTCCAAGGATCCATATGCGCTCCCCTATTAACGCCCACCTTTCATATTTATCGGTAACCCGCGATGGATACCACGATTCTGTATTTTTTCCAGAGAAAATATCGGAAAAGGATGAGGTTGAATATTTAAAAGCATTTTATGATTTTGCCGACTTCTACCCAAAAATAGAGCTGTGGAAAGAATCTGCCTGCCTGGCAGCGGTTAAAGTTGCCTTTAGGATCATCAAAGATTCGCCCGGGAAGAATTTAAAGCTGCTGAAGAGGCGCATGGATATGATTTGCAAAAAAGATGCTGGCTACTTAAAGGTCTGGAGGCAGATTGAAAATATGCAACCGGACATGATCGCCGGTAAGTTCGGCTTTGAATCATTAAAGATAAGGGAATTAAAGACCGTGCTTGATTTCTGCTTGCTGCTTATAGCTGTGGCATTGTGGTCCGCAGGCGGGCCCCGCATGCAGTCAACCGCAAGGCGCACGATAGAAAGATTCCGGCAGAAGTATAAAAACAATTCCTCGATTATCAAAAAAACGGCTTTATGCCTGCTCTCCATGGATTTCGCTTTCATGCAAAATAACGCAATCGGGGCATTAATGCACGATGAACACCGCTCAATACTCAATGCGCTCAAAGCCATCAACCCTGAAACTCATGTCCGGCCTCTTGTCGGACTGCAGCCGTGGGCCAGAGACAGCTTTGCGTGGCTTGATGAAGAGTTCCGCCTGTTTCTGCAACCCAGCCTCGGGAATTTGCAAAAGATCAACTACCGCGGGAATCTTACCGAAGGAGGTAATATCGTCTTCGGTACCGCGAAGGGAAAATTTATACTGGTATCAAGAGAATCGTCTAAAGATGAAATTGAGCTCATCCAGCTCTACCTGGAAACTAGAAATCGGCGAATACAGATGTACGTCTTGCCCGGCGGCTTTACCTGGACAAGAAACACGCGCACAAAAGAAGATATTATCCTGAACTCCAGCCATATAGACTCGGTGATCAATATTGTCCCCTCCGGCTGCACGATGGACAACAGAATTAAGGTTATCGTCGACCCGCATTACTATGGCATGGTAAAAGAGGAGCCAGAATTCAGCCGTTTTATCAGGGAGCAGGAAATTTGGCCTGAAGACGTGGTCATAATTGACGAAAGGGAAAAATATCTCAACCTTGCGAATTTTAGCATTGTCATTGACCAAAAAAACCGAAAAATGGCCCTATTCAACAATGACAAGGGGTATACCCTGCACCGCCTGAAAATTAAAAAAGAGTGCCTCTTTAAAACAGGCATTGAAATTACCAACATATCGGCGTTCAACGGCAGCATCCGCTGCGTTACTAATGTCTTCCCTTCCTCTCAGCTCAAAAATGAAGGGCAGCTCTTAATTGCCGTAGGCGCCGGAATACCCCAGGAATCGGAAGCGCGAATACTGGCCCTTTTCGCCGATAAGAAACACCTGCTAAAACATCTCAAGCGCTCATGGATATCGTGTTTATTTATTCGCCATTATACTGGGAAAAGCTACTCTGAATTCGACGGCTTGAGCCTGACCTTATTGATCGGCCTTAACAGAAGCGACCTTGACAACCCTGAACGCGCACGTATTTTCATTGAGCGCAACATCAACCGTTACTGCTCTCACTTAAAAAGGAAAATGGGAGTATCATCTTGCGGGGAAACCATAACCGACGCCCCATCCGCCTCCCCTGGAATCGATTGTTTTATACGGCGCGGCTCAGGGCAAACAATAAGCTATGATGAGTTCATCTCCATGCCTCAGGGAAAACCCTGACGCATGAATGATCGCACATATTTCTTGAAATAAAATCCATGTCGGGATAGAATATAGGCTACGAAAGGGAGCGGATATGGAAGAAAACAATCCTGTTCTGGAAAAAAAGCTTCAGGAAATTGACCAGCGCATTGACAAAAAGTTTGAGCCTTTTAAGGAACAGCCGATCATGCAGCATATCGCTGGGCTTGCAAAAGACTATCTTAAGAAAAAGATAAAACTATCCTGATACGATGAAGCGCGAAGAGATAGAACATTCGCTGACGCAGGTAAAAGAGCTTCCCACGCTGTTTAAGAATTATTCGGAGCTGCGCCTGAAACTCCAGAACCCGGATGCATCGTTCGCGGAAGTAGCCAAGCTCATTTCCCTGGACCAGACGCTCACCACCAAGATCCTGCGCAGCGCCAACTCCCCCTTCTACGGCCTGATGAACAGGATCTCAACCGTCCAGCACGCAATAGTCATCATAGGACTGGAGGGAGTGCAGTATCTGGTGCTTAACACCGCGGTGCTCAATTTCTTCACCAAAGGCTTGGCGGCCGTGGAAGGCTTTGACATTACATCCCTCTGGGAACACGCGCAGGGCGCGGCGATATTCTCCAGGCTTATCGCCAAAAAAATCCGCCACCCTTCACCGGAAGAGATGTTTACCGCAGGGCTCATCCATGACATCGGCAAACTATTTGTTTACAAGTACTTTCCCAAAGACTTCGCGCAGATAATCGTAGAGGTAAAAAAACAGAACGCCTACATACTAGACGTGGAAAACCAGGTACTGGGGATAAACCATGCCGAAATCGGCGAAAAACTATTGAAGCAGTGGAACTTCCCCGAAAACCTGGCGCTCATCACCGCCTTCCACCATGACCCATCCCTTGCCGGCGAACAGATGAAGAACGCCAGCATTGTGCATCTTGCCAACATAATGTGCTGCGCCTTCGAGATAGGCTCGCGCGGCGACAACAACATCCCGATCTTCCGGGAGAACGCCTGGCAGGGACTCGGTCTGAACACCCAATCACTTAACGAAATCGCCAGTGAATTTGAACAGGAGATCAACAACTTCAATTTCATCGGCACTTAAATGCTCTCCCTTGTCGCCCCCAATATAATCAATGACACATCATTCGAATACCTGATCAACCAGCTGCCGGAGCCGGAGAAGATCCAGGAAAAAGACCTGCTTATTGACCTGGGCATAACCGAAGCCGTATACCCTTACGGGCTGCTTGGAACGCTAGAGTTAGGTATCCACCTTAAAAATATGGGCTTGAATCCCAGGCTTAACCTCCCAAAAAATGAAAGCGTGCTGCAAAACATGAAAAGCAGCGGGTTCATAGAAATGGCAAGCCTGGCCTTCAAGGAACTTATGGGAGCGTGCACAAAACCCGCCGAAGACCCCTCGGTGCTGCTTAAGGTGACTCCGGTTGAAAGTTTCAAGGACGTGCACAATATCGTATCCAGCGTAAGAAACAGGATAAAAGAGAACAATTATAGCGAAGACGATTACACCTGGGACAACATTATCGTAGCCATATCCGAAATCTGCCAGAACATACCCGAACACAGCAAAGACAAGGGTTTTGCGCTCATAAACATTTTATTCAACAAGGCCCACAAGAAGCATCTGGTCAATATCGTGGTAATGGACCTGGGCGTAGGCATCAGAAGCTCGCTGGATAACAAGTTCTCTCCGATATTCAGAGATAGGTGGGGTGACCGCCTGGCCATACATAAGACGCTCTTTGAGGGCGTATCGCGTTATGATGACCCCGGAAGGGGCAACGGGATCATCAGGACGAGGGAGCTGGTAGTGGAGAAATTCAAAGGAAATATGAGCCTGCGCTCAGGGACTGCCAAGCTCTGGGGCAAGATCCCCGGCTGGGAAATAGAGAGGCTATTTAGAAAACCTTTGGTTTTCTTGCCCGGCGCCCAGGTCAATATCACCATACCCCTTTCCCAATAGGACAGGCAGCTTAAAAAAATACGCAGATTTACGCGCGACGGTTCGGTTGTTGCGTTAAATCTGCGTTTATTCTTTACTGAAGGGGTTTTTCCCAGGCCGCGATATAACGCTTGGCCTGCTCTACATCCGGATCGTTCGGGGCAAGGGTTATATACTTCCTTAGGTGCATCAGCGCCCTGGTGCGGTCCTGCATCTGCTCGCCGTATAAAACTCCCAGGTTATAAAGCGCCTCGGCATCTTCCGGGTTAGCCAATAGCACCTTCTCAAACTCCGCAACTGCCTTCATGTAATCCCGGTTCTGGCTATAAAGGACGCCGAGGTTATAGTGAAGAGTGGCATTCTCCTTAAGGGCGCTGGTCTCCTTCATCAGCTTATACTCGTGCTCCAACAACCTATAAGCTTTATGCAACTGCTCGTAATCCGTCCTCATCTTCTTAATGGTATCGGAGAGCACCCTGTTCTGGCTTTCTGATTCCCTGGCCAGCTGGTTATACTCCTGCATGCGGCTATTCTTTTCCATCTGCGCGCCGTCCAACTCGCTCTTTAAGAACGCTGCCTTTTGCTGAAGGGCTTGGTTGGTCTCTTCAAGCGCCAGCCTCTTGTTCTCAAGGCTATCCTTCTGCTGATTTAACCAGCGCAGCGACTCCTGGGCGTTCTGCAGGTCCTTGCGTAACTTTTCCAGCTCGCTGCTTAAGCCAGCGGTGACCGCTTCCTTCTGGGCCTTTAACTGTATCATCTGGGTGTTCAGCGCTACATTCGACTCTTCTTTCTCCACCCGCAGCTTGGCTAACTCAGCGTTCAGGCGGTTTATCTCGGAATCTTTCTGGAGGAGGTTCTCGTCCTTCTGGGCCTGCAGTTCGTCAAGCTCCTGTGCGCGCATAGCCTTGAATTGCGAAAGGGTCTCCTTAGCCTGTGCGGCCTCCCTCTGGAGAGCGGCGACCTGCTGATTCAGGCTCAATAGCTGGTTATTGGAGTCCTGCTTCTGACGGGTCATCTCGACTATTTGCGCCTGAAGGGCGACCACCTGATCGGATAACTTAGCATACTCCTTGCGCAGCGACTCTTCCTGTATGGCCGTAGTCTGGAACCTGCGTTCGGCATCGCTTGAGCGCTTCTCCAGCTCTATGAACTTATCCATCAGCTCTTTCTTTTCCCTTGCCCAGCCCTCGCCTGTCCTTGATAAACCCGAAAGCTTGTCTTCCGCGGTCTTTGCTGCATACTGCAGGACCTGGGCCTGAGTTTCCAGGGCAAGCTTCTGATTCTCTAAATCCTTGATCGTTGCCAGCAGGTCGCGCTTCTCTCCTTCAACATCGTCTTTCTGCCGGCTGTATTGAAGCATGGAATCCTGCATATCCTGGACCGCTTTCTGATAACGCGCGATCTCCGAAGTAAATCCGGCGGCCTCCGCATCTCTCTGCTGCTTTAGTTGATTGAGCTGGGTGAGGAGATTGGTAACATCCTCTTGCCTCTTTGCCTTAATCTCATCGCGCTGCTGCCGCAGCTGCGCCAGTTCGTCCTCACGCTGCTGTAGCCTGCCTGCCAGCCTCTCCAGCTCCTGATCCTTCTGCTTCTTCGTATCGTCCAGACGGCTCTTTAGGATAGCCGACTCTTCCTTCTTCTGGCCCCTAAGCTGCACAAGCTGCTCATTGAAGAACTCCTGGGTGCTCTGAAGGTCTTTCTGCATCTGGGCGTTTTCCGCAGCCAGCGCCTTCAAATCGGCTTCTCTGCGCTCAGCCAACAGCTGCATCTGGGCTTTCAGCTGGGTTATCTCCTGTTCCTTCTCGGCGTACTGCTGGGCCTTTTCCTGCTTGGCTGCTGCCAGCTCCTGGCTTAGGATATCCAACTGCCCCTGCGTTTCCTGAAGGCTTGCGACTATGTCGCCCTTTTCTTTTTCAGCCGCTTTAAGCTGCTCGACCAATACGCTTACCTGCTGATTCAAATCCTGGCCCTGCTTATCCAGGCCCGCCTTCTGATCACACAGCTCCTGGTGTTTAACCATCAGCTGACGGTAGTTATTATCGATATCGTTCTTTTCGTTGTTAAGCTGGCTGAGTAATTCGGTCTTCTCCTTGACGTCTTTGCGCAGCTTGAATATCTCCTCGTTGAGGTCCCTGAGCATTGTTTCTTTCTGGCTGTTGAACTGTGCCAGCTCGGCGTCACGCTGCTTCTCTAATGCTGCGATATCGCCGTCCCTCTTTTCTCGCGCAAGGCTTACCTGTTCCTTAAGCTCTGTGATCAGGGCCTCGCTCTGAAGGCGCAAGTTTGCCAGGTCCTGCTCGATCCTTGCCTTGGCGTCGCCGGTCCTTACCATCTCCTGATTAAGCTTCTCTATCTGCTTCTGCCTGTCGTTCAATAGAGTCTGGAACTCCTGCTCTTTCTGGCTGCCGGAACGCGAAAGCTGCTCATTACGTTTAGTGATATCCGCGAAATCCTTTTCCAGCTGCGCGAGCCTGGTTTTCAAGGCCAGGTTTTCCTGCTGCACTGAGTCTTTTGACGAAGAAACGGTGTTGACCTTGGTTTCCGCGGCTATGAGCGCATCACGCAGGTCTTTGACCTGCTTCTCAAGCGTAGCTTTCTCGGGGACAAGCTGCGCTATCCTGTTGTGCAGGGAAAGCTTCTCCTGTTGGCCGGATTCGTAGTTCGCGGAAACCGTCTTTATCTTCTCATCCGAAAGCTTAACCGCTTCCTGAAGCCCCTTGATTTGTTTTTCCAGAAGAGACTTCTCCTGTGCGAGGTTAGCTGCCTGGAGCCTGGTATCATCGAGCTCTTTCTGCTGCCTGATAAGCGAATCCCTTAAAGCCCTGGTATCGGACTCCTGACGGCTCTTTAGCTGCGCCAGCTCTTGGTCTTTCTGGGATTTGAGCTTAGCAAGCTCGAGCCCGAGCCTGGTCAAGTCCTGTTCTTTTTGCGCTCCTGACTGGACAAGCTGGTCGTGCCGCTTAAGGGCCTCGGAGAGCTGCCTATTCAGCTGCGACACCTTATCCTCTAACCCCAACTTCTCCTTAAGCGCTGATTCGTTGGCTTTGGAGATAGCGGTGAGCTTTGCCTGGCCTTCCTTCAGGGAGCTGCGGGTTTCCATTATCTGTTTCTCAAGGTCCGCCTTTTCGCGCTCCAGCCTTGCTGTCGTTTCCCGGCTGTCATTAAGTTGCCTGCGCGCCTTTGACAGGTCATCCTTTATTCCTTTTACTCCGGCTTCCATACCCTTCTTTAACCGCAGTAACTCATCGTCATGGGCAGATTTTAATCTTGCTATCTGATCAAGCAGGCGTGAAGCCTCGGTCTCCTTCTGATTCTTTAACTGCGCCAGCTCATTGCCCACTTTACCCAGCTCATTGGAAAGGGCTTCAATCTTCTTAGAACGCACTGCCAGTTCATCGGCCAGCTCTTTTTCGCTATTGCGGCTTAAAATCTTAAGATTCTCCTGGTCCCGGCGCAGCCCTTCGATGGTCGTCTTCTGCACTTCAAGCAGCAAATTAAGCTCTTGTTCTTTCTTGGCGGCCCTGGATACCAGGTCTTCATTGCGCTTTAGCGCATCGGCAAGATTGCTTTCTGCCTGCGTAAGCTTGCCTTGCAAGGCGGATTTCTCCTGGTTGGCGGCCTCTTTGGCATTAGAAAGCATGCCCGCGTTGTCTTCGGACTCCTTTAGCGCGCCCTTAAGGTCGCCGATAGCCTTCTCTGCCCTGCCCTTTTCCTGCGTAAGCTGCGCGTTTGCCTGCCGCAGCTGGTTTATATCATTGCGTAAACCGGCGATCTCGTCTTTGAGCTTAGCGGACTGGGCATCAAAGCCGGAATTAAGCTTAAGCAGATCCTCGTCCCTCTTGGACTTAAGCTTGGCTATCTGATCAAGCAGCCCCGATACCTCGGAGTCCTTCTGGATCTTTAGCTGTGAATAATCTTTCTGGGAACGCTGCAACGACTCCCTGGTATTGGCCAACTCGCGGCGCAGCTCGTCAAACTCTTTGCCGGACTTCTGCGATTCCAGAGCCAGCGAGTCCTTCTGCCGGATAAGCTCGTTAAACCTGGACTGGGAATCGGCTAATTGGGTAGATACCTTCCTGAGGTCATCCTGTAAAGACTGGCGTTCCCGGGAAGATGTTTCAGACTGTTTCTGGGCTTGCTGCAGCTTATTGTTTAGATCGGCTATTTCCCTGCGCAGTGATGAATTCTCCTGGCTGAGGGCATCGTTGGTCCTATTGAAACCGGCCATTTTCTCTTCCAAGGGTTTCATCGAAGATTTCAATGACTGGACTTGTTTTTCCAAAGAAGACTTCTGGCCTTCAAGCTCCCTGATACTGGCGTTAAGCTGCGACTGCAGTTTCTCAGAAACGTCACGCTGCTGCACGGCCTTGACCAGGGCGTCCTTAGCTGAATCCAGATCTCTCTTTACAGCCGACAGCTCTGCACCCATATTTTTGGATTCTGAGGCGAGCCTATTCTTTAACGAATCGATCTCCTGTCGAAGCTGGCTGGCAAGTGATTCTTTTTGCGCGCTAAGACTGGCGTTTTCCTCTCTTGCCCTGGCCAGATCTTCCTTATATTGGGATTCTAACTGGGAGTACTTGCGGCCAGAATCCTGGTCCTGTTTCTCAAGCCTGGCCTTTTGCTCGGAAAGGTCCTTTAGCCGCAGCGTCAACTCTCTCTGCTGCACATCCTGATACTCCTTATCTTTTTTAATCCGGGCAAGCTCATCCTGCGCATCCCTTAAGCCCTTACGCAGGGCCAATACCTCTTCCTCTGATTTCTGAAGCTGGCTTGATCTTTGTTCCCTGATTTTAACCTGCTCCCGTTCATGCTGCTGCTTTAACTGCTGCACTTCCTGCTCTTTTTGGCCCTTCAGCTGGGTAAACAACGCAGTTAACTCATCCAACTGCTTCTTCGTCTTTAAAAGCTCTTCTTTAGACTGGGAGCCGGATTTATTAGCCGCATCCAGCTGTTGCCTAAGCTCGGCTATTTGATTGCGAAGCTCCTGAGAAAGCTGTCCGGACTCCTGGTCCTTCTGGCTTTTTATCTTGGCGATCTCATCAAGAAGGCGGCCAGACTCATCCTCCTTCTCTTTTGCCAGCTGGTCATTGCGGTCTCTCAACCGCCCTATCTCCTGGCTAAGAAGCTCTACTTGATTGCGCGCCTGCATCAAGGAAGAGTTAAGCGCATCGTTATCCCTTAAGGCAGCCAGCCCCCTGCTTTCCTTGGCGTCGATATCCTGTTTTAAGGCGCTGTTCTGGTCCTCAAGGCTGCGCGCTCTCTGGGCCAGCTCCTGGAGCTGGCCATTGAGGCCGGAGACCTCATTCTGCAGGAGATTGACGCTATCCTGGAGCTGGCGCTTCTCCTGGCTGCCGGCTTCGATGATCTTGTTTAATTCGGGAAGCTTCTGCTCAAACTCATTTAACGCGTCTTTTAAATTCTTGTTTTGCTGGGAGAGACTTTCGTTCTTTTGCTCAAGGCTGCGCATGGAAACTGCCAGGTCCCGATTTTCAGAGACGGCTGAGCCGGTATAGCGCATGATCTGCGCCAAGGTATCTAACGCCCCTTCCAGCCCCTGCCTGATCCGGGACAGCTCTACACCGAGGCTTTGCAAAAGCACGCTGTCAGAGCCTCCGCTCGACTTCAAGGTCTGCTCAAGCAGGCTTATATCTTGGGCAACGGCTTTTAACTGGATAGCAAGCTTGGATTCATTTTTGGATGATGAGGGTTGAGCGCAGCAATGACGGGGACAGACAAATACGGCGGGAATAAAAAATAGAGCAAAAAGAATAAAGTAGGGGGATTTCTTCATCAACATTTAAGGGCCGCGAAGCTGCCGAGTAAAATATAAGCTTATTTCAAATGTTTCAATTGAAATTATATCACTCAAGCCTTCCCTGTCAAGCAATTTCTTGCTTTTTTTAGCGAAGTTTGGACTTCACAGCAGGCGCAGGTGGCTCGCTTACCGATGCAGCAGGAGCATCTGCGGCCGGGACAGAAGGCTCTGTTGACAAAACAGGGGTCCCGCCTACTGGTGCAGGGGGTTCGCTAGCGGCTAAGGCGGGGTCCTTTGGCAAATCTACGGCAATAGCCGGGACCGTAACCACGGTGCCGGTATCTCTGGATATCAAGATCGCTGAAGCAGCCTGATCACCCTCAACAACCGCAGGCTTTACTTCAGGCCAAGGCTTGACCTCGGCTAAAGGCTTTATTTCGGGGGAGGGCTTGATTTCAGGCAGCGGCTTTATTTCGGGCGAGAAGGCGGAGGCGGCTGCCGGAGGTATATCTTTGGCTGCCTTCTTTAGCTTACTCTTTATCTGTATCTCGGCTACGGCAGGCGGGCCTTTTAAATCCGTTATTGCCCGCTCAAGCCTCGTCTTTATCTCAAGCAGATAAAATTTGGCCTGTGTGTTATAAGGGTCGAGCTCCAGCACATACTTGAATTCGCCGGTAGCCTCTAAGAACCTGTTTTCTCGGAAAAACTCAATCCCTTTATCAAAGTGCGACTGAATATCACGCAGCCTTTTTTCTTCGGCGGCCTTGGCCATATCTTCCTGGCGCTTTCTCTCCTTCTCGGCAGCCAGCCTTGCATCCTCTTCCCGCTTCTTGGCCAGATACTTGTCCCGCTCGATCTTTTTGTTGGCCTGGTCGATCACGTCCCTGGCCTTAGGATTGCCTTTATCGATGACAAATACCTTCTCGGCCTGTCTGATGGCCGCCGGGTAATCGCCGTTCTTGATCATCTCGCGGGCCAGATATAGAAGGCTGTCGATCTCCATCTGTTTCTTGGCAAACTCAAGCTTTTTAATCTCAAGCTCTGCGTCTATTATTACTTTCTTGGCCGCGATCTCGGACTCAAGCGCCGCCCTTCTTTTAGCCAGCTGCGGATCAAGTTCTGTGATCTGCGGCTGGACAGACTCCTGGACAAGCTCCTTAGCAGGTTGTTTTGCTGGCGCTGCGGACCGAGGAGCAGCTGCCTTATCGGCTGGCGCCGGTACTACAGGCTTAGGACGAATAAGAGAAGACAGTATCCTCTGTGACCCCCTTTTCCTCCTGTCAATGCTTTGTTTGAGGAGCCCGCCGAGTTCATGCTTGATATCCTCGTTGAGCTTCTCGTCTATCTCGCTAATGAGCTTTTTGGCTTCATTGGTGAAAGTCTTCTCTTTCATTCCGGATTCCAAGTTTACGATATCACGAAAGCAGACGATAGCCGCGGCGTAATCATTATTAACCATATAATTCCTGCCCATCTCCATGTATATCTGGACGTCCTGCTTGGCAGCTTCCTCCCTAGCCTTGGCATCCTGCTCCTTAATGTAGGACTTTTCGGTCTTGAACCATAAGGAACGGAAATCTTTTTCAGAGTGGACCTGGGCAAAGCAAAGTAAAGGAAAAGTAACCAAAACTAAGAATATGGTGGCCGCTAAGGACCTTGCTGTATTCATCTCTTCCTCGCTCTTTAGTAACGCGGGATGTCCAAGATCGTTTCCGGGTATATCTTGTTAGGATCCGTTATCTGGCGGATGTTGGCCTTGAAGATCCAGCGCCATTTAAAAGGATCGTTGTAATACTTCCTGGCTATCTTCCAAAGTGACTCTTTCTTCTGCACGCGATGCACGGGCATCTTCGCACCCTTAGCCCCGAGCTGTGCGGCGCGGTACCTTTCCCTTTCAAGCTCTGCCTGGGCCATCTTTGTTTCGGTCTGCGACCTGATCAATTCATCCTGCATCTTAAGCAGGTCCTGGTTGAGCTTTATCCAGGCCGCCTCTTCAACCTCGATCATCCGGGGCTTTGCGCTTCCGCCCCGTATCTGGGCATAGGCGATCGCGCTTGAAAATACCAGCCCCAGGCATATGCATAAGACCAGAAATCCCGACCCGCTTAAAACATTCTTCTTCATCTCTACCCCCCTAATATAAGTGTAGCGCTTTCAACGGATTTACCCTTATTCTGCTTCATCTCTTCTTTTTGCCTCACCCTCTCAATACGCTCTTGTCCCAGCGCCTGAAATTCGGCATCCCTGGCCTTCTTCTCTTCCAGCCGCTCGGCCCTGAGCTGCTCTTCCATCTCTTTCTGGTCCAAAATCATCTTTTCTTTTATCGCGGCTTCAAGGGTATCCACGACCGTGCTCAGGGCGTATTCCGTGAACTTATTTATCGAGATCAGATAAAGCTTGTGCCCCATAATGGGATTTCTCTTATCAACCTGGCCGCGGTAATAATAGTTAACGCTCTCCGTCAGCTTGACGCTGGCTGCATCAAAGACCTCCTGGGCGCTCCAGATGGTCTCTTTGGTATTGATATCCAAAAGGGCCAGCTTAACTCCCAGCTTCAACGGCTCAACATCCCGGTAATCGAATACGCTGCCCTTAAGGACCGCGTCTATATTGGAAAGCTTCTCGGGAGAAGCAAGGTCGCTTTCGTTGATCATGTGTATGACGTACCAGCCGCGCTTATTTAACTCCGTAGCCAACTGCTTAGTAACCTGCGCAGCAATATCCTTTCTAAATGCAGTATCGTTCTTAAGGGGGACCAGGCCTATGTCGTGAAGCTCAAATCTCCTGAATTCGGGGTGGGAGTATTTATTGGAGAGTTTGTAACTTTTTAAAAAAGAGTTGATTTCTGCGCAACCGCAAAGGCCCAACAGGAGCGTTATGGCTGTGGCAAAATTTAGGATTTTTTTCATGGCTCTTGACTTTTCACTCCGTCTAGTGTAACTTATTCTTAATGAGAATACGCCGCCCGGAAAACAGAGTTACGCTCGAGAAACCCGCCGCCCTTGAAAGAAAGAGCATCGCCATAAAAGGGGCGCTTAGAAAAGAAACCAGCCTTTTCCAACAGGAGCTGCAAGCCTCGCAGAAGCAACAGCTTACGGAAAAATTAAAGGCCGTAGTCATCGAGATCGATGAGCTAGGCCAAAAGCTTGTCAAGACGCGCACCGTAGATATCTTAACCCAATACAAAGAACTTATCAAGAACTTTCTGAAAGAAGTCGTCCAGAACCTGTATTTATTGAAGGAAGAAATGCACTTTGACACCAAGGGCAAGCATAAGGCCATGATCCTGGTCAAATCCGTCAATAAAAACCTTGAGGAGCTTGTTAAAATGGTCCTGGATAAAGAAATCAGTAATCTTAAGCTTCTGGAAAAGGTCGGTGAGATCAAAGGCATGCTCATTGATCTATACTCCTAAACTCCAGTAACTCCTGCGCCCTCTGACGGACCTTCTCTGAAGAGTCATCCCTGGCTAACGATTCGATAAAATCAGCCTCGCTCCTGCCGCCCAAGGAATCCAAAACCGACAAGGCCGTAAGACGCACGTCTTCGTCGGGATCCACCATTAGTGCGGTTTTTACCACCGCGATGGCCTCGTGTTTTGCGCTGTAAAACAGCCCGAGTATAGCGTTTATCCTGATTTTCGGATTATTATAGTTATTGACGATCTCGTCTTTTAATAAAGCGATGGCGCTGTCACCGTTCTTCTCAATACCCATCACGGCATAGCTTATATCTCCTTCATTTCCGCCGGCAACCGCTTCCTTCAGTATCTTGGCAAGCGAATCTGTATCCGTAGGCCTCTTAGGTGCCCTCTTTCTCGCAGGCCGGATATAGGGCGCCGGCTCTTCAACTGCCGCAGTCACGGCTGCCGCTTCCTTCTCAAGCTCTTCGGTCGTGATCTCATCAGACGGCTTCCGGGCCTGATCTGCAGGCTTAAGGGGTTCTCCTACCATCTCTTCTTCGCGCTTGAGCACATCCGCAGGCTTGGTAGGCTTTGTCGAATCGGCAAGCAACTCCACCTGCTTCTTCTCCTCCTGCGCTTCTTTAAGCATGGCCTCTTTATGCTTTTTTGAGGCCTTAAGAGATGAGGAGATCACCTTTATAACGCCAAAGATAAGGGCGAGCCCCACCACACCTGCGGCTACCATCATAATCAGCTTATTCTGCAAAATAGCTTGTAATGGGTTTGGTTTTGGCGCGGGCTTGGGACGAGTTTTGGCAAAAACGACGTTTCCTGCCACTTCTTTTTCCTTGCCCTGACCGGCGCCCGGCCCTTGCGGATTCTGCTGTTCTATAGCCGCCATGATCGCCTCCTAATTTTGCATATATTCTTTATGGTTTGGCAAATCGAGTGGATGTCTTTTTCTCTCATATGGGAATAAAACGGTAAGCACAGAATGTTTTCCGACAACCATTCGGTATTCTTTAACGCGCCCCCTTTATGATATTTGCGATAGGCTGCCTGTTTATGCACGGGAGGCGCAAAGTAGCGTTTTGCCTGTATGCCTTTCTCAAGCAGCTTCTTCAACAAAACAGCAGCGCTAACCCCTAACCTGCCGGCGTCTATGACCAACCCGAAATAATTATGCGTGCTCAGGTCCTTTTCGTCAACATGCTGGTAACTTATCCCGGGAAGCTGGCGCAGGGAATGTTTATATAGGACGACAAACCTCTGCCTTAACCTCAAGAATTTATCAAGACCCCTAAAACAAATTATGCCCAGAGCAGCGTGTATCTCGGACAGGCGGGCATTAAAACCGATATCCCTGCAGTTATAATCAGGGGGGTTCCCGTAATTCCTGAGCAGCCTTAAACGCTTGGCCAAATGGCTGTCGTCGGTAACTATCAGGCCGCCTTCGGCACTGGTGACTATTTTCGTAGGCGCCAGGCTAAAAACCGTAGCATCTGCGAAACAACCTACGCTCCTGCCTCGGTATCTTGAACCCAGGGCATGGGCGCCGTCAATAAGGACTTTAAGCTTATGCCTTGATGCGATACGCTGCAGCCTGGCCATATCAATGGGGTTGCCGAAAACATGTACGGCCACTATGGCCGATATTTGCGGAGTAATCTTCTTTTCCAGATCAGAAAAATCGATATTAAAGGTCAGTGGGTCGCAGTCGACAAAGACCGGTTTGATGTTATTCCAGATTAAAGCCCCTGCAGTAGCATTAAACGTAAAACTGGGGACCAGTACCTTGCCTTTCAGGTTCATCGCATGCGCACAAAGCATCAGGCCGGTGGTGGCGTTGGATACCGCAACCACTTCTTTTACCCGTAAATAATCCTGAACCTCTTTCTCAAAAACCGATACAAAGCGGTTATTGGTTATAGACCTGCTGGAAAAAATCTTTTTAAGAAGTGGCGAGTATGACTTTAAGTCAGGCAGGGTAGGTTGATTAATCGGATATCTGTAAACGTTCATCCTCGGCGGTCAAAAAACTTCACGCCGTCACCGGCGGCGTAGCTGATCTTTATCTTCTTAAGCTTAACCCGTGTATCGTCTATCTGGCCAACCTCTTTTCCAAGTGATTCCCTGGTCTTCAGTATAAACTCCCTGTCGGAGGATTCAACAGACATTATTTTCTCGATTATATCCTGGCATTCTTTCTGAAGGGATAAGGCGAACTCCTTGGCATCGGACTTATCGGCATCCTTGCCTTCCGTTCTGATATAGTCCAATTTTTTCTGTATTTGAGCGGTGATCTCATTAATGATCTCCATCTCTTCGGATTTATCCCTGACGTAATTGTTGATTTCCTTGACGGCAGAATTTGCGACGATCTCTCTCTGCCTCCGGGAAAGAAAATACAACTGCCCAAAAGCATCGATAAGGGCTTTTTTGTCTTTGGACAAAGAAGCAAACGTCTCTTTTACGGACACAGCAGCCCCTCCTTTTCCAAAAGCCCTTTTATCGCCTCTTTACTCAACGTTGCCTGATTATTGGACGCGTAACGGAATGGTTTCTGGTTGTGGCCATTGTTATAGTTAATCACGTACATATCGTCAAGGTCGGTGGCGTAAACCGATTCTTCTTCCGATAGCAAATCCTCATGCACCTTCTCGCCCCTTCTCAGGTCGATCCTGCTGAACTTGATGCTTTTAGGATCGCGTCCGTATTTAGGGGCGAGCTCCTCCACCAAAACCTCAAGCAAATCCATGATCTTCATGGTCGGCATTTTCAGAACAAAAATCTCTCCTCCCCTGGTAAGGATTCCGGCCTTAAGCACGAGGCTGACGGCTTCCTTAATGCTCATTACAAACCTGGTAGACTCCTCGTCGGTGATCGTCACCGGCCCGCCGTCTTTGATCTGCTGCTTGACCAGCGGGATAATCGAACAGCGCGACCCCAGCACGTTTCCGAACCTTACGCAACAAAGGCGCGTATGCGGCAGGCCTTTGTAGAAATTTGCGGCTGTCACCAGCCTCTCAGCAAGAAGCTTGGAGGCCCCCAGCGTATTGGTAGGCAGGCTTGCCTTGTCGGTGCTGACAGAAACAACACGGCTGACCTTTTCGTCCATGGCCACTTCTATCACGTTCTCTGTGCCCAGGACGTTGGTCTTTACGGTCTCAAAGGGATTGTATTCGCAGGCCGGCACCTGTTTAAGGGCGGCGGCATGAAAGACAATATCCACCCTTTCCATAGCCCAGTAGAGGCGCTCTTTGTCCCTTACGTCCCCGATCAGGTATCGGACGTTTTCGTGGCCTTTTAGCTCATACTGCAGCTGGAACTGCTTGGCTTCGTCGCGGCTGTAGACCCTGACTGCGGCCGGCTGGTAATTCAAGATCTGCCGCACTATCTCGGAACCGATCGAACCCGTACCTCCCGTGACTAATATGGTTTTACCCTGGAAGAATTCGTTCATAAATTCATCCTTTTATTTTGAACTAAACATTGAAATCCAGCTTGTCTCTCTTGCCCGAAGCATGGGCCGGTTGTTCCGGCGGCTTATTTTTAGGAACGATGTTCTCCCATGATTCTTTTAGCTTCACAAGCAGCCCCGTTATCTCGGCGATTATTTCAGGTGCCTGCCTGACCCCGTAACTGGCCACGGTAAGCCGGGCATTGAAATACGAGTAGAGCTCCGCTAAATTACGGGCCATCTCGCCGCCCTCTTTATAATTAAGGATGCTGCGCATTCCCAGTATGATCTTTTGGGCATGGGCTATATTGGACTTGTATTCGCTGTTTTTTTCGGCAAAGCTCTCTTTTGCCTTGTTCAATAGGTCAATGGCTTCCGTATAAAGAAGAACGACGGCCTCCAGATCGGAGGTCACCGCTAAAGAATGTTTCTTAAATTGGGTATATGCGCGCGCGTTCATATGTTTTTTAGAGAGTGCTTTCTGTAATAGTTAATAACTCTGGCAACCGCCCTGATGACATCCTGAGTATCCTTATCAGACATATCCGCAAAAAGCGGCAGGGATATAAGCCTGTCCGATGCGTACTCAGCGCATGGGAATATGCCTTTCTTAAAACCAAAACGTATGCGGTAAAAAGGATGCAGGTGTATGGCCCTGAAATGGACACCTAAACCTATATTCTCGTCCTGAATAGCATCCATAATCCTGTCACGGCCCACCCTTAACATCTCGGTTTTTACTATTATCGGATAAAGATGATACGCGCTCTCTATCCCTCTCTCTTTTTCATCGCATATAATCTGTATTTCCGGGATCTGCGAAAAAGCGCGGTTGTACATCTGGACAATATCTTTCCTTCTCTTCAGGAAACGATTAAGCTTCTTGAGCTGCTCCAGTCCAAGGGCTGCCTGGATATCGAACATATTATACTTATAGCCAGGATACAAAATATCCCAATGACGGTAACTTTCCTGCGAATAACGCTTGTAGGCGTCGCGGCTTATGCCGTGCAGGCTTAAAATATCGATCTTCTCGGCGACCTTTGGGTCATTGGTAGTAAGCATCCCGCCTTCGCCTGTAGTTATATTCTTAGTGGCATAAAAACTGAATATGTTAAAATCGGATATGCTGCCGATCTTTCTTCCATTATACTTTGCGCCCAGCGCGTGACACGCATCTTCTATTACCGCAAACCCGTGCTTCTTGGCCAGCATATTTATCTCTTTCATCTGTGCAGGGTATCCATACATATGCACCAGTATAACCGCCTTCGTCCTTTTGGTGATTCTTTTCTTTAGGTCTTGGGGGTCGATGTTCAGCGTATCCGGCCTTACGTCTGCAAATACGGGTTTTGCGCCCACATGCATTATTACATTCGCATCAGCGGCAAAACCGATCGCCGGAGTTATTACTTCATCGCCGCGGCCTATCCCCAAGGCCACCAACGCCAAATGCAGGCCCGCGGTGCCGGAATTCAACCCCACTGAGTATTTAGCGCCGGTATACTCGCAAAACTTCGCTTCAAATCTCTTGGTAAGAGCGCCTTTGGTGATCCAGCCGGTTTCTAAAACACGGCTTACGCTGCGTATCTCTTCTCTACCGATTGTCGGCCGGTGAAAAAATAGGTACTTCTTTCTTATCGGCCTTGCCCCTGCGCAGGCCGGCCTGTCTTTGCCGATTGTCATTTAATGGTATTCCTTGTTCCCGCTTGCCGTAATGATCGGCACCGACCGCATCCAAAGCTGATTATCCCACCACTTGCGGTTATCCACATACCACTCAATGGTCTTATCAAGCCCGGAAAAGAAATCAGTATTTGCTTGCCATCCTAAAAGCCTCTTTGATTTATCCGTAGAAGAAACGTGTTTAAACACCTGCCCCGGACGGTCGCCGATGTATTGGATCAGGGATTTCGGGGCCTTCATCCTGTCGGTGATAATATTGGCGATATCAATGATGCTGCGCGGATTTCCCGAACCGATATTAATAACTTCTCCGCGGATCTTTTCTATATCAATATGCATAATTTTATCGACCGCCTCACAGAAATCCTCAACATAAACCCAATCACGCATGCTTGAGCCGTCTCCGTGAACGCTAAGAGGCTCATTCAAAATACAGCTGGTTATAAAACGGGGTATAACCTTTTCCAGGTGCTGGTATGGCCCATAGTTATTAAAAGGGCGGATAATTACCGCCGGAATTCCGTATGTCTCCCAGTATGAATATACCAGCCTGTCGGCGCCGCATTTTGCCGAAGCATATGGTGAAGGCGGGCATAAAGGATGGTTCTCGTCCATAGGCTCATAGCGGGCGCTTCCGTATACCTCGGAGGTAGAAATATGGATGAACCTTTCTATGTGGTCTTTCTGGTTGGCAACCGCGTTGGAGATGGCCTGCGTGCCCAGGACATCGGTCTCAAAAAATAGCCTGTTATCAAAGATAGAGCGCGTTACATGCGTCTCGGCGGCCAAATGGATTACAGTATCACACTGCTCAATCAGCTTAGAAACGAGTTCCGGATTACCGACATTTCCGTACCAGAAGGAAAACCTGCCGTTGGAGCGCTTCATATGCTCGGGTATATTGCTTCCGTTATTGCCGGCATAGGTCATGGAATCAAGCACCGAAATATGGTAGTCGGGATATTTTTTATACAGGTAGCGGACAATATTGCTGCCCATGAATCCTAGCCCGCCGGTGATAAATATTTTCTTCATCTCAATTGCCTCTCCCCGAATCCAACAAGATATCGAGGCTCTCCTTGCCGCAATTAAATAATAAATCGACGATTGACATATACGGCAGAAAATCACCGTACAGCTGCCGGTACTGCGGATGACGGTAATTCTGGTATTCCAGTTTTATGGAATTTTTAGCGAACATATCTTCCTGAAGATAATCCTTTGCCGCATCCCCGGTCAAATAGCAGTCGGCGCCCAAATGCTTGCAGATATTGACCAGCCTTTCCGTCCTTTCTCCGAATATATTAAGTCCGGAGGCAAAGAAAAATTTTCTTTTAAGCCCCATCATCCCGCATATTTCCTTGATTACATAAATACTTAATTCGACCAGGTAATGCCAATCTCGAGCATACAAATCGGTGAAAAAACCGTGAAAATCTTCAAAATACCGGGCCTTGGTGTAGTTGATCTCCAAGGAAGCCAAGTGTTTTCTTCTCCAATTCTGCCCATTATCTATCTCTATCTTATTTATCGGCAATTCCATGTGATTCTTTAGTTTAACCGGGACCGTCAGCCACTGCTCGCCCTTTGGCGTCTTTATCTTGTTGCGGTTGCGCCAGCCGTTTTTATCGAACTGGACGTCATCATAAAACACAAAATTATCGGCTCTGGCTATTTGGTCAAAATAGCCGAGCCAGGGCAAATAACTGGGCTGAAGCACCACTACCTTCATATCGGCCTCATCTCCTAAAAACGCGCCTTAACTTTTCCCTGATAAAGCTCAACAGCTAAATCCTCGAAAGCCTTAACCATACGCTGAGGAGAAAATACCGTCTCATAACGCCTGCGCATCTCCTGGCCGACCTTATTACGCAATTTTTCGTCTTTAATAAGCCGATAGGCAAAATCCCGGTAGGCGGCAAAATCTTTTGACTTTATGGAAAATTCTTCGCCCACATGGCTGGCACCGGCAGAGGAAGTCACAATCCCACCGTAATCCATAGCCACTACAGGCTTAGAGGCTGACATTGCCTCAAGCACCACGTGGCCTCCCCCTTCAGGAAATTCATTCAGATAGATATCGCAAATTTTTATTAACTGCGCCGCGTCCTTGCGAAAACCGGTGAATATAACGCGATTAAGAAGTCCATGCTGAGAAAGAAGTTCTTTAAACGTCGAGAAATCGCCTTTACCGATAACCAAATAGTAAGCGGTATGATCTGACTTAAGCAAAGCAATAACTATATCTTGAAATTCCCTACTCATCCTTTGTGGTAAAAGATTACCGCAAGTAACAAGTAGTTGGGCTTTTTGCGGGACATTTAGTTGATTCCGCAAGGGTACTGCGGTGTCATCATCACTATAATCAACACCTGAAGGCATAAATTGACTTCTGATGCCATTTTGATCCCAATATTCTTTTTCAGTCTGCCAAGATCCTTTGGTAAAATGCGTCACGCAATCAAGGCTCTTGACAAACATAGAGGCGCCGATGTTCATATTAATCTGAATAGGGGCGGGCTTGAGATAAGAGACGAGGCAAGAAACCGGACACATGATACTCCCGGAATAGATCAAAACATCGACATTGTCTGCGTAAATTTTATTTGCTAAATCTTTTGCTGTATCAAGTTGGGAACCTGCAAGCGAAGGCATATAATAGGGCACTTTAAACGAATCTAAAAACGACATCGTTTCTCCAGAACAGTCCTTGCTTGGGGGAAGCGGTGAAGCCAATATGAAATGCGGTTCAGGCCTAAGCACTAAATCTTCAGAATTGTACACATAGACATCAAAATTATGGTAATCGTGATATTTTATGAATGTTCGTAAGAGTCTTGTGGGAGAATGACCTTCATCGTACAATCTGAATATAACATGACCTATGCGTAGATTGGAGTTTGTTTTTCTGTCTCCCAAGGGAAACTTAACTTTTATAACCTTTGATATGGATTCATAATAAGAAACTGTATCGGTTACAGATAACGGAATTTCATCAGTGTATCTTTTATAAGAATAGGCGAACCAGGCAAAGCCCAACGCCTCAATTGCCGTATGATAATCTCCATCTTTAAACGCTTTCTCGGCACAGCGGTATGCGACTAATGACATAGCAGGGTAATCCTTAAGGTAGTTGCATACTGTGCCGACAGCCTTGATTATTTCCTTATCGGCATAATTACTTAACTCAAGAGCATATTTTAGGTAATAGAGACTGTCTTCCCAAAGACCGACAGACTTTGCCATTCTCATGGCAAGAATGCTTAAACCGAACGCCACCTCTCTTGTTTCTCCTGAATCAAGAAGGTTTTTTATGCCATCCGCATATTTAAGATGTTCGGCATGGATGAACTTATAGATATTTTGCCTATTATTCAATGAAAATCTCTCCATAAATCAATCTTCAGCGAAATTACCTTCGATATCCTGGATATCTAGATTAAAAAATCTCTTCTTGCTGAGTTCGGCGCTTTTTACCAACTTCCAATAATTGTGCTTCCAGGAACGATATTTCCAATCAGGGCAATTCTTGCATAATTCTAATTTGTGTCCCTGCTTATTCAAATGCATCTTTCTAAAATAGTTAAAACCCTCGCTATGCCAAATATCCTTAATCTGTTTTTCATGAACGTTTCCCATGTCAGTCGTAGCCCTGATATCAAAGCCGCAAACCATCACCTTGCCGCGCGAATCAATGTTAAGCCGCTCAAATAGAAAGGGACATGGAATATGCTCCTCGGGTTCCAAATAGGGATGCGGATCTGCTGATTCCCCCGGATCACTTATATTCCAAGTAAGGTATTTCCTTTTCTGTAGATTATCAACATAACGGCTCCAAAAACTTATTGCCTTATCGACATCGACCCCGACTTGGTTAATAATGCTGGCAATAATTTTTGTAGGGCTTTTTAATCTATCCCTGAGCTTGCGCATTCGTTTTACGTTTACCACGAGCTTATCCCAATCAAGCCCTTTTCGTACACGCGAATAAGTCGCGGGATCGCCGGCATCAACACTAAACTCAATCATATCGATACCCGCGTTAAGAAGACGGGTGCTATTCTCTTCGTTAAACAGTGAACCATTGGTAATAAGACCGACCTTTGCACCGACCTTCTTAGCGTATTCAAAAAGCTCAACTGCCTTAGCATGCAGCATCGGTTCGCCTCCGCCGGAAATACGCAACCATGCCTTATATTGGCCACATTGGTCAGCGATAATTTTGAACGTCTCTCCGGACATTATGGGGGTGTCTTTATAGGTTAAGCGGATATTCGAATTGGTATAAGGACAGTTGGGGCACCGTGCATTGCAGATATAAACGAACGAGAGTACGCACATCATGGGGAACTCTTCTGCCTCTGCCCTTACCCCATAATACGACTGAGTATGTTCTATATCCTGGTTATTTTCCGTCATTTTTTCTCAAAATTGATCGACTGAACCAATCTTTCTGCATGAACAAATCTTCAGATAACTCCTCTTTATCCTACCTTTATTAAAAACGGACCTTTCATCTTAAAGATTAATTACAGTTGAAATAATTAAATCAATGCCTATTTTCAGATAACCCTCGCCAGGTCATTTGTCTTTCGGAATTTAACCTTCTTCTCAAGCAATGCTAAACAAATTATATGCTCAAGAAAAGTCAAAATCATAATAAAAACGGTGCTTTTGCCATACGATCGCCACTTGTCAGAACCTTTACTTGATTTCTCCAGGGTAGACAACATTAAATTGTTATATCTCTCGATGCCTTGCTTTTGCTAAAGCGCGCTCTTAATAATGCTACCTTGTATTTCATGACATTAACCTTCTTTACCTGAAAGAGCGAAAGATTTAATATATTTGAAACCTTTACGTATGGCACCTTGATATTCTCTTCCTTCCATTCCCTTCTTAACAAATCCTTTTTTTTCGAAGGCTCTCTGCGCTATTGCATTCCCCTCCCATACCCAAGCCCACATAGAATTCAAACCACTCTTTTTGGCAACACCCTCTGCCAAATCAAGTAATTGAGAGCCCAAACCCTTACTTGGCTCATTCACGAAAAAAGCTAATTCGTTTTTACGCGCAAGATAAATAATCAAAACCCCCTGAAGGATATCGTCTTCTACTATGCCAATTATTTCGATATTGGCGTGCGCAAACCACTCTTTGGTCTGCTCTTCCTCTACTGGCTGAGTAATTAGTAGCTCTTTATATCTATTCCTCAGTTGAACGTATTGACTGATGAATTCTGGTTCATGTTTTAAGTCCACTACTCTCATCATTACTAATCTCGAAATACTGTCTTTAATAAGTTAATTAAAATACGTCTCCCACCAGAGCTGGAACATCATAAGGTTCCAGATATGGCCTGCAAGCCTTTTCTCCCCTAAATAATAGGCCTTAACCATAGAGGTAACGGCATCCGACTTGAAATAGCCGTGTTTCTTAAGTCTTTCCTTTGACAGAACGCCTAAAACATAGTTCTTAATATCGCCTCTTAACCAATCAAAGATAGGCAAAACAAAACCTTCTTTAGCCCGTGCTGTAATACCTTCAGGCAATAAATCTTTGACCGCCTCTTTAAGGATATATTTGACAACGGCGCCTTTAATTTTCATAGCATCGGGAACGGTTGCGCAAAACTCTACCAGCCGATGGTCTAAAAAGGGGGAGCGGATTTCGACTGAATGTGCCATTGATAAAAAATCAACAAATGCCAATACCTGATCCGGAAGCTGCGTATTCCATTCCATCTCCAATATTCTATTAAGAGGACTGCGAGCAGAAAGACCGTTAAAATACGAAGAAATGAAACCGAGGCTTGATATTTCTTTTAAATTAGCCTTAAATTTATCGCTTAACAAATTGTCTTTTTCCGAATCGGAAAAAAGATATAACATGTACCGCCATTTGACTTCGTCGCCATTACTCTTCATAAACAAATTACACAGAAAATCCATCTCGCAAGGCTTAAATAGATTCCTCTCATCATCGCTAAGCGTACCGCTGCAAATTTTCTCGTAAAGCCGCTGATAATGGAACATCGGCTGCGCTACGCGATGCGTAAGATAGCTGCCGAACAATTCGTCTGCAGCATCTCCGGAAAGCGCGACTTTCACGTGTTTGCTAATAAGCTTAGTGAGAAAATATGTGGAAATAGTTCCGGAAAAAGGCTGATCGAAACTGGCCACAACACAAGGGAGTTCATTAACTAATTCATTATGCGACATAATATATTCATAATGTTCGGTATGGAAGCGCTTTGAAACTTTCCGTGAGAAAAATAGATCAGCTTCCTTGTTCTTTAACTCATCTTCATAACCCAAGGAAAATGTCTTTACCGGCTGATTGGTAAATTGTGCCATCAGAGCGACAACGGTACTGGAATCAACGCCGCCACTTAGATACGCCCCAAACGGAACATCACAGTTCATGCGTAGCCTTACCGCATCTCCAAGAAGCGAAAGGATGTTCTTTTTTACAAATGCTTCCTCATAATCTTTATTTTCGTCAAATTTTACTTTCCACCAACGTGAAATAGCAGTTCCGCCGTTAACGAATGTCAAAATACTGCCGGGGTCTAGTGCAAATATATTCTTGTAGGCCGTTAGTGGAGCAGGGACATGCTTAAAAGTAAAGTAATGATGAAGAGCCTCGTAATTAATCTCCTGGGAATACGACGGGTAAGTAAGAATGCTTTTTATCTCCGAGGCAAAGACGAGGTTTCCGCCGATCTGAGAATAAAAGAGCGGCTTTACGCCCATGCGGTCCCTGACAAGAACAAGCCTGTCTCTGTTTTTGTCCCAAAGCGCAATGGCGAACATGCCGTTAAGTTTATGGCAAAAGTCAAGACCATATGCCTCATAAAGGTGCACGATTACTTCGGTATCAGAATGGTGTGTATAAAAACGGTGGCCCTTTTCTTCCAGCTCTTTGCGCAAGCTGCTAAAATTATAGATCTCGCCGTTAAAGACTAACCAAATACTGCTGTCTTCATTGTGGATCGGTTGGTGTCCGCTTGCTATGTCGATAATACTTAACCTCCGGATGCCCAGGTTGATCTTCCCGTCGGAAAACAACCCTTCTTCATCCGGGCCGCGGTGGAGCAGGGAATCCGTCATCCTCTGTAAAACCGTCCTGTTATTTTTTCCTGTAAATCCGCAAATCCCGCACATAAAACATCTAAGGGTTAAGGCTGTGGTAATCTGCCTTTGCAGACTGCCAATCTCGGCATTCTCTGCAATTCTCAGGCAAAAGATGAAATCTGCCCTGTTTATGTTTATCCCGTAATTCCTTAAGCGGACCGTTCCATATCTCTTTTATAGAGTTTATATTCAGGTCTCCTGCGATATAGCGGGCATCCAGATCAACCGCACAGGTAACGACTTTTCCGGTATCGGTAATCGATAGCGTCTGCATTGCCCAATAGCACGGCCAGCGCTCTTGGTTGCCAAGGACAAGATTCGGCGCATCCACCATCCCGGCCCAGCTTACCTTAGGCCGGACTTTTACAATAGCGCCTTCTTTAGTCCAGAAATCAACAAAGGCATCCAATTCATGCCTGTTTTCGTTCATCTCAACAAATTGAACAAAGACCTTAGGTCTGTTGTAGCCTAATTCTTTCTTAAGGGCTATAAGCCTTTTTACATTACAAACCACCTTTTTGTAATCCCCACCGACTCTTATCCTAGCGTAATTATCGGAGCTAAAAGCATCAATTCCCACATAAACTGCGTCTAGCCCTGAAGCGATGAGCTTTTTTGCTGCGTCTTCATCGAGAAGGTTGGCATTGGAGTTCATCACCACGTTGGCAAGCCCCTTATCCTTGGCATACCTGATCATGTCAAATATGCTAGGACTTGTTTTCTTAAGGATCAGCGCTTCCCCAAAAAATACCATCCAGACGCGTATATTCTTATTATTTAATGCAATCTCATTGATGATGCTGGTAAACAACTGCCAAGACATAATCCCTTTTTTACGCGTCATGTTCCTGTGCATACACATCGCACAGCGAAGGTCGCAAAGACTCACCGTATCAATAAGTACGACAGCGGGAAAACCCCCGCTATCTTCTATCCTGCCGACATCCCGTACGTTGAAATAGGTGCGCCCCGTCATCTATCTACTTTCAAATTTTTCTACGACAAAACAACTATTTAACTTTTAACATTATTCTGTCAGCCATATCTTTAAGCCAGGGAAGAAATACGTATTCGAGGGAATCCGCCAAAAGGGTGTAATCCCTATTCTGGTATGCCTCGTTTATATCTTTCAGGCAATTAATCAAAGCGGCATAATCAAGGTCGTAATCTTCCCCTGAATTCAATTCAACCGCGCGCAGCCCCGTCGTAACGGTGCTGATGAGCGGAAGGATCCTGATGTATTCTTCGAGCGCGTTTTTTTCATCGCCTTTTCTTAATAAAGTAACGACATCTTTCAAGTCCCGCGCAAGATTGGGGAGATTGGCGATAATCTCCTTCAGGGCATCCTGGAGCAATTGCGCCTTGGGTTTGGTGCAAAGATTCATCGTTTTAACATTGTCCGGGCTGATCGCCGCTAGTTCATGCGGCGCCTTTTCCTTGCCGTCAACTTCAATCTTATAGATGAGCTTCTCGGAAGAAGTGACTGCGCTTTTGGCGTAGTCAAAAACTTCCTTCAGGTTATTCATGCCCTCCAGAGACACGCACAACTCGTTGTTATCCACTATTATTTTCATGCTTCCTCCTCTTTCCTTGTTCATACTTTACTCGGTAAAAATTCACGGATCCGCTTTTTGCCAAAAACGCTTAAAAGATTAACGTGCCCTAAAGGCAAATTACTATAGAATGAAAAATCTCCTTATCCCGCAGGAAACCAGCATCGAGTAAAACGACTGCCGGACAAGCTGCAGGCTTGCGCGCAGTTTTTTTAAAACATCCGACATGCGCAGGATGACCTCGCTGTGGCCCTTAGCCTTGATACGGTTGGTCTCAACCGCTATTCGCATGGACTCTATATCATTTTTTATCCTATAATCCAGCAAGCTAAGCGTCTTATAGCGGAAAAGCTCGTAGAAATATCCTTGAGTTGCCGCAAAAATACGTTTCTCCTGTTTAGGGGAGAAATCCTTCTCGTTCTTGATATAAGCGGCTGCATCGGCCAGGACAGATTCGCCTTTCTTAAGGGAACCGTCGAGCGCCTTGAGCTCCCGCAGGGCCTTTTTAGCCTTACGGATATACCCCGCATCGAGAACCGGACGGATCTTGCCAAGGCTCTGCTTAAATATAGGGCCTGTATCGAAAGGCGCATTTTTTACGAAGCCATCAAATACTTCATCGAGGGTCATGAGCCGCGCACCCTCTATCCTGGCGCCGCCGGCAGTAGCATTGATGAAAGCAATATCGGGAAACCTCCTGATATAACCCTCCATCCATCGCAAGAATATATAGAAGTAGCGGAAGGTCACCACCTTATCCTCGTAGTTACCTATGGCCTTCATATAATTTATATCATCGGGCCCTATGTTATAACGCTTATCCTCATGCATGGTGCCTTTGGCGTGAGAACGGTCATTCTCCAGGCAAAGATCCTGACCCACGAAAACAATGGGGTTAAGCCCCAATTTTACCGCCAGATCCAAGGCGCAGTTAGCTACCGATCCCCCTGATTCAAGATACATCTTCTCTGCCGTTTCCTTTCCCAGCATATAACTTAAAAACGGATTGGCCATGGAATCAAAAAAGAAGACCCGCGGATAAAACATGGAGACGATCTTAGGAGAGAGGCAGATCTCGGCAAAAAGCCACATGCCGGATGTATCCGTTATCCCCTCAAGCTGCTTAAGGACGATGTCGGAAGCATCCAGTACGACCACTATATCCGGCTTGATCCCGTTATTAACCAGAGGCCTTAATGATGTCCCTACGCTTATGATAACCGCCTTGGATTGAAATTTCTTGAGTTGCCCGATATTTTTATCCAGAGAAGGACCTGCGGCCACGATAACCCCGGTCCTATCTTTAAACGATTTAAAAATAACAGATAAAGGAACGGATTTTAAAGCATCCGGAAGGTTGGTCAAAGAGTTGCTTTCCCAATAAGGCGCCAATTCGTCTATCGCGTTATAATCACAGAGTTTGCGCGATGTCACGGTATTTATAAAATCAAGCACCCGGGTAAAATAACCTTCGAATACCCTGCGGTAAGCCGATAGATAAATAATCTCGGTTTTATAGAGCCCGCTGATTAGATGCGGCGCTATGGCATCTATCATCTTCTGGGGATCGGGATCAACGAAAAGGAGGATGCGCGGATTGGACAGAATTTCGCTAAGATCGCCATGGGTAAGCGCGGACTTGAAGATCTCAAGAGAAGGCTCTATGATACAGATGGTGCCGTTAATTTGGGCGCTTTTACGCAGTTGATCCACAAGATAGCCAAAACCCATGCCCAGCACAAAAATCACCTGCGTATCCGACAGATCCCTATCTGCCAGCAGATTAAAGGCCTCCTTTACCGGGTCAAACAGGCTGTGAAACAGTATCCTTGGCTTATCCTCTGCCCTATAGAAGAAGGTCGCCAGGCCCCGCCGGCTCATCCGGACTTCGATGGATCCCTCAGGCGAAACGCCTTCAAGCCGTTCAGCAAGCTTTGCGTTGACCCTTTTTAACTCCTCGATATTCTTTGCATAATAGTCCATTAGATCAAAAAGAAACCTCCCCCCACTCCGCGCCTTACGCCGATGAGCTTTATCTGTTTTAGTTTGCCGACGCATCTTCTGACATAGGCAGGATTGACATTGAGGCTGCGGGATAGATCGAAACTAGATACGGGACTGCGGTAGCAGGCGTTTTTCTCCCTTAATTCTTTGATTATTTCCTGCTGAAGAAAGCTAAGTCTATACATAAGCTTACTAAAAGATACAAATACTTACACAAGGTAACATTTTAAAAGAAAATTCTTCTCCTTAATATAGCCATGTTCTACAACTCTTTAGGGCTGTAAGGGATTTTTGTTAATCAAAGCTTGGAATTAAACTGTAGCCGCCAAGAGACGCCATAAGAGTCTGGTTCTTGGTCAGAAGGCTATCTAAAGCGGTAAACTTAAGGATCAATACCTGCTGATATGACTCAAGCGCGCGTTCTTTCGCGGCTATCAGATCCTCCAGCCGCTTAACGCTGTCGGAATAAGACAACTGGCTATTTTGCAGGGCGCCCGTAGAAGAGGCAGTCAGGTCAATATAATCGTTTAGGCGCACAGCCACGCCCGTAGTGGCGGTATTAAATATGGCTTTTACGTCAGAGAGGTTTGCCTGAAGGGCGCTCTCCAGCTTATCGCTGTCTGTTATGGCAAGGGTGCCTTCTTTGTCCACCTCGATACCTATCACGCCCAGGGAGTTATAATCGCTGGTTATGCCGCTGACGACATCGGTCATCAGGGAACGTAAGTCATAGCGAAGTTCACGCACCACGGGATTATTGATGAGCACGCCCATTTGCTTTGTTTCGGTATCATAGGCGCTTACCTCTTTGGCGAAGCTGATCACCTCGTTGTAGGCATCGATAAATGACTGGATCTTCTCCGTGATGTTTTCGGTATCCGTAGAGACCTCGACTACCGCCGCTCCCGTGCTTTTCAGATTCAGCGTAACCTCTCCTATCGCATCGGAAATCACGTTGGAGCTGCGCTGTATACTCAGGGAATCTACGGTCAAAAGCGCATCCTGCGCCGCCTGGAGCTCATTAAGGAACGCGTTGCTTGCGTCAATTACCTGGCCCGTCTGCAATAAGCTGCCGGTTAGGTCCTGCATGGTCATAGCATTGGTCAGCCCGGTTTCACCGGAAGTTATCACCAGCCGCGCAGAAGAGCCGGTTTCGTTAACGACAATAGCGGTAGCGTGCGCGCCGGAAGAGTTGATCGCAGTAGCTATATTAGTAAGCACGGTCTGGTTTGAATCCCCGGCATTAACATCTAAATTAATATCGGTATCCACGCCGTTTATGCTAAGCCTAAACTGCATTGTCCCTGTACCGGCATCTGAGATGTCCGTGCCGGCGGCGGAAAACTGCGCAGATGCCACCTTATGTTGAGCGGCAAGCTGAGTAATATTGACGTTATACGTCCCAGAAGCCGCCACTTCCGTGGCAGCAACGCTAACGCGCGACTCGTCAGAGCTGGTCGCGGCCTTAGCTAAAAACGCAGTGCCGCTTTCAAAAGACAAGATCTTGCTTTTCAAGTAGGAAAGCTTGTTGATTATCTCGCTTAGGGCAGTGCTCTGTTTTTGGGTCGTGGACATTCTTTCTTCTAACGGCGTAATTTGCTGGCTGCGCCAATTGTTGACCAGGGCCTCAATGATCGCAGAGGTATCCACGCTGCTTCCTAAACTTATGCCGTTAACTAACATGGGAACTGCTCCTTTCTAAAAACCTCAAGCAAGGATATCGGTGATGACCGCTGTTTGCGTTAAATTCGCGTTAAGCCCAAAACTCTGAGAAGTTTCTCCTGAATCCAGCTCACCCGTACCCCTGGCCATTAAGATGCGCAAGAGAATATGCAAAGGTATGGTCGTGACCTGGCGATTGGTAATTTTATCAAAAATACGCACCAACTGCTTGCTTTCTTTGGTTAAAATCAACTCGAAACGCAAACCAAACCTTCCCGTAATCTCCTTGATTTTTTGCATCAGCTCCTGGATCTTCTTTTCGTCATTCTCGCCCAATTTAGCCTCAAGGCCTTCGATCTTCTTAAGAAGCTCGGCTATCTTCTCAAACCCTATGTCTTTTAATAACTCGCGAAGCGAATTCTTTACCGAAGCTTTTCTATTAAAGACTTTTTTAGGCGTGTATTCGGTGCCCAGATAGTCAACTTCTACCTGTTGAGTCACCGCTTTAGCCGCAGTTTCCTTTATAACCTCTATCCCGTCCATGGTAACCTCTTCTTTGCCCGCCCTGATATATTATAATGACGGCTGGGGGAATAAATCCCCCCAGCACTTAAAACACCTCTACCTGCTATCCTCCGCCAATCAGACCCATCGCCAAGGTGGCGGCCGCGTTTGCCTGCGCTAATGCGGCAACACCAGACTGAACGATTATCTGTGAATTGGTAAGGTTGGTTGTTTCTGCCGCGATGTCGGCATCATAGATCCTGGAACGAGCTGCTTTAAGGTTAGTGCTGTAGGACTCCTGGGCTGCGGTTGAACGCATCCAACCACTTGCCTGGGCACCTAATGCAGCTATTGTCGGACCAACGGTTACCCTTACCGCAGATTTTATCTGCAGGATAGCGCTGTCCGCGCGCTGGATGGTGGAAATTGCCAATCCGGTAAGAGCTAAACCGCTACCACCGGCGGTCATCGTCTGGATGGACATAGTGACTACATCGGCTGCGGAAGCACCGGTCTGGATGGTTACGCCGGCCAAACTTCCGTTCATTAATACCCTGCCGTTGTAGTTGGCATTGGTCGTCAACCTCTGAATTTCGCTGATCAACTCCTGAAATTCATAGTTGTATGTGTTTCTCTGATCGGGGGTCATCAAACCATTCTTTGCCAGGTATGCCAACTCGTTCATCCTCTGCAAATCGTCCTGGACGACGCGCAGAAATGAATCGGCGGTATTCAAGGCATCGATGGCCATATACAGGTTATTGGTACCGACATCAGTACCAGTAATCTGGAACTGCATCTGCAGGGCCATTAGATAACCTGCCGGATCGTCGTATGCGTGATTGATTCTGGAACCAGAAGAGAGTTTCTCTAGAGCCGATGTCAACGCCCTCTGCGTATACGTGAGGTTCGTCTGGGCTACCAGAGACATCGTATTGGTGAGAATTCTAAAACCCATTTTTTCCTCCTTGATTTTTTGTTACCAGCATCCTTGCATTCCAGCTTGCGCTTAATCTACTTCCGGGCCGGCAAGCCCTTTAGCCCTTGGTTTTGATGTCTATTTGCCCTAAACATCACCTCCTTTACCATGTTTTTGGCTTCCATAAGGATTATCGGCAAAAAACCATTAAACTTTAGCCTTTTTTGCCGGTTTCTTCATCTGGGCTAACTTGCCCAAAATCACGCTTCTGTCCTCGGACTTGCGAGAAGCCAATAAGTTCTCTTTCAGGATTAAATCATAAACCTCTTTCCTGTGGACACTTACGTCACGAGGCGCCACTATCCCCAGGCGCACCGCATTTTTCCTTACTTCCAGGACCTTGATCTCTATATCCTGGCCTATTTTTATGCTTTCTTCCTGCTTCCTGGTCAAAACCAACATCTCGCCCTCCCTGGCTTAGCAAAAAATCAAGTATTGTTCACAATCTTATGCTGAGCGGAGTAATCTTTCATGTTCCGGATTACTACCTGTTTAGCCTTTCCGGTTTTGATATTAATAATAATAGGTGCTGCCAGATTAATTGTAGTCTCGTTTATATCCGCATCATTAAGGGCCACAAGAGATAATAAAAACAGGTCCTTGTCTTCAGGGGAGTCAATTGCCTTCAAATCGTCTTCTGAGACATCCGGCTTATAAGACGGCAGCATTATCCAGGGGCTGACTACGATAAACTCTAAATTAAAGCCCCCAAGCGCGGACAGGTGCGCAAACGGCTGCTCTTGTTCGTTAAATAAGATGCAGTATTCTTTTATCTTTTCAAAGCCCGGGATCCCCTCCGCAAACGTAACTATCTGGCTGGCATTGAGATCCAACAGCTGGCACCCTTTTTTTTCCATCATATCATTTAAAATCAAACTTGGCATAGCCTGCTCCTTATAGTATAAGTATACTTGAATTAGGCAAGAAAATCAAATAAAGACACGGAAAAAAGCCGCGCGCCAACCTGTAAGGCGGACTGATAAGCAACCTGCTCATTGGACATGCCGGACATGGCTACAAAAGGATCCGCTTCTTCGATATCCGCCCTGACAAGATCTTTGTATAGGATCTCGCTATCCAGGCTATTGCGGACATTGTACACCTCTTTGGAGTTAACCGCCAATTGCCCGGCCAATCCTTGGAGATATGAGATATAGGAAGACAGGGTCCCTTGATCGTTAAGAATATTGGTGATATTACCCGCAAATAAATCCGTTCTTAACTGGATGAGGCCGTTGAAGATATCCACGCCCGCGGTAGCATCGACAAAAACTCCCGGGCTGCCTACCACAGCGGAGCTGCCGGCAAAATTCACATTGACCGACCTGCCGCTGGATATTTCCACAAGCCTTTGACCGGTATCGCCAAAATAGTTAACCGCATTGATATAGCCTCCCAGGTACGCTGCGACAAAAGGCATGGTCCCGGTCTGGAAACCGGCAAACATATATTTGTTATTGATCGTATTGTTACCGGCGGAAACAAGGTTGGTGAGTATCTCTTCTACTTCCAGTGCCCCGGCATCCATGGCGCTCTGGGAAATGACGCTATTGCTGCAGCTGACGGCAATCTCCTTAACCCTCAACAGCGAATCCAAGACGTTATCGATAGTATTGCTGGCGGCATTGATCTCATCCAGGGCGCTGTCGATATTGGACTGATACTGCTTGGACCTGCTGATAGACCCCCGCAGCCAGAAGACCCTGGAAAGCCCTACCGGATCATCGGAAGGCACGTTGATCCTTAAGCCGGTTGCGGTCTGCTTCTGATAAGTAGAAAGCCTCTCGTAGCTGTCTTGTATGGCTTTTAAGATAGTCCGCTGGGTAATGGTGTCAGTAAGGCGCATATTTAACCCACAAGGTTAATAATTATCTCAAGCATCTCGTCGTAAGCGGTAATGATCTTTGCCGCTGCCTGATATGATTTTTCATACTCGAGCAGGTATGTCCCTTCCTCATCCAGAGAAACAGCTGAGGCGCTGTCCCTTAAGTTTTGCACTTCCGTAAGCAGGTTTTGGGTATAATTCATCCTGGTCTCGGTGTCTGCGGTATTGGCTCCCAGGTGGCTTACCAACTGCGTAAAGAAATCCGAAAAGGTATAACCGCCTAAGCCGGCGATGCCTGCATCCACGATTTGCGCTATTGCCAGGGCATTCAAACCGTCTCCCGGCACGCCAGCGGCATTTGAAGCAGCGGCAAGCAAGCCCGGGCCGGTAATAGGGTTAAGAAACGCCGCGTTAACCTGCATATTAAGGGCAGGCTCGGCAGGGACCACGGGATCAAAGAAGTTGCCGCCTGCGGCTCCCGCCAGATCAAAACCCAGCGCGTGCTGTGTATTAATAGTGTTAATAAACTCGGTAGCGAAGTTATCCAGCTGCTGCTTATAATAAAGGATGCCGGTAGAAGCTGAGTCTCTTAAATTAAGCAGGCCCCTTAATTCTCCATCGTTAATAGTGGCATCCGGACCTAAGGGCGCATCGGAAAACCTTATGTCCACGTAATTATAATTGGCGGGATCCTGCACGCCCACCAGCGTAAGGTAATAATTATCCTGGACGACTACCCTTCCTCCGATATAAACCTGAATGGAATTATTGGTCCCTTCAGAGACCGTGATATCCACATAGTTACTTAAATCGTTCAAGGCCTGGTCGCGCTGATCAAGCAGGTCGTTAGGCATATCGCCTGTTCCGCTCGCCTCCCGGATAAGCACGTTTAAATCGCGCAAATGCTGCAACAGGGTATTTACCTTGGTGATATCCTGCTGTATGTATCTATCGGTATCGTTGCGGGCATTCATCAATGTCTGGGAGAGGGCATTTATCTCCTGGGAGAGCGATACGCCCGCCTGGACAGCTACCTGCCGCACAGTTATGCTTTCAGGTGTATTGGAAACGCTCTGGAAGGCATTGAAAAAATCGGTTATTTTATCAAAGATGCCTTCTCTTAATCCGGCTATGGAATCTATCTGCTGCAGAAACTGTGCTGACATGCTGTAGTTGCCCTGGGTGGAAACCAGGTTGCGTATGTTATACTCAAGCGCCTTATCGTAATTGCGGTAAATAGAAATAACGTCTACGCCGGTCCCTACCTGATACGGCCCTATCTCCTTGACAAAAGAAGGAGCTGCAAAAGGATCGGAGGCGGACATCACCGGTGACTGGCGGTGAAAACCCGGGGTATTGACATTGGCCACGTTATGGCCGACAACGTCTATGGCCCTGCGAAACGCAGAAAGCGCCCTTCTGCCTAATTCAAGGCCGAAAAAGGTAGAAAGCATTATTTAAGCTCCTCGTATATATCTATTTTTCCCTTTAAGATGGTGGCCGCAACGTCTTCGCTGCTTACTTTATACTGGCCGGACGAGACCTTTTCCTTGATTTCATTGACTTTTTCTTCCCGGACCTTATCAAACTCTTCACGAACTTCCATCTGCAATCTCTTGACTAAAGCCTCCTGTGAGATAGAAACGTAGTCCCCTTCGCTTCCAGCCCTTTCTGAGGCTCCAGGCTCAGAAGAAGGCTGGGAAGCAGGAGACGATTTTTCTGCTTTATTCGTTTTTTTGGTAAATCCTAAGAAATTTAACGGATTGAGTCTATTTATGTCCATTTCCTTTGCCTCCACTAAGATTATCGGCTTTGCTCAGGAAAACTTTAATATTTTTCCTTATCCTAACATTCTGGGCAACAAATAGATATATGAATATCTAATTAAACTTTCAGGCATGACTAGGAATTACAGAATTCTTAAACTTTGCCTTTGAGCTTATCTTCTTATTAAACTAAGGTATTGCTGACCCCGGCCAAAAGCCTGGGCTAAAAACGCTGCCCTGGATATCTTATCCTCACTCAACTCATTGTCTGTCAAAAGGTTAAGTGATTGGACAATAGCCTGACTTACTCTTTCATCCATATCTTTTACTAACTCTCTGATTTCCTTAACCGTTCGGATTACTGATGTTAAATTAACAAATTCCTTTTTGGCCAGCTTATTCTCAATTATCTTAACCAGCTTAAGGAAATCCCCGATCTTCTTATAAAGCTTCCTATTAACCAGGGGGTCCCTCTGGCTCTCAGCCATATTCCATAACAGTAAAAGATGATGTTTGCGCCTGAACTGGTCGATGACATTTTTATTGGCGTCAAAACCTGTGTCCTTATACCAGGCGTAATCAGTAAACATTGCCGGCGAACTCCCAAGGAAGATAAATTCTTTTTTAAAAGCATTGATGCATTCCTCTATGCTCAAATTGCCATAGATCGCCGGATTGAGGAAGTTATCCGCCACCCAATCCTCAACTGGCCGCGAAGCATGCTTCAGGCTTTTCAGATGACTCCCAAAAGCCCTTGATAGCACAGCTACCTTCTCCTTAAAGTCGTTTGTTTTCTTCTTGAAAAGCAGGATGTGCCCCAGGAGCCGTTTCAGTATTTCGAAAAATAAACTCATATTATCGCTGCAGGTAACTACGAGTACCCCTTTGCGGCTGACTAGATTCGTTAACTTCTTGCTGATAATTTTTTGGGCCTCCTTGCCTAAGCCGTGCAAAAAGCCTTCGGCAATAACTAAATCATACCCCTGCTCAAGGTTAAAATCCTCGATTTTCCCCGGGAAAAGCTTCCAACGGTTTTTTTCTATCTTGTGCCTTCGCAATAAAATCAGCAATTCCTTCTGTGCGGCTGGGTTGGGCTCAACAAAATCTACATCAGCGCCCCAAAAAAAGAAAGCCAGGGCATTATATCCGCCTCCCGGCCCCACTTCTAGGATGGTCTTATTCTTGAAGAATGCGGGTGCAATACCTAAAAGTCGATAAAGCCTTTGCCTGCGCTCAATGTGCCGCTTGAAGTTCCGGATATCCTGATGCACAGGCGATATTTTATGTCTGCCGTAAAAAAGTAAAAAGGGATTATCTTTTTTCATTCCTGCCGGGGATTTGCGCATAAGGCAATAAGATAGTGCGACATGGCGAAGAAACCTGAATGCAGTACTTCGTCGTTCATGCCGAATATAAACACGTTTTTGAAGTATCTTCTCAAGTCGTTCTTTAATTCGGTTCCTGTCTTAGGATTCACATGCCCCTTTTTACTCCAATAAGAAGCATACCTTTGGCTTTCTTTGCTTGGAGTACCGATAATACAGATACCTGTTTTCTTTAGTGATTTGCTTATATTGAGCAAAAACATCGCCTCCTTGCTTTTAGGGATATGCTCCAGGACATCCAGGGAATAAGCTGCGTCATGAAGGGGGCGTACTGGCTTCTTAGTTAAATCCGCAACCTTAAAGACTACGTTATAATCTTTGCGTTTTACTTGGCAATCCTCAATAAAAACCGGATCAAAATCAACTGCCACAACCTTACCTGCTTCCTTCGCCACCAGCTCCGCTCCCACCCCGTCTCCGCAGCCGACCTCAAGGACGGTTTTGCATCCCGAGAGCATCTTAGCCACAAACTTATACCGAGCTAACATAAATAAGAGCCGTTTTGGGTCGGATCTCCAAAAATGGCTGGTATGCATGCCTAACTCAACTGCACCGATTTTTTCATATTCTTTTACTATCTGATTGTACTGTTGCTCTTTGGTCGTCCTCATAATTGCTCCTTTAATTAGGGATAGCGTACCAAACCGTATCCCAGAATGTTTTAGAGTAATGGGCGAGATGATAAGTATAACCCTTAAGCATTTTCGACAAAAACAACGGAATAGCAAACATATCTTGCTTGCGATGATAAATGCTTACCGCCAGAGATGGCCGATGGGTACGGATGACAACCAGCCCTCCCTTCAACACATCCATTTCTGATCCCTCCACATCCAGTTTAATAAAATCGAGCTTTTCTATTCTTTTTTCCCTGACAAAATCATCTATAGTAACCGTTTTTAACTTCTCGGCCCCTTTCCTGCCAAAAACTATACCTGAGCCCTCAGGATTATCCCGGCTATTCCAGAACGGTATCAGGCCGCCCTTGCTCCAGAGAAGATGAGGGTATATTTTTATATTCTTCTTATTTTTAAGATCCTTCTTGAAGGAAGATTGAATATTCTTATAGAGTGGGTCGAAACCGTAAATAAAACCTTTTGCGCCGGTCTTGCGAGAGAAATTAAGGGTATCTTTGCCGTTAAAGACCCCTCCCTCTATAACGGTGTGGATCTTACCCCAGGGCAGAAAATCCAGGTACTGCGAACTCTGCATCCTTTGCGATTTCACTCTGTTGTAAAGCTTAACCAAGCCCTCCGGATTCCGCATCCTGGCCCCTATCAACAACCGATACAGATACCTCTCTCTTTTGTCTTCCAATAATTGCTCGGTATTTTTAAAAAACACGGAATATTTTCTTGCTTCGTCTGCATTAAAAATAAGGTAATCGTAATAAAGCAGGGGGTTGACGATAAAATAATTTCTGATCCCTAAATCATCCAATCGCTCTTTAATCATCGGCCAGAATGCAGAAGTTACAAGGAGACAATCGAGTTTTTTCATGTTGAGTGAGTCAATAGGATTTACTATCCTGAGCCCGCTTCTTACTCCGGTCTTATGGTCGTCGACAAAACAGGCGATAGCCACGTCCCTGCGCCTGACCTCAAGCATCCCCTTGAAGCGCGCGCCACCGTCGCCGGCCCCATAAAGCCCGACCCGGCAGCCAATCGGTATCTGCTCAAACCTATTGATAAACTTAGCTTTCATCTAACGGGCCTAATATTTTGCTGATTTTCCCAACGTTAAGCGATGAGTTAAGCGCTCTTTTCTCCTCGCAGGGAAGGCTTAAAAAATCGATTTTTTCAATAAGGCGCTTATCGAGGCGATTTTCCTCTGCCACCCACAGCGCAAAATCATACCTGCTCATCGTCTTCGGGCAAGCGAGATGGTATAAACCTGCGATATTCTTTTTAAGTGCCGCGTAAATCCAACCGCTTAAATCAATGACGTCTGTAGGGTTGAAAATCCGGTTGAACGCTGCTTTGACGGGACGCTTATCCTTCAAATTTGAATATACATCTGAATATATGCTCTTTTCCTCAAGATTGCGGGAGTATGTCTGGCTCAGGCGCAAGATAAGATAATCCCTGATGTTGCCCTCGATAAATTGCTCGGTTTCGCGTTTCAGCTTTCCGTAAAGATTAACCGGGGCCGGCGGGTCAGTCTCCGAATAATTGCCCTTAGCGCCATCAAAGACCTGATCGGATGAAAGAAATACCACCTTGATCTTTCTGGAGGCCAAATAGGAAATGAATTCCGACGTCTTTTCGACATTTATGCGTCGGGCAAGCTCCCGGTCTTTAAGACAATCATCGATCTTGACGACAGCCGCAGCGACCACTACCCAATCGCAGGGATCAAACAAAGAGAAATCCCCGCTTAAAAGATCGAAGTTTACCAGGCCGTTTTTCTTATGGGAAAGGCAGGTGCCGATTACTTTCTCTTTCCGGGAGAGAAAATTGAAAAGATTGTAACCAATAAGGCCGGATGCCCCCGCGATTCCTATCGTCATACGAATTCAAGATGACCGCTGTCCGATTCCAGATATTCTAAAATCAGCTTATTCTTGTTATTGGCCACACAGTGATGATTGCAGACCAATGAAGGGTTGATCTTAAAGAATTTGTTTTTGTCCGAATACCAAAATTCTTTAAAGCGCCGGTCTTTGATCGAACCTATAAGCCCCTGCTGTAGGTTATAGGCCTTATCCTGACAGGGATATATATTCATATCCGCCCCGATAACCGGAAGGACCTGAAGATAGGGGCACCAGGCATAATCTTTCTTGAATTTATCATCCAGCTCATGGTAGGCATCAAAAATCTCGAAACCTTCGCCGGTAAAATCGTTTATCGCACGGCAAACCTGCTCTTTAACAAGGGCGAATACCGGCTTATGGTAATCGTTATTCTCTTTACCGTTATTGCTGACAATACAAGGAGAGACCTTGACACTGTCCACTTTCATGCCCTTAAGCCGGGATATAAAATCGTAGATATGGACAGCGTTCTCCCGGCCCACGATAAAGCTTATTCCCAGATAGCACTTGCCGTTGTGCTTCTTGAACTCTTCGATGTTCTTCATTACTTTGCCAAACTCCCCTTTTGCTACCTTGCGATAACTCGAATAGCTCTCCTCATCCCATCCGTCGATGGAGATCCTAAGCCAGGTAGCGTTTTTTGCAAAAAAATTGGCGATTTCGCCGGTCAACAGCGCCCCGTTGGTAAGGCTGGCGAACTTTATGCCGCCACGCGCCAGATTCTTGACTGCTTCCAGTAAATAGGGATAGCAGAAAGGCTCCCCCCCTCCGCTGAAAGTAACTGCCCTGACCTTCATCTCAACAAGATCATCGATGATCTCGAGCATCTTTTCTCTGGGGATAAAATCGCGCGTCACCATGTCTTTACCCAGCTGCAGGTTATCTACGCGATAGGCGCAGTAATGGCAGTTGTGGTTACAGACATTGGTAGGCTTGATACGGATATGTATAGGCGCCAGGATCGCGGGATTCTCCTTGGGCAGCGAATCCAGCTTATCCTTGAAGTGGAAGACCTTGGTCTTTGTGTAGAGGTGCCCCATTTTATTCGAAGAATATAAACTCGTAATCGCCGGTATAACCGAACTCTTTAAATAAAAACACCCACTCCTCGGGCCTGAAGAACGACTCGCAGGTAAGCGCCCAGCATTCCAGATTAAACAGCTCTGCCTCGTCGCGATAACTTTCAACCGCGATATATTTGTTCTTGCCCACTCTCTCGATCTCCTTGACTGCCTTCTTAAGATCAGGCGCGATAAGATTATGCAAAGTGGTGATGGAGATGACCAGGTCAAACTCCTTCGGCTTAAAAGGGAACTTATCCTGGGCGCGCTGCACAAAAAGGTCATTTTTTATCTCTTCTTTCGCATCCCCAACGGCGTAGCTTGAGATATCAAAGCCCTTTACTTCGGCTTTGGGAATAAGCCGGGTGAACTCATAAAGCAGGTATCCCTTGCCGCAGCCGACATCCAGGATCCGGGCATTCTTGGGCAGGCGGTAATGTTCGATGAGCTTGCGAGCGACCGGCTCCCATCTTCCGTCGTATTTATAGCCTCCGTAACCGTAGCGTCTGTCTCCGTCCCAGAAATCCTTACCGTAGGAACGCGCGACCTGCATGCAGTGGATCTTGTCGTCCACCATCCTCTTAAGGTAATCGCGCTTTGTCCCTTTATGAAGCGAGGTGATGATATTAAGCTCTTTTAACATTTTGACCTGACTCCTTTGATAAACTGAAATATCCTGTCCGCGGATATGCCGAAATAATCGCGCATTCCGTCGGTAGTTTTTACCTCATGGAGGAACCTGTCGGCTATGCCCAGACAAAACAGCTTCCAGGGGACATCGGTCCTGGATCTTTCCCTGGCGATAATGCTGCCAAGGCCGCAGCCGATAAAATGCTCCTCTACGCACAATACCGTCTTGCAACTCTCCAGCAGCTTCAAGAGTCTTTCCTTGTTCAACGGCTGGACCATGGGCACGGATATTAACTTTACGTTAATGCCTTCCTTCTCAAGCATCTGTGCGGCCGCCAATACCTGCGTGCCTATGGAACCGTGGAATACTATGGCGATATCCCCTATTTCCCGCATGAGGATCGGTGCCGTGATATCGATATCGTGGCCGGCATGCAGTTTGGGCTCCCCCCTTTTTGCCAGCCTCACATACACAGGTTCCCGGGCAGAAAGAGAATACTCTGCCGCTTTTTGAGCTTCAACCGGGTCAATCGGCGAGATAACCGTCAGGTTCGGCAAGGTCTGGGCAACACCGATATCCTCTACCGAGTAATGCGTCATTCCTTGCGGCGCATAGGTCACGCCGCTGCCGATACCTGCCAGCACAACAGGAAGTTTCTGATAGCATATGTCGTTTCTAACCTGCTCATAACAGCGGTACAAAAGAAAAGGGATGATATTGTACAGGTAAACTTTGAACCCTGCCATGCTCATGCCTGCCGCAAAGCTGGTAGCGTTCTGCTCAGCCACGCCTAAATTGAGGAACTGCTCAGGAGAATCCTTCTGAAACTCATCGAATACCCCCAGGCCTGCATCTTCGCTTATAATAAATATATCTTTTCTTTGCTTAGAGGACTCTATTATCTTATTGATAAAGGTATTTCTCATCCCAATTCCTTTAACGCCTTCTCTTTTATCTCGTCGGTCACCAGGTAATAATGCCAGACAAGCTCATCCTCCATAAAAGATACGCCTTTGCCCTTGGTCGTGCAGCAAAGGATGATCTTTGGCTTTCCGGGGCAGTCGGCATTCAGCGCCTCTTCGATCTGGGAATAATCGTGTCCGCCGGCCTCAAATACTCCCCAGCCGAACGATTCCCACTTTTTACGCAACGGCTCAAAATGGCAGATCTCTTTGGCGCGGCCGTAGCCCTGAAGGTTGTTGAAATCTACAAGAGCGGTGAAGTTATCGATGTTCAGCTTGGAGGCGAAGAGCGCGCCTTCCCAGATAGAGCCCTCCTGCGACTCTCCGTCGCCGATAAGGGCATAGACTTTGCGGTTGTTTGCCTGCTTCTTAAAAGCATAAGCAAGCCCCAAGCCGACGTTGAAGCCGTGGCCGAGAGAGCCCGCGGAAACTTCTATGCCCCTGGCAGAGAATCGGTCCAGGTGCGCAGGAAGCGTCCCATTGTTTAAATAGTAACCATCGAGTGTGGCGGCATCGATGATGCCTTTCTGCGCCAAGGTCGCATAAAGCGATATTGCCGCATGCCCTTTACTTAAAATAAAGATGTCCCTTTTGTCCCAGGGCTCAAGCACGAGCTTCCTGAAGTAAAGCGTGGCAAGGATATCCACGCAGGACAAAGCCGAGCCCACGTGGGGGCTCTTGGAGCGATGCGCGGCAATGATTATCTTCTTTCTTATCTGCCTGGCAATATCTTTTAGGTCCATTTAAATAAAGTTTATATGCCTGACTTTGGGGTTCTTGATCTCCCAGAGGAACTCGTTTATCTGGTGCGGCCGGCAGTTGGGAGGGCACCTGCTTACGTCAAGCCTCTTTTCAAGGAGGCTTTTTATGCGCTTGCGCCTCGGCCCTTTCCAGATATCTGCGAACGAATCCTTGTAGATGTTGCCGAAAACGAACTCTTTTTTGTCCCAATGCGGCAGGCAGGCGGCGATATCGCCTGCGGAGTTGAGGGTCGAAATAAAGCTGGTGCCGTAACAATGACGATAGCCTCTTTTTCCGTATTCACAAAATGACTGCCTGCGGGCGATCACTGAAAAATTCTTCGTAGAAAGCTTTTCTGCGGCATCCAGGGAGCGTCTTAGCGAAATCGCGCTGAACTTTTTGGGTTTATAGTTTTGAAGCCGGCTCTGGTGTACGAACGGCTTGATGGCAAAATAATCCACTCCCCGCTTTTTCGTTTCCCTGACCGCAGCCAGCAAATACCTGATGTTCTCCGGAATAAGCACGAATTGTATCCCGATATCCAGCTTAAGCCTCTTCATTCTTTTTATCTCACAGGAATTCTTTATGTTATCCAGGACCGTCGCGAATACCTCCTTTTTGACCCCGTGGATTGCCGCGTAGTTTTCCGGGCTTCCGGCGTTAAAACTAAAACGGACAAACGTCAGGCAGGCAAGGATCTCGGCGGCCAAATCGCGGTTAAGGAATTGCCCGTTGGTGAACATCCCGACGTCGATGCCGCATTGTTTAGAAAACTTTACGAGGCGAGCAATATCAGGATGGAGCAAAGGCTCCCCCTCGCCGGCAAACAGGATGCTCTTCAGGCCGCAGGATGCGGCTTGCCTGATGAAAGAAAGCATCTTTTTTGTATCGAGCCTGCGGTTAGGATAACCGATAAAATCATAGGCGCAAAATATGCAACGGTGGTTGCACCTGCCGACGGGGCTGACTTCCATGTATAGGGGAAAACAATCGCCTTTTTCCAGGAATAGGTTAACCCTGGGCAAGTGATACGTAAGCTTATGCCCGTCAAAAATGAATTTGGCCATCTAACCCCTTATATCCTCGATCTCCACGCTCGTATGGCCGAAGATCTGAAACCTGTTGGTCTTGACCTTTACGTCACATGGGTTGCATTCGCCGTAATAATCGCAGTCTCTGAATTTGTCTATTTCATCCATGGAGAAGCCTTCCTCAAGTATATGGGCAATCGGGTTCCTGGCATTATACAAATCAGAGTGACAACGATAAATATGGCCTCCTGGATCAACAATAAGCTCGCTTATCCTACACCGGCAGCGGCGCAGCTTATGACTGGAGACGCTATCCGGATATTTGAAACTGCCATATATAGTTCCGTTATAATCACCAAGGTACTCTTTAGTCCTGAAATCAATATCCAAGGCAAGGCAGTCCTTTTGCACCCGGAGTATATGCTGCCTTTTCTCGGGATCGGGATGCAAAACCGAATACAGCCCTACCCGGAATCCCGCAGCTTCCATTTTTTTGGCTTTAGAGATCAAATCTTTAATATCGTTCTGGCCGGGATGATAGCTGACCCGAATGGCCGCGTATGGCGCCTGGCGGATAAAACGCTCGACCGGAACACGCTTGATAAATTCATCCACATCAAACATCATATTGGTAAGAAGGTCCATTTTGATATCTTTTTTTACCTCGTTCACGAAACGGTAGAAACCCGGGTGCAACGTCGGCTCTCCCCCCTGAAAAGTAAGCGGCAGGTCATCGCGCAGCACTAAACGGTTTGCCGCAGCAATCCAGTCATCTATCTTCATCTGATTGCGCTTTGCCTGGGCCAAACGCCCTTGGCCTGCGTCATCGTGCAGATTGATGCAATAAGGGCACTTAAGATTGCATGCCAAAGTAAGGAAGAATGCCACATAATTATGGTGCTGCTTTAAAATGATCGGTTTCAATCGAGCCGCCATGGATTATTTCGGCAAAAGCCGTTTTACGTAACCACAAACCGCTTCCGGAGTAATAAAATACATGCAGCGCTTTTTCTGCATGCAGTCTCTGCTCATGTTCATGCAAGGCATGCACTCGTAATCTGCTTCCGGTTTCAACTTTACCCCGAGACGGCCCAGATCCACTTCGCTGCTGAAGGTTGGGCCGAACAAAGCGATGATCTTTTTCTTGAAGGCAAGCGCCAAATGCATCCCGAGGCTGTCGTTGGTTATGATCAGCCTGCAGGAGTTGAGCCAATCCATGTATTCATACAGGCTGTTCAGCCCCTTTTGATAGGAGATTGTATACTTGTTCTTCTTCAGCTTCTTCTCCAGCGCCTTCCAATACTCGGCCGGCCAGGCCTTATTCGGCCACTTTGGGCCGATATGTGTATTAAAACCGATATCGTAGGCTTCTTTTGTCTTCGGGGCATAACCCAAAAGGGAATCTTCTCCGTTCCATCTTTTACCGACGATCTCAAACAGGAAATTGTAGAATGATTTATGTGTTTTATGCTTGAGGCTGTGGTTGGCGCTTACCTCAAGGACCTTCTCGGCCATGGAGTAGGCAGCGACTTCCCCTGTAACCGGATCAAAGCGGAAACCGAATTTCTTCCATGCCTTCATGGAATCCGCAAGGGCGCAGATCCCCGGAGCCTTCTCAAGGTTAATGATCGTATCAAAATGCTCGGACTGGAGCTGCAAAACCGTGGTCAGGTCATAATGCATGAGCCTCTTTATGTAAGGTATCCCCTCCAGGAAAGGATAGCAGCTTTTGTCGGTAAGCCAGGTTACTGCCGCATCCTTGAAGCAATGCAAGATCGGCGTGCACCTGACCACATCGCCGAGGCTAACCTTGTCATCGGTCTTATCCACCAAGAACTCGGTATAGCCTATTTTTATGATCAATACCTTTTCTTTCATTATCTGCCCCCTATTAATTGCCGCCTCTCAAGAGGCCTTCTTTTACAATATCCAGCACCCATTGCATGCGGTGCTTCACGGTATGCTCTCTGAGAAGCCGCTCCTGCCCTCTTCTGGCTATCTCCATGCGTTGGTCATCGTGTTTTAAATAGAACTCGATCTTTTCGCGCAGCTCTTCTTTAGTCCTGAATACCTCTATCTCTTTACCCAACTCAAAAAGTTCGCCTATGCCTCCGGGCTCCTCATCCTCGGCGGTTAATCGAGTAAGGAGAAAACCTCCCGCGGCAATGGTATCAAATATGCGGGGGTGGTTATTGGTAGCCGCGTGCATATTCAGGTTGATCTTGGCGGCATTCACGATCTTACAGATCTCGTCGCCGTAAGCGGCGCTTCCCCGGGCGCTGGCCTTAAAACGGGGGTCAAGCGACCAGCCTTTGCCGTAAAGCGAAAGGTTCATATCCCTGATGCTTTCAAGATAGGGCAGACGAAGGCTGGCAGCGGCAAGACCGCTCCAGAGGTAAGTGGTTAAAATCACGTTTTCGCTGATATCGCCGTAAATTTGCCTGCACTTTCTGCAGGCGTCTTCGTTCATCTCTATTTTACCGAATTTCTTCTTAGCCTGCTGATAAATTTCTCGAAAGGCAGCGAAATCGTACGAATCGGCTTCGCGCATTGCCTCAATTAAATACTCTACCACATCTGCCGGGATAAAGCTATTCGCCGAAGCATAATCAGGATAATGGCATATAAACGCGATATCGCTGCCGTATTTTTTCCTGTCTTCATCGCAAAGCTCCAGGCTCCGGTAGACATCGGTATCGGCTCCGAGATACAAACGGTGGATCCTGTCTTTCTCAAAACCTAATTTCTCCAAATCGTCAATAAACATCGCTGCCACGATAAATATCTGATCATGCGGGCCGATCTTTTTATCCGCCCGGATACCGGGATTAAAGATAAAAGGCATATAATCCTGAATCCAGCTGGCCGTGATTAACCCGGGATGCTCATACGACTCACCCGCAAGATGATTGATCTTAAAATAAATGTCAGGCATGAACTCGCGTAACATCTTGTAAAAATAGACCTGTGATATCAATAGCGTATCCGATTCTAAGACTTGCGTCTGGCAGCCAAGAAGGTTAAAACCTTTTATGCAGGTGCGCATAGAATGCTGCATATAGGCAGTCGTGGTATTAAGCTCTCCCAAAACGCGTAACCTGCGCCCTGATTTTTCAGATAAAACATCGACAAGCCTGCTGCGGTCGATCTGGCGGTAATGGGAACTGACCTCAAGGAGGCAGCGCTGCGCGTCTTCGTACATTCCCTTAACCAAAGAAAAAATGCTTTTCTGGGCGTCTTGGTAAAAAGCGTGGTCCTCTGCGGCGCAAAAGACAGCACCGAGGAAAGGGATCTGGCCCTGATAGCCGCTGCGCAAGAAATCCGTAAATGAATTTACGGCATCTTGTCCGGCAAATATGTAAACTTTGCGGGATTCGAACAATTGCCGCAAATCAAAATGGCGCATTATGGCCTTAAGGATCCCCGTATGACGCTCGATTACGAAAAAAACATCCGACTGCTCGCTCCTCGAACATGCGTAAAACAGGCGCACTCCGGCATCAAGCCCAAAAAAGATAAAGGCGCCGTTATGAGCGGACATTTTAGCCAGATAGCCGTTCGCCTCGGGGAAAATCTCTTCTCTGTAATACTTTTTCAGCTCATGCATCAGCCTGCGTTCCCCGCCTTTTTTGACAAAAACCCCCAGATCTCCCTCTTCATTAACTGCGGCCAACTCAAACTCAGAGCCGTTATCGGCAGCCAACTGCTGATAAAGAGGATAATTATGGATCTTTAATGAAGCCAGGTTCTCCTCATAGAAGTTTTCAGACAACATTTGCCCCTCTTCGGCCCGTTTCATTGCGGTCTGCGGTATTCCGGAAAATAGCCATTAGGCTGATTATCTACCCCGGAAATATTGGAGTAAGCCCTGAACTGCATGCAAAGCTGCTGGTATAGACGGCTATCATGGATGGTTGAATAAGTATAAAAATCGCAACAAGCGCCGGAAAAAGATGATTTAAAGCTGTAGAGTGAATCTGCGCCGCTGTTATGGTATCCGCCGCCCAGGCTGAAAACCTTATAACCCTCTTTCTTGGCCCATAAAATCGCCTCATAAAGCAGGAGATTATTCGGGCATAAAGACAGGTGATGTTGGTCAGAACCCGAAAAGTAATAATGAATATAGTTTCCCAGATGCAGGAATACGGATGAGGCGATCTTATCACTTTTATAAAAAGCGCTGAAGAGGGAAATATTGTCTTTGAGCGAAGAAAATAAATCCAGGAAGAACTCCAATGAAAAGAAATAGAATCGGCTTGCCTGGTTGCGGCTCATCGTAGAGGCATAAAGCTCATAAAACTTTTTAATGCTCTCTTGCGAAACTACGTCTTTTTTGATCTCCACCCCCTGCCGCTGCGCCTTTTTAATAGAGCTTCTATTGCCCTTGGAAAAACCTTTGCGGATAATATCTTCGGTCTGCAACAGGTCCACATAAACAATCCGGCGGTTCATTCGCGCCGAAAACATCTCAAGCGTATCCTTGTCGCCGTTGTAATACGGATTGACCCTGCCGAATTCGCAGACAATCTTATTTTCCCGGCAAAAATCGTTGAATGTCTTAAGAAAGAACGGAATAAAGTTTTCTTTATCTTTAGCCGGACATTCAATGATCGGTCCGCTGTATTCCGGAGTTATAATGTCAAAGGCCTCCTCTTTTCCTTCGTAAAACGGCAAAAGATGCACAGGCCTGCGCAGAAAAATATGCACTGCCCGGTTTCTACCCTGATTTAGGCAAAAAAGCCCGGCCTTGGCCTGATATAGATTCTCGTAAACCCGGGCATAGCCTGGTAGCAGAAAAACATCCTGATGCGGCCTTTCCAGGCAGCCAAGCTCATCCAACCACTGCGATTGATCTTCCGGAAGCGAGAAATTCTTAACCTGATAGTCCGCGCTCATTTCTCGGCTCTGATCACCCAATGCCTGATGCTGTTCTTACGGTTATCAAACGTCCTTTCGGCATATTCATAAGAATGATTTCTGAAAACACTAAAAAGAGCGCGTATTTCCTTCTCGCTGAAAAAATGAATCCAGCCGACGTCTTTTAAATCAAAATCGTTGTAGTCGGTATAAGTCCCCTCTTCTATTTTACGCCCTTTTCCATAGGCATAATCCTTATCGGTGCGCACCATGGAGAAGAATTCCCCTGCGGGTTTCAGGGTGCGGTATACTTCTTTAACGGACTTTCTGATGCCGGCAAGGCGATTATGCTGCAAGGAAACGCAATCAATGACCACGTCAAAATAGTTATCAGGATAAGGAAGGCGGTTAAAATCCCCTGCCCTGACAAGCGCCTTAAGCCTAAAGGTTTTCAGCTTTTGCCTGCATAAAGATACGGCTTGGGGTGATCCTTCTATGCCGTAAGCCTTAAACCCCTCTTGCGCCAGGAATATCACGTGCCTGCCCGGGCCGCACCCCAAATCCAGGATGCGATACCTGCCTCTTTCCTGCGCCGGAAACCTGAAATATTTCCCGGCGATAAAACGCACGACGAATTCATCGGGATACTTGGCCCGGAACCCCTGCTCGGCATAAATATCATCCCACCTGGAATCCCAGCTTTTCATCTACCCTCCGTTTTTCAATGCCGCCAGCTGCGCTATCCTGGCTCTTGCCTCTTGATTATCCGGGTTTATTTTTAGCACCCTTTCGTATTCCTTAAGCGCGTTGTCTTTATCGCCTTTGGCCTGGTGGCATTTGCCAAGGCATAAGTGGGCGACTTCGTGTTCAGGATAAAACTTGATCACCCGGTTAAAATCCCTTATCGCCACATCAAACCTTCCTTCACGCATATTGATATTATTTAGAAAATTAATATTTAAGTTTGTTTCAAACCATTTACCCTGCAGATACTCGGGGTCAAATTCGGGTGTCTTTATGCTGCCGATGGTATACTTTAACTTAGATAACTGGAAATCTCCGACAAGATACCCCTTTTCTTTGCATATATCATACATAGCAGTACCGGGCAGAGGCGTAGCAATATTCATCGCTACCCAATCAAGGCCTACGGTCCTGATAAAATTAAGCGTTTCTTCGACTTGAGATTTATTTTCATCGGGAAAACCGATGATAAAAAACCCCTTGGTGTGTAATCCTAAGGCGCGCATCTTCTTGACTAAAGGCGCTACCCTGGACAGATCCAGCGGTTTATGCACTATATTATCAAGCACCTCCTGCGAGCCAGATTCAATAGCGATAGCCACCGAAAAGCATCCCGATTCTTTCATAAGTTCCACGGTCGATTCATCGAGGGCAAAAACCGCCAGGCCGTTAGGCGCGCACCAGGAGATGTTGAATTTTTGTGCGATCATGTTGCTAAATATCTCTTTTGCCCGCGGGATATTAAAAGTCATATTGTCGTCTTCAAAATGTATCTCCCTTATGCCATAATCCCTCACTAAAATTCCTATTTCTTCCAGAACGTTGCGGCTGGAGCGGATGCGGTACTTTTTGCCCCATAACTTTAGGGCCGAACAAAAAATACAACGGGCGGGACAGCCGCGCGAAGTGATCATGGTGGCAAAAGGCATGCGCAGAAAATCGCCGTGCGGCTGGGATATTTCGGAGTATAACTTCATGGGGATAAGGTGCCTGGCGGGAAACGGGATTGAATCCAGATCTTCAATAAACTTTGTTTTCTGGTTAATGCGCAGGCTGCCGCCCTTGCGATAAGCCAAACCGTCAAAATCATCAAACTCTAGGTTCTTCTCCAGGCGCTCGATCAGCTCCGGCAGCGCATAATCGCCCTCTCCCAAGACAGCAAAATCAACCAACTCATCCTCCATCACCAGCTGCGGAAAGGTTGTCGGATGGGCTCCGCCCATGACCGTAATTATATCTTTGTCCGCATCCTTGGCCAACCGGCATAAGTTGTGCGCATCCCTATATTTATTGGTAAGCACGCAGGATACGCCTACCATATCAGGCTTGAATTCGATTATCCTTTCCTTTATGCCGCTGTCGGTAAGGCCGTAGCGGATCATGCCTGCGGAGAGCTTGGAAGGGGACAAAAACCCTTCCACCAGGCAATCAACGATCTTGACATCATAACCCAGCTTTTCCAGCACCGCAGCAACATAGGCGATCCCCAGCGGAGGCACGACCGGCATGCGCTGCTGCTGCACGGCGCCTTCAGGCAATGTAACCGGCGGCTCAAATAATATTATCTTCTTTATCTTTTTCACTTTTCCTCAATGCTGCATTTTTAGATACAGACAAAAATCTTGGCAATTTTGGCTATTTTCAGGAATTAAGCCTTTCTTTGGCTTCACTGGAATCCGGGTTAAGCTCTAACGCTGTTCTCCACTCTCTGGCCGCTTCCTCAACCATGCCTTTCTTTTTATAGGCATCGCCTAAGAAGAGGTGGCCGTACCAGATATGCGGATAAAACTCCAGGACGGACTGAAAATCCCTGATCGCTTCGTCAATATCATATTTAATCAAATTAGGGTTATTCCTGAAATTTATGTCGATATTGGCTTCCTCTTTGACCTTCTCAACGTAATCGCCGTCAAACTCAGGAGTCTGGATATTGCCGGCGTAGAAACTGTGCGCGAAATCCACGGATTCGTCCTTTAGATAGCGCTTATTCTTGCAAATCTCATAAATCTTGGTCCCCACCAGAGGCGTGGCGATAAAAAACAGGGTCCAGTCCAGCTCAAGGCTTTTGGCGAAATCCACTGTCTTTTGCATGGTCTTCTTAGTCTCTCCGGGAAAGCCTAAAATAAAAAATCCCTTGGTCTTCATGCCCAGCGAGCGCGCCTTATCTGCGAGCGGTTTGGCGCGGTTAAGCTTTATCGGTTTGTGCATCAATTTATCCAGGACATGCTGGTCTCCGGATTCGACGGCCAGCGAAATGCTGTAACAGCCGCTTTGCGCCATTTTTTCCAGCAACTCCTCGTCTAAGGAATAAATCGCCAGGCCGCTGGGGACGGTCCAACTGATATTAAATTTTCTATCGATTATCCCGTTAAATATCTCCAGGGCGCGCTTTTTGTTGGAGGTTAAATTGTCGTCTTCAAAGTGTATTTCCTTGACTCCGTACTTTTTGATGAGAAACTCAATTTCTTCAAGGATGCTTTTGCTTGAGCGGTAGCGCGGGACCTTTCCCCATAAAAGCTCTATTGAGCAGAATGTGCATTTGGCAGGGCAGCCGCGCGAGCTGATAATCGAAGCGAAAGGTTTGTTTTTGTAGCCGCTGTGCGCCGAGCCAAGCCGGCTGTACTCCTGCATGCTTAAAAGGTGCCGCGCGGGAAAAGGCAGGGTATCGAGATTAGGGATAAAATGCGCCTTGTGGACACAATTAATTTTTCCTTCGTGACGATAGGCGATACCATCGAGCATCCTTGGGTCTCCGCCTGACTTAATAATGCCTAACAACTGCAAGAAAGTCATTTCTCCTTCGCCTAAAATTACGTAATCAATGTTTATTTCATTTTCCAGGAGCTCTCTGGCAATAGCCGTAGGATGCACCCCCCCTACAGCCACCAAACACCGGGGGTTGACTTTCTTAACAATGCGGCTGGCGTTGCGCATATCCCAATCCTTGTTTGAAAAAAGACACGAAATGCCGACAATATCGGGATTTTCTTTACGCAGGATCTCTTCGATCTGCTGGTCAGTCAGGCCATAACGCAACATCCCTTCGTTATATTTTTGCTGCCCCTGCCCTGCCCCCTCCAGTAGCGCATCAATAATCTTTACCTCATAGCCTGAATCCTCCAGCACCGCTGCGATATAGGCCAGCCCCAAAGGCGCGAATACGCTGACGCGACAACGCTCTTTAGAGAAATCCGCGGGCCTGGTCACCGGAGGGTCTATCAGCAATATCTTTTTTATCCTACTGGTCATTTCTTTCTTGCGGCAATGGACTGCGCGGTGACGTTGCGGCCGCGCAACTTTGGCGTCCTCTTATAATAAAACTCTAACAGCTTCTTAACTCCGGGCACTCCCCTAAAGTAAAAAAATAGTTTCGATAACCAAAGCGCGGTATACGGTATAACGCTTGCCAACTGGTAATAAAAATCGGATTCGTCATAGTCAGAATACCCGCGCTCGTAGGGGTTGGTTCTCGGGACTACCCCTCTTTGTTTATATATCTCTTCCAATTCTGTACGGGGATAGGCTGTTAAGGCATAAAGCGTCAAGGAAAACGGCCGGGCAATTTTAAGAAGAAGCTTTATGGTCTGGTTGCGGTCACGATCCTCTTCCAGGTCGTTTTGTATAATGATATCGTAGTAAGGATACACTTGGTTGCGGCTTAATATACGCGATGAACCGACTACGGCGCTTTTATTGAACGACCGATGGTAGATCAGGCGGTGCGTACGGCTGCTGCCCGACTGTATGCCGATCTGAGTAAACATCAAACCCGCATCCTTTAATTTCTTTAGTACGCCGTCATCGAAACTGCCCGGCACAAGCCTTACGATAAAAGGCAGCCCTACCTCTTTCGTATAACGTTCGATAAATTCGTCATTCCACTGCCTGGAAGTCAGAAATTGATCATCAATAAAATTAACGAATTTGATATTCGGGATATACTCTAAGGCATATTTGATCTCGGCAATGACGTGACCGACGCTTCGTTTCCTTATCCTGTTACCCTCTTTATAGAGGCTATTTAAATAGCTGTTACAGCAATAGCTGCAGCTAAAGGGGCAGCCTCGCGTTGCCATTAAAGTATAATCCTCGCCCCGGTAATTTGAATACCTTACATACTCCTCTTGGCTGAACCGGCGAAGGCCGAATCTGTCAATAACATAAAAATCAGACCAGCCGTACCGCGGGAAGGCAATACTGTCTAAGTCGCTATTTAACTGCGGAGGATTTATGATGCACTTGCCTTCTTTTGTCTTTAAGCCGATGCCGGGTATCGAAGAAATATCCCTTCCGGTAAAAAAACATTGCAGTAGCTTAAGAAACGCTACCTCTCCTTCCCCGATACATACGCTATCTGCATATTCAAGGCATTCCTGCGGCATAAGCGTCGGGTGTATCCCTCCCCATGTAATGTGAGCGCGGTCAAGAAATTTTTTTATATCCGAGGTTAGGCGGCGGCTGAAATCCATCCCATCGGTCATCAGCGATATGCCGACTACCGAGAAGGCCTCTGCGTTCAGCAGCTCCCTCAATTGCTCGCTATTATATTCGTCTTGCCTTGGGACAAAAAGGAGCTTTACATCGATAGAAGCTGCCTTTAATGCCGAATACAGCGAAAGACAGCTTAAATTACGGTGACTGTCGCGTAAAATAGAAATAAGGAGAACGCTTGGTTCAGGCATTGCTAAAAACTCAGGCGTCTGTTCAAGAGACGATCATCCAGCTTAACAGCCCTCAATATATTAGTAATCTTTTTATCCGTATTCAAGTCGCGGTAGGGATTGCCTCCTTTTATCCGTTTATAGCTATTCTTTCTAAACCGCTTTATGGCCTGGATAATCTTACGTTTAGAATAGGGCACATCGACAACATTGGCCGCGCGCTCCCTACCGTCCTGACGGCTGCCGATATTTACCACAGGCGTGCCGAAAAACGGCGCCTCAACTATACCGCTGGAAGAATTGCCTATCAGTACCGAGGCATATTTGAGCAGCCCCAGATAATAAGGACGCTCGATATTCTTGAATATCCTGATAAAAGGAAACTTGCGATACTTTAATATTTCCTTAATCATGCTTTGCCCGCCCATATCGCAATTGGGATAGAATATTACGGTTTGGGTTTTAAAATGCCTTGCCGCCTCAAGCGTCCGGCGCATCTGCAAGGCCGCATCCCGATATTCATTCGCCACCGGATGCTGGATCACTAAAAATAGGGCCTTATTAAGATCTATCCCCAGCTTTCTTCGGATCTCTTCCTTTGAACAGGACTGTCCGAGAATGGCTTTGGATACGGCCAGGGTCCCGACATATTTGATGCGCCATGGCTCCTCCCCCATTCTTAAAAGCCTCTTGCAGCTTGCCTTTGTATTTGCCAAATGAAGATGAGCAAACCTGGATAAGCTGTGCCTTATGGCATCATCCATGCCTCCGGAAACATCGCCTCCGGATATATGGACAATGGGCAGATTCAAGAATGCCGCGGCAAGCCCTGCCGCAAGCATCTCGATCCTGTCAGCCTCAAGCACTACGATATCAGGCTCTAATTTTTTAAAAATACGCGCAAAACCCGGTACCGCCCTGGCAAATGAACCGGCCAGTTGCAAGCCGCCTTCTTTCCCGGAAAAAATATCCAGTTTTGCGCTTATTTTGAAGCCATCCTTGCGGATGATATCTACCGATGAACCAAAACGCCGCATAAGATGCATCCCGCAGACAACCAATTGCAGCCTTAAATCAGCGCTGTCCCTGATGCGCTCTAAAAACGGCTTCATCACCCCGTATTCTGCCCGCGTTCCCGTAATAACGCATATTTTTCTCATGCCGCGTACTGGAATTTTCCTTTACAAAATTGGCATAAAGACAAATTTTCGAGCCTGTGATTCAATAAAGAACACTGCAACATCTTCATGCGCTCGGAGCTCCAGACCGCATCAACGCTGCAGTCTTTCGCATTGCCGAGCTCCATCTCTGCGTTAACATCATAGCAGCACGGAGTGATGGTGCCATCGCATAGAATGTTCAGTTTCTCAAGAGATTCCGGACACAGCGTATCCTGCCCAGCCGCGCGTCCCGGAATAATTGCCGCTTCTTTGAACGAAAACAACTTTCCGTCACGGCCAAAGAAACTCCCTCCCAGCCTGCGGTCAAGCACAGAGAACCCGCTGTAATCAACCAGGGGCAGGAGCGAAGATAAAAAACCAGAAGTTTTCCTGGTGCCTTCGGGATCGCTAAACGGTATGACCGAGGTTATGCCCAGCTTTATCTGGTCCTCAAGCCCCATTTCTTTCCTTTCACGGTTAACCGTCTTTATGATCCTGCAAATCTTGTTCCAGCTGCTGCCCTTACGCACCGACTCATAGCTCTCTTTGCTGAAACCGTCAACAGAAAACCAGATGCCCGAAGGCCGGGCTTCCAGTATCTTTTTTCTCCGCTCGCAATCTGCCAGCGCAAATCCATTGGTCTGTAAAGCAAGGTATATCCCCTCTTGCCTGATCTTTGATATCAAGGTATCGATCCCCGGATGCAGCAGCGGCTCTCCCATATAATAAAATTTGATAACGCCGGGCACTTTCCAATTCTTAATTATGGCTCTATCCAAAACTAAATGCGGGATGCTTATCTCAATACTCCTCGCGCTCCAGCCTGAAATTATCTTATCTAAAAGGGCCTCATCAAGATACCCGATGTTTCTGGCCATCTTGTGGCGGGGGCACATCAGGCATTTTATGTCGCAATTGTTGGTAGGTTCGACCTGAAGCACAAAGGGGGATTTGGGCACAGGATAAATCCCTCCCTCCACGCATCCCGATTCGTTCCTGATGCACCAAACAAGGTGGCGTTTCAACATGCTCTCCGCTTCTTTACGCAAAAGAAGGTCTTCTACATCGTGCGCTATGAGACGCGCCTTTACCGCCGCCTTGTTGCTGTATTTTAACGCCAGGGTATTGTCCAGCTTAAAAACGGTATGAAATTCTGAGAGCGCCGCCAATTGCAACGCCACCTGTCCGACAAAACGCTTGGTTTCAATATCCGGATTCTTGAACAAAAGCAAATTTTCATAAAGCTCGCAGATTTCGTTTAAATGCGCCAGGCCTCCCGAGAAATCATCGTCGTAAATCTTGGCTATTCCCGCGCAGTAACGCACTGCCAAATCCTGCGGCCGGTGCATCACGATGCTTTCAGTCAGGTCGATAATATCTTTTATCCTGCGCTGTTTTGAGAGCTCATACAGTCTGTTCTTGAGTTCGCAATCCATTTACTTACCCTGGATTTCCTTAAGCTGCTGTTCAAGCGCCTCCCGGCGCGCCCGCTCTTCGCCTAAATACCACTGCGTATCGCGCAGCTGCTGTTCGGCTGAAACGGCCTTTTCCCTGAGGCTGTTAAGCTCCCCCTCCATCGACTCGCAGCGCTGGCGGAATTCACTCAGGGAATTTTCCGAATGCTCGCGCTTGGACTTTTCCTCTCCCAGCTGCCAGGCAGCTTCGTCATGCTGAGATTTAAGCTTCTGCGAATACTCTTCCATCTTATGGACGTATTCGTTCTTTTCCCTAAGCTGCAACTCCAGGCTTTCTCTACGCGCCCTCTCTTCGCCCAAAAACCAGCGCGCATCCTGCAGGTCATTCTTTAATCCCTCAAGCTCCGCCTCTTTCTCCTTGGCAGCCTGGCTGATGCAAGCCTGAATTTCTACAAGAAACTTGTCTTTATCGGACTGGAGCCTCTGAAGTATAAGTTCAACGATCTTGGCCAGTGCCGCCTCCCCTATCGTAACAGCCGCCATATCCAGCCTCCCTACCGCCTACAGGTCGCCCTTCCTGATGGGCATATCCCTCTTAACGTCTTTCTTTAGCTTCTTGCCGATGATTTCAAAGTAGTGTTTCGGCAGAAGCCCATGCTGAGGTCGTTTAATTGCCAAATGTTGTTTTTTGATCCTGGTGCCCCTGGGTAAATCCACTTTGGCCACTATGCTTTTTCTTATGCAAGTCATGTCCTTTTTCTCGGTCTTGGTCGGACATTTCTTGCTGCTGCCAAGGCACTCTTCCGTTTCACGTAAAAGCTTTACGAAAACCTTGAACTCTTCGGGCTCATAGGAAGAGGCGTGGTCGGGACCGGGAAGCTTTCGGTCAAGGGTTATATGCTTTTCAATAACGCAGGCACCAAGGCTGACCGCACTCATACTGGCGCTAACGCCTGCAGTATGGTCGGAATATCCTACCGGAAGCCTCAGGCATTCTCTGATAGTCGAAAGCGCGCGCATATTCACGTCTTTGAGCGGGCAGGGGTATTGGGTCGTCGTATGCATCACTATAAGTGGAACCCGCCTGGTCTTAAGAATTACATCGTATACGGCCTCTTTTATCTCCTTGAGCGTGCCCATGCCCGTAGAAAGAATGATGGGTTTGCCTTTTGCGGCAACGTATTCCAGAAGCGGGAAATTGTTAAGGTCATCGGAACCGATCTTGAATAACGACACTCCCAGCCTGTCTAACAGGTCGGCCGAGGCAAAATCTCCCGGAGTAGAAATCAGGATTATGCCTCTGTCTTTGGCAAACTTCATAAGCTGAAAGTGGTCCTGGTCCGACAGCTCCAGGGCCCTAAGCATGTCAAACTGAGTACGCGCGCCCTTGGCAAACTCCTTTTGATAGGGGACCAGCCTGGTCGTGCGGCTTACCACCTCTTCGGTCTTGAATGTCTGGAACTTTACGGCGTCGGCGCCCGCATGGCTGGCTGCCACGATCAATCTCTTGGCCAGCTCAATATCTCCGTTATGATTGACTCCCGCTTCTGCAATTATAAAGACAGGTTTGTTATTGCCGATTTCTTTTTTCCCGATTTTAACAATCATTTTTGCTGGTCTCCTTGTTGAGGTTGTGCAATAAGGAAAATCGACTAAATTATCATCCCCCCTTTTCTTTTTTTCATTATTAATCCAGCTATCTCTAAATCGAAATAATTATCTATGTCCCAGGCAGCCAGATCTCCGGTCGTAAAACCGATAACTTTATGCCCTTTAAAGTAGTGCGAAACAATGAACGGGTCTGAGCCATAAAGCAGGCTTGTCTTCAGGATTATCAACCCGGAATCGATGTAAAAAACAGGAGGCAGGCGCTGGCTGCGGAAAGTTGAGATTTTTTTTGCATAGAGATTAAACCTGCGGTTTTTTGCCAGAATAACCAGGCGCTCGGGGTGAAACCGCTCAACGGGGGAAACCGTTACCAGAGCATCCGCCCTGCAGGAAATCATCTTTTTTATTGCCGAATCTATGAGCCCTTTTTCACGAAAAGGAACATTTGCATATAAGAGCGCAATCGCATCCGGCCGGTAACCGTCTTTTTCCTTCAGGTATTCTACGGCATGCCTTAACGGCTCCTCTATGGGGGAATAATCGGTTGCGTACCGGCTGGGCCGCTTGATTGCCTCCAAACCGCGGGCCCTGACAAGCTTAAAGATCCGCTCGGAGTCTGTAGAGCACACTACCCTGTCCAAAAGCCGTGACTGCCTGGCTGCATCTATGGTATAACTTATCAAAGGCCTGCCTCGGAAAATAAGTATATTCTTATTGCGCACTCTCTTGCTGTTTCCTCTGGCTGTAATTATCCCTAGTATTTTCATCTTTGGAAAAAAATTTGCGGTTTAACGCCTGTGTTAAGCATGGATACCCCTATCCTGCGCCATGACGCACATGGTCACCGGGCCCCATCAGCGCTTGGCTATTAATTAACATTTTTGGCTTTTTTAGAGCCATTGTGATAAAACGGCAGGTAATGCAGGCAACCAGACGGCACAGGGTCATATTTTACGGTTGAGATGACGATAGAAGTTCCCTTTTGACTCCTTGAGATGTCCTTTTGTATCATAGACGGCATCATCGGGATTGCTGGCTAAGGCGTTGACGTAATTGTTGATAAAACCGAGGCCGTGCTGAATAAGGGCGCTGTTTATCTGCTGCTTGCTTTTTATCATCTCCAACACAACTTTTAGCTCCTTGCGCAGCTGAATAAAACGGGGTTCAGACCATATCTTGGCGAGCATGGAAAGCGTCACGTCCTTGGCATTCATATTAAGTATCCCCGCAATATTCATGACAAGCTGCTGCCGCAGGTCTTCTCTCCTGCGTATATCCTCAATCAATGCTTCTTTCTTCTTGATTGTTTTATTAAGGGTGCCCGGATCTTTTGATATGTTGTCTTTTTCTTCTTCAAGAAGTGAAAGCATCTGCTTGTGCAGCAGGAGCTCGTTCTCCAAGACTACGATCAACTCCTTTTTAATCTTCTCCTGTACCATTTCTATCCTTTCTTATCCACGGTGATATCGGCCTTGTTGAGAAGCGAATCCTTGATCTGTCTGTAGAGCGTAGCGCCCAGGCCCATACCCTTTGATTGGGCGATCTTGTCCGCTATCTTCTCGTCGAACATGTCCTGGTAGAACTCCTGCGCGCGAGACTCCTCAAGGATCCCCTCATCCTTGGGAATGCTGGTCCTCATTTGCTTTAGCAGGTAATATAGAAAGAAGGATTCGAAATCCTTGCAGGCCTTTTGGAGCCTGGCGTCCTCCTCGGGGCTCAGCGCGCTTTTTGCCTTGGACAACTTGTCAAAGGTCGCTTTTTGCTCGCCGTTAATAAGGACCCCCTTGTTCTGGACGCTCCAGATATCTTTAGCCTGATTATCAGCTGCTATTTTCTTAAGTTGCATGGCCTCTCCTTTAAATAACCTCTATTTCTGCCTGCAACGCCCCTGCTTCTTTGATCGCCTGTAGTATCGCGATAAGGTCTTTGGGGGGCACACCGAGAGCGTTGAGCGCCTTTACCAGCTCATTGATATCCGCCCCCTCGTCAAGGACCAACATCTGAGACAAGCCGTCTTTTACCGTTCCTTCGCCGTCAACGCGGGTAACAATGCTGTTGGATATAAGTTCGCCCTTCGGCGGATAGGCTGCTGACTGAACGGTCGAAACCGTATTCTCGAACTTGTTCTGGACGGTCACTGAAATATTACCGTGGGTAACCGCAACTGTAGAGATGCGCACGTCCCTGCCTACAACGACCGTACCGGTCCTCTCATTGATGACGACCTTGGCCGTTGTGTCAGGGTTAACCGGCAGAGACTCGATTTGAGCTATAAGCTTGACAAGATTGTTTTTGTAATCGTCGGGTATCTCCACCCTGATCGTGCCCGCGTCGGTAGCCTTGGCAAGCTGCGAATTCAACGATGCGTTGATCACCTGAATTATCCTGTCGGCTGTGGAAAAATCAGGATTATTGAGTATGATCGAAACGGCGCCGTTTCTTACGATAGTCGAAGGTACGTCTTTCTCCACCAGCGCACCGTTTGGTATGCGCGCGACGTTCAAGGGGCCGGTATTTGTAGTCCTTGTACCGGCACTAAGGCCAACTGAAACCTGGCCCTGGGCCACGGCATAGACATTGCCGTCGGCCGCAAAGAGCGGCGCCTGCACAAGCACTCCGTTGGCAAGGCTTGTAGCATCGTTGATGGAAGATATGGTAACGCTTATGCGCGTGCCCGGCCTGGCGTAAGCCGGAAGGTCGGCGGTTACGATGACCGCGGCGACGTTCCTGCTTTTTATCTGGGTAGTCACCTGGTCGGCAGGTATGTTTATGCCCAGCCTTCTAAGCATATTGCCGATACTCTGCGCCGTATAGGTGCTTTGTTTGTCACCCGTGCCGTTTAAGCCGATGACAAGCCCGTAGCCGTAGAGCTGGTTGCTCCTTACCCCATCGATGCGAGCGATATCCTTGATGCGCGTAGCCGCATCCGCACACGCCAAACCCAAACACAAATAACCCGTAATCAATAAGAACGCTGCTGATATTCTTTTCATCTTAACCCACCTCTGCTTTTTTAAAACGGCCAAATCCAATCAAGGATCCTTTCGAATACGCCGCGTTTAGTCTTGTCCGCCAGCGGCCCCTTGCCTATGAGCCTTACCTTTGCATCCGCTAACTGCGTTGAAAGCACGGTATTGTTCGGGCCGATGTCCTGAGGCCGCACAATGCCGGATATAGCCACGGTGTTTCTTTCGGCGTTCACCATAACTTCGCTTGAGCCCTCGACGACCAGGCTTTTATTGGGAAGCACCTCGATGACCTTAGTAGTGATCTGGGCGCGTATATTATAGGCGCCGGTATAGGTGCCGCCGCCGCTGAATTTAGACGCGCCTTCTACTTCGTAAATAGGCAGATTTGTGGTCCTGTCGATCTTGGTACGCAAGCCATGATAAAATTCAGGCTGAGTCCAGTTCTTTACCTCAAGGTTTATGCTTGACTGGCGATCACGGGAGCTGGTGGCCTTTTGGCTGACGGAGGAGCTTTCCACTATCAAAACGGTGATGATGTCGCCGATCTTGTTGGCGCGATGATCGCTGGATAGCGCATCAGGCGTGCCCCCCTCCTCGTTGGTCCAGAGCGAATCACAGAGCCCCGCGGTGTTCATCGTTACAACAATAACAGCGCTCAAGGCAATCCTCAGTAAGGTATTCATTTTATTCTCCCCGTATGGATAATATAGCAAAATATCGCATTATCTGCCGGTCTCAACCGCTACCGTTGCCGCATCGACCACTTTGCCGTAAATGTCTTTCTTGGAATCCAATAATCTAAGCTTAATGACCTCGTCTTTTCTGCCGTCCATAAGAGCTACGCCCTTGGCGCTTATCTGTATATTCTTGCTTTCCATGATAACGTTTACCGGATCCCTACTTCTGACAAGCGGAGGCAGCTCGATGCCGGAGCCGGTAATGATCCTGCCTTTGGCAATTGCGGCCTTGGCTACCTTTCCCGCAAGATCCTCATCGACAGAAAGCGCGTTCATCGGTATCTTGGAGCGGTACGTATCTACGATGTTGACGTTATCCGGACCCAGATACTCATAACGCTTGATCCAGCGGCTTGCCATATAAGCCTTGGTCTTGATATCTATTTCAAGATAAACTATAAAACTCTTGTATACCTTCTCATCCAGCAAAATATATACTTCCAATGTCGTAAATCCTAGAAATTTGGCGTTTGCCCCGGATTTTATCTCAATAGCTGCCCTGCCGGAGGGGATCTTTTCGTCTGCCAGGGGCGTCTTGTATTCGATCAGCAGGTCATTCTGGGCGCAGCCGGCGTTTTTGGCCACGTAATCGATTATCTCCTGCTGGATTACCCCTGCGGGAATAACCTGAGATTCCTCGGCAAGCACTACAGCAGCCATGATCAATATTAAAGTGATCAGAATAAATATTTTTTTCATATAAAGCCTCCCCCGGCCGCGATTATGGCAGCCGGAAGGTTTTGAGCCGATCTTTTACCTGCTCAGATTATTGGCGATCGCCAGCATATCGTCGGCGGTTCGCACGGCCTTGGAGTTTACCTCATAGGCGCGCTGAGCAATGATCATCCGCACCATTTCCTCTACCACCTTTACGTTCGACATTTCCAGAAAACCCTGCATGATCGCTCCATACCCTTCGGAGCTGGGTATGCCGGCTACAGGCTGGCCTGAGGCCGCGGATTCAAGAAACAGATTCTTGCCGTAGCTTAAGAGCCCCGCGGGATTGACGAACTTGACAAGCTCAATCTGTCCGAGCTCTTCAGGGGTAGTTGTGCCAGGCCTTAGCACCGACACGACCCCCTCGGCGCTGATGTTAATGCTTATGGAATCCTGGGGAACCGTCATCTCCGGAAGCAGGTAATAACCGTCGGCGGTGACGATGTTTCCGTCAGAGTCGATCTTAAACGAACCGTCCCTGGTGTAAGCGGTAGTGCCGTCGGCAAGCGTGATCTGAAAAAACCCATCTCCTGAGATAGCCAGGTCCAATGGATTCTCGGTCTCGGTAAAGCCCTCGACTGAAAAAATCTTGCCTATTGCCGCCGGTTTTACGCCCAGGCCTATCTGCTGGCCTACGGGAAGCTGGATCTCGCCGCCGCTGGTGACCGGAGTGCCGGGCGCCTGCAGCACCTGATAAAAGAGATCCTGAAAATCGACGCGTGATTTCTTGAAACCCGTGGTGTTTACGTTTGCCAGGTTGTTAGAGATTACGTCGAGGTTTACCTGCTGGCCGTACATGCCCGATGAAGCTGTCCACAATGCGCGCATCATAAGAAAACCACCTCCTTAGTTTGTTAAGCCCTTGATTCGCTTATCAGTTTTTGTAATGCTGTGTCCTGAGAAACAATAGCCTTTTGGTTTGCCTCATAGAGCCTGAGTCCCGAGATCATATTTACCATCTCCGAAACCACGTTTACATTAGAGCTCTCCAGGCACCCCTGGACTATCTTGGCATTATCCACATCTACTACTGCGGCGTCCGCCTGTAGCGCAAAAAGATTTTTGCCGACCTTGACAAATGAACCGGGCTGAGTGCCGTCTACGACCCGCAATTTGTTTACCAGGTTTCCGTCGGCAACTACCGTGCCGTCGGCGTTAAAGACGATATCCGTTACATTCGCCAGGTTAATTATCCCCTGCGTTCCGACGACGTTATAACCGTCTCTGGTCACCAGGTCCCCGTTTACGGCAATAGTAAAACTTCCGTCACGGGTATACATATCCCCCTGCGGGGTCTGGACCACGAAGAACCCTTCGCCACCCAAAGCAACGTCAAGCTTGTTCTCGGTAGCCTTCAGGGCCCCCTGGCTTAAGTCCGTATAGACACCGTCGATATTGCAGCCGGTACCGAGGCTGCCAAGGGTCACATCCATGCCCCTGTCACTATTATCCCCGACGCGATTTAACAGGAGCTTCTGGAAAGACTTAGTGACGGTCAGGTCTTTTTTGTATCCGGTCGTATCGGCATTGGCAAGGTTGTTGCTGATGACCTCCTGATTGGTAAGCTGGGTCATCATGCCTGAAGCCGAAGTATAGAGTCCGCGTATCACCTGCCACCTCCTTTCAAAGATTATCTTTCGTCGTATAGAGATTCGATCTTTACTGCCACCCTTTTGCCGCACAAACCCGGCTTGCCGAAGAACTTGCTTAAGCCTCCGATCTGCACTTCAAGAAGACCTTCCTTGGGTTTATCCAACCTGATATAATCCCCTGCTTGCAGCTTAAGCAGGTCTTTAAGCGTCAGCTCGCAATCCCCGAGCTTGCCTACGATTGTAAGTTTGGTGTTGCCCAGATGGGTCTTTATCAGTCCGCCTAGCTCTATCTCGGATTTCTTCTGCGCATACATAAACCACTTCTTGATGTCCAGATGCTCGGTAAGCGACTCCAGGGTCAGATACGGCAGGCAGATCACCGCCTCCCCTGCCACGTTCTTGATCTTAATCTCGAGGTTGATGAAGAGCGCGGCCTCATTGGGAGATGCCAGCACCACAAACTGGGGGTTTGAGTCGGTAGATTCGATACGCGGCTCAAACTGTATCGTTTTCTCAAACGACTCCTTCAGGCACGATAGGATCCTGCCGGCAAACACCGTGGCGGTCTCGGTCTCTATCTGGGAAAGCTCCCGGTTCTCGGGCTTTGCGGCGTTTTCTCCACCCAGAAGCTGCTCCATTAGATAGACAAGAAATCCCGTCTCGATGACAATTGCTGAAGTCCCGTCCAGCGGTTTTACCGTAAATATGCCGATGTAAGAAGGATAGTGCATTGAAAGAAACTCCTTGAACACCGACTGCCGTATAGAGCTGATATTGACCTCGATATCCAGTCGCAGGTGCTGCGAGAGCCGTTTCCTGAGCCTGTGGCAGAAATCCTCCATCAGCATCTGGAAGACCCTCAGATGCTCCTTGGATAGCCTCTCGGGCGCGTGAAAGTCGTAGGGCCGGACAATTTTCCCTTTCAGGTCCAAATTCTTCTCGGCCTCACCCTTAAGCAAAGCCTCCATCTCTTCTTTTGAAAGTATGTCGCTCATTTCTAACCTCCGGATTTTCTCCTAAAATGCGCATCTACGGAATATACCCAGGCCATGACCTCGGCCACGAGTTGATACAGGCTTTCAGGGATAGCCTTATCAAGCGAAACCTCATAAAGCATTGCCATAAGATGCGAGTCGGCGTAGATCGGGACATCGCTTTGTTGGGCTACCTCTATTATCTTTTTCGCCAGGTTTCCCCTGCCTTTAGCGGTTACCCTTGGAGCCGCATCCGTTCCGGCATCGTACCTCAGCGCTACGGCGGCATCGGGATCGGAACTTGTCTTCTTCTTGGTTATGATCATGCCTTTATCTCCAGGCGCGGCAAAAGCGAAGGCAGGTAATCCCCGGCTGCCGCGGTCTTACATTTGAAATCATTCAAAACAAACCTTATGCCTTTAAGACGACTGGCCAGATCAGGCGACCCCCCCTTAATGGCCGCCAGGACGCTCTCATTTTCTACGCTCAGGCTGCAGGAAACCTGTTTTTTGCGCACCCGGACAAAGACGTTGACCATCCCCAGCGAGTCGGTATCCAAATTAAGATTAAAGCTGAAGGAATCGGTATTGAACGCACCCCGCCTGTCGGTTTCGGGATAAACAACCAGCTCCATCTTCCTTTTTTTGCCGTCTTCGGGGTTAAGCGTAAAAGGGAAATATAGAAAACTGGTTTTTGCCGAGCTATTGCTTGCCGCTTCACGATTAAAGAAATTAACCGACTCAAGCATCTCCAGGAAGCTAGATATCCTCTCTTTAAGGGCAACAACAGTCGCATCTTTATGAGTAAGCTGCATAAAGAGCTCAAGGAGGTTGAGCTTAAGCTCTCCTGCCCCGTTATAAACTTCGATTACGCTCCTTACAAATGAAACGGTAATCTCCTTGCTGTTAAGCGAGTTGTTTAAAGACAACAGTGATTTCATCGCGTTATTCAACTGGCTTAAGAGCTGCTTATCGGTTATTTCATTCTTTGCCGCTGACAGCAGCTCCAGGATGTCGTTTATTTCCTTTAAGAGGAAGAAACCGTTATTATTAAAGTTATCGAGCACGATCCTGAATAAACCGAGCCTGCGCTCAGACATGGAAGAAACGAGGTAGCTTTCTGCTTCCTTGTGCCCGGAAGCTAAAGCAGGCGCCCTGGCGTTTTCCGGCGTTTGGCCTTCGACCTGCTGACTGCCTGAAGGCTTATGTTTTACTGACTGAGGTAGGTCCAAATGCCTTATCTGCATTATCTTGCCCTGTTTAAAATACCCAATCTCAGCTCCACTTCCCCTACTCCGATGCCAAGGTTCCGGGCGATATCATGTGCCGCCAAACCCTGCTGGTGAAGCTCAAATACCTTGCGAAAGCTGCTCTGGTTCCCTGAGCCAAAAGCGAATCCGGAAGGTTCTGGCACGGTCTCGGCTGCCCTAGAGAGCTCATCTAAGCGCTCGTCAACCAGCTTTAAGAGCTCGTTAAGACTTGCCTCTCTTTGGGCCAGCATATCTGATTTTGACTGTATATCGGCAAGCAGCTCGGTGACCGCGGCTTTCAGCGTCTCCGACTGTTTCTGGATATCTTCTTTTATATCCGCCGGCAGGGCTTCTTCGGACTGGCCGTTGTTATTATTGGCCCTGAAACGGCTCCTGAAGAAGTTTATCATCAGGTAGTTTACCCCCAAGCCTATACCCGTCAAGAATATAAAAGCCGCTACATATTTCATTTATAAGCCTCCGTTGCCAGTGCCCTACTGATTGATATCGGGCTCAATGCTCATTACCAGCTCCATGAACTTACCCTGTCTTTTGGCCTTGCGTATGGTAGCTTCATCCACCACATGACCTTCGGTGGCGATGACGCTGCCGCTGTCGGTCTCAAGTCTCCTGAGGAGCCTCTTACCCATTACAAACTCCATCTGCCTTTTCTCAAATATCGAATTAAGGTCATAATCATCGTCAGCGTTTACTATTTCTTTTGACAACTCCATAAAATTGGATACCTGCTCCTTGGTAACGATTAGTTCTTTGCCTATGGAGATAGTATCCTTGTAGCTCATCAGGGTGTTCAACCCTTTAACCTTATAAGAATCGATCTTGCCGCTGGTAGGATTAAAGGAGAACTCTTCGATGTATCCCAGCACCCTGCCGGTCTCGGTAATGACTTTATGGCCTATCAACTGAATATTCTCTTCGAGCTGTTTCTGTATAGCCTTAAGGTTAGTGACTGACATGACCGCCGCCTCATCCTCAACGGTCACCACATCCTTGCCCATTCCGCGAACCAGCGGCAGGAGGATCACCTTTGTCTCCATGTACCACTTATCATCGTCGATGACAAAACCGATGACCTCCTGCTTGCCGGCATCGATTATGGGGTAGCGCACCTTGCCGATCAGCTTTCCCGGCCTTATCGCCAAAATCGGCTTGGCTATCAGGTCTCTTGAATTCATATTTACCTCCATTTTCTTAGATTAAGAAATCTATAATATGGTCGCTTTTTCCGGAATCCGTCCTGCCATCTTCTTCTTGGGACTGCTTCTTTCTTTTGCGACCGCCGCTTCCCTGTTCCTTGCCTTCCGAATCTATTTGCCTGACCTGCGATTGTTCCGCCTTGGCTGCAGCCTCGGTCTGGCTCTTTCTCTCCTCGATCTCGCGCTGAAACCTGCTGATCAGATGTTCCTGCTGGGCCCTGGCCTGCTGCTGCGCGACCTCTTGCAAGCTTTCGATGGCGCGCGTAGCCGTCATAATAACCTGCAAATCCGTAGGCCTTAGAGCCATAATTAGCCGCCTATCTCTGCATCTCTTTCTTTACAAGCCTGAGCTTATCCCTGAGGACATCGATTACATTACTCAATAGCTGCGATATGCGTGACTCGCTTAGATCCATGACCTTGCCGATCTCTTTCAAGTTTAAGCCCTCATAATAATAAAGCGTGACTACCTGTCTTTCTTTTTCTTCAAGGACGCTGATCGCCTCGGCCAAAACCGCCGCAATCTCTTTCTCCTCAAGCTCTCTTGTCCCTTCTTCCCGGGTATCCGCAAGCGCGTCCTGAAGCTCCTCTTCCAGGGAAATAATCTTTGCCTGCTGCGATTCAAACTGCATGGTCCTGACCTGCTCGACAGAAACCTTTAAATGCTGGGCAACTTCGTAATCGTGCGGTTCGCGGCCGAACTTTCCTTTTAATCCCTCTACGGTGCTTTCCATATGCTTGATCTTATGCCGCAGGGGCCTGGGCAGCCAGTCTTGAGCGCGCAGACCGTCGAGTATCGCACCCCTTATACGGTAAAACGCGTAAGTAGAAAACTTTACATTCCTTGAAGGGTTAAAACTTCTTATGGCCTCCATAAGACCGAGCACTCCGTAACCTATCAGGTCATCCAGGTCTACGTGCGTGGGCAGATTGGCAAAAAGCCTGAAAGCCACGCTCTTGACCAGCGGCAGGTAGCCGATAACCTCTTCCTGCGCAACATCCTTTAATTTGCTCATTTGCTTATCATCGCCTCTACGGCCTTGGCCATCTCTTTCGGTTTCTCTCTGGCCAACTCCAGGGTTTCTCTCTTCATTGCCTCAAGCGCCGGTTCCTGCCCTTGCGCTGGATTCGCCGAAGGCGCAGCCGCAGCGCCTACCTTAACATCCAGCTTCTCCCCCTTTGCGGCCTGGGGCTTAGAAGCATCGCCTGCCTTATCCTTGGTCACCGGATCGACAAAAGCGCAGATGATGTTCCCCAGGATAATAAAAACAATGAATGCGCCCAGGCTTTTCAACAATATGCTCTCTATCGGCTCGTTTCTTATGAGCCCGAAGAGCTCGATAAACAGAAATGTGATCATCGAAAAATAAATAACGAATATTCGCATTTAAATCTTCTTTATGCTGGTAACCGCAAGCTTGCGGATTATATCTTTGTGTTCCTCGCTGATCATGAGAAACTGCACCCGGGTTACATACTTGACATTGGGCTGGATGACCTCTTGGGATAAAGCCTTGCCCACGGCCTCAACCCAGGTGTTGGCACTTACGATCGTAAGGTTTATGCGGATCTTTAAAAGCGTGCCGGCCGCGATCATCCGGTCTACAACCAGCTGCAGACCTCCTTCAGACAGGTCCTTGGTTATCGCCTCAAGATTAGTCACGATCTTGTTGGTATCGTAAAGGCTTAAATCCGTAGCGTTGATTATGGCGTACTCTGCCGGCAGGTATGCGTTTATGCGGAAAAACTGCCTCATCTGCACGTGCTCTATCTTCTTGGGCTTTTCCAGGGCGATGGTATAACCGTTGTCCCAATCCTGAGAAATTACCTTGCTGCTAAACTCGAATATACCGCCCTCAATGTAGACTTTTACCAGCACCTCCGTCTTTGGAGGGATCTCAAGCACGGTAGAGCCGACCCTCGGGGTAAGTATAAGCAGCTTATCGGACTCGCACGATACGACCTGGGATTTATAGACCTCGCGCAAAGCGATGCTTAAAGTAAGGTCGACCTTCTGGCCCATGTCGAACTTGTTCCAATAAAGCTCTTCCTGGGGACCTAGACCAAACCAGCCCATCTCAAGCTCCTTAACCTCTCTTGAATATATTTGTTAAGCACGTTTTCCTTGTTTTCCCCGATGTTCAAAAATCTTACCCCGTAATACCACTTATCAAGGCTTGGCCGCGTATACTTCCAGACGATCTCCCCCGCAAACACCGTTTTCTCCTCACCCATACCCGAAATAGTCACGTCTATGCCGGTCTTAAGGGGAAGGTCTACGGTAGAGACCATGGCTATGCCGCCGATACTGATGTTTCTGGTCAGTCCGCGGCTTGAATCCTTCAGCAGTCCGCCGGAGACCTTAAAAGAAGCGTCCAAAACGTTGTCCAGGCGGAAGGCCTTGCGCCTTTCGGCATAGGCCGCAAGCTTCTTGGGCTTACTCAGGACCCACATCGGCAGCGGCTGGCTGATCTTCTTCTTAAGCACGCATTTATTCTTATAATAAAATTCGTCCATGAAGACAAAAATCTCCAGCTTCTCGTCGGGCAACACAACGGAAAAATTAAGCTCCTTATCCGTCACCGCAGAAATATAAATGTTATCCTTATCCACGTCCTCGATGCGGGTAATAAATGTATTGGGGAGCGACTCAAGCTTGATTCCCACTCTCTGGTTGGGCTTGATATCATGACAGCCCCCCGCCGGCTTTAATGACCTGAGCCTTTCGACGATCTCCTTCCACATCTTTAAAAGACCCCCCATCTCACAGGGCTGAAATCCTGCCTGCTTAAAAGCCTATCCGCTATAGCTAAACAATCGTTTGAGGCCTGGCTGTAAGGATATTTCAGGACAAATGGCGTCCTGGCCTTGAGCGACTTTATCACCTCCGGCAGCAGCAAAACAAAACCCAGGTCTTCGACCTCAATATCCTGGAACTTCTTTACCGTAGCAATGAGCTTTCTTGATTGCGTAACCGCCTCGCGCTCGCTATGGCACATGTTCATGATCAGTTTTAATGACAGTTGGCGCTTGTCGTGAACAAGCTGCTTTATCATGGCGTAAGAGCGGGTCAACATCTCCTGGCCTCCAGATACCAGCATCACGACCTCGCCCGTTGCCAGCGCAAACCTTGGCGCATCTTCACTGATAAGAATAAGATCGGCCTCTTCTTCAAAGGACAGCCAGTGGCTAAAGAAATCGTTCTTGGCTTTGAAATCCAGCTTCTGCAGACGGTTAAGCACGTCGCCGAGCTTTACGTATTTGACTCCGCAGGAGCCGGTGTAGATGATTTCTTTTGTCTTGGACTGCTGGCCGAGTATCTCCTCCAGGCCCGTGCGCGGCTGCAGCCCAAGAGGAATACTCGTATCTATCTTGCCCTTGTAGGAATCGAGGATCATTACCTTCTTTCCCTTCCTGGCCAAAGACGCCGCGATATTGGCTACGAGGTTGGAGTTGGCGGCTGCGGATTCATGGGGACCAAGGAAAACGATCACCCTTTTTCTTGAATCCAGCTTCTCTTCAAGAATCTGGGAAAGTCCAAGATCTACCCCCATCTCTTTACGCTTGACCCACCTGCGCAGCCTCTCTGCCTGATCCATTATCATCTTATCTTGACCTCATCACCCAACTTCAGGTTGTCGGGCGAGGTCTTGATATCACAGGCGCTGACCCTGGCCCGCGCCTCGATTATCTCAAGCTCTCCGACCGCTGCCCCGTTATTCATGACCAAGAGCCTCATGCCTTTCATGTAGCCGTTTTCCTGGCCCGCGCTTACAAGCACAAATAGAGCATCTTTATTGATAAGCAATATCTTCGGATATGCGGCTGCTTCTGCGCCGGATGCCTGAATGCTTCCGATAACCGAGGCGCTTTCCTCAAGCTTCAGGCTTAGCTCGGCTATCTTATCCTGCAGACCGGATATCTGTTCCTGGGTACCGTTGACGCTCTCCTCCAGCTGCTGGCGCAGGGCCTGGCGCTCGCGGGCAATCTTATCCGTATTTTCCCTGGCTTCGGAGATCTGATCAAGGAGCAACTTGCGTTCCCGTGCCAGAACGCTCAACTGGTCGTTCAGGGAAGAGTTGGTCTGTTCGAAATCCTGCAGCTGTTCGGATAGCTCCTGATTCTTTTTGAGATTAGCCGTAAGCCTCTGCTCCAAATCCCTGGTCTTCTCCAGGACGGAGGCGAACTCTTCTTTTAAGCCGCGGCTTTCCCGATTCAGGCTGTTTATTATGGTTTTGTAACGAATGCTGTTTTGCCAGCTTAAGAAGACAACGAGCATAACGATCGCCAGAATAGCTGTCCCGGTTAAAATTATAGCGATACCCCTTAACCTTGACGCCCGGCCGGCCCTTAAGGACTCGGCGCTGCTTTTGCCAATGAGCGAAGAATAGGTAAGAGGGGCCTCTTCCTGGGCGCCGGCATCCTGCCTGCCGGCTAAAACCCTTAGCTTCTCCGCCTGGTCCTTTCCAAACATCATTTCTTGGTCGCCTCTGCTTTCTTAATAAATGGGTTGAAATCCTTGGTTAATATGAGCCTGGCCAGCTTCATGGGATCAGCCAACTCTATGTCTTCCGGGACATTCTGCCCGGTAGTGATATAGGATATCGGCCTTTTTGAGCCTGTGGCGGCAGTAAGCAGGTTGCCGAAGCTGGTTACTTCATCGATCTTGGTGAGGATCACGCGGTGGATCCTGGCAAGCTCAAAACGGTTGAAGATCTCGATCATCTCCTTAGGCTTTGTGGTCATGCTTATGAGAAGAGAGACCTCAATGCTGCCGTCTTGGCCGATAAAATTGCGCAACTCATCCATTTGAAGATCGTTAAGGGGGTTCCTTCCGGCAGTGTCAATAAGGATGAGGTCCTTGTCTTTATACTTCTTGAATGCGGGTATTAGCTCTTTAGGGGTAAACACTACCTCAATCGGAATACCCATAATCTCGGCATAGGTCTTGAGCTGCTCGACAGCCGCGATCCTGTAGGTATCCAGGGTTATCAGGGCGACCTTCTTCTTCTCCAGGAGCGTAAAGTTTGCGGCCAGCTTTGCTATGGTGGTGGTCTTTCCTACTCCCGTAGGGCCGACAAAGGCAATTATCTTATTGTTTTCGGCGCTAAGCGGTCCCGAGGCTTCGATGGTTTGCGCGATCTGCCTGATCAGGAGCTCCTCAAGCAAATGAACGTCCTTAAGTTCTTTTTCGGTGGCGCGTTGCTGGATGCGCTTGATCAGGTCTTCGGCGATCTCCTCCTGGACTTCGCAATCCAGAAGCTTCTGATAGGCCTGCCTTAGGCCCAAAGCCATAAAGGCGGTCTTGGGAGAACTCTGTATGTTCTGAAGGGCGACTTCCTTCATAAAATCCTTTATCTCTCTTAACTCGTACTGGATCATCTCCAGCTTTGTTTGGTTGACCGCTTCGCGTTGCATATCCTCGACACCGGCGATCACTTCGATGCTCAATATGGGATGCAGCCGGAACGAGCGGTAGCGCTTTATCTCTTTGACGTAAAGCACGACCGCTTCGGGGCCAAGATCAAGCTTTATCTGAGACAGCGCCTCCTGGATGCTTTTTGCTTCAAACCTTTTTACTCTCATATTGTCACCATCCCCAGAGATTTGACCTCCTGGTCCGTGGGCACTTCGTTGTAGGCCAGGACGTTAAGCTGTGCGAAATTGCGTTCCGTCAACCTTTTGAAAGCGCTCCTTACCTGAGGAGAAACCAGGATAACCGGCGGCCTGGATGAATTTATCAGTTTGGAGATCCCGTTTGACAGGCTTGAAAATATCTTCTTGACCGTTTCAGGATCAAGGGCAAGATAGCTTGCGCGGCTATCCTGGCTCCTGATATTCTCCATGATCATCTGTTCGACCTGCGGATCCAGGGTTACCACGCTGATCGATTTGTCTTCAACCTGAAGCTGTTTGCAGATCTGGCGCGATAAAGCGACGCGCACGTAACCGACGAGGGCGTCAACTTCCTTGGTCGAGCGCACATTATCCGCCAGCGTCTCCAGGATCGTAGGCAGGTCCCGGATGGAAACACGCTCGGCCAACAGGCTCTGAAGGATTTTTTGCAGCTCGCCTATCGTCATCAGGCCCGGTATAAGCTCCTCAACAACCGTAGGATAATCTTTTTTGACGTTATCGATAAGCGACTGCACGTCCTGGCGGCTAAGTATATTTGCGGCTTGAGAACGAATGATCTCGCTTAAGTGCGTGCCGATGATCGAGGCGATATCGACAACGGTGTATCCGGCCATCTCGGCGCTGCGTTTCCTGCCTTCGGTTATCCAGATCGCCGGCAGGCGGAACACCGGTTCATGCGTAGCGATGCCCTCGACCGTTTCGGTGACCTTTCCCGGATTTATCGCCAGATACTGGTTTAACTGCACGGTGCTGTGCACAACATCTACTCCCTTTATCTTTATGGCGTACTCGTTGGGGGCCAGGGACACGTTATCGCGGATGCGTATGGGAGGCACGACTATGCCGGCATCCAGGGCTATCTGGCGCCTTATCAGGGTTATGCGGTCGAGAAGCGAGCCTCCCTGTTCGGGATTCACCAGCGGGATGAGGCCGTAACCGATCTCCAGCTCCAGGATGTCCATCTTCAACATCCCCGCTACGTTTTCCGGTTTTTTCCTTAGAACCGCCTCTTTCTCAATCTGTTTCTTGGCTTCTTCTTCTGTCTTAGACTGGGCTTTACGCAGGGTATAGGCGATACCGCCGACGGAGCCTGCGATCAAAAGAAACGGGATCTTGGGAATAGAGGGAACGAATAAGAATACAAACAGCAGGGAAGCTGCGACGGCAATAGCGCGAGGCTGGCTCAAGACCTGACCGGTAATGGCGTTACCAAGGTCGGTATCCGTTGCTGCCCGCGATACTACAAGGCCGGCGGCGGTAGACAGAAGGAGCGCTGCCACCTGCATGGCGATGCCTGCCCCGATAGTCATCAGGGTATATACCTGCAAAGCTTTCAGGAAGGGCATGCCCTGCTGGGCCACCCCGATGATAAAACCGCCGATGATGTTGACAAGGATGATAACGATCGCCGCAGTGACGTCTCCGCGCACGAACTTGGAAGCACCGTCCATCGAACCGTAAAAATCAGCCTCTTTCTGGATCTGGAGGCGGCGCTGCTTGGCCTGCTCCTCGTTTATCAGCCCGCTGTTTAAATCCGCATCAATTGCCATCTGCTTACCGGGCATGGCATCGAGGGTAAAACGCGCGGCTACTTCGGCGATACGCTGGCTGCCGCTGGTAAGCACGATAAACTGGATGACAATGAGGATCAAGAATATGACTATGCCTACGACGTAACTGTCTCCCACCACAAAGCCGCCGAAGGCCTTTATAACGTTTGAGGCGGCATCCCCCCTTATCAGGATTGCCCGGCAGCAGGCTACGTTTACCGCAAGCCTGAAGAGGGTCAGAAGCAGAAGCAGGGCCGGAAACATAGAGAACTGGACAGCCTGCTTCAGGTATATGGTAATTAAGAGCACGACCAGAGATACCGCAATGTTCATCAGAAGGAACACGTCGATCATCATTGCCGGCAGCGGAACAAGGAGCAGGCCTATTACCAGGAATACGCCGATAGCGATGACGATATCGCTGTATTTGGTAAACCTCTGTACGTATAATGCTTCGGCAGTTAGGGCCATATCAAATAATTAGAAAAACTTCTTCTTTAATTTACCCGTCCTCCAGACAAAGGCGAGGATATCCGCTACCGCCTGGTAAAGATCCAGGGGGATGAACTTACCGATATCCACCATCTTAAATAACAAGCGCGCCAAAGGCTTGTTCTCCATGACCGGTACGTTGTTTTCTTTGGCTATGGCGATGATCCTCTCGGCTATGAGGCGCGCGCCCTTAGCGACCACCTTGGGCGCTGCCATATCCTTCGGATTGTACTGCAGCGCGACGGCCAGGTGGGTGGGGTTGGTGATGACTACGTCGGCTTTCGGGACCTCCTGCATCATCCTGCGCATAGCCAATTGGCGCTGGATAGAACGCACCCTGGACCTGACCTCCGGCCTTCCTTCGTATCTTATCAGCTCTTCCTTGACTTCCATTTTGGTCATCCTGAGGCCTCTCTCATGCTCCCATCTCTGATACCAGTAATCAATGGCGGCGAATGCCGCAAATACCAGCCCGATGCGCACGCCAAGACGAAAGATCAATATCGCCACATAATTGATGCTGTCTATGGGATCCATGTCGGCGGCCAGGATCAGATGACCGAGCTCCGGTTTTATGACCTGATAGGCCACTACCGCGGTAAGCGTAATTTTAACCACGCTCTTTACAAGCTCGATAAGGATCCTGTATGAGAAAAACCTTTTCATGCCGTTAATCGGGTTTATCCGCGAGAACTTCGGCTTTATGATAGAAGTGCTGTGCATAAAACCCACCTGCAATATGTTTATCAGTATCGAAGACAGCGCAACTATCAGGATGAACGGCAGCACCACGTATCCGATCGTAATGATTATCCTTATCGCATAGTGCGAAAAGTTCTCCTCGTTCATCACTACGGTGCCCAGATTAGCGAGGCTAAACCTGGTTACCTCCGCCAGGCCGTTCCACATATGGGGCCCCAGGGCGCGCAAGACATAAAAAGAGATGATCAGGATAAAAGCGGTATTAAGCTCCATGCTCTTGGCAACCTGGCCTTTCTCCCTGGCCTCCTGCCTGCGTCGCCCAGTTGGGACTTCTGTCTTATCCGAATCGGCCATATTTAGAACAACCTCATTAAAAGGTTAAAATTCAGCAATGCTTGCGTAAAAAAACGCTTGATGACCAGAAAAAATAAAGGCAGGGAGATTACTGCGAAAAACAATCCCAGCCCTATCTTTACGGGAAAACCTACGATCATGATATTGGCCTGGGGGACGGTTCGCGCGATTACCCCGTATGCCAGATCAATAAGGAAAAGCGACATCACCAGGGGCGCGGATACCTTAAACCCTATGACAAAGATATAGGAAGCGATCTTAACCATACCCCAGACGATGTTTGGGCTGTAGCGAAAACCGTCAAGCGGAATGATCTGAAAGCTCTTGACCATGGCCTGCACCAGCCAATGATGGCCGTCTATCAATAAAAAAATAAAAATCGCGAAGATATAAAGGAATTGGCCCATGATCGGTATCTGCAACCTTGATTCGGGGTCAACGACATTGACAAAACCGAAACCCATCTCATAATCGATGAGCTGGCCGGCTATCTGGATACCCGCAAATAAAAGCCTGGCCGCAAACCCTATGATAAGGCCTATGGACACTTCCCTGACTATCGCCCCCAGGAACAAAAGATTATTGGAATGAAGGCTCAGGCCATTTATCGGGACAAAGGGAAAGACGATCATGCTCATAAAAAATAGCAGCCCGATCTTGACCATTGCCGGAATATTGCGGTTGCTCAAAAGTGGGGCATCAAGGAAGAGTCCGCCGAGTCGGCAGAGGACAAAAAGAAATGCCTCCAACTGAAGAGGGTTAAGTTGTTTTATCTGGGTAATGATATCCATAGATTCAGCGCGCTAAATACGGCAGATTAACCAGCAAGCCGTAGGTATAGGTCACGACGACCCTAAGCATCCAGGGGCCGAATATGACTATAGCCACGAATACCGCAATTATCTTAGGCACAAAAGCCAGCGTAACATCCTGTATCGAAGTTATTGCCTGAAGGATGCTTATTACCAATCCCAAAATCAGCGATAACCCCAGCAGCGGACCGGCTACCTTAAGCACGACCATCAGCGTACTTTGAGCCAAAGTAAGAATATAGGCTTCCGTCAACTGATTTACCTTTCTTTAATGAAAACTGTATACCAAAGACCTGCTGATAAGATGCCAGCCGTCCACCATTATAAAAAGCAGGATCTTAAAAGGGAACGAAATGATTACCGGCGGCAGGAGCATCATGCCCATCGACATCAGGGCAGAAGCTACCACCATATCCACGACCAAAAAAGGTATGAATATAACAAACCCCATCTGGAAGGCAGTTTTTAGCTCGCTGATCACGAAAGCCGGTATCAAGATATGGTTCGGTATATCCTTGGGGGTTGCCGGCCGCGGCATCTTGGATAAATGCACAAACAGGGCCAAATCGTTTTGCCTGGTCTGCCTGAACATGAACTCTCGCAGGGGATCCATCGCCCGCTCAAAAGCAACCTCCTGGGTGATCTCATTCTTAAGATACGGCTGTATCGCCTCCTTGTTCATCTTCTCGCCGATAGGGGCCATCACAAAAACCGTCAAAAACAGCGCCAGGCCGACGATCACCTGGTTAGGAGGTATCTGCTGGGTAGCCATCGCTTGCCTGGTAAAGGCCAGGACGATGATTATCCTGGTAAAGGCAGTCAGCATTATGATAATCGCCGGGGCCAGGGTCAGGACCGTCAATAAAAGCAGTATCTGGATGCTGGTAGAAACCTGCGCAGGCGTTTCGGCTGATCCAACGCGTAAGTTTATATCGGGGATAGTTACCGGCGCAGCATAAGCCGCTTGTGCCGAAAACGCCGCGCATAGCGCCAGCGATAACAATATTATCAATCTCGTCTTTTTCATGCCTAACTCTTTTTCGAGCCGCGCAGAAAATCCGTAAGACCGCTAAAATATAGGCGCAACTGATCCTGAGCGGCCTTTCTCTGTCGTGCGCCCTTGAAATGCTCCTTGAACGTGCGCACATTGGCAACCTTATCTTTGGACTTGGCAAAGATATCACGGACCTGCTGAGCATCTTCAATCTTATCCAAAAGCACCACGTCTTTATCGGATATGGACAAGACCAGTATCCGGACCTGATTTATCCCCACCAAATAGATGCTCCTTTGCGGGCCTATGCTCACAGAATCAAGTATATCGAACATGCCGCCTTCAAGGATACTCGAAGGCCTGTACTTGGAAGTGACGGTCCTTAGCATAAACACCGTAAAGTACACCAGCACTATTATTACAACCAGCGAAAAGGCGAACTTGAAAAGTGTGCCCAGAAAAGTTGCGCCGCCCGCTTCGGCAGCCGGGGGCTGAGGAGGCGCATACTCGGGGACAAGCGGCCTCTGGGTATCCGCCTTCGGGGCGGCAGGCTTTTGGACCACGGGCTTCTGGAAAACCGCCTTTTGCGCCGAAGACTTGACCTTCTGCTGGGCATAAACAAACCCGGGGCTTATCAGCAAGAAGGATAAAACGGTAAGCGAAAAGATTATTTTTCTCAACTTAAACCCTCTCGTTGGGATTGATGATATGCGTCAGCCTTACGCCGATGTTCTCGTCGATTATCACAACTTCGCCCTTAGCCAAAGGTTTGTTGTTAAGCATTATATCCACCGGCTCGCCGGAGAGCCTCTCCAGCTCTATGATCGAACCCACTCCCAGCTCTAAAACGTCCTTTAACGGCATCCTGGTCCTTCCCAGCTCCACGCTTAACTGCAGCGGTATATCCACAAGGAGGCTGCCCAGATCTCCGCTTGGAGAGGCCCCGCTTTTTTCCAAAGGAAAGAGGTTTAACGGTTCGATGTTCTGGCCGGCCTTCTGCAGCTTTGCAGGAAGCGCCTGAGCCAGCTCTCCTGCTACATCTTGCCCCAGCCCCAGTAAAAGCGAACCATCGGCAATTCCTTCCAGGCTTACCTGCGCGCTTATAAGGGTCCCGGAGGACGATGCCTGGCTGATCACCGAAGCCCCGTCAGCCTCAAGCGTAGAAAGCTTTAAGTCCGGGTTGCTCAGGTTTACCTTTTTACTCAATGTCTGCGAGAGTGCCGCGGAAAATGCCGCCAGCATTTGATTGACCAGCTGCGTCAATACCCCCAGCTCGTTCTGGCCGATCTGCTCAGGAGGATTCTTGCCGCTACCACCCGTAGAGATGTCGCAGAGTATGCGGGCGAAATTTTCGTCTATCGCCAAGATGCCTTCCCCCTGCACGTCATTGGCAATAGCAAACCGGCTGATAAGCTGCGCTGAGGGATAGCGGCCAGCCAGCTCTTCGACGGATAATGTCGCGATCTCCTGAAGGCTGATTTGTGTTTTTACCCTTAAGACCGTGGAAAGCAGCGTCGCCGTCTGTTTTAAAACTTGAGCGAAAATCAACTTGAGCGCTTCGGCGCTCTTTGTTTCAAGACCGTTTGCCATCTCTGTCCTCCTCTGTTTTTAGTAATTTACTATTACCTTCTGCCTTAAAACTGTCAAAACCACCCTGCGGTTAGCTGCCCTGCCCGCGGGCGTAGCGTTGCTGGCAACAGGACGGTATTCTCCGTAACCGGATGCCGATATGCGCGCAGGCTTTATCCCCAACTGCTCGACCAGATACTTGACCATGTTCGTCGCGCGGGCCGTAGATAATTCCCAGTTGGAGCCGAATTTTTCGTTTGATATAGGGACATTATCGGTATGCCCCTCGAGGTTTATCTCGTTATTGACATCCTTTAGCTTGCTGACGATCTCATTCAATAGCGGCAGCGCCTGCGGCAGGATGTCGGCAGAGCCGCTGTTAAACATCAGCTTCTCGGAAAAGCTGATCGCCAGGCCCCGCTCGTTGATCTCCATAGCTATCGAATCGCCGAATCCGCGCTTTTCGGCCCACTCGGCTATCTCAAGCATCAGGCGCCTGAGCTGCTCCTCATCCAGGACCACCGGAGGCTTCTTCATCTTCTTGAAGAAGCTGCTGAACTTTACGAGATTAATGTCCGAAAGACTGAACAGCAGGATAAAAAATACCATAACCTGGGTAATAAGGTCGGCGTATGATAACATCCATGCCGGCGCCGGCTTTCCTATGCTTATGTCTTCCTGGCCTCTTTTTCTCCCTCTCATCTGATTTCCTTATTTCTTCTTGGCGGCCACGGCAGCCCCGGCCTGCCTTATCTTTTCCATGCGGGGGGTAATGTAAGCCTTGAGCTTTTCTCCGATAACTCGCGGCGACTCGCCCGCCTGGATGGATAAAACGCCTTCCATGATTACTTCCTTTAATAGCAGCTCTTCCTGGCTCCTGACCTTTAATTTTCCGGCTATGGGAAGGAAGATAAGATACGAAGCCAGGGCCCCGTAAAAGGTAGTGATGATGGCCACCGCCATGCCCGGGCCCACCTTCTTTGGATTATCCAGATTATACAACATAAGGATAAGGCCCATCAGGGTACCGATCATACCGAAAGCCGGACAGTAGGTGCCGATGGAAACGAATATTTCCTGCCCCAGCTTATGCCTGTCCTGTAAAAACCCAAGCTCCTTCTCCAGGCTGTCTTTGAGCACGTCGCGGTCCATGCCGTCGACCACATGCTGAAGGCTTTTCCTCATAAACTCATCATCGATCTTGGCCATCTCATTGTCTAATGCCAAGAGCCCCTCCCTGCGCGCTTTTTCCGCCAAAGTTATGATCTTGTCTACAACCGCATAAGGCGTCATGGGACGCGAGAAGAACGCCTTCTGGGTCACCTTTAAAACCCTTAATACCTGGGCCGCAGGGTAATTCAGGAGCGTTGCCGCGAAGGCCCCTCCGAAAGTTATCATAAGAGACGGCGGATTCCAGAACAGGACGAGATTGTCTTTTACCGCCAGCACCAAACATCCCACTCCGATGATGATACCTACTATACTGGTAATGTCCATAACTGCTCCCTTTTTATGATTTAATTTTCAAACTGCAGTCTAATTACTAACAAATTATTCAATTGAAATTATTACAATCAGCCCAAAACTCATCTTTATGAAAACGTAAATCTTTCAGAAATCCTTACTCTTCTTTTTTGTCAACGACAAGGGGGCGGACTATGCTGCGTTTATAGACGGTCACCTTCTCGACGATCTCATCCGCGCTATCACAGACCACGATCTTGTTGCCCGTCGTAAGAGTAATCACGGTATTCGGCGTAGTCTCGATATGGCTGATCAGCTCTGCGTTGACCACCAACTCCTTGCCGTTAAGCTGTTTCACTTTAATCATAAGCTGAATTTTGTGGTGCTGTGCGGGTTTTAAGGCCCGCACAGCACCCAACTACTTGGTATTACCTCTTCAAGTTAAGCAACTCCTGTAACATCTCATCCGAAGTGGTAATACTGCGTGAATTGGCCTGGAAACCGCGTTGCGCGGTGATCATAGTTGTGAACTCTTCTGCCAAATCCACGTTGGACATTTCCAGCGTGCCTGCGGTAACGCTGCCTCTGCCGCCGGTCTGCGCCGTACCTATTTGGGGCGTCCCGGAGTTACCGGTCTCGCTCCACATATTGCTTCCTTCTTTAAACAAACCTCCGTAGTTGTTGAAATGCGCGATGGCCAACTGGGCCAAGTCCTGATTCAGGCCGTTGGAGTAGACCCCGCGGATGATACCGGAGTCGCTGACCGCGTAAGACGTCAGCGTCCCGGAAGCATAACCATCCTGAGTGTTAGGTATCAGGGTGTTATCCGCGGCATATTGTGTCACATTGGCTGTGCCAAAGGTGAGGTTGTAGTTCTGAGGTGTTAACGCGCCATACGCAGGTAAGTAGGTTATCTGGATGGCAGCTGTTTCAGCGGCGATAAGCTGACCTGCGCCGTTGAAGTTAAGCGGCATGCTACCGCCGGTGACCGCAGCACCTATGATATTGGTATCGGCTGCCGGCCAGGTAACTCCCAGGCCCCAGGTATTTGCCGCAGTTTTCGTGAAAGTCATGATCAGCGTATGCTGCGCGCCCAAAGAATCATAAAAGAGCGCAGACGCCGTATATGTGCCGCCTATTGCGGTAGTGGCATCGAGGTTACCGGTGAAGTCAACCGTAGTTGTAGCATTAGGTGCAAGGTTAGTGCCTATAGGAACATTGATGTTGCCTTCGGTTCCGGGCGTAGGCGTAATCACTCCGCCTACAGAAGTCCAGCCCAGGACATGCCAGCCGGTTGCCGTATCAACCAGGTCGCCGTTAGCATCCAGTGTGAACGATCCGGCACGCGTAAAGCGCACGGACGCGTTGTCCGTTATCATGAACATCCCGTTACCCTGCAAGGCCATATCGGTGTTGACTCCGGTAGTCTGAAGGTTGCCCTGGGTAAAAAGATTGTCGATTGCGCCCAGGCTCATGCCTAAACCGACCTGTTTGGGGTTAATACCGCCCACCGAAGTGGAAGGGATCGCGCCGCCGGAAAGGGTCTGGTTAAGGATATCCTGAAAATTGACCCTGCCCTTCTTGAACCCGATGGTATTGACGTTGGCAATGTTATTTGCCACCACATCCATCCTCACCTGGTGGTTCTTAAGACCGCCTATAGCGGTGAACATTGATCTTAACATGGTTTTTCGCCTCCTTAAAACGAGGCCTCCTCTCAAGCGAGGTCCAGCCTCTAGTTTAACCCTAGATTATTATCGCACTGTCAATGTTGGTAAACACGTTCTCTTTGATGCTTTCTCCGTCAATAGCAGTGATAACCATATGGTTCTTGATGCTGACGATCAGCGCCAGGTTATCCATCAGAACCAGGGATTCACGGCTGCCCTTGGCCTCGGCCTTGGCAACCGCGCTGTTAAGCTTTTCGATCTTCTCAGGGGTAAAAACGATGTTTCTCTTCTGCAGCCGCTCCATGGCATGCCCCGAGAACTTCACTGCAGGCTGTATCTTAGCCTTTAATATGTCCTGAAAGGCGGATACACCCTGCAGCTGACCGGCAGGCTTAGTTACCCCTTGAGACTGAACCGGGTTTATCTTATTGCTATTGACCGGTTTGATTTCTCCTGTCACTTAACTCAACCCCCTTTGCTAGTTAACGGAAAGGATCCTGTCGATGGTGACCCTGTATTCGGTCCCATCTTCCTGCTGAATGACCAGCTTTGCCAATCCGTCCTTGAATTCAACCGCGGTTACAGTACCGCTGATGCTTGCTCCGCTATCGTCTAAAGCCTCGATATTCCTGCCGACCAGAGAGGCGGTCTGGGAAAGGATCTGAAGATTCCCGAGGCTGGCCATAGTCTGGTTCAGGTTTATCATCTGCTCCAGCGAATTGAACTGGGCAAGCTGGGCGATGAAATCCTCATTCTTCATGGGATCAAGAGGATCCTGGTTCTGCAGCTGCGATATCATAAGCATCAGGAAATCGCTTTTGCCCAGCTCCTCCTTACCGCCCGTATCAGGGATATACCCCGTCAATTGGGTTAACGCGTTAGTAACAATCATCTTTCACCTCTTATATAAGGTAATTAACAAGCGCTGTCTCAAGATAATAATTCGGCTGAGTTTCACCTAAATTATCCGAAACCAGCGCTTTTTCAGCATCGTTTTCCACTTCTTCGAACCAGAGAGCGTTGGCCGTATCGGGGGCAACGAACTGCCCCTTGGGATGCTCGCTACCTGCGCGGGCATCAACGCCGACAGAAACGGAGAACCTGTCCGTGGTAAAACCCCGGTCTCTCAAGGAATCCTTAAGCATTGAGAAGTTACTCTCCAGGGTCTCCTTGACCGCAAGGTTCGATACCTGGATACGTACAGACACCTTGCCGTCTTCCAGGGTCACCTTTAAAAAAGCCCTTCCCAGGTGTTCAGGCTTAAGCTCAATGAATGCCTCCTGAACCCGATCCCTGAGACTGGTATGGATCCTCTGGACGAACTGGTCCACGACCTCCTTCTGATTCAGCATTTGGTTGAGCGCATCGGCCTCTTCCAGGAACTTGGCCGCGTTATTGGCCAAAGCTTCGGTCTTTTCCGCGGACAAAGCGCTGCCTGCCGTAAAGATATTCGCTCCCCCTTCATTATCAAGATTATTCTCGGCTAAATTGAACTTCAGCCCGATCTCTTTAATGAGGTTATCGCTCTTCGGCAGCTGCAGATACCTCGATTCGATATCAACGGGTTTATCCTTGGTTGATACCGTATCGGTTTCGCTCTTGGAAAGCACACCCTCCTGGCGGAGTCCATATGCCTTTGCGCTTGTATCCAAATCAGTCAGCTTTACCGATCTGGATAGGTTTTGCGCTAAAGTAAGAAGTTTTTCGTAGGTCAGTCCTGCGGTCTCCGGTTTCTCAACCGGCGCATTATTGCCCTCGACTGCGACAGCGTCTGCTTCTGGCTGTTCCTGGACCTGGGGGAGATTATTGGCGATCTCCGGCTTTTGTTTAAGCTGTAACGAAACCAGCTCCGACAAAAGCTCCTGCCAACTAACTCCGGACAGCTTAACAGGCGTGCCATCGGCTTTTGCTTGCCCCAGCTTATCAAAAAGCAACTGAATAAGCTCAGAGCTCCCTTTCAGTTCTTCCAGCAGCTGGATGACCTTATCCTTTAACACAACGGTCCCTGCCGCATCATTACTCTCATCCGTTGCGACATTGACCTCTTCGGACAAAAGCTGCCCTGAGGAATCAAGCTTCGAAAGAAAAGCGGAAAGCACAAGGTACAACAGCTCTTCGGCGGATTTAGCTTCGGTATCAGACTCCGATACCTCCAGCATCAACTTCTCCAAACCCGCGCCAGAATCATCCTTTGCCTTGATCTTCAGGGAAATGACGCTCTTTAACAAAGATGCAAAATCCTGTTTCATCGCACCATCTGTCAAGGATAATCCCCTAAGACCAAGCCCTGCTTCCGCCAGCTTAACGCCTTCGGCTTGACCGAAAAGCTTTTCTGCCGTAATCGAGCCCAACGAAAACAAACTGCTCGCGTTCATAGTTAGTTTTTCACCTCCTTCCTGTGCGTGTAGCCACTAGTGGCTAACTCATCTATTATTTTTGTTTCCCAGCTATCCATCAATTGTTTGTACTCCTGGTACTGGTTGTCTTTAAGCTTCTCCATGATCTTTCTTTCCTTGGAAGCCGAAACCAGGTCTTCGCGCTTCTTCTCCACGCTTTCTATGAGACTCTCGATAAGCGTAATCTGCTCTCTTGCCCTCTCCTTGCAGGAGATAAAATATCGATAGTAGTTAAGTATGCGCTCCAGATCGAAGATCTTGCCGCTCTGAGACTCTCTCATCTTCTCCTGGGCCGAATAAATTTTGGCTTCAAGCTCCTTAAGGAAATCCTGCTCTTTGAGCAAAAGTTCTTTTAGATAGGCCAACTCGCGCTTACGCTGGTCCTCTATCTTCTTGCGGAATTCCAATACGCTCTCGAGCCTGAATTTAAAATTTGCCATGGTCCTTGCTAGTTGAACATACCGATAAGCCTGGATACGGTCTCTTCGTAGCCGGCCTTATCGGCTATCTCCTGCCTTAAGAACGCATTTATCTGCTCAAGCATATTGCAGGCATAATCTATCTTTTCGTTGCTGCCCTTAACGTAGGCGCCTATGTTTATGAGGTCGCGGGCATCGCGGTAAGTAACCAGAATATCCCGTATCTTATTGGCCGCCAGAACATGCTCTCGGCACGCCACCTCGATCATCAACCTGCTTATGCTCATAAGCACATCAATCGGGGGGTAATGGCCGCTGGCAGCCAGCTCCCGCGAAAGCACGATGTGGCCGTCAAGGATACTCCTTACCGTATCGGCAATCGGCTCGTTCATGTCGTCAGCCTCTACGAGTACCGTATATATTCCGGTAATGCTTCCATTGCTGGAGGTGCCGGTTCTTTCAAGCAGACGCGGCAGCAGCGCGAACACCGAAGGGGTATAGCCTTTGGTTGCCGGAGGCTCGCCTATCGCCAGGCCCACTTCTCTTTGCGCCATGGCAAACCGCGTCACCGAATCCATCATGAACATGACGTTTTTACCCTTATCCCTAAAATACTCCGCTATGGCGGTGGCGACTTGCGCGCCTTTGATGCGGATAAGAGCCGGCTGATCGCTGGTAGATACCACCACTACCGAGCGCCTTAAGCCTTCTTGCCCAAGGTCCTTCTCGATAAAATCCCTGACCTCTCTTCCGCGCTCCCCTATCAGGGCGATTACATTTATATCGGCGCTGGTGTAGCGGGCGATCATGCCCATTAAGACGCTTTTACCGATGCCGCTGCCTGAAAATATCCCAATCCTTTGTCCTCGCCCCAGTGTCAGCATACCGTCGATCGCCCGCACGCCTACGGACAAATGCTCTTTGATGCGAATCCTCTCGAGGGGGTTGGGCGGGTTATTGTGCACCGGATACTCCTTTTCACTGATTATGGCCGGCTTTGAATCAAGCGGTGAACCAAGACCGTCTATGACCCTGCCCAACAGCTCATCGCTCACCTTTACGCTAAGACAATGTCCGCTGGCGACGACCTCGGAGCCGGAACAGATATTACCCATCTCGCCCAAAGGCATAAGCAACACTTTGTTATCCCGGAAACCAACAACTTCAGACTGCACAGGGACAGAATTTTTCTTCGGATATATATAGCAAAGTTCTCCGATCGAAACAGCCGGGCCTTCGCTCTCGATAACCAGGCCTACTACCTGTTTGACGCGGCCATTGAGCTTGACCGGGTCAGAGGCATTCAGAACCCTTGCGTATTTGTCAAAATCAAGTGTTTCCGGAAACATCGCTTTCCTCTTTGTCCTGGATCCCGGTTATCTTTTTAAGTTCGCTTATCTGCTTTTCAATGCGCGCCTCAACGCTGCCTGAAGGGGTCTCTATGACGCAGCCGCCCTTATCCACTTTTGAATCAGGCTTAAGCTCAAAGCTGTCGATGCCCTCAACAAAGCTGCAAAGCTTTTTTTTGCTCTCTTCTACCAGGTCAAACTGATCGGGATTGACCCTTACTACAATAGAGGCCTTGGCGCTAACCCTGGAAAGGGCATCCCTGATGTTGTTCAAAACGACTTGGCTGTTCTTCTCTGCTTCGCTCTTTATAACCTTCTCGGCTATATCCATAGCCAGCTTTACCAGCGGGCTCTCGGCAGTCTTGATGACGTCCTTATAAGAGTTCTTCAGCGCTTCCAGAAAAACCCGCAGTTGTTCGGCCTCGGCCTGGAAAAGCTTTGAATACTTCTCTTCCATCTCGGCCTCGGCTTTTTTGAGCCCTTCTTCGTATCCCTGCCTCAGGCCTTCTTTGCGGAAATCTTCCACTTTTTTTTCCGCCAGCACTATAAGGGTCCGGGCCTCTTCTTCCGCGTCTTTGAGGATCTTGGCGGCTTGAACCTCCGACTCGCTTACAAAGTGGCTGGCTTCATCTTTTAACCTGCGGGAATCTTCCTCGGTAAAAAGCTTTACCTTGTTGACATCCGCGGTAAAATCCTTCAAAGGAAGATTCTGGATATCGTATGGGGAAACCTTTGTCTGTCTGTATTTGATTATCTCAGACAACCCTCTCCTCCTCGCCGCGCTTGGGTATGGTGATCTCTCCCGCCTGCTCCAGCCTTCGAATGACCTCAAGGACAGCCTGCTGAGCTTCTTCCGCCTGCTTGACCTTGACCGGGCCCAAATACGACATTTCCTCTTTTAAGAGGTCTTTGGCGCGGTCGGACATATTCTTAAAGATCTTCAGCTTTACCTGATCGTCCGAAAGCTTCAATGCAAGAGTCAACTGTTTGGAATCGACTTCGCGGATGATCCTCTGGACCGCTTTATCATCAAGGATCACTATATCGGTGAATACGAACATGAACTTCTTGACTTCATCGGCAAGCTGATTATTGATGCTGTTAAGCTTATCCAGCACCTGGCTTTCGGTATCGTGGTCGGCGCGGTTTAAGATCTCAGCCAAAACCTTCTTTCCGGAAGACTGGCCGGAGAACGGACTGGTGACGGTCTGGTAGCTCTGGGAAACAACGACTTTCTCCAGGGCGCGGTTGATATCCTTGACGGTATCTTCCTGGACATATTTGGCGTTGGCGATACGCAAGGCTACCTCGCCTTTGACGTCTTCGGGTAGACGCGTTAACACCGCGGCTGCCTGCTCCGGAGAAATATAAGAAAGCACGGTGGATATCGTCTGCGGATGCTCTTTATAGAGGATACCCACGAGCCTGTCTACGGGCATATCTTTAAGGTAGCGGAACGGATGGACGTCGCTTAAGCGGTTGATAATGCTCATTGCGCGGGCCGAACCCAAGGTTCTGACCAGGACGTCTTTTAAAAAACCCATGCCTCCGCGGGAGCTGGTTTCGTTAAGCAGGAACTCATGGAATTCGTTGACTACTTCGTTAATCACCTCGGATTTTACCACGCCCAGACGCGCGATCTCCAAAGAGACCTCTTCCACCTGGTGCTCCTCCATAAACTTAAATATCTGACTGCTTAATTCAGGACCGAAGTAAATAAGTAAAACCGCTGCTTTCTGTCTGTTGGTTAGCTGTGCCATGGCTTATGTCCCCGATATCCAGTTCTTCAGTGCTTCTGCTACTTCCTTAGGTTTCTCTCTTGCTAATACCTCCAGCTGTTTATTTAACTCCGGCTCCTTGGAGCCCGCGGCCAGCCCCGTCGAAGTTATGACGTCGGCAAGCCTGGTCTGGCCCGGTACGGGTATAGCGGCGACTTCTTTTGCCCGCTTTACCTCCTCGGCGGCTTTTCTAACCACCGTCTGGTGCCTGATCATGGAAACAGCAAACAACAATATTATGATGGTAACGAATATTACGCTTGCGGTCTTTACGGAGCTGGATATAAGCTCTTTGGTAGCCAGCTTGTCCATCTCCTTCTTTTCCTGCTCCAGGTATGTCTTATCGAAATCTACGGTCTCTACTACTATCTGATCGCCTCTCTGCTGGTTAAGGCCGATGCCGGATGAGACCGCCTGTTTAATAGTGTTTATCTTTTCTGCGGGGAGGTTGCCATCAAGCAGCACCGCCACAGACAACCTTTTTATCTCACCCGGAGTGGAAATGGAGTGCGCGACTTTCTTGTTGATCTCGTAATTGGCTACGGACTCATCCTTTGTATAATCGGAGCTGCCGCCGCTTGAGGATGTCTGCTGGTAACCCGGGACATTACCTATATTAGTAGTGGCGCCTGGCACGCCTACCCCGGCGGTTGAGCCCGTGCCCTTGAAGTATTCGCTCTTTTTCTGCTGACTTCGCAAGATTCCGCCTTCTTTCATGCCTTCGATCGGCACATACGTCTCTTCGGTAGCCTCCTTCTTGGCCAAATCAATCTCTACCGTTGCCCTGACTACCGCCCTGCCCGGGCCAAGGATCCTGGCAAGCATCGAGGCAACCTGGCTCTCGACGTGAGTCTCCAGCTGTTTTTTAAGCTCGTACTGAGAACTGACTATTTCTGAGGTAAACGCGTACTGGTCTTCGTCATAAGAACGGGATAAGAGCGTGCCGTTGGTATCGATAACCGAAATATTATTCTCCTTTAAACCTTCAACGCTGGTTTTTACCAGATTAAGGATGGCCTTGATCTGTCCTTTTTCGATTCGCGCAGACGGCTTGAGCTTTAAGATCACGCTGGCGCTAGGCTCCTTTTCTTTTTCGGTGTAAAGCTCTTTTTCGGGCAAAACCAGGTGCACCCTGGCCTGCTCGACCGCGGATATCTGGCGGATCGTACGCTCAAGCTCACCCTGCAGGGCGCGCTGGAAGTTAAGCCGCTGGGTAAACTCGGTCATCCCCAGGAAGTTCTTGTCGAATATCTCAAAACCAACCCCCCCTCCCTGCGGCAGGCCCTGGCCGGCCAGCGATATACGCGTTTCATATACGCTCTTTGCCGGAACTTTTATGGTCTTTCCGCCGTCAGCGAGCTGGAACTGTACCCGGGTTTCCCTTAATTTGACAACAATGGCGCTGGCATCTTCCGGTCCGAGATTGGTAAAAAGCGGCGCGTAATCTGTGCGGCCGGCATAAAAGGATATGGCCACTAATGAGCCGAGAATCACCAGTGAAAAGACGGCAATCAATACCCTCTGCTGCGCATTGAGCCCCTGCCAGTACTTCTGGAACTGTCCCTGCAGTCTCAAGATTAGATCCTTCATTTTTCTTCCCTCTGATTATTCGCGGCTGGCCCCTGCGCCTGGATCGCCGCAAAAGCCCTAAAAGCCGGTTAATGTTAGACCTGCATGCGCATGATCTCTTGATAAGCGTCAATGACCTTATTGCGCAATTGCATCGCAAGATTGAGCGTAAGCTCTGCCTTCTGTATCGAAACCATGACACTGTGAACGTCGATGCTTTCGCCCCTTAAAAAACTGGTGATGGCGCCATCCGCTTCCAGTTGCGAGCTGTTTAACTTCCCCAAGGCGTCCTTGAGAAAACTGCCGAAGGATTCCGTAGCTGAGTTTTGCTCTTTGGTATTTCCGACCTGAATGTCGTAAAGCTGTCTTATGGGACTGGCATAGATCTTTTCTATCATCTTTAGACCTCTTTGTAGTTTAAACCCGGCCGATATCCAGGGCGCGGTTAAATATGGACTTGGAAGCGCTTAAGGCCATGAGATTGGCCTCATACGCGCGCGTTGCCGACATCATATCCACCATTTCGCTGACGATGTTGATGTTAGGCATCGCGACATAACCTTCTGCGTTGGCATCAGGGTGGCTCGGATTAAAGATCATCTGAAAAGGAGAGTTGTCTTCGACTATTGCGGCGACCCTCACGCCGTCACCCAGCGCCTGATTCTCTCTTGGGACAGGGAGGTTTAACATCAACTCCCTAAGCCTTGATTCGAATATGGGCATCTGCCTTCTATAGGGCGTGCCCTGGGCAGTGCGAGTGGTGTTTATATTAGCGATGTTGTTGGAGATGATGTCCATGCGCAGCCGCTGCGCAGTCAAACCGCTGGCAGAAATATCGAAACCGGAGTGTCCGTCATACATTTTACTTTCCCTCCCTTATCGCGCCCTTGATCATGCTCAGCTTTGAAATGAGCATTTGGACATAGGCACTGTAATAAGAATTGTTCTTGGTCAATTCGACCATTTCTTTGTCTATATCAACATTGTTGCCGTCGTTGCGGAAGGTAAGGTTGGACTCCTGGACCGTGGTGAAGTTAACTTCGTTATTACCTATTCCCTGGAGGTGTTTGGAGTCGGTGGTGGCCAGTTTCAAATTCGGCCCGCCGCTGGTCCTGTCTATGGCTTTTTTAAGCTCTTCCTGGAAAGGCACATCGGAACGCTTGAAATTGGGCACATCGACATTGGCGATATTGTTGGAGATGACCTGCTGGCGTTTGGCAGCGCCGTCCAGGCCTTTTTCAAGGTAGTTGATCGTTTTGTCGCCCGAAATACCGAAAACCTGGTCCGCCATAGCCTGGCCTCCTAAAAACAAAAAAAGCAATCCTGCGCTCCCCAAGGGAGCCAGAATTGCCCTCATGATAAATTAAAAATAGTATTTCTCTTGTCGCCTCTGTCAGTCAGCAACAGATGGCTTCCGCAAAGCGGACCAGCCATATTTACCTCTCTCTTTGTACTCGTTAAAAATCTAACACAATTTCTCATCTTTGTCAAGAGTTTTCGCTTTGCCCCTATGCGACTAATGATTTATATATAAAATGGCGTTTGCCCCGTTCATTCCCGGACTGCGCTATCTTCTTGACCAGCTTTAGTTTATGCAGGTTTATCAGCCTGGTACTGGCGGTATTAAGCTCGAGCTTCAACATCTGCGCCAACTCGGAAGAAGACACCGACCCCCTCTTCATGATCACTTCCAGTGTCTTAAATAGATAATCGTTGATCACGCCGATTATCTGCCAGCCGTTATCCGGCTTGATTTCAAGGATTGCCAGATTTTTACGTTCAAGCGCTACATGGATGTTTTCCTGCTGGGTAGGCGTAAGATTGGCAAGGTAGACGTATTTGTCGCCATACTCGTTCAACTCCAAGCGTGAAACAAGCCTTGCCATTACTTCATCGGCGCATGAATAATCAATGGCGCCTACGCCCGAGAAATCAAGTATTATGGTATCGGCGCCTTCAGACCCATTTATCTCTTTTTCAATACGGGAGAATATCTTCTGCCCCAATTGGCGGGTCATCAAATCAAAGGAGTTGGATTTGATCTCTTCTTTAATGATTGTCTTTAATTTGATGATGAAAGTAGGGTTATCCATAATCTTCAAATGTTTCAATTGAAACTTTAGCACAATTTATAATCTTGTCAAGTATTTTTTTATATTTTTTAAAGAGGTGTTAGCCCGGGCAGAAAAACTCCCCCTGCCCGGCCTAATCACGGGGCAAGATGACTAGAACTGGATCTGGCAGACCTTTTTGCCGCTGCCAAGGTCCTTAATGGAAAGCAGAACTTTGCTGGAACGCTGACACCAGGTGCGGATATCCTGCTCAAAAGTCGGGCAGTCAGCGGTAACTTCAAGCACATCACCGGCTTTCATCTGTGGTGCTTTCATGGAAACCTTGATTAAAGGTTGGGGGCACTTTAATCCCAAACAATCCATCTTCTCTGTAGCCATTCATTCACCTCCTTTGAATAAGATTTTATCGGATTATTTCTTTCATGGCCAAACTGGCCAATCTATCGATGCTTTTCTTGATTAACGGCGTAACTTCGCAGCTAAACTCATCTTTTGGCTCTATCTCGACAGCATAAATCACGACTTGCGGCATATCAAGCTTTAGCCCGCCGGCCATCTCCAAGAAAGCAGGAATACCGAACTGATGCGTGGAGTATTTGGCTATCTTCCGGGAAAACGAGCTTTTTTTCAACTTATGGATCTTCCCGGGCTTGGCCTCTTTGGTGCTGATGGAGTCGATTATAACGGCTTTTTTGTAACCGGGTAACAACTCCAGCATATTTACGCCTGAATCCTCCATTTGGCGTATGTCAACCTTATCCCTCAAAGAGCTATCGAGCTTTTCTTCCAGTGCGCGCGCTGCCAATATCCCGGCAGCATCGTCCCCGCGTATGGTATTACCTACACCCAGGATGAGCGTCTTCTTAGTCCCTGCGGATCTCTTCTTTAAGCCGGCCTTGCCTGTCATAGATGCTCACGATCAAAGGCATCTCCCCCGGAAGGCTATGGGTGGCACAGCCGAAACACGGATCATAGGCGCGAAAAGCCATCTCTACCATATTAAGGATCCCGTCGGAGACTACCGTGCCGGATTTGATCAACCCTTGTGCCGCCTTCAAGATGGACATGCATATGGCAGCGGAGTTATTTTGGGTAGCCACAATAAGATTCGCCTGGGTTATAATACCTTTTTTGTCGGTTTTATAGTGGTGGAAAAGCGTGCCGCGGGGAGCCTCGACCACCCCTACCCCTTCTGTCGGCTCCTGCGTCGGAATACTCCTTACCTTAGGGCTTTCAATGTCTTTATCCGCGGCTAACTCCGCGATCCTTTCCGCCGCGTACATTACCTCGACTAATCTCGCCCAATGATAAGCCAGTGTATTGTGCAGTGGTTTGGGGCCCAACGTCTTATACATCCTTTCGTATTCAACCTGAGCCAGGGGCGTAGCCATGCCTTCGCTGGCATTAAGGCGGGCTAAGGGGGCCACCCTGAATACTCCGCTGTCAGGCCCATCGACAAGCCCCTTCCATCCGATCTTCTTAAGATACATCATCTTAAGATACGACCAGGGAACCACTGTTTCTTCAATGTGATCAAGGTAGTCCTTGGCCTCGAACTTAGCAAACTCCTTGCCGTCAGGAGAAACTACCCGGAGCTTTCCGTCGTAGAAATTAATCTTATTGCGCTCATCCACCAACCCCATGTAATAAGTCTTGTGGTAATAGATATCGCCGGCAACGATATCGACATACTTTTTATTCTTTAAGACCACGTCCTCGAATACTTTAAGGGAAAACTTGGCAAACTCAACCAGCTCAGGCGCTACTTCGCGGATCATTTTGACTTCATCCTTGGAAAGCGCTTTAGAGATCCCGCCGGGAAGGCCGCATACCGGATACAGGGAGCTGCCGCTTATGGTGCCGTTTATGGCGCGTGCCTTTTTACGAATATCGATGACTTTCTTACCGATCTCCACCCCAACCTTATTGATAACACCCAGGATATTTCTTTCTGCTTTCGGCGCATCCGGACCAACGACAAAATCCGGGCCACCCAGGAAATAGAAGTGTAAAAGATGGTCTTCGTAGGTAAAGGCGTTGTACATGATTTCGCGGATCTTTTTTGCCGCGGGAGGCGGGTCGACATGAAATAGCGCATCTAAAGTTTTTGCGCCGCACATGTGGTGGGCGGTAGGGCAGACCCCGCAGATCTTCTGGGTAAGCGCCGGCATCTCCTCGGCTGCCCTGCCCTGGCAGAACCTCTCAAAACCACGGAACTCCGGCACCTGGAAGTAGGCATAATCGACATCGCCCTTATCGTTAAGAAAGATGTTGATCTTTCCGTGTCCTTCAAGGCGCGTAATCGGGTCAATCGTAATTACTTTTGCCATCGTCGCTCCTTTTCAATGAGCACATAACTTACACAAGTCCGCTGGAAGCGGACGACGTAAGTTATAGCGCTACTATGAATACGCTTTTGCGTGTGCGAATTGAATCCTTGACGCTTGCCTTAAATATTTAATCAGGGTAAGCGTCAAGGATAAATTCGGACATAAACTTACGTTCGCTCGCTTTGCTCGTTTTGTAAATTTAGTCCTCATTTATTTTTTCCCTTTCAAAAGCGAGCTCGCCAGGCTGTATCTATAAAATAACCCGGCCTTATCCGGTATGGTATCAACGATCTTTTTTATCTCTTCCTCGTCGTTTGTGCCGATGAGAGAGGCGATCATGGACATGGCCTTGGCCCCGAAGTCTATGACGTTATCCAGCGGGCCGAAGCAGCCCCTGCAAGGCATGTTTGCCTTAATACAGCGCTCCCCGCACCCGCCGCGGGTTGCCGGACCCATGCAAATGACGCCTTGCGCCAAAAAGCATTTCTCGGGATCAAGCTCTATTTCATAGACGCGCTTAAATTCGGTGATCGCCAGCTTCTCCGGCTTCGAATCCCTGCGCGAACACGTATCGCATAGCGCCCGGGTATCGGCCAGGACCGCCCCTTTAGGAGGCAGTTTTCCGGACAAAAGCGCAGTCACGGCATTTAAAAGCAGCTGTGGGGTTGTAGGGCAACCCGGCAGGTAATAATCTACGTCGATGACCGCATCAAGGGGCTTTACGGTGTTATAGAACTCAGGTAACTGAAGCTTTCTGCCGTGATCCTCGCAGCTTGTTTGAGGAAGAATGCCGGAGCGTTTCTCGGTAGACGGGGTATCGCGGTAGACGGCATTTATGACATCCTGCTTGTTGGAGAAGTTCGCCAGCCCCACTACTCCGCCAAGGCAAGCGCAGGCGCCGTTAGCGATGACGACTTTGGATTTCTTTCTTAAAAGCTTTGCCATATGCTCCTGCTCATCCAGGCGGATCGCCCCGTTAATCAGAGAGACGGTGATCTCAGCGTCCTGCATCTTTTCCACGTCTTCTACCTTAAAATCCATAGCGCAGGGCCAGAATACGATATCCACAGCATCGACCACCTTCAGGATGTTCTCTTCAAGGTCAACTACCGCCTCTTCGCAACCTCCGCAGCTCGAACACCAGTAAAAAGCGACTTTTGGTTTAGCCATGTCCACCTCGTCTTAGTCTTTTCTTAAATGCAGGGGGCCTAATTTCCGCACGTTCTCAACCATCTCATGGGCTACGCGCACGAACTTGTCGCCTTCGCTGGCCGAAACCCAATCAAGCATAAACCTGTTATCTTCGATGCCAAAATCCTTTAAAGCTTCCTTAAAAAGCTTATAGCGCCTCAGGGCCTTGTAATTGCCTTCCTTGTAATGGCAATCACCGGGATGGCAGCCCAGGATTATTACCCCATCAGCGCCTTCCCTGAACGCCTCAAGGACAAATTGCGGGTCAACCCTGCCGCTGCACATGACCCTGATGATCTTGATGTTAGGAGGAAAATCCTTCTGCGACCTTCCTGCGGAATCAGCGCCAGAATAAGAACACCAGTTACACAGTATACCTACGATTTTAGGCTCAAACTGTACCATTGTTCCTCCTTTGGCCTCAGAACAATTCTTCATTGATTACACAGATTAAAAAACTGATTACATAGATTAAATCTTAAAGCCGTTTTTTGTCCCAATCTGCGTAATCCCGTTTCTAATCTGTGTAATCTCGCTTCTTATCTGTGTAATCATTCTTTCTAACGCAGAAGAGCTTTTATCTCTTCAAAGATCTGCTCGTCGGTAAAATGCTTGCCGACAATGGCGCCGCTCGGGCATGCTGCCACGCACACGCCGCAACCCCTGCAAAGGATATCGTTGATGTGGGCGCGCTTCTTGGCCTCGTCAAATGTTATCGCCTTGTAAGGACACAACCCCACGCAGGACTTGCAGCCCGAACAGTTATCCTCGATGACTTCGGAGACCCGGGGGTCAAGCTCAAGCTTCTCTCCCGGGACTAGGCGAAAGAGGATCCTGCCGGCGGCAGCCTGGCCTTGTTCGACAGACTGGCCCATCTCCATCGGCGCCACACAGCAACCAGCCACAAATACGCCCTCTGTGGTAGTAGACACCGGCGCTAACTTGCCGTGCTCTTCAACGAAGAATCCAAACTTATCTACTCCCACATCAAAGATCTGCGCCAACTCCACAGCCCCTTTAACCCCCTGGATACCCGTACCCAGTATCACCATATCGAAACCATCGATCTCCTGGACATGGCCGGTTTTATAATCGGGGAATTTAACGCTGATCCCTGAGTCCTTCTTATGCACCTCTACGGCCTCGTGGTTAGAAGTGCGCACGAATTCTACTCCATGCTCCTTGCTTACCTTATTAAAGAACTTCTGGCCGTCCTTGCCGGTGAGGCAGAAATCAGAGTAAATGTTGACCAAATGCGCATCGTGAAGCTGATGCTTTATCAACTCGATGAATTTAAGGTTCTCCTGACAGCAGATGCCCGAACAGTAATCCAGGTACTTTGAGCTGCGGGAACCTGCGCAATTAATAAGCGCGATCTTCTTGGGGGGCTGTCCGTTCTTAAGCAGAAGCTTGCCTTGTGTGGGGCCGGTGGTGCTTAAGATCCGCTCCATCTCGACGTTATTATAAACGTCTTCGATCGTTGGCCAGCCGTATTGAGGCGCCTTGGAGCAATCAAACGCCTCAAAACCGGTAGCCAGGATTATGGAGCCGACCTTGACCTCGATCAACTCATCCTTGTCTTCGTAATTTATCGCGCCGAACGGACAGGCAACCTGGCAGGCAGTGCAATCCTGGCCCTTAAAACGCAAGCAGTTGGCCTTATCCAGGACCGCAAGATTGGGCAATGCCCCCGGATATGGCATGTAGATGGCGCTGCGTTGGTTAAGCCCCTCATTAAGCTCATTTTTTACTTTGACCGGGCAGGCCTCGGCACATGCCCCGCAGCCAAGGCAGGCGTCTTTATTGACAAAGCGGGCCTTCTTGTTGATCTTAACATTGAAGTTACCAAGGAAGCCGGTGACCTCCGCTACTTCGCTGTAAGCAAACAATTGAATATGCTCGTCGTGAAGTATCTCGTCAAGCTTATGCTCGAGCATGCAAGGGGCGCACTCCATGCGCGGGAACGCCTCCCCAAAACGGTTAAAGGTGCCTCCGATACAGGGGAGCTTTTCAACGAGATAGACTTTTCTCTGTTTCTGGGCAAGGGTCAGTGCCGCATTCATGCCGGCAACGCCTGAGCCAACTACCAGGACATCGGGAATGCAATCGATCTGGCGGGGAGTAAGCGGCTGGTGCAAAGCTACGCGTTTGACCGCTGCCTTTATCATCTTTTTGGCATGTTCGCTGGCCTGGTCCTTGTCTTTCATGACCCAGGCGCAATGCTCGCGGATATTGGCTATTTGAAGGAAATACGGGTTTAAACCGGCGTCCTGCAGGACTTTTTTGAAAGTTGCTTCATGCTCGCGGGGGGAACAGGCGGCGATGACTACGCGGGTAAGCTTCTGCTCTTTTATGTCGCGGGATATCTCGTCCTTGCCTTCGGCGGAACAGAGGAGCCGGAAAGGCTTTGAAAACACAACATTCTCCAAACTCCTGGCAGATTCTACTACTTCTTCGAACTTCAGGGCATCCTTGATATTCGGTCCGCATTCGCACACATAGACACCGATTCTTTCGCTCATAGTCATTTCCTTTGTTAAGGTTCTTAGGTTTTAGTGCCTGTCCTTAATCTACTTCGAGCGAATCCACAACAAGTAACCTGCCGTCGATAAAATTTACCGAAACCTGCGTATTCTCCAGCTTTGTGCCTTTGCTAAAATGCGCAAACCAGAATTTAAGGGATTCTTCCGATATGGCAAGGTCGCGTCCGAGATTGACCGAAACCCTGGCTACGGACTTCACATCCTCTTTGTCTTTAATCCGCTGCTGGAGGGAATCGACCAGGCCTTTTGTTATCCCCACCTCATGCATGGCTTAAAACTCCTTAAGATTCTTACCGTCCTCCTCGAACGGAATAACATCCTCAGGCTTGCTTACTCTTACCCCCGAAAATGATCCCTTCATATCCTTTGAAGACGCTGCCAGCCTATGTCTTTCGAGCGACCTGCGGTCATGGCCAAGAAGCTTGGCTTTTGGGTCGATAAGGGCGTTCTTTGCCCCGCCTACGAGGTCGGTGAGTCCGGCAACAAGGCTCTTTAAAAGCTGGGCTTGGGAAGAAAGCTCCTCGGCGCTTGCCGCTGTTTCTTCGGCGGCGGAAGCGGTCTCGTGAGTTGCGGTGCTCACCTCGGCCACAGAACAGGCAACATTAGTGATGGCCTGCGACTGGTCAGAGCTGGCTTTGGCGATATCGGCTACAATATCGGCTACCTTGTTAGCATGGTCGCTTATATCGTTCAATGCCCCGCCTACTTTTTTGGCAATCTCCGAGCCGTTCTTGGCCTTAGAGATGTTATCCTCGATGAGGCTGGCTGTATCTTTGGCAGCCTCAGCGGAACGCTTGGCAAGATTTCTGACTTCCTCGGCTACTACGGCAAAGCCTTTGCCGTGCTCACCGGCCCTGGCTGCTTCAACCGCCGCATTCAAAGCCAGAAGATTGGTCTGGAAGGCGATCTCCTCGATAGTCTTAATGATCTTGGAGATCTTGTCAGAAGACTGGTTTATGGCCGACATCGCCTGTTCCATCTCTTGCATGGAGACATTTCCCTGTTCGGCGGTTCGTTTTGTATCCTGGGCGATATTGTTGGCTTTCTGGGCGTTTTCCGAATTCGAGAAGATCACCGTATTCATCTCTCCCAGTGAATCGGTAACCTGCTGAACGCCTGAAGCCTGCTCTGTAGCCCCTTGCGAAAGCTGTTGAGACGCAGAAGCGACATGAACGGAGGCGTTGGTGATCTCGTTAGCCGAGGAATCAAGGTTCTTTACCGTAGCCAGGATCGGCTTGGCAATGGAGTTTCCCAGCAGGACGGTCACTGCTATCCCGGCTAAAATGATTATTGCCGAAAATACAAGGATGACGGAATTAATCCTGCCGGTGGTAGCCGAGACATACCCCTTGTCAAAACCGGTAAACCACATCCCGATAATCTGGTTAGCTTGATTTTTTATCGGAGAGTATTTTGACAAAACCTCTTTTCCCACGACATTGGCGATACCGATAAAATCCCTGCCTTCCCGGAGCACTTTCTGGTTGACCTCTTCCGAGACTTTCGTTCCCACGGCCCGGGAACCGTCCTCTTTGATCACGTTAGTCGCCACGCGGGTGTCAGCGGCAAAAATTGTAACCAGGGCGCCGGTGCTTGCCTTAATTTTATCCACAAACTCCCAATCACCGTTAAACAAATGCTCGCCCTTATAAAGCTCGTTACCCCTGAGGGACCACTCGCCCGGATAACTGGTTTCCAGAAAATCGCGGGAAAGCTTATGCTCAGTTTCAAGCTTAGATATGATAAGATTGTTGGAAAGCCTGCCGACTTCATGGCTTATGAAAAAATACACCCCCAGGCCGAACAATAGGAACAAAGATACGGTAGGAATAGCAATTCTTTGCTTCATGCTGAACGCCATCTTGGCCTCCTGTCAAAAGAAAAAGTAAATTAATTTTCTCCGGGCAAAAGCCGCTTTTATGGGGAATAAAAGCTGCCTTTCCCGAAGAGTCGGGACGGAAGGCATTTGGTGCGGCGTAGAGACAAGTTTTTTCTGCGCAAGCTCCGTTGCTTGGACCGCAAGAAAAAACGTAAGTTGATTTACTAAATATATTATAATTTTTTCCTAACGCATTGCAAGCAAATAATTAAACTAACTGCCTACCTGTTCGATAAGCCCCGCATCCTCCGTAAGCACCCTTTCGATGTTAAGCAGGATCTTTACCTTGTCGCCGACCTTTCCGATACCGGTTATGAAATCCGTATGGACGCTGGTACCAAACTTAGGAGTAGGCTCGATGCGGTCCTGAGATATGTCAAGGACCTCGGAGACCCTGTCCACGACTATGCCCATGAGCATATCTGCTACATTAAGGACTATGATGCAGGTCTCATTGGTATAGTTGATCTTCTCCATCCCGAATTTGAGACGCAAATCAATCACCGGTATTATCTTGCCCCTCAGGTTGATCACGCCTTTGACATACTCCGGGACCTTGGGGACTGCCGTGATATCCATAAGCCCGATGATCTCGCGCACCTGAAGTATCTCCAGGCCGTACTCCTCATGCCCGAGGACAAAAGTAAGATATTTTCCTTCCTTGGCGGCTAACACCTCATCATTGATCCTTGCTCTTTCCGTCTCTCCCATCTTTGCCTCCTTTTTTCTCAAAATCCGTCCCTGTTCTTGGCTAAAACTCTTTCAGGCGATGGGCCTCATCTGCGGACAAAGCTTCATCGGGCCTGGTGATCATTGGGCCTGCATTATCCTGTTTAGCGGACCTGCCGGGTTCTGCGCTTTTCTGGGGTTTATTGGTTTGCGCGTGCCCCGCGCCATGCTTTAGCTGCTTCCTTCTTTCGCAAGCACTATCTATGCGCTCCTGGCTCTGGGCCAATGCCACCCTTAAACCGCCTATGACCTGAGCCAGCTCAACGATCAACCCCTTTAGCATCTGCGCCTGGGAAGAGAGCTCTTCGGCGCTAGATGCGCTCTCCTCGGCGGAGGCGGCGGTCTGCTGGGTAACCTGGTTCATCTGGGTGACGGCATTAGTGATCTGGTTTATGCCGCTGGACTGCTCCTTGGAAGCCGCGGCGATCTCCGCTACGAAATTAGCCACCTTGGTTGCCTGCTGGGTGATCACGTCAAAAGAAGTCTCGATATCTTTGGAGTTATCGAGGCTGGCTTTTGCCTTGGACATATTATCTTCTATGAGAGTAGCGGTATCTTTGGCCGCTTCCGCTGATCTCTTAGCCAGATTCCTTACTTCTTCGGCCACCACCGCAAAACCTTTGCCGTGCTCGCCTGCGCGCGCGGCCTCAACCGCAGCGTTCAAGGCCAGAAGGTTAGTCTGGAAGGCGATCTCCTCGATGGTCTTGATGATCCTGGATATCTTATCGGAAGACTGGCTCAACTCATGCATCGCCTCGCCCATCCTGCCCATGGCAATAGCCCCGGCTTCGGCAGAAGCCCTTGCTTCCTGGGCTATTTCATTGGCCTTGGAGGCGTTCTCGGCATTCTGGTTGATCATGGCATTCATCTCTTCAAGAGAGCTGGATACCTCTTCAATAGACGAGGCCTGCTCGGTAGCCCCCTGGGAAAGCTCCTGGGAGGCTGCGGCAACTTCTGTAGCCGCGATAGTAGTCTGGTCTGCGCCGGAGTTAAGATTATAGGCGATGCGTTTTACGGGCCTGGCAATAGACCTGGCAAATAATACCGACACAACCGTAGTCGCCAGGAAAAGCAGAATAACTATAAACAAAGTCCAGTAGATAACCTTACCCACTTCTCTTTCGACGTCGTCTATATAAATACCACTACCCACGATCCAGCCCCACTTGGGATACAGCTTAACGAAAGAAATCTTAGGGTACTGCTTGGGATCGCCTGGTTTTCTCCAATAGTAATTTACAAACCCCTCTGCCTTCTGCCTGCAGACATTGACCATCTCTACGAAAAGCGCCTTTCCCGTAGGGTCCTTATAATCGATTAGGCTCTTGCCGTTAAGATCGGTGGTGATGGGGTGCATGATCATGCGCGGCTCAAGGTCGTTTATCCAAAAGTAATCATTATCGCCGTAACGCATGGCTCTTATTTGCTCTATGGCCTTGCCCTGAGCTTCGGACAGAGAAAGCTCGCCCGCCTCCACCCTGTTGCCATAATCGGCGATGACGCTGAACGCCGCTTCCACCAGCTGCCGCGTCTTCAAGTATTTGGCATCATAAGCGCTGTTTCTGAACATCGGGACTATCCAAATCAGTATAAGAGAAAACGCAAGAGCGATACCGATGCACAACAGCAGTATCTTGCTAAAAATACCCATGTTCTTGAACATCTCCCCCTCCTTTTTCACTTACGCGCCAATACCCCGTAATCCGGCGCCCAGTCAGCCTGACGGACCCTTCGAGTCTTAATCACTATGGCGTCGCCTGAACCGGTATTAAACATCACCTTCCTGCCCAAGCCTCCGCCGATGTCCTCGGACACGACATTGATCCGGGATCTCCTTAAAATGCTTTTAACCGATTTTAAAACCTGCGCCGCCCTTCTCCTGGAAAAACCGCCGCAAGTATCCCCTCCTCCAAATATCTGCGCCTCCAGGGAATAGACGGAGGAGTTAAAAGACATCATCTGTTTTATCAAAGACGGTATGGCTATATCGACATGGTAGTTAGTGGCCCTCTCTCCCCACTTGACTTTCGGATAAATACAGTGGGCCATGCCTCCGGACCTTCTGATCTTATCCCAGAGCACGACAACAACGCCGTTACCGCATACGGAACACAAAAGCGTCGGCTCCTTGCAGACCACCATGTACCCCGGATTAATAATGCATTGATATTTAACCAGCGACTTCATATTCAGGTCAGTTCTTTTTAAACACTGCCGGCGCAACGCTCTTAAGGTTAGCCCGCAGACCCAGGAGCGTTTCGGAGTGCCCGATTATAAGATAGCCGTCTTCGTCAAGGTATTTACAGAACTTATCCATCAGCTTCATCTGGGTATTAACGTCGAAGTAGATCATCACGTTCCTGCATAATATTATATCAAAAGGCCCCTGGAACGGAAAAGAATCGCTCATGAGGTTAACGCGGTAGAAGAAAGCCAGCTTTTTCACCAGATCGCTTACCTCAAAGGCGTCTTCCCCCGGAGCGCTTTTGCGGCGGAAGTAGCTCGAAAGCAGAAGCGGCGGCACGCTTTTGATTTTGGACTCGTCATAACGGGCCTGCTTGGCGAAAGCCAGGACTTTGGTGGAAATATCGGAACCCAGGATCTTAACGTCCCAGGCATTCAAAGAGAGCTTCTGGTTCTTCATGTATTCAAGGAGGGTGATCAGAACGCTATAAACTTCCTCTCCGCTTGAGCAGCCTGCTGACCATATGCGCACCCTATGCCGTCTTCGGTTGCGCTCGAATATATCCGGGAAGATGCGCGTTGTCATAAAATCAAAATGCTGAACTTCGCGAAAGAACGAAGTAACGTTGGTAGATATTACGTCGAGCATCTTCACAAGCTCTGCGCCGGACTTATCTTCCGTCACATACTTATAATAATCCCTGAAGCGGCTAAAGCCGTATACGCGCATACGCTTAAGCAGGCGCGCCTTAAGCAGCTCTTTTTTATTGTCGCCTAAAAAGATGCCGCTACGTTTATAGATAAGCTCGGCAAAGAGCGAATAATCCTGATCGCTGATTTCCAAAGCGAAATCGCTGAAAAAACCCATATGGCTATGTGAGGAAACTCTTGAGTTCTGCGCCGGTTTTAGCCGCGCTCATAAGATTGAGATCAATGAGCCTGCGTATGTGCGTAAGGTCGACATCGCGCATGCGAATAAAATAAATCCCGAAGCCTATCCCGGATTTACGCACGATCTTAGCCTGCCCCTGTACGGTTATCCGCGGCCGCGTCCCGGGCAGGATGATCTTATACTCGATGCTGTCCCCGACCCGCAGGCCATTTCTCTTATCGGTCTTAACGTATACTCCTTTTAAAGAAATGTTATCTATAAGGCCGCTGAATCTATTCCTGCCCTTATACAGGATTATCGGATGAGCATAGGCTACGCGAGTGGTCTTTCTTTTGTTTGAATTATTTCTGCTGGTTATCATTATTTACCTTTGAAAGGGCATTGATTATCTCCTTGCTCATATTCTCCAAAGACGCTACCTTTACTGCCGCGCCGAGCTTTATCGCCTCTTTAGGCATACCAAAGACGACGGAGCTAGCCTCATCCTGTGCCAATGTATAAGCCCCTTTTTGGCGCATCTGAAGCAAACCCCGCGCTCCGTCAGAGCCCATTCCCGTAAGTATCACTCCGATGACATTGGCCGAAGCGCAGGCAGCGACGGACTCAAAGAGGACGTCGACGCTTGGTCGTTGATGATGGACCTGCGGGCCGTCTTTTATCTTTACCGCGTAACTACCGTTTGCGCGGTGATGCAGGATCATATGTTTATTGCCGGGTGCGACCAGCGCCAGGCCCGCACGCACCTGATCATTATCCTGCGCCTCCTTTACTTCCATGGCGCAGATACTATTAAGACGGTTGGCAAAAGAGGCGGTAAAGCCTGCGGGCATGTGCTGAACGATAAGGATGCCGGGCATAAACTCGGGCAGCTCTACCAAAATATGCTCAATAGCCTGAGTGCCTCCGGTTGAGGCACCTATGGCTATGATACGGCTGTCTGTCTGAAGAGCCTGGTCAACGGCTTTCTTGGGCGGCCTTACGCTTTCAATAGGGATTTCCCTGCGCAAGGGCTCTTTTGTCTCGACGACTTTTGCCTGAGATGTGGCGCGGATTGCGTGGACCAGCCTCTTGGTCATCTCTTCCACCGGCTCACCGACCGCCGGCTTGCTGATAACCTCCATCGCGCCCAGCCCCAGCGCCATAACGGCCTTTTCGCTGTTCTGGGGGGCGACGGAGCTGACCACGATAACAGGCAGCGGATAATACTTCATAAGCTTGGCCAGGAACGATAACCCGTCCATCTTGGGCATCTCCAGGTCAAGCGTGATCACATCAGGTTTAAGCTTTAAAATCTTTTCACGGGCGACAAACGGGTCCAGGGCCGTACCGACGACCACGATATCCTCGTAGCGCGACAACTCATCGCTGAGGATCTTACGCACTACCGCGGAATCATCAATAACCAAAACCCTGATCATAGCTCTTTAGGCCTTTAGCTTTAATTCACCGGGATCTTCGACAAAAAGATAAAGATCCGCCCTGCCGCCTTCGATGCCGATATGTGTTTCCCCGATACGCCCGTCAAGCGAGAAACCGTCTAACTCAAGTACCCGCGGAGGCATTATATGAAACACCTCTTTAGCTCCGCCGATCAACGGCAGGAGGTTGCCGCAAACTACGTTTGAGAGCTCTTTTATGGCATCAAGCTGCAGGTCCCTATCCGGCGGCGAGTCAGAACCAAGCATATTGGCGGTGATGCTCGGGAGCAGCCCCCCGCATATCTGCAGGATTATCTTGCCTTTGAACGGGCCGAAAAACGAAGCTTCAACCGCGACTTCTGCCTCTGAATTCCCCTGCTCCTTTGTCATCTGTGCTTCCGGAAAAACGAAACCCATCTCCTCAAAAGCCATAAGCATGACTTTAGCCAAAGCCTCTTGCAGTTCCTTGTCCATATATCAGACCTCGATAACGTTGAGTATCGCCTCCCGCAGAGACTCGGGGGAAAACGGTTTATGCACGAATCCATCGCTTTTTTTAGTCAACAGGTCGATCCGGGTCTCGCTGCTTTCAGTCGAGACGATGATCACCGGCAGATCCGCGGTAGCGGGGTTCTGCCTGATCTTATCGATCATCTCCTCGCCGTTCATCACCGGCATGTTTATGTCGGCCAGGACCAGGTCCAGCCAATGTTTATTTATCAACTCCAGCCCTTCCGCGCCGTTTGAGGCCTGATAGATCTCGCCAAGCGGGATATTGGAAAGGCGCAGCGTGCGGATGATCATCTCGCGCATGACCGCGCTGTCTTCTACGATAAGGATATTGAGCGCCATAGCCCTGCCTCCTATTAGCCCACGGCCATTCTGCCGTTTTTTAAAGATGGAACAAGGGTAGTTTCAACGCCTTGAGTCTTTATGACTACTTCTCCGTTAGAATTATTCAAAGCCATTGTCCGGGAAATGCTGCCCCCCACATCGTGCGACTTAAGAAGCAAACCATTCTTCCATAGCAGCTTCCTGAGCATGACAAAATTACGCTTGCCTATCTGAAAATAATCGTCTCCTCCTGCTGCTGAATGGAAAAAGGCGCCTCCGGCTGCAGCAATCACCATGCGCTGTTTCTGTGCGCCCAGCTTATAGCACTCCGTAAACAAAAGCGGCACACCCGTATCAACGAACATATAGGGATTATTATCGGCTTTCTTGGCATCCATCGTCGAAAGAGGCAGCATCACGTGTAGCAGCCCCCCGACGCCGGAAACCGGGTCATAAACACTGATCCCCAGGCAGCTGCCCAGGGCATAAGTGATAAGTGTGTCGTCGGGATTGGATGAAACCTTAAGATCCGCTATTCCTACGATCTGCAGCATGTTATTTTATCGGTATTATAATTTAACAGTGTCGCCTCGCGAAAGAGCGATTATCCCCTGCACGTCCAGTATAAGCCCGACACGGCCGTCTCCCATTATCGCGCCCCCCGAAACGCCTTTTGCCTTGCGCACGAACGTCCCACCCAAAGACTTTACCACTACCTGCTGCTGGGTTATCAAATCATCGACAAGTAAAGCACAACGATCCTCCCTGTCTTCTACCACCACAAGCAATGCCTGGCTTATATCTTCGGCGGCATCGGTTATGCCGAATATCCTGTGCAACCTGACTATCGGTATAAGCCTGCCGCGGAACATTACCATCTCAGCGCTATTGGCAACCGTTGAGACCGCCTCTTTGGCCGGCCGAAAGCTCATTGAGATGTTCACGGTAGGCAGTACGTAGCGCTGACTGCCAACCTTAAGGAGCATCCCATCGGTAATGGCCATGGTGAGGGGGAATTTTACGATAAAAGTGGAGCCCATCCCCGGCCTGGATATTATTTCTATCCTGCCATGCAAAGCCTCTATGTTCTTCTTGACCACATCCATGCCCACGCCCCTGCCCGAGACATCGGTGATCTTATCGGCGGTAGAAAAGCCGGGGAGAAAGATCAGGTTATAGATCTCGTTATCAACAAGCTCCTTGCCCGCCTCAAGCAAACCTTTTTCAACGGCCTTATCCAGGATCTTCTGGCGATCAAGGCCTCTACCGTCATCCTGGATCTCAACGATGATGTTGCCGCTCTGATGATAGGCCGAAAGTTTGACGCTGCCTGCCGAAGGCTTTCCGGCTTTTTCCCTTTCATCCGGATACTCAATACCGTGGTCAATGGCGTTACGCATCATGTGCACCAGGGGGTCATTGATAATATCGACCATATTGCGGTCGATCTCGGTCTCTTCCCCTTCCGAAATGAAGTTAACAACCTTTCCGTTCTTCTGGGACAGGTCCCTGACCAGGCGCGCCATCTTCTGGAAAGTGCTTTTTAGCGGCACCATGCGCATAAGCATGCTTAGGTCCTGCAGCTCCCGGACGAATTTAGCGGTATGCTGCACCTTTTTCAAAAGCGCGTCATTCTCGCTGGAAAGCATGGTTTTGTCCTGCGCAACCATAGAGTGGGCAATAACCAACTCGCCGATCATGTCGATGAGCCTGTCGAGACGATCGGTCCTTACCCTGACCGAAGAATCGATAAAAGTTTCGCCGCCCTTTATCTGCTGTTGGGTCCTCAAGGCCCTGCCTACGTCGGAAAGGCTGGCGGCTTTGGATTTTATCAGGGCCATGCCCAGAGGCTCGTTGCCCTGTTGCGCAACGGCATCCTCTATATCCTGGCGCGAGACCTTGCCTTCGGAAACCAGGATGTCTCCGATCCTCACCGACACCCCCGAATCCTCGGCTCCTTTTTCGCTCACGCCGCTTGAATGCGGGTCGCCGAGAGCGCTCAAAAGCTGGTCGTAATTTCCGGGTTTGATGATCGGCTCGCCGCCCAGAGAGTTTCGAACGCCTTCCAAAAGCAGCTTCAACATATCCACCGAACGCAGTGCCAGGTCGGCGTAGCCTCCGGAATACTGTATTTTTTTATCGCGAATTTTGCTAAGCAGGTTTTCGGCCTTGTGAGCTAACTCCGCTATCAAGGTATAACCCAAAAACGATGAAGTGCCTTTTATGGTATGGAAAGCCCTGAATACGATATTAACGGCCTCTGCGTTAGAGGCATCCGTCTCAAGGGCCAGAAGGGCTGCCTCGGCTTTCTCTATGTAATCAAAGCTCTCGGTTACATAATCCGCAATAAGACTGGCGTCGCTCTGGGCAGGCTGGGATTTCTGCGGTTCCGGACTTGAGTCGGTCGTTTCCGCCGGCTTAGATGAGGTATCAGCCGCCTTTGACTTGATTTTTTTGCTCTGCGCATTTTGAGCGTCCGGCAAAGACGCTTCTTTTAAGACCTTGTTTCCCTCTTTTCCCTGATCCACGAAGCTCATGGCGGTCTCGATCAGCGCGCCGGTGGAAGTCAATATCTCCTGGCTGCAGACGCCGGCCTCAAGGCTCGCATCCAGCTTCTTTAAAATCTGCCCAAGGACCTGATTCGCCCCGGCAGGAGACCTGCTGGATTCATACAGGGATCTGACCATCTCCCTTATTGCCGACAGCCCCAGCAGATCCTGCGCCTCCAGGCGTATCAGGCTTGCAGCTATTTCGTCAAGCGTAGCTATTTTTTTCTGATTAAGGGCGTCGTCACGATAAGGGCACTCTTCGGGAGAACGGCCGAGGGTTATCCACAGCGCTCTGCCGGCATCATTGAGCCGTTCGTTCTTGTTGGGGGCATCCGAAAGGAAATCGCCGACTGCCACAAGCGACATCTCGATTGCGTTAACAAGACAGAACGGATCGTCGCTGGTCTTTTCATAAACGGCCTGAAGCGCGTTTAAGGCGAGGTTTAATACGGAAGATAATTTATAGAGCTCTGAGGGGAGACAGCCGGCGAGCTCTTCCAATTGGCTGCCTATCCGGACAATAAGCTCCTTGTTGTCCGGGGTCAAATCCTTGAAAGAGGCTGAGAGCTTCCTTAATTTCTCAACAAGGGTTTTGCCTGTTTCTGGCATTATGTTATTGTTTTAAAACGAAAGCTACTTGTTAGGCTCGGGTCTGCCTATGCCGATCTTAACCCAGAATTGCCCAAAGCTGAACTTGAACAACAGACATACCGCTGGAGACTTGGCAGGCAGCAACAGCTCCAACTCTTTGCCTCTGGCTACGGTAGGAATGGATAGATCGCTCTTGATGCCCCAGACCTCAAGACGTCCGGAAATGTCCCCGGTAAAGATATTAGTAAGCTCGCCGATAACGTCATTCATATCGGAGCTGGCAAACGGGATATCGCAGCGCGCAAACCTCTTTGCAACAACGACGGCTGCATCCTGAGAAAAACCCAGATGAAGGGAAAGCGCCAGCTCCTTACTTACCAAAGACATGATGCCCACGATTACGTCTTCAAGCGCGCCGTTTTCCTTCATGCCCACATACTGCGGTTTTTCGTTACAGATAAGGCCAAGGGCCGATATGGTCGCTTGCTTTACATCTTCCAATAATTCTGGCGAAAGCCCGCTTCCGCTGAAAAGCTTACTTACAAGAATCGACTCCTCCAAAGCAGTTAACCTCCTCCCAAAAGCTTGCCGAAAAAGCCGCCTTTGCCTTTCTGTTTTCTCTGATTTATCTCCTCTATGAACTTGCTCAGCGCCCGGACAACATCATCGGTAGTAAAAGGCTTGCAGATATAGGCGTTGGCCCCGGCCTCATCAAGGGCCACTTCCATTTTACCCATCGCCTTTTCGCTGGTGACCATTATAATAGGGGTAACATCTCCTCCGGGCCTCTTGCGTACTTCCTTCACGAAATCTACGCCGCTCATCTTGGGCATGTTCCAATCGGTAAAGACGATATCAATGGCAGCCGGATCAAACTTTGCCAGCGCATCCTCACCGCTGTCGGCCTCGATAAACTCAAACTCCGCCAGCTGGCTGCTGTTAACCGTAGATACGATGATACCCCGCATTACTTTAGAGTCATCTACGACTAAAGCTTGAATCTTCATTTTTTCCCCTTTTTTTGATTATAGCAGCAAAATTATAACATATCCCATAAGAATGTCAATAGGTTAGAATAAATCCGGGACAAATGGCAGCTTCAGCCCTCACCCTTGAATTACCTGCCAAAACGTGTTATAATTGTTATGTAACTTCGGACTATAATAAAAGTATATAGCCATTGAAAAGGCAAACTAGCAGTAATGCTGGGGCGCAAAGCTACAGCCCCGACTCTTAAGTCGGGGGGCTGAGCTGCCAAAGGTGAAGCTTGGTGCGACCCCGGTTGATCTTACCGGGGTATTTTTTTAGGAACCTAACGCAAGGAGGCAAAAATGGGTATGGGACAGCTGAATAAACTGGAGCATTATTTTAATCCTCTGAGGCTGCAGCTTATGCAGGCAGCCAGCAATATCATGAACCCTGCGCACATGCAGAAGATCAACGCCAAGATCCAAAGCTTGGCCAAAAACATTAATCCCCTGAAAGCAAAGGCCCATACCCAGCAGGATGTCTCGGTTAAGATGCAAGGTAGCTACACCGCCACTGCCTCCGTTCAATCTCAGCGGACGGGTAACGTGTTGAATGTCCTGGCCCAGTACAATGCCAGCGGCAATACCGCTTCCCAGCTTAACTCCAACCTATCCCAGACACAAAATATAAAAGTAAACCAGGGTCAGCCAAAACCCGGGTATGCAAATCAAACCATACAGCTTGATCAAAGCCGCAATGTCCTGAGCAACTCTTCGTTCGATCTTGCCAGGACCGTTGACTCCACTATTGTCTCCAACGCTTACCAGAAAGTGGGCGGCTCTATAAGAGAAACCAGCATCACTACTAATACCAATCAGGATTTAAGCCGCTTGCAGAATACCAATGCCGTTACCGAAACAATGCGCAATGTAAGCAACACGGATAATAAAGGTAATGTCGTAGGCAATGCGTTTAGTCATACAATAGTAAACCAGGAAACCAGCTCCGCCCTGAATCAAAACACGGTAAGCTCCCTCCAACGCGACGTGCTTCAGGATACCACAATCAGCAAAGCTAATATCGCAGGCGTAGCTATAACCAAAACACAGATAGATACGCAGGACACTCGCAGCGGCTCTACCAACATCCAAACCAACAGCCTGACCGATTATGCTGCCACGGTAACCAGGCTCAACCAAGAAGGCCAGGTAATCGGCGTCCAGGATTCTAACCGGGTTAGCGAATCCAACGAAGACAGAAATATCGTCATGCAACAGAATATTAACACGGAAAGGGAGATCCTCTCTCTTGCTAAGGGGCAGGAAAGAGTGAGCCTTGATACACAAAAGACCGAAGGCCAGCTGACCCAAAATACAAATGCCGCCGCTGCGACCGTAGTCACTAACCTCGCTCCTGACGGCTCGACCATATCGACGCAGGCCTATCTTACCAATACCGCCTCTACCCTTAATCAAAGCACCAATACCGACATCAACCGCATCGTCAACCAGGATGCCGCAGGCGTGCGCGGAGCAGGAGAGCTAAGCAGTAAAGTAGTCACGGACATTGACACCAGGATAGAGAGCACCGCGCCCAACGGAAACGTCGCGGTGCGCGAAATCGAAAGGAATATCCAGGACCAGAACTCCGCTGCCTGGGCAGGGGCCATCGAGTTAACTAATCTCGAGGGGGGCGGCAGACTCTATAGCCTTAAGAACGTCGATGTGGGAAGCCGCGTAATCAACGACGTCACTAAGGAAGGTGTCAACGAGCTTAGGGTCAATACCGACACCGCAACCGCCAAAATGGTTAGCGGAAGCGTCCAATACCAGCCGGCCGAACAGGTGACACCCGTCGGAAATGTCGCAGGTGCCGGGGTAGGAATAAGCTTTGCCACCTATAGCGGTATTGCCAGCTCCTTTAAGCTGGATACGGGCGAGGTAAACTTCAGCTTCTCCTTCGCTTCTTCAGAGATCACCTCAAAAGAGACCGCTAAGTCTGTTGACGGAGAGCTGGCAAGCGAAGCCACGGCGCTTTCCGGCCAAAAGAACCAGGCGCAACTGGAAGGAAAACTCACTTCAACAGTGCTTGAAGACGGCAGCCGCCTGATCACGGTAAACGCCGCCTATGATAGAAGCGGCTTAAAGATGGTCACGGAAGGCGAAAAGAAAGGCGAGTTTGCACAAGCCGAACAAGATACCAATGTTCAATTACAGGGAACGATCCTGGTAAGTAAAAACGGGGAGGTAAAGACAGTAGAGTCTTCTTTCGACATGTTCAAGACAGAAGACTCCGAGGCCTCAGGCACAAGCGTTTCAGCGGTCAAGAACGCCCTGGCGCAGACAGACCCGTTGCGGAAAAACTTCTACTTCGATAACGGAACGCTCAGGTTCAACCTTGGCTTTGCGACGCTTAACTTCTCGGTCTACGCTTAAAAGAGTTCCGGGCCTTGCTTCAAAGCTTCTTAAGCAGCTCCCTGACTTCGCCCGCAAGGGCGGAGTCGGGGTTTTTTGTTAAAAACAGCTCCCACTGCTTCTTGGCCTTATCGTTCTCTTTAAGGTTATAGAAACAGGCCCCAAGATGGTAAAGCACTATGGGATCCCCTACCCCGCATTCTATACCCCTGGAAAAAGATTCGGCTGCCGCCTTATAATCTTTCTGGTCCATGAGCACCAATCCCAGGTTATAATGCGCCAGGCCGAAATCGGATTTCAGGCTTAGGGCCCTCTCGAATTCGCTCTTAGCTTCTACCCTCTTATTCTGATTAAGATAAACAAGGCCAAGATTCAGGTGCGCCTCAAAATAATTATCATCGATCTCAAGCGCCCGCTTAAAAGCATCCTCGGCTTCGGCCAGCTGCTGCTTGGTAAGATAGGCCAGCCCCAGATTATAATAAGCAAACTTATAATCGCCCTTTAAGAGGATGGATTTGTTAAAACTCTCTATCGCCTGGTCGACCTTGTTCTGCTGGTAATATACTATCCCGAGGTTATTGTGGGCCATGAAATTATCGGGCTTTATCCTGGCCAGGGCCTCAAAGTAGTGCTGGGCCTGTGCGATATTGCCCCTGGAGTAATAAATGGAACCCAGCGCCATGTGTGCTTCTTCGCTTGACGGGTTAAGCACTACCATCTTCTCCCAGTAGAATACCGCTTTTTCCTCGTTGCGTAAATTCTGATGGGCCAAAGCGAGGTTAAAAAGCGCCGCCTGGAACTGAGGGTTAAGCCTTAAGGCCTCTTCCCATTCAGCCACCGCCTTATCCCAATCCTTGGCCAGGGCATAGGTATTACCGAGATTAAAGTGCGCGATCGCATCCCCCGGATTCTTGGCGATCACCTTCTGAAGCAGGCCTGCGGCCTCTTCGTATTTGCCTTCCTTGAATAATTCCTCTATTTCATCGGCCATCTCTGCCTCCAACGGGTAAAACTGCTACCTTAAGCGCAGGCTAAGATCCATAAGCGTGCGCACGATAAAAGACTTCAGGAAAATAATCGCTAAAAAAGCAATTAACGGTGAGATATCGATGCCTATTCTGTAGGTAAACGGCAGGAGTTTGCGGATAGGATAAAGAATAGGATCGGTTGAATTATACAAAAACTTGACAATAGGGTTGAAAGGATCCGGATTTACCCAGCTAATAAGGGCCCGGATAAGTATAAGCCAGTAAGCGACGGTCAACAGTATGTCCAGGATATTGGCCAGGGCCGCAAGAAAGTTTGAAAACACGAACATTTTATCCCTCCTGTTCAGGAACAATTATAACACGTATAACATTTAAGGCAATATCTTTTCAAGACTGAATAAGCCCATAAAGCCGAGTTTATCTTTATTTTACATAACATCTTAGATATCATAACATTACAACAAGTCGCCTGCTGCCTGTAACTTGAAAATGACCTAACTATATGGTATAATTTATAATGCGACCAGCACAAGGAGGTGGCTATGAGAATAGGCGATATGGATGCCGCAAAGTTCGCGCAGGCAGCGAATACCTCCGGAGTAAGCGGCGCTTTCTCTATCTACGCCCTGAAAAAAGCCAATCAGGCGCAGAAAGAGACCATCGTGACCATTCTTAAGAGCATGCCGATACCGGAGAGAGAGAAACAGAGCCTGATCGATTTTCTGGCTTGACCTCGTTGAGTCGGCTACAGGAGGTTTAAATGAGACTCGCCAACATGATGAATATTTCCAACGTCACCAACGGCAGTAATGTCAATTCCGCCTACGGCATTTACGCCTTTAAGAAAGCGAATCAGACCCAGAAGGATCTGGCGCTCCAGCTTATAAACTCCGTGCCTCTTCCGAAACCGCTGGGCAAACATCAAATAGATATTCTCGCTTAAGGGCACAATTATAAAAATACCCCTGTTTCTTGTGAAGCAGGGGTATTTTTATAATCTATTTTAGAAAGAGTAACCTCCGGCAGATATATTCTCAGCGGGGATATCCTTATCCCTGCTCTGCGAAGCTGCCAGAACAAGGCCGAAGCTGTTATTGTAAGAGGCCTTTTGTTGGGCATCCTTTAGCTGGCGAAGACGCTCCTCCTCCAGCAGAAAATCCGCTACCAGTTCATCTGTCTTTTTTTTGTGCCTGATCAGCTCTTGGGGGTCGATCCGGCTGTTCTCGCTAAGCTCCATTGTCTGGATAAGGTTGTACATTTGCTTGATAAAACCGTCTTCAGCCTGAAGGCCCCCTGCCCCTGACTGCGAACAGGCTTGGCTGGACTTCAAATACATAAACAAGAGCTTCAAAAGATGCTCTTTCTTTTCCCATGGCAGCCGCGCGCATTTTATGCGCTCAACCAAAGCCTTGACCGCCGGATCTTGAAAATCAAGACTACGGACTTCTACCTTGGCGGAAGGCGTCTCAAGGATGATATCCCTCTTTATCTCCTGCAGAGATTCATAACGCAGTATCCCGCCTAAATGCGGGTTTATAAGCGATACGGCGGTCTGATCCATGAAATTATAACTGTTTCTATTGATATTATCGGCTTAAATCCGGTTTACTTTAGAGGATATTCCAAATAAAAAAAGGGGGGTCTAAATTAATTCTATTGTTGGGGACGGTTCTCTTAAGAGAACCGTCCCCAACACTCAGGCAAGAGAACCGTCCCCTTTATTTTGCTTAAGGAACCAGAATTCAGAAGTTATGGTAATAGTTATATACGTCCAGGGATACGTTGGAGATGAACTTTTTGGCGGATTTGTTGGACTTGAAGGGGCGCGTAAGCACGCAGATAAGATAATCCCCTTTGGGGGTAAAGACGATACCGGCATCGTGGCAGGCGTTATTCTCCAGGCCGGTCTTATGAGCCACTACTATCTCATCCGGAAGCTTGCCGGGTATGCGGTCGTTTATCGTCTGGCTCTTGAGAACAAGAAGGCACTTGGCAGAAACATCCTTATTTACCAGCATGCCGCGGTATATCTTCTCCAGTATCAGCGCCATATCTGAGGCAGTGGTATAGTTCTCTATGCCCCTGGCCCTGCTTTTGAAATCCATCATCTTGCGGGAAAGATTGGAATGCCGTAGTCCGGTATCTTTTAAAAATTCATTTATGTGATCAAAACCCAGCAGGCCAATTAATATATTGGTGGCGGTGTTGTCGCTCTCGGTTATCATCAGCTCTATAAGCTTTTGGACTGAAAAGTACGTGCCGCAAGGCACTTCTTTAAGCAGCCCGGAGCCGTTAACTTTATGCAAGCCTTTTAGCTCTATGGCATCCCCTAAGCGCAACCTCTGGTTTTGCGCGGCCTTGAAACAGGCAGCCATGATCGGTATTTTAATAAGGCTGGCGGCGGCGTGAAGCCTGTCTTTTTCAAAAGAGACCTCCCAGCCCATCTTTAGGTCTTTTATCATTACCGAGGCCTGACCGTCAAACCCCGCTATCCGCCCCCTTAGTTCGTCTACCAGCCCCAGCCATGCTTTTTTCCTGTTTTCCAAAAGCTGCTTCTGGTAGCTGCGGTAGAGATAAAAACCGAAAGAGAGGCCCAGGATTATGGCTAGCGATACGTAAATCCTGATACTGCTTTTTCGCTTTACTCTTCTCATCAATATGTTCCGGGAATAGTTATAGAACCCTTAGCGCAATCCCGCCTTCAAGCCCGCGATCTTCTCCGTAAAAACCCTGCGCTTGTCGTGATCGCCCGTGGTCTCATAGAGCATGACCAGGTTTTCGTATAGGGGAATGAGCTTGGCGCTCTTTTTGCCGAAGGCCTCTTCGGCTGACTGGGCAGCGTTGCCAAAATACACCTCGGCCCTTACCATATCATTGCGCGCATAATAAATCGATCCCAGATTATTAAAGCAGGCCGGCATAAAGAACCTTTTCAGGAAAAACATACCCTCAGTCAAGCGCATCTGCTTTTGCACGACCTCGGCGGCTTCATCGTAGCTGTTCTGATCGAAAAGCTCTTCGTACTGGAGCGTCAGCCCCTTGTACTCCTGCGTCTTTAAGAACAAAAAGCCTGCCGACAGCAAAATGACCGCCAGGACTACCCTCGCCGCTATCGTCGCCATAATGAAAGTTTTATCTCCCTTTAAACCTGCCGTTTGCCAATATTATACTTAAAAAATTACCGCCTTCAAGTTTTTGATAAAAGAGTTTGCCATATCTCTTCCAGCGCGGCTTGAGCGCCCAGGGATAGCTTGATATCCGATAAATGCGAGACTTCGCTTGCGCCGGGATTGATCTCGACCACCGGTTTTCCCGCCCTATTGGCGGCGAGCACCGGCTGCTGGATATACGGGAAAACGCTGGTCGTGCCTATTGAGAAACAGATATCGAAGCCTTTTTGCAGCTGGCCGGCTAAAACAGAAAACTTATCTGTCGGCACCATCTCGCCAAAAAATACCACTTTCGGCCTTAGGATCCCGCGACAGCTGTTACATCGCGGGGGGATACTTAAGGCGCCGTAATCGCTGACCCTTATCTGTGACCTGCAATCCATGCAAACCAGCTCATGCATGTCGCCGTGGATATCTATGACGTTGCGGGAGCCTGCCTGACGGTGAAAACCGTCGATGTTCTGGGTAAGCACCCAGACCCTTTCGAAGCGGCGCTCCAGCAGGGCTATGATCTCATGGGCGCGATTAGGCCTTGCCTTGCGGCAGTTCTTTTCAATCTCAGAAAGATACTTCCAGGTAAGCTGCGGGTTTTGCCTCAGTACGGCCCCCGAAAGCGCCGTCTCTATAGGGATACCGTCATCAGTCTGCCTGTTATTATAGAGCCCGCCAATACCGCGGTAAGTTGGCAGCCCTGACTCAGCCGAGATGCCGGCCCCGGTGATAAATAGCATGCTTTTTGCCCCAAGCATATAACCGGCTATCCGTTCAATCTTTTCCCGGGTCTTTTTATCCATAAAAGCTGGCAGGTCCTTCGGCAGGGATTAACTCCTGTTTATCGGCAAAACCCCTGCCGGGGCAATGATGGCGATATTATCGGCGGGAGTTGCGATTAAGACGGGTTTACCGAACCCATCTTTCTCTTCTTTATTTTCTCCAGAACCTTATCGACCTTGCGTTTAAAGTCTTCCGGCGTGAAAGGCTTTATTAGATAATCATCCACTCCCTGTTCAAGGGCTTCCTCTACCTTGCCCATGAGTGATTCGCCCGTCACCATCAGGATCGCCAGGTTTTCGCTGGCGATACCCTGCCGGACCTTGGCGACAAAATCTATCCCGCTGAGGTTAGGCATATTCCAGTCGCAGACGATGCAATCGATCTCCTTTTCGAAGAATATATCCAATGCGGCCTTTCCGTCGCTGGCCTCATGAATGATGCCCTTATATCCTTCCTTCTTAAGCCGGCTGACCACAAGCTTGCGGATAACATCCTCATCATCGACAACCAAAAACCTCACCGTGGATTTCCATGCCTCGCTCTGTTCCGCAGCCATACTTACCTCCTGTGTAATTTAATATATTTTATATGAACTCGTGGCACAAAGCAATAATAAAAGAAAAATCACCGGGTCACCGCCGACATGGCGACTTTGTGACATGGTGACCTGCTTTAAGAATCCGGCTTATGCTGGGCGAGGCTTAAAGGCAGGATTACCGAGAAAATCGAGCCCTTGCCGAGCTGGCTGGAGACCGTCATCGTCCCGCCGTGCGCCTCAACGATGCCCCGGGTGATCACCAAACCCAGGCCCGTACCGCTTATCCCCTTCATCTTATCGGATTTGACCCGGAAAAACTTCTCGAAAAGATGCTCCAGGGACTCTTGGGACATTCCCATACCCTGATCAATGACATCGATACGCAGGTTCTCTTCTTTTTTGTAACCAACGACTTTGATCTCGCCTCCGTCGGGCGAGTATTTGACGGCATTGCTGACCAGGTTCATGATCACGCGGGTGATAAGCTCTCCGTCCAGCCAAAGCTCAGGTAGCCCTTCTTCAATGGAGGCGCTAAACTTGTATTTGTCTTTCGCAACATTGGCAATCTTGATGACCTCATCCACTATCGGGTTTATCGATATCAACTCGGATTTCAGCTGAAGCCTTCCGGACTCTATCTTGGCCACATTCAATATATCGTTTATCATGCGCGTCAGGCGAGTGCCTTCCTGTTTTATGATAGAAAGGTACTCTTTCTCTGCGTCCTCAAGCTTTTCCGATGCCGTCTCCAGGAGCAGATCGGCGTAACCGATGACGCTGGTAAGCGGGGCCTTAAGATCGTGAGTGATGCTGGAGATAAAATCGTTCTTGAGCTTCTCAAGCTGGCGCATCCTCTCTATCTCCTGCCTGGCAGTCATCTCTCTGCAGAAGACAATAATTTCCTTGCAGGGGGCATCCTCCATAAGTAAAAACGACCCGCTTAAAGACAGGAGCACCTCGGATTCCGTACCCACGGAAAGCGGGGCTTCCATATCAAGGATAAAGCCTTGCGTGCGGATAGCCTCCAGCAGCTTATCAAATATTCCTTTTAACTTGGGGCTCAACAGGCCGGAGTAATGACTGCCCGTGGCGTCCGCGCCAAGGATATTGAGCATGAATGAGATGTTGCGGTTAAGATCCACGATCTTGCCGTGCTCATCAAGGATCATTACCCCGCCGGGCAGGCTCTCGATGAAATTATGGAAGAACTCCCTGGAAGCCGTATCCATTGTTTTTCACATATTTGAACCGAAAACGTCAAAGTGCCTTACTTCTTTATCCACTTCTTTCATCACGTCTTCCAAATGGTCTATCTCTAAACCTACCTTATCCCACGCATCCATATTTAATGCGGGGATCCGGTTGTCGCCTCCCGAGCCGATTTCAAGCGCCCGGCATAGGATATCCGCGATGTGCACAATTGCGGCGCTCTTGGCCTTATCTTTGGCCAGGATCGGGTTATGATGGAAGCTGGTTGCGGCGATCAGGCCTTCAGGTATGTTCCACTCCTTTAAAAGGATCTCCCCTATCTCGGCATGGTTTATGCCCAATACTTTTTCCTCGGCCTCCCTTATCAAAAGCCTGCCGCCCGAAACTTCGCGCATTATGCTTTCGAAATCATCAGGGCAATACTTGTAAATATAGAGTTTGCCTATATCATGAAGGAGCCCCGCGGTAAACATCTCTTCAAATGCGGAAAACTCTATTTGCTTGGCGATGAGCCTGGAGATGATTGCTGTCCCGCAGGAGTGCTGCCATAGCTTGCGTATATCGAATACTTCAAGGGCGCTCGTAGCAGCTTTGGCAAACAAGCTCATGATCGCGGTATTAAGGATGATGTAGTGTATGCCGTTAAATCCGATTATGACTATGGCATGAGGGATGGTGGTAACCCTGCTCATCAGGCCGTAGAAGGGAGAGTTGGCTGTTCTGAGCACCCGCGAGGCAATTACCTGGTCAGAAGAAATAAGGTTGGCTATCTCGGTAGCCGAGGTGCGCGGGTCCTTCATTTTCTCTCTGAATTTACCGTAAAACTCACCCAGCGTCGGCAGGTCTTTATTTTCTTTTATGGACTTAAGCACTTCTTCGCGATTCATGTCTTATTTTACTTTCTCGGTAATCTTATAAAGTACGCCTGCGGCTACGGCGGGCTTGGGCAGCATATACTTCCTGGCTGAAACCTTAACGTTGGTAACCCCGGGGAGAGCGCCGACCTTTACGTTGATCTTGACGCCGTTGACCTCTGCTTCGATTATACCGGACCCCCTATCATCGCTGGTCAATCTGCCCATTTTCTCTAACGTATCTACGCACGCCTTGTATACCGCATCAAACGATGACCTAAAGTCATGCTCAACGCTATCCCTGCCGGCAAAAGTCGCCGCCACCGCCACCGGCAGCACCGCCACCCCCGTCAAGGCGGCTACTCCGTAAATAGCCGCGCCCTGGATACCCGCGACCTTCATCGGTTCGGCTACGATAAGGGCAGCCAGCTGCTGGACGCTGGATATATTTTTATAGGTCTTATTGATGTTGATCTCATAAACGCTTATCGCCGGCGTTGCCTCACCCGAACTGTAATCCCTGGAGACGACTTTTCCGATGATCAGGTCAAGCGAATCGATCTGAATAGGCATCTCTTTGGCGGGCTTGCCGGAGTTCTCCTGCCTTGCAATCTTAAGGGAGTCGGCGTTAAGCCTGCCGTTTTTGTTTTTCTCCACCCCCATCTCCGTAAGCTCTATGCGCGCGTAAGGCAGGTGGAGCCTGCCCCTTAAGATCGCGGCGGCATCATAAACGATCTCCATGCTCGAAAGATACACCATCTTGGAAGGGGAAAAACCTGAAGGGTTATAGAGAGAAAAACCGGATATCTTAACCTTTCGGGAAAAGAGCCCGAGAGAAAACCAGTCGATACTGGCGGGGGCCGCGGTGGCTCCGGAAACTGCCAGGATGATCAAATTCTTGATTACCAGGTCTTTAGTAATTCCGATGCCCGCAAATACCAGTGCCAGCGCGCAAAGGATAAGGATTATCTTTTTAAGCTCCATATGTTTAGGCCGTGCCTCGATAATGGATCGGATTATTATAACTCTTTATGCGCACAAGTGGAATAAAAATAAAACGGGCTAACGGATGGTCCGCTGCAGGAATACCGCGATGATCAAAAGCAGCCCGAACTGAAGGTGGAGCCCGGCGTTTTGCACATCTATGGATGCCAGGTCCTGCGGGTAATCCTGCCTGGCCGATAATATTTTATATATATTCTTGAACGCTACCGGCGCGGATAAAAATACCAGCAGCAGATAAAAACCTGATACGCCCGTCAGGACCGTGATCAAGGCGCAAAAATAGGCCGCCGCTATCCAGAAGATGTTGAGGATCTTGGCGCGTTTAAAGCCGAGGGTGTTCTCCAGGGTCCTTATGCCTGCCAGGTTATCGAATTTGATATCCCTGAGATTATTGGAGCTGAGTATCGCCGTTACCAAAAAGCCTATCGGCAGCGAAATATAAAAGACTTCCCGGGTGTAAGAGCCGGTTAAAGATACGCAGGAACCGATGACCATAAACGGCCCCATAAGGATAAATACCATGAAATCCCCGATCCCTATATATTTGTAGCCGAAACGGGGGGCGGTATAAAAAAGGCCGCCCAAAAACCCGGCCATGACGAGTGCCAAAAGCGGCAGCCCCCTGATCGCAATCAGTATCCAAGCCGGTACAGAGGCAACCAGCAAAAGGGCTATACCGAAGATAAGCGCCTCTTTCGGCCGGAGTCGGCCTTCGACCAGAACACGGCTAGAGCCAAAACCCTCCTTCTTATCCACTCCCTTTTTGAAATCAGAGTAATCGTTTATGACGTTAATGGCGGCGTGCAGAATAACTGCGGCGAAAAGGACCAGAGGAAAAAGCTCCCAGCGCAAGGGATCAAAATAATAACTTGCCAGCGCCGCCCCCAGCAAAACGGGAACGATGGAAGCGGTAAAAGAAAACGGCCTGGCAAGCTTAAGGTAGACCCCTAAGCGATTTAACAAAAGCATACCCATTTTAAGCTATCTTACCTTTTTCAAGTTGCAATAGCAAGCACAAATAAAAAAGCGCGCATTTCTGAAGCGCGCTTCTCTATTTAGTTTAAACAAGCCCCGGGCTATTTAGGCTTAGGCTTTCTGCATCCGCATGATTTACACATTGTTACCTCCTTTGTCATCTCTCTCATATAAGGATAACACAAAAACAAAAGGATTCAATACCATGCCAGCTATTTAGCGGGATACCCCACGCTCTGGCAAAGCATCACCCGCTTATCCGGACGCAACCCCATTTTCTTTTCCAGTTTTTCCCGGTCAAACCATCCGCGCACGACCGTAGCCAGCCCCTCGGAAGCGCAAAAAAGATACACGCTCTGGCTGACAAACCCCGTATCAAGACCAGCCAGCATCTCTTTGTCTTTTATCCCGCCGCCGATCCTGGAAAGATCAGCCACATAGATAAGGTTTAAGGCAGCTTTTGCCACGAAATCCTGGCTGCCGGTTGACGCGCGAACATCTTGGCGTAAAACAATCGCCAGCTCGTGTTTTAACGGCTCGTATTTATACAAACCGTCTTTCTTGGCAACATATACCTCTATCTCCCGGTAATCCATAGCCGTAGGATTGGTGCGCTTTCCGCTCTCCGGGCGGTTGACGCCGCAGGCAGCCCAGAGCAGATCCGATAATACCTGAAGGGGGACCTGCCTGCCACTAAACTGGCGCTGGCTGCATCTGTCCTTAAGCGCCTGCATCAGCGGCCTGCCGCCGGTAGTGCGCGGCTGCGGTAACTTTATGACCCCTGCTGCTGCGCCAAAGGATAAGCGAGGCAACATCAATACCATAAGCGCAGATACCGCCAAAAAACTAATGACCCTGACCGCCCTCTTATTTACTGATACCGACATCCCTGCCTCCGATCGCATTAACGATGACTAAGGCTTCAAGGTTTAATCCTTGACCTTTTTTATCCCTGAGGGCAGAATTACTATCTCTACCCGTCTGTTCTGCTGCTTGTTCTCAACGCTGTCATTTGGAGCTACGGGCCGGTATTGGCCGTATCCGGCTATTGAAAGCCGCCGCGGATTTACCTCGCATTTATCGATTAGAAAATGCAGGACAGCCAGGGCCCTTGCTGAGGAGAGCTCCCAGTTAGACTTCCATCCCGAGCGCTTTATCGGATCGCTGTCGGTATGCCCTTCGACCGCCACAAAAGAACCCCCTGCCTCCCTGTTCAGCACCCCGGCGACCCGGCTGAGCGCATCTTCGCCTTTGCTACGGATAATATCCCTGCCCGGATCGAAGAACACCTCTGAGAGAAAAGTTATCACCAGCCCCCGCTCGGTCATCTGCAGCTTGGCTTCGTATTTACCGATCTCTTCCTTTAGCTTGTTTTCTAACTCCAGCCTTGCCTGCTCTAACCCCGAAAGCTCCCTTTCCTTTTCTTCCACCTGCGAGAGGGCCGCGTTCTTCTCCTGGCCGAACTGTTTCAACCTGTTGCGCAAACTGATATTCTCCTGCTCCAGATCGTCATACCTATGCGCTTTCTTGATAAAGGAGCAGCCCGATAAAAGAACGATCAACGCCAAAAATAAGAATAGCCGTCTTTTCATTTTTGTTCCTCTCTCTGCGGGATCGGCACGTTAAAATCGCTGCGCTTTCTTACCACCTGCTGCTCCATAAAAGAATTCTCAAGCAGGCGCCAAATCTCGTATTGATCGCCGGCCGCCAGCAATGACTCCTGGATCTTGACATCCGACATGGCCTTGGCAATGATGCGCAGTATCTGGATCTGTATGTCATCATCCTCTTTGGGCGTAAGTATCAGGAAAATAAAATATGTAAGGCAGCCATCCGGGGAGTTCCAGTCGATGCCGGATTTGGACCTGCCGAAAACAACCGTAGGCCTGATGAGCCTGGAGATCCTGGCGTGAGGAAGCGAGATCCCGCATTCTATTGCCGTGCCCATTTCATTCTCCCGGCGCAGCGCCTCGTTTGAAAGCATGTCGCCTACCGGCATGTTCTCCTGCTCGGCAGCCACCGCACAGAGCTCTTTTATTGCGTTATCCCGGTCCCTGGACCTTAGATCCGCCACTACCTCCCGGCGCGAGAAGAACTCCATCATACTGATGACCTTTCTCCTGCACAACGAATGTTTTAACCACGGACCCAGTATTACGGCTGATATGACGCCGCCGATAACGATGGAAACGAACATCTGCTGGTTTATGATATTGTACTTTAGCGCAAGCAGCCCGATAACGATCTCCATTGCACCGCCCGGTATATGCGCTACCGCCACCCCCATGCGGTTGACCCTGGGCAGGTCCGTAAAAGTCACACCCAGCCAGGCGCCGGCGAACTTCCCGCATACCCCTACAGCGACAACGAAGAAAACCAGGAACGGGTTGAAGTTCTCAAAGAAATCGATGCCCAGGCCGATGCGCGCAAAAAATAAAGGGACGAATATGGCATAGACCATCTGAGAAATAACCTGACGCGTCCTTTCCGGAAGAGACCGCACCTCACCCGCCACTACCCCGGCAAGGAAAAATCCCAAAAGGGCGTGGATGCCGATCTTCTGGAAAATAGCGCCGCAGAAAAGCCCTAAAAGGCATATAAAGGTAAGCGAGCTTCCGGGCTCAGGAAGATGTTTCTCGCGGATCTTGGTAATGACGAAGTTGGCGAAATCCCTGCCGGCGGTCATGAGGGCGTAGGTAATAAACAGCGCCAGGGCGAATATCGCTATGATCCCGACGATCATGATGTTTGTCTGGACAAAGATGCCCAGGACCAGGGTAAAGACCATCCAGCCGATTATTTCGTTGACCGATAAAGCCGACATGATAAGGAACCCCAGGTCCGTCTTGGCCAGGTTAAGATCGACAAGCGCCCTGACGGTGACCGGCATGGCGCTGATAGTAAGGGCTGTCGCCATGAATAAGGAAAAGATTATCCTCCTCTGGGGGTCGACCAGGAAGCTGTCCGGCAGGAAATAACTGCAGGTAAAACCTAGGGCCATGGGTACGATAATATCGGTTATGGCAATAACAAGCGCTTTACCCCGGTGGCGCCAGGCGCTGGAAAAATCCATCTTAAGGCCTGACTCCAAAAGGAAGAACAACAGGCCCAGCCATGCGACGGTCTCCAGCATATGCTGCTGGATGATGTCAGGCGGGAATATTCTCCTATGAAGCTGGGGAAGGAAACGGCCGAAGATCGTCGGCCCCAGTAAAATCCCGGTGATGATCTCGGCGGTGATCGCAGGCTGCTTCCAGACGCGGAATAATTCTCCCAGCAGCCGCGATATACCGAGTAAAAGAAAAACCTGGATAAGAAAAATAAGGATGTTGTGTTCGCTAAGGTTTTGCATAGACAGTGAGCTTTTCGTAGAATCTATCGATCTTTTCTTTAAGCCTTTCGGGCTCAAGCTCCTTATGCACTAAAGCAAGCCGCGGGACCCCGGCAGCATTGTCTTCAGAGATCATTCTTGCCAACCGCTCCAGGCATGCATCAATGCCGGTAAGATGCGCTGTGCCGAAAACACCGACTGTTTTTGCCTTAAAGCTGTATTTGCTTACGAAGGTCCTGACTGCCGGCGCAGGGTTAGAAAACCATGACGGCGTACCGATAAGTATGGTATCGTAATCCGCGGGCTCCTTTTTAAGCGCGGCTATTTTTGTCAGTTTCTTTGCCAGCGCGTCTTTGCCGGCTGCAGCGCTCCCGACAGCTCCGGTGCGGGATTTTTTGTCAATCAGCTCTTCGGTGTCGGCGCCGAACTTTTTTGCCAGGGCTTCGGCGACCAGGCGGGTGTGCCCGTCGCGGGAATAATACACGATCAGGACCCGGGGCCTGTCCTGGGCAAGACATGTAGCGCAGGAAACCAACAAAAAAAGCAATGCCAATAAAAGCTTTGTATTTTTCATACGCATGCCCCTTGGTCGCGGGTAGTCCGGCGGATAGCCTTAACCATCCTATCGTATGCCTCCTGGGGAGTCGGGCCTTCGGTCAGATGATCGTTGCATAATGCGGCGTAACCCTGGCGGTTCTTGATCTTGAATATCTCGACCTTCAGGTGCCCGATCTTGTAGATCTCGGCCATAGGATCAGCTTTGCCCCTTTACGAACTGGCAGTATGCGCATTCGTCTTTTTTATCCGGCACGGGCCCGTCCAGTATCTTCCTGGCGCCAGTGACCGCACCATCCACCCAGGAGCTGTCGCCCTCCTGGGGCTCAATGAACAACTCAAAAGCAAGCCTGCCCTCATCGAATCCTGCCGACTTGTTGACTTTGGCAAAAAGAAAATACCCCAGGGTTGAAACCGTGAATTTATTCTGGCGCAGGAGCCACTGGTAAACCTCCATCTGCCGTTTGTAGCTGTCGTATATCTTGTGCTCGTTGGCGCCGGTGGCTTTATAATCCACCACCATAAGTTCACCCTTGGAGTTAATCCAGACGTCATCGACGGCGCCAAACACCAGGAAATCGGTAGGTTTGTGGTGAAACTGCACTCCGGTAAAATTGTGCCTCCAGGCCTGGATCTGTTCGCATTTGTAGGGAATAGCGTCGATGCCGAACTTCTTGATCAGGTAATGCGCGGAGCCGTCCTCGCGGTGCACATCAAACTGGCGCTTTAGCATAGCGTCGATGGCAGAGTTTATGGTGTATGGCGCGGGGGGCGGGCGTTTCAATCCTTTGTTAATATCCAGCCAGAAGCATCGGGGACAATCCAGAAAAAGCTCCAGCTTCGAACGGGAAAGCTTGGTCATAATAAAATCCTGTTGCGCGTTGCCTGTTGCGGGTTACGCGTTACGGGTTGAGCATAACACGCTAACCCCTAACAGGTAACAAAAATTATACAACAATACCGATTATTTGACGTACCTCTCCCTCAACTTACTCAAGAAAATAAGGTGTTTTCGCTCTTCTTCAACCAGCTCTTCTATTATGCCCTTGCTGTAATCGGGGACAAAACGCGCCAGCTCGCCAAAAAAAAGTATGGCGTCCTTTTCAAACTGCATCCCGTAATCTATCGCCGAAAGCATGTCTTTGACATTCTGGCTGAATGTTGCGGGGCTTGCGTCATTGTAGAGCTTTTCTGCGACCAATGACTGCATATAGGCCATCGCCTCTCCGGGAAACGATTCAGCCGTTTCCGGTTCGACGATCTTCGCCTTTATCTCGCCGAACTTCTTGATATGCACCTCTTCCCAATCGCGCAAACTGATAAAGAGCTTGCGCATATCCTCTTCTTTGAATCTTTCGGCAACCTGGGCGTAAAAATCCCTTCTCTTTTTCTCCTTCTCTATACCCATGCTTACCACTTCCGAAATATGAAAGATATTGTCCGCCATAACAGACTCCTCGATTAGTTCATGACGCCTTACCGGCCTTCCCGGTAAAAAGCTTAACCGTTTCCATCGCCCACAACGGGAAAGAAGAAATAACAATAACCAATACCCAGTCGAGAACTCCCAAAGGCTCGGTCTTGAATATGGTCTGGAAGAACGGCACATACACTACCGCCATCTGCAGGCAGAATGAAAATAACGTAGCGACGATCAATTTCTTGTTAGTCAAGAACCCGATGCCAAAGATCGACTCGCGCATGCTGCGGCAATTATAGGCGTGAAAAAGCTGGCTGCAGGATAAGACTATAAAACAGGCGGTGCGCGCCCGGCCAATCCCCTCGTCCTCCACAAAAAGCACAAACCAGAACGCCAGTAAACTGCAGAAGGCGATAAAGGCTCCCTGCGTTATGATCAGCCACCCGATCTTCTTAGTCACCACCGGCTCATCCTTCGGCCGGGGAGACCTTTGCATTATCTTTTTATCAATAGGGTCAACGCCTAAAGCCAGGGCAGGAAACCCATCGGTCACAAGATTAACCCAAAGTATGTGTATGGGCAACAGCGGAACGGGTAAGGCCACAAGCGAGGCAACGAACATTGTCAGCATCTCTCCGGCGTTGCAGGAAAGCAGGTAATGTATAAACTTCCTGATATTGTCGTATATACCCCTGCCCTCTTCGACTGCCGCTACGATGGAAGCGAAGTTGTCGTCGGTTATCACCATATCGGAGACTTCCTTGGTCACGTCCGTGCCGGTAATGCCCATAGCCACCCCTATATCGGCTTCTTTTAAGGCCGGGGCATCGTTGACCCCGTCTCCGGTCATGGCTACGATCTCACCCCTGCCCCTCCAGGCCCTGACGATGCGCAATTTATGTTCCGGAGAGACGCGGGCATATACCGCGATTCTTGCTACTTTCAGGTCCAACTCCTGATCATCTACCTTATCCAGCTCATCTCCTGTGAGCGCCAGGGAATCCTCCTTATAAAAACCAAGTTCCCTGGCCACCGCCACTGCCGTATTCTTATGGTCTCCGGTTATCATCACCGAACGGATGCCGGCGCTGCGGCAGCTGGCCATAGCCTGCTTTACTTCTTCGCGCGGAGGATCGATCATCGCCGCCAGTCCGCAGAAAACAAGCTCTTTCTCGATGCTCGATGAATCATGGCCGGCAGGAATGCTGTCCATTTCACGCAAGGCCAGCGCCAGGACCCGCATTGCCTGATTGGTCAATTTCGCGTTAGCCTCCAAGACGTTTTTCCTGTCCTGTTCCCCGATCGGCCGGATCTTGCCGGCGGCATCCTGTATATGAGTGCAATTGGCAAGCATGACATCGGGCGCGCCCTTGACAAAGGCAACATACGAAGAACCTTTCCTGCGAATGATGGTCATTTGCTTGCGGTCGGAATCAAAAGGGATCTCTTCATGGAAAGGAAATTCGCTTTCTTTATCGTCTTTGAATATGCCTGCCTTTGCCGCCATGGCAAGCAGCGCGCCTTCCGTAGGATCCCCGATGATCTTATAAGCTCCGGATTCCTTGGCAAGTCGCGCGCCGTTGCACAGGACAGAGGTAGTTAACAGCCGGGACAGCCCGGGGTACTCCGCAAGCCCAACGCTCCTGCCGTCCAGTGAAAAATCGCCTTTAGGCTCATATCCAATCCCGCTTACCCGCAAGTAAAGCTCCGGCAGATACACGGCCTGAACCGTCATTTCATTCCTGGTGAGGGTCCCGGTCTTATCCGAACAAATTACCGTAGTGCAACCCAGGGTCTCTACCGATGGCAGCTTCCTGATGAGGCAATTTCGCCTGACCATACGTTGCACGCCGAGGGCCAGGGCAATTGTAACTACTGCCGGCAGGCCTTCGGGTATCGCGGCTACCGCCAGGCTCACCGAAGTCATGAACAGGTCAAAAACCTTGCCTCCTCGGATAAATCCGAGGACAAAGACCATGGCTACCAGCGCAAAACATATATAAACAATGAATTTGCCAAACTGCTCAAGCCTCTTTTGAAGCGGGGTAGTGTCTTCTTCTACTTTCTGTATCAAGCCTGCGATCTTACCGAGTTCCGTCTGCATCCCCGTATCAATTACCAGAGCCCGGCCTTTTCCCGACACTACGGAAGTGCCCATATAAACCATATTTGCCCGGTCTCCCAAGGAAATCTCTTCTTCTTTAAGCGGAATAGAGGTCTTTAATACGGAGGTGGACTCGCCGGTAAGGCTGGCCTCGTGGCTAGAGAAGTTGCTGGTGGTATAAACAAGACGGCTGTCCGCAGGGACGTTATCTCCCGCTTCAAGCTCAACCAGGTCTCCCGGGACTATCTCAACGGAAGATATTACCTGCAAGGCATTGTCGCGGATGACCTTGGTAGTAGGCGAGGAGAGTTTTTTTAATGCCTCCAGGGATTTCTCGGCCCTAAACTCCTGTATAAAACCCAATACGGCGTTCAGGAAAATAATCCCAATAATAGCCAGGGCATCGACCCATTCTTTAAGGAAGCCCGAGACTAGGGCGGCGCCGATAAGCACCCAGATGATAAAATCGTTGAACTGTTCGAGGAATATATGCAGGGCGCTATGCCCTTTCTTTTGCGCCAGTTGATTAGGTCCGTAGCGCTTAAGACGGGATCCTGCCTCCTGTCCCCCCAGGCCGGCTTCAAGATGGGTAGACAGCTTTAAGGCAACTTCGTTAGGTTCTAACTGCCACCATTTTTCCATATAGGATTAATTTTAATACAAGAATCCAAATATACAATAAAAATCGGCGGTATCCGGCTTATATTAAACTTCGCGGGCCTAAGAACCGCAAGAAACGATTGTGATTTGGCGAGCGCCGAACTCCACTGAATCTCCCCCGCGTAACTTACGGCGTACCCGCGACTCGGCTTGCCCGTTAACCTTTACCGAACCGGAAAGTATTTGCTGTTTAGCCTCGGCGCCGCTCGATACCAGCCGTATCGTCTTGAGCAGATTATCGAGCTCGATGAATTCGTTTCTTAGGAGAAACTCCATGTGCGAGTAAGATTTAATTCTGGCCCTGGCTCAATTTTATGCTGTTAACGGAATAATTGAAATCCTGGAGGCAGGCGTCAAACTCTTCTTTTTTGGCCACACCTTCTATCTGAATAAGAACATTGTCCTTGTGGATAAAATAAAGGAGCGCCCGGCTGACGGTGCCGTCTTGCGCGGTAGTCTCATGGATGCAGGTGGCAGACGCTACTTCTCCCAAAAACACCTCCCTGGGCTCCTCTACCAACTTGAAGTATCTGCCTTTTTTTGACTGTTTTTTCTCGATGCGCGATTTCATGACAGCCAGGGCCTTACTTGCGCTTTCGTCGGCCTTTAGAGGATCGAGCCTGACGCATAAGCCGGCAGACCGGTACTTAGAGCTCTGCTTAAAGCGCACAAGGACCCCTGAGGCAAACCCGCCTCCCGTTTCCAGGATATCGTCCCTAACCGCTATCCGCCATTCAGGAGGCCCGTCGATGGCAAACCCGAACCTCTTATTCTTGTAGCCGGCGGCATGACATTGAGAAAAGGGGATGACCAGGCCGACTGCCAGCGACAGGACCAGCAAAACGGATCTCTTTGGCATCAATTCTCCCCGTTTGTTACTTATTTATCCCGGAACGCGACCGGGTGTCCGCTTTGAGGACCCCGTCGGTATCGCGGTAATTCTTGGCGTGCACGCAGCCGCTGATAACGCCTGCCAGCAGTACGGATAAAATGAACAGCCTATGCTTTCCCATATCGACTATCAATCCCCGCCGTCTTTCTTCAGGTCCTTCCTGATCCAGGTAGCCTTTCCGTCAATGATGTTCGGGCAGGTCCAGACTATACCCTCATCGGTATCCACCACAACCGCCGGCATCCTGAGATCCGCGTCCTGCCATTGCAGCATCCTGGCAATGTATCTCTTTTTATCCTGGGCGCTGTTTGTCTGCCGCCCCAGATCGGTCTTGACCCATAACGGTCTGCCGTCCTGCAAGTTCTGACATGTCCAGATAATCCCGAGATAACTGTCAAGCACGATTGCCGGTACCCTGGTATTCGTGACGGCCCTGCCGTTCATCATTACCAGCACATAGCGGCCTTCCTGCAGCTCGTTGGTCACGGTCTGAGCAAAAACCATAGAGGTAGAAACAGCTAAAAAAACCAATCCTGCTAAAAGCGATCTCTTCATGATTCCTCCTGTCAGCAAAGAAAAAATATACCTGTTCCTTGCATGGTTAATTTTAGCCGCAAATATCCGCTATTTCAATGGAAAAATTGGGTTAGACAGCGGCTATATTCTGTGATATTAATATTGGCGTGAAAATACGCGAATTCAAACATCTGGTCCTGGCCATCTTTATCGCCTCTTTCATCATCCGCCTCATCGCGGGCCTGGTCATATCCTTTGACTTTGAAAGCACTAATCAGTGGTACGTGGCCAGGAATTTGGCGCGCGGGCTGGGATACGGCATCGATGCCAGCCACCCGACTGCCTTGCGCACCCCCGGATACCCGCTGATCATGGCAATAATGATGCGGCTCTTCGGAGAAAAACAATTGCCCCTGATGGTGCTCCTGGCGCTGGCAGGAGCGGCTGACACCTGCCTGTGCGCCCTATTGGCCAAAAGGCTGTTTTTATCCCGTGCCTGCGCCCTTATCTCGGCATATATCTATGCTTTTACGCCTTACATCGTCCAGAAAGAGACCATGAGCCAGTCGGGGTTCGTGAGCCTGGGGCTGTTAGCGGGTGTTTATTTTTTCTTTGAGTCCATCTATAAACGAAAACTCATGCTTACCCTGCTTTGCGCTTTCTCGCTTTTGTTCTCTTACCTTATCCGGCCGACCACAGGACTTATTCCGGTATTCATATTTATTACCCTGGTCCTGAAGTCCCGCAGGGACAAGGACAGAAAGATCCTGATATCGGCCCTGCTTTTTCTCTCTGTCTTTATGGCGGGACTCCTGCCCTGGGCAGTGCGTAACAGCCTTACTTTTGGCCGCCCCAGCTTCGGGCAGTCCAACTTCTGGCAGAATATTTATGTAGCCAATAATCCCCGCACTTTCGATATATATCCCACAATAGCCCTGGATAACTTCGGCCCCCATTATATGCGCCGGGATGTTGCGCCATATGAAGACGAGTTCGCCAACGAAGAGTGGTATCGCAAAAAAGCCCTGGCAGCCCTAAAAGAAATGCCGAAGATTGCGGTAATCAAAAATGCTTTCGCCAAGCTTGCCTATCTCTGGCATTGGAGGTTAGTGCCTTACGCCGAACGCCTCGGCAACGACCCTGACACGGGCCTGACCCTTGATAGACCAAGGCCCCTAGTAAAAGAGCTCTCTTATTCTATACCTTACGCCCTCATTCTGATCCTAGCCATTAAAGGATTGTGGCTTGAACGCCGAAGGAAGCTGCTGCTTTTGTTCTTTGCGGGATTCCTTTTATTCTTTTCCCTGCCGCACATGATCACCGTTGCTTACTCCAAATACGCAGTCGCAGCTTACTTTGTTTTTATAATATTCGCGGCAAGGGCTTTGACTTACCCTAAGGTAAATTAATTTCCATTTGCAAGCACCAGGTGAATTTTCGTAATTGACAGGGGTGTAGCGGCAGGATATACTTATACTCTAATTTTGCGGAGATGGCGGAATGGCAGACGCGCTGGTCTCAGAAGCCAGTGTCGAAAGACATGAGGGTTCAACTCCCTCTCTCCGCATTTTACTTCAGTAGAGAGGGACTCTCTGCGCGCCATTACTAACCCCCCTCCTGATATTCGGGGTCGATATTAATATCCCAAAGATTAAAAGGGGAACCCGGGAGCTTAAGATAATTGCGGGCCGCAAGTATCCCGCTTATAATCGAGTGGTCCTGGTTGTTGTATTTATGCAAGCCCGCCCTGCCCATGGAAGACAGGTTAACGAACCGGCCTAAGCTTGACTTCAGCAGCTCATAATAACCCTGAAAACCCAGATAATGAACGGGGTAAGCTTGCGGCTCGCGGACAATCCGGGAGCTCAGGAGTTCGCGTTTTTTGATCAAACCCATTTTTACCAGTTCATCGACTGCCATATCTATGAGCGAGTGATCCGCCTCACTCCAAAGCTTATCTGACTTAAAGACGAAGTACTCGGCGCTCAGGGCGGTAGTATTCTCATCCTTTACCATCGCTTTTGAAAAATTATTATAATTCGCTATTCTGGCAACTTTAATATCCGGGGCATGGATATAAATCCATTGGTCCGCGAAAACTTCCTTTTTCCCTATTAACAGATCCACCGTTATATGGCCCCTGTATCTGAGCCTGCCCACGCTTTCAAGGATTCCAGGCGGCTCAGGAGGATCCAGCATACCGAAAAAATCTGCCAAGGGCATACTGCTAAAGAAATGCTTGGCGCTAATACGGGTCCTCTCTGCGCCCGGGCCCAGCACATCCACTGAATCGATAACGTTATCTTTCCTGTTAAAAGCGATTACATCGCTTTCCGGCATCAATACAGCGCCCCGCGAAAGCGCCTTTGCGCACATCGCCTCATACATCTGGCCGGCGCCCAGCGAAGGATAATTGAATTCTGCGACAAGCGTCCTTATTTTATTATTCTTGCCTTTGAATATCCCATTTTTAATAAGTTTGAACGCATCCAGCCCCTTGATCCTTTGTGAAGCCCATTCTAATCCGATCTGGCCGCAGGGAATACCCCATATCTTCTCCGTATACGTCTTAAAAAATATCTCGAAGAGCCTCCTGCCGAACCTCTCGACTATCCAGTCTTCGAAAGTAACGGGCTTCTTCTTGTTCAACTGGGAGATAAACAGGGAATACATGCAGGCAAAAGAATCCAGCAAACCCAGCTTCACCAATACCTCTACGGGCTCGATGGGATAGTTGAAATATTTACGTTTATAGTAGATACGGGTAAGGCGTTTTACGGGCTTGAAGTCTTCGCCCAGGAGATCATGCCAGAGCTGCATGACTTCGGTATTTTTGGTAAAGAAACGGTGCGGCCCGATGTCAAACCTTGCACCGTCCATGATTTCGGTCCTGGCCAGGCCTCCGGGCAGCCTGTTCCTGTCAATGATCAGGATATCCCGGATACCGTTTTTAACCAGCTCATGGGCAGCGCCTAAGCCCGCTGGCCCGGCCCCCACGATGCAGCACTCGCAAGACCTTGAAATAACATTTTCGGTCATATTATTCAATGCTTAACAGGAGGCAGGGCCTACTGTTTGTCATGGTCAATCTTTACCTTGTAAACATATCCCATAAACATGGGCCAGTAGAGGCCGAAGAGCACAGACCAGATGATCTCGCCAAGCGGGATACCCCAATAAAGCCTGCCCAAAGGCGTTGATATCTTCCATTGGTTGACAAAATCCGGCCATATTAGAAATATCAGCTTGACCAGAGGAAGATAAAACAGCGGGTATTTCCAGAGGCCATCCATACCAAGCCGGCGCAGATGGGGCTGCCTGATATATAAAACTATACCCACAACCAGGCACACAAGAAGAAAGGCAAACATGCTGTCCGCTTTGCAAAAATACATGGTCAGGAAAAACAAAAGCGATCCGCCTCCTACTGTACTGCCACGCTTTAATATCTGCGAAAAGCCGGATACGCCGGCACTGATCCTGCGGTACGGATAGCTTACGATAAACCACGCCCCTGCGGCCACGGCATAGGTACAGAGCAGATCCTCAATACCAAGCGCCATCCCCCCCAGCCTCACCGGAGCCCAGTAGTTATCCTTTAGGAGTACAACGAAAGCAAAACACGGCAAATTGGTAACGCCGCTTAAGAATACGAGCCAATGCTGGCGAGGGGTAAGCAGCTTCCTGCCTAGAAAGATAAGCAATGTAACGCTTATGAGATTACTAACTAAATAGGGGTAATCCGGGAGTATTCTTAGCATTCACATGGTAGTTTTTAGTCAATCAATTATACCAAAACCTTAATGATAATTCAGCATAATTAATAAAACTCAATAAATTCGGGGCTAAAAGAAACGGGGACGGTTCGAAAAAAATGGGGACAAAAAATGGGGACGGTTCTCCAAAAGAGAACCGTCCCCATTCCTATGTTTAATTCTATTCTACCTTATACCCTTACGGCGATAAGGTAAGCGTGACTGTGCCGGTGTAAGTACCTGAAGGCTTGGCCGGGGTTATCACTGTAACTCCCGAAGCATCGCCTGAACCGCTGGCAATGCCATAGTAGATCCTAAGCCTGGAGTTAGCCAGCTGGGTGTTGGTATACTGAATGTTGTTGCTGTTGGCGTAGCTGACGTAGCCTCCGGAAAGCGGGGTTTCGGACTGCGTGGTGTTATTAACGCTAACAAAGGTTACATTGACGTTGTTATTCAGGTTGTTTGAAGCATCCCTCTGGAAATCACTCCTGGTATGAGTGATGTTCCAGCTGGTGTGATTCGATGTCACCGGCGCATCTACCACAAAGTAGGTGCCGGAGCGGTACACATTGTCCCCGCCGAGCGTCAACTCACCGAAATCCATACCCACGCCGGTAAGGTTTGAGACCGTTGACCAGTTGCCGCCGCTGACCTTGCTTAAAACCACGTTCATGGTGTGCGTATCACCGATGCTGGCGGCGATGCGTATGTCGGTAGCCGCCATTACAGGCACGGCCGCGACAAGACACAGAACCGTAATTACTGCTAAAATCCTCTTAACCATGCTGCTCCTCCTTTTTAAATCTCCCTGATTATAGATTAAGAAAACAAAACCTTAAGCCGCCTTACTAAAGTTATCCTGCCCTCTTTGCCTCCTTTCTCATCATTATTAACCCTTTTAAAAAGTGATTAACAACCGAGCAAAAAAATTTATGATATTTATAAAAAGGGAGGAAACTGGCCAGGAAACCGTGGCAATTTCCTCCCTTAAGTATGATTTTCCCGAATTTTTCAAAGTTTAACATATTATTTAGGGAAAGTCAAGGCTGAAAAGGTATTTTTTTCCTCCTATGCCCAATATTGGCCTTGACTTGAATTCGGCAGCATAAAATGGTATACTTTAGTTGTAAAAATTAGGAACCACTGAAAAAGGCAAACTAGCAGTAATGCTGGGGCCCCGCCGACTAAGGCGGGTCCCTCCTGACGAAAGCCGGGAGGGAGCAAAGCGACAGTTCCCACAGGGGAGGCGCCCAACCTTAAAGGATAGGTTGGCGTCCGCTTGTGCGGAGGGCTGAGCTGCCAGAAGTAACAAACCCTAAAGCTATGTGCCTTTAGGGTTTTTGTTTGGCTAAGGAGAACGGCATGAAGCTCTTCTCTATCCTAATTTCCGCTCTAACGTTAATGGTCTGCGTGTCTGCTGCCACAGCCCAGGATATCCGCATCGCCTGCGTCATACCCGCGGTCCCGGGACAAAACGTTGCGCTCGTAAACGAACAATCCTATAAAGAAAGCAAACCTTCCTTCAAAGACGCGCTGGTACTGCAAAAACAGGAACAACAGGCCAGGATAGCGCAGGGGGCCTCTCAGGTATTCACCATTCAAACAGTCTACAGCAGATGATTATTCGTCGTTTCTCCTAAGCGGGATATTATAATAGTAGGCGGCCCCTTCGTTAAGGGTCACTTTCCTGGAAAGAGCTACCGTTGGCAGGTAATATACCGGCAGGCTGTTCAAATCCAGCTCCAGGACATAATCTCCGGGCCTAACGGAGCTAAACACATAACGGCCGTTCTCATCGGTCGCTCTGCCCTCTCTGTTATTCAGGGTCATCACTGCCCCCCTTACGCCGGGCTCTCCGATATTCAGCTCTCCGTTACCGTCTAAATCTTCAAATACGTACCCTGATATTTCGGAACGGCAGTTTATGCCGAAATCAAGCCTGGAAAGCCTATGATGAAGGATGCCGGTCTTCTGGGAGGCCGGGGCGGTAAGCACGAAACCCGAAGGCAGGGTCGAGGTATCAAGGTTGACATAAGCATTCTTGCCCCTTACGGATTTAAAGCGGTAATAACCGAACAGGTCCGTGACTGCATGCTTATTCTTGCCCAACCAGACCTTGACCCCTTCAACCGGCGCTTCATCCCTGTCCATGATGCCGTCGCCGTTTAAGTCTTTGAAAACATACCCCTCGATGTCGCCGCTTGACTGCCAGTTTAACCCCGTATCCCAGTTATAACGCATGCCGGCGTTAAGGTTAAGCTCGTAACGCTTGGAAACATCCGGGTTATCCGCCCAGACGTTACGCACCCTGACCGAGCCGTACATCTGGGTATTCCTATCCGGGCTGTAAGTCAGCTCGGCGTAGCCTTCTATGTAATCTTCGCCGGATAGAAAGCTCAAACTCGATGCGGAATCTTCCTCGTCGCGGTAAGCCAAGCGCAGCGTCCCGGAAAAAGGCCCCTTGCCGATACGATCGCTCCAGTCCAGCCCTGTTTCAAAAACGTTGGGCGTGGAGCGCGCGCGGTTATAAGTCTCATCCAGCCAGTTAAACTCCTTGTTGGCGTAGTAATAAAGCCTGCCCAGGAGGCTCAAGCGCATCCCGGCAAACAGCCGGTCGTTGATGTAATCCGACGGCGGATTGGAGAAGCTTTGGTACTTCTGATGGTAATACGTAGCGCTGAGCTCAATATCCCTGAACAGCCGGATACTGCGCACCAGGCCTATATCGGAGCTTTGATAGCGAAAAGGAGATATCCTGCCCAGATCGTTTTGCAGGGTATAATCAAGCCTTAGGGTAGTCTTGGGGTCAAAACGGTAGTTGGCGCTCCAGTTAAGGTCCTCGTTCAAACGCTGCTCGTCCTCCGGGGACGGATAGAGCCGGTCGCGATAAATATCCAGGAAAGAATAGATATCCAGCTTCTCGGTCGGCCTGTAATTGGCGGTAAATGACCCCCCCACCTCACCCTGGCGCCATCCGTCGCTGGTTATGCTGGTGAACTTCTTGCTGACATCCCTGAACTCCGTTGAGAGGTTAAGCTTCTCTCCTGCAAAATATAGATTCGAAAGATGCGCAAAGGAGTCGGAGTCAAAAGCCAGTTCCTGCCTTGCCTTCCAGGCTCCGCTACCCCACTCGCCTGAGATATCATAGGTATAAGGGTTAAGCCCCTCCTCCCTGTCCCTGCCCCAGCCATGGGCGAAGTTAAGCTCATAGCCCTGTTTTTCGCCCGGTCTAAAGCTCAGATTAAAACCGTTGATATAGGCATCTCTCTGTTTGTAGAAATCCGGGGAGATCGCCCCAAAGGGAAGGCTGTTCTCCCGGCCGTAAAAAAGGGTGTACTCGAGCTTGTTATTAAAGGCAGGAGATGAGATCAGGCCGCCGCGCAGTGGGCTGCCGGTGTAAGAAAGATTGGAGAATTTCGGGGGGAAATCAAAGATATCAAACCCCCTAAGGTTGAAATCCTTAAAAGGGCCGAGCCGGCCTTCGGTCAGGCCCATAGTATAGCGGCCCAGGTCCGTCCTGTCCGTAAAACGGTTGACTCCGACAGCCGCGTCCATCCTGCCGTAAGGAGTATCGCCGTAGAGTTCAATAAAATGATTATAATAATAATCCGTACGCTCCAGCGACTTAAGCCTTCTGCCTGATTCAAACGAGCCCCAGTCAAGCTGGTAATTGAGCCGGAAGTTGCCTGAACGCTCTTCTTCAAGTCGCATGCGTTCTTCAAGGCTTTCACCGCTAAGCCGGCGAGGCAGGATCAGGAATTCAATGGTCTTGCGCCCATTGTCGTCCCAGACATACAGATAGGTGTAGCCGATATTATCAGCGGATACCATAAGGATGTCCGGCGTCTTCTGCTCGACCGAAATGATGATATTCTCCGTAGCCAGGTACCGGAGTATATGCTGGCCTACAAGCGAAAGCTTGCGGCCCTGTTCGATCTCCAGCGGCTGCCTTACCAGGCTGTCAATATCGCTTATTTTTACCACGGAAGGCGACGGTGTTTCGGCCAAAAAACGCCCGCCGTCAACCTTCTGGGCCTGGGGAAAAGACGATATATCTAAGGCGGCTGCTGGCGGGAGGACTGCTTTGCCTGAGGATTCGACAACGCCGGGTTGGATTTTTTTGGGTTTGGCTGCACGGACAGGGCCGGACGCGGGGGCTGCGGCAGCGTTGTTGCCCGAGGCCTGCGCAAATAACTCTGTTTGCGATTTTTCTATATATATTTTTGCGGTATAACAATAAGGGTCTGCCAGGAGGGCTTTTTTGAACTCAAGGATGGCTTTATCGTACTCCTTCTGCTGATAATACAAAATACCCGTATCGCAGAAGTACTCGGCGGCAAGAGGATATGTGGCAGAATATGAAAGTGACGGCGAATAAAGGAAGGCGGCCAACAGCAGGAGTATTGCTTTCAAAGACATGCGGCCCTTATTGTAATTCACCTATCCTGAGTATGGAGCTATTTTCGCCAAACTCGATCATCGCTTCTTTTGTGACCACCGGTCCGCGGCCCAACTGCGCCTCCTCCAGCGCTTTACCAAGGTCAACGGTCAATACCAGATTGTACCTGCCCTTGGGCACTTTTGCCCTGGATTGAGCGACTAACCGGGCCTTGCCTCCTGGAAAAGTATAAATATTACTGAATTCGTCGCGGGCTAATACCAAACCTTTATCGTTGATTATATGGAATGTGCCGCCGGCGGTAATATCGACATTACCGGTGTTGACAAAATCCAGCGTCAGCTTGAAATTATAAGGCTCTTTGCCTTTGGCGTTTTCAAAACTTATGCCGGCGATCGAAGCGGACCTCTCTGTCGTACCTTTGGCCTCCACATAGAAAAGCGTAGCTACTCTTAAAGCGATATTCATGCCTGCCTGCAATCTGTCCGAACCCTCAGCTACGCTTCCCAGCAGGGTTTCAAAGAAAAGCGCGGCAAAATAACCCCCCTTGGCTTCCTTCGGTATCTTTACGGAATATCTAACGCTCTTCTTGCTGAACGGCGCCATCTCCAGCTCCGCAGGACTGAAGGTTATCCAGGAAGCGCAGGAAAGCCCGGTAGTACGGGCAGGGACAAACTCTTTGGTCCCGTCAGCTGCCGGCAGATAATACCAGTCATTAAGGTAGAGCTTGTATGTCGCTTTTTTATCGCTCTGGTTCTCAACCGTCATATCCCCGTATATGGTCTGGCCCGGCTGGGCAATGACCCTGATCTTGGATTTGCTGATCAAGGGCAGGTCGAAAGCGCAGGCCTGCGCGAAACAAAACAACAGGATACCAAAACAGCTGATCAAGATTTTTCTCATATTTCGACCCTGCTCCTTAGGCCGGCTACATCTCCAGCAAAGAGAACGTAGCGTTAGCCGAGTAATCTCCCGCCGGCGCCTCTTTCGGACATGCCAGCTCATATATGAGCCTGAACCTGTCCGCAGAGCCCTTAGGGTCTGAAACAAACAAAATCGTATGGCCTTTTTTTACTTCCTGTTTTCCGGCAAGCCTCACGCCGCCCTTGGAATCAAGGCTTTCCGTACGCATGGTAAAATAGCTAAAAGGTATGGACTTGCCCTCCTTGTTGGTCAGCTCCATGGATATATCCTGGCTTACCTGATAAGGCCTGCCGATGTTGCTTTTTATCTCTACCAGCAATACGCTTTGTTTCGGAGGCTGAGTAGGCTTTAAGTCCGGAAAGTTTATGTAATACCTCTGGTCCTGAGGGGTGATCACCAGCTCAAATACGCGCTCGATCTGAAGCTCAAGATCTATCGTCTCCAGGCGGCTTTGCGCCCCTTCTACCTCGAGTACGTACTGGATGCGGGAGCGATACCTTCCGGCTTTCTGGCCCAAGATATCTGCGGCAATATAATCGATACTAAATAGCCAGTCAGAGCGGCCGTCAGGCTGAGAGCGATAGATCTCCTGAGGAGCACTCGATACTTCGGTCTGCCTGGAAGAAGCGCTGCCTTTAGAGGCGCCGCTGACGAAATACTGCAATACCCCTTGCGTCAGCCTCGTTCCGTCTTCGGACTCCGCGGGCCTGGCTAATGACTGCAAGATCCTGAAAGGCCTGCCAAGGTCGCCTTTTATCTTTACAACCACCTGGCCGCTTTTAAGGTCGCGCCGGCCCGGCTCCAGGAAAATACTCTTTGAACCGGAAGCTGAGCTTATCTCTATAAAAGGCCTGTTGTCTCCGGTCCGCACATTGACCTCGATTTCGATGACTTTGGTCACCGAAGCCAACGACGAAGAGATGGGGTTCAAGGTAAGGCTGATGCGGCCGCTATATAATCCCGGCGGGATGTCTTCGATCCTTTGAATGCCGAGAAAATAAGTGAAGGTGTCGGCGTCTCCGGCAGGATCCGATACGTAGAGGACTTCGTCTGTCCTGACCTGAGTATCTCCTGATGGTATGCGCAGGTTGCCGAACTTGTTCGAACCGCGCTGCGCCCGCATCACCAGATTATCTCTGATATAAAAACCCGGCCTGTCCCTGCTGGTAAGCGGCTGTATAAGCCTCTGCACTATTTCATAACGGCAGCCGGCATCCGTGTTTACCGCCAGCCTTATTCCTTTAAAAAGATTGGCGTTATCCAGTTGCAGCCGGTATCCGCCCTCGGTAAGCGAGTAAGAAAGGTCGAAGACCGGGGCAGGATAAGCATTTGGACATAGTTGCAGGAATAATATCAAGGCGGGAAAGAAAAATCTTAGATAGGCCCTGGAGGCTAGATCCTTCAGAAATTTCATATGAAAATATTATACCATATATGCGCTCATTTTCAACATCTCTCCAAAATAATCGTTTAAGCGGCTTTTTCATTGCTTTGCCCGATAACAGCCCGGCATAAAACCTATTCCCTGTCCAGGATATTTTGAGAGAACAGCCCTTCGTAAACACTGGAAGCAATGAGCTCTTGGCCGCGTTTAGTAGGATGCTTGTCAACCGGGTAGAATAACCGATCTGCGCCTGACTTTGCCTGCGTAATAAATGCGGGTGTGGCGTCGATGTAATAAATTCCTGCTTCTTTGCAAATGCCCTCCAGCCTATTGTTTGCGATCAAGCGGTCATACTTGGAAGGCATACTGGCGTAGGACCAGTTCCAAACATCGTCATCTATCTGGACCAGGTACGGTATGTTTACCAGGGCCAATTTTATATCCCGGGACTGAGCCTCTTTTTTAATCTCAGCCAGGAGCCCGGCTACCATCCGCCAGCAGTATCTATCGAACTCATCCGGCTCCTTTTTAAAAGCCACATCTGAGCCCAGGAAAAGATGCCTTCCTTTGATGCGGATACCCAGCCACATCGCCAGTTTTGAGCCCTTGAGGCGCCTGAATATCGCCAGCTCCTCCAGGTTCAAACGCAATTTCTGGATCGCCGAGGCCTGCGGCGCTGGCGCAGCGGCGCTATTCTCCTGCGCAGCCTGCACGGGATTATAACTGAGCTGCACCAGCCGCCCATCCCCGTCCAGATCAAAATACTGCCGGGGAAGGCCTCCGCCATATATGAACCCCCCCATTCTGGGAGGCAGAAAATCGTATAGATCGGTGGCCATGGAAAAACCAATGACGATGACCCTGGGTTTCAATAATCCTTCCAACTGCCTCATCCTCAAAAGATATTGCCCCAGATTATAGCCGCCGACCGCGCAGTTAAAGACCTCGCCCTTCCGCCTGTCTGTCCCAAAAAGTTTTTTCTCAAGTATCTGCGGCCAGGATTCGCCTTGATTAACGCAATAAGCAAGGCTGTGCGAATCACCGAGCACCATTATCCTTAATCCCTGCGTCAGTGCGGATACGTCGAGCTCATCATCATTCATCCCCAGGGAGTTAATATTATAGGAGACGCTGTATTCCGGAGAACTGGCTTTATATTCTCCGGGAGAATGAACCCAGCCCAGCACCGGATGGCGCTGGTTGATTATGGGCGGGCCGCAGGGATAACGCGCATCCTGGCGGCGCAGGTATAGCTCCCATATTGCCAATAAACCAATAAATATGACTGTCAGATAGATTGGATACAGCGGCACCCAGGCTGGAGAGAATCTTCTTTTTGGCAAACTGCCGTCCTCTTTTATTTTGAGCCGGAAGGCTGCGTTGCTGCTTCGCTGGCTTCCGGGACCGGGCAAAGGAAAATCAACTGGTCGTACTTATGCATCTGCGGACACCCCTCGCTGCTGAAGATCGCCAGCCTTCGCTCAGGCGAAACGGTAAAAAGCGGCAACAGGCGCTTGCCAAGCTTTTCTTCAAGCCCGGCCTGTCCCATATCCTCTTCGAGAGTGATACTTTTTACTGTCGCGCCACTCTTAACCGCATCGCCCAAATAATCAAAGTTTGCATAATCGGCAAAAAGAAACCTGCCCACCAAGTGCTGCGCAAACTGCTGGTCCTCTTCCTTGCTTTTAAGGGGAAGCTGGAAAAGGTGCGTCTTGGGGAATAATTCGCGAAAGTGCAGCAGGCCCAGCGCATTGGCCTCGTCGTTTGAAGTCATGGCAAGGCAATAGCCTATCCCTTCAAAATCAATGCTGTCTAGTATATCCGGCGAGAGGATATTAGACTGATAGGCATAAAGTGCCTGCCGGTGAGAGTACCTGATATTTGCGCCGTTGGAATCTATAAGTAAAACCCTGATCCCCTTGACGGATAATTCTTTGGCTATTGACCTCACCAGCTGGTGGGCTCCTAAAAAAAGCACGCCCTGGGGGTTTGCGTCTGAGAGCTTGAGCCATCGCGCCAATGGGGCAGAAAACAGGCTATAGAAAAGCACGGTGCCCAGTATCATAAAGAAGGTCAGCGACACCAGGACCCGGCTGGCCGGATAGCCCCTTAACGCCAGCTCCTGGGCAAAGATACTGGCAACCGCTGCCGCGACTATCCCGCGAGGGGCCATGAAAGACAAAAACAGCTTCTCCGCGGCAGAAAGCCCTGACCGGGCAGTGGCTATATAGACGGTCGCGGGCCGGACCACAAAAACCGCGATAATCAAAAAAAGCGTGTTGCGCAGATTAAAGAAGCTCAGGTCTTCAAGCCTGACCGCTGAAGCCAGGAGTATAAACAGGGAAGGCAGTATGATCGAACCCAGCTCCTCCTTAAAACGGAATATATGCCTTACCGATACGAACCTCTGGTTTGCCAGGACTATGCCCATAACGATAACGGCCAGAAACCCGCTTGCCTCATTTTGCAGATGCCTGCCTGCGATAAAAATAAATCCTACCGCAGAAAACACCAGGGGATTGTCCAGGTATTCGGGAATAGCGTGCCTGCGAAGCAGCATGGTGATCAGCGCCGCGCCTGACCCGCCCAGCACGACCCCGATAAACAGGTATTTAAGGAAGCCGACTATTACCAGCAAAAAAGCCTTATTTGCGCTGCCGACCAGCAGCCCTTCAAACACCAATAGCGCCAAAAGCGCGCCTGCCGGATCGATAATTATGCCTTCCCACTTGAGTACCGAAGCCACTCTCCCCTTCAGGTTGATATGCCTTAAAAGCGGCAGGATCACCGTCGGTCCGGTAACTACCAATATCGCCCCAAGCAAAAGCGAGATCCGCAGGTCTTGCTTCAGAACAAAAAAAGCGGCTGTTGCCAGAAGCGCCCAGCTGATCAAAACGCCCCAAAAGGTAAGCCTCCAGACTATCGTTGCCTCCGACCAGATCTCCTTGTTCTTAAGCCTGAGGCTGCCTTCAAAAAGTATATAAGCCACGGAAAGCGAGACTAACGGAAAGAAGAATTCGGGAGGAAGCTTGTGCGCCTTGACCAGTCCGAATACCGGACCTACGCATATGCCGCCTATCAACAGCAAAAGAATCAGGGGCATCCTGAAGCGCCAGGCCAGCCACTGCGCGGTTATCCCAATGATAAGCACTACGGCTAAAGCAGACAGGGTTTCCATGCTTTACTCTTAAGTTTTTACTTCATTTGCCCGTCAGGACCACTACGGACCTGGGGTTGGCGATATACTGATATGAAGGATGTATGACTGGCTCGCCCCCCTCTTCCATGAAGTCATCCGGGCTTTTAAGGGAGGTATCGATAAGCCGGTGCCAGTTTTTCTTGCCTCTTAGCGCCGGTATGCTTACCCACTGCGGGCGGTAATCCGCGTTGAATATGAAAAAATAATCCTCGGTCTTTTCCTTGTTATCCTGGGGAAGCCAGAAACACAGCGTGCGGTTGTCGGGATTATCCCAACCGGGGTCATTGAGGTTGGTGCCGAACCAGCGCACATTGGTCGGCAGGAGGTTGCCGTCGGAGTGGGTGCCGCGCCTTAATTTCCTGTTCTTGATGACAAAACGAATGAGCTTTTTGAAGAACATGTGCAGGTCTTTGTTGCGCTTCAGGAATCCCCAATCAAACCAGCTGATCTCGTTATCCTGGCAATAAGCGTTGTTGTTGCCCTGCTGGGTGCGCAGGAACTCATCGCCTCCCAGCATCATCGGCGTGCCTCCGGCCATAAAGAGGTAACAGGCAAAGTTCTTGGCCTGCTGCTTGCGAAGGGCAATGATCTTTCTGCTGGAGGTATCGCCCTCTTTCCCGCAGTTCCAGGAGTTGTTGTCATCGGAACCGTCCCTGTTGTTCTCGCCGTTTGATTCATTGTGTTTTTGGTTATACGATACCAGGTCGTTCAGGGTGAAGCCGTCGTGACAGGTCACAAAATTGATGCTGCTAAACGTTGACCTGCCGTCCTTCTGGTATATGTCGCAGGAACCGAACATCCTCCTGCCCAGCTCCGCCAGCTGCCCGGGATCCCCTTTTACATACTTTCTTACCGTATCCCGGAAGCGGCCGTTCCATTCACACCAGTCCACGGGAAAATTTCCTACTTCATAGGTCCCCAGGTCCCATGGTTCGGCGATAAGCTTAACGCGGCTTAACACCGGGTCCTGAGATATGGCATCGAAAAAGGAAGAGCCTTTGGCAAAACCCTCTTTCTCCCTGCCCAGGACCGAGGCAAGATCGAACCTGAAGCCGTCCACATGCATGACCTCCACCCAGTAACGCAGGGAATCCATGATAAGTTTTAGCGCCGGCTGGCTGGAAGCATTGATGGAGTTGCCGCAGCCGGTATAATCCATATAGTACCTGCCCGGCTCCCTCTCGGGATGCTTTTCGCCGCCCTTAAGATGATAATAAGTCGGGTTATCTATGCCCTTAAAGCATACCGTAAGCCCAAGATGGTTGCCTTCGCAGGTATGGTTAAACACCACATCCAGTATCACCTCTATACCTGCCTTATGAAGCTGGCGCACCAGGGTCTTGAATTCGTTTACCTGGCAGCCGGGATAACTTAGAGAGCTGTAGGATAACTCGGGGGCGAAGTAGCAAAGCGTATTATAACCCCAGAAATTAGTCAAACCCTTATGCACCAGGTAATCATCGATGTAATACTCGTGCACCGGCAAAAACTCCACTGCCGTTACCCCCAGGTCTTTTAAATAAGGTATCTTTTCGATAAAGCCCAGGAATGTCCCCGGCCGCTTGGCCCGGCAAGAGGGATGGGCGGTGAAGCTTTTAATATGCACTTCATAGATTATCGTCTCATTAGCCGGGATATCGGGGTTAGCGTCATCCTGCCAGTCGAAGCCGCGGTCATCGACTACTATGCACTTGGGGACGATATGGGTGTTGTCGCGTATATCGAAAGATAAATCAGGGACGCGCGCATAAGGGTCGTAACCGAGCAGAAGGTTATCTTTATTAAAAAGCTTGTGGGTTATCGCCTTAGCGTATGGGTCAAGCAGAAGCTTGTTATCGTTGAACCTCAGGCCGTTGAATGGGTCATAATCTCCGCTCACCTTATAAGCGTATAGCTGGCCGGCTTTTACGCCGTGCACGAAAGCATGCCAGATATTCTTGGTCTTTGACTTTAACTCGATCACATCCGTGGGCTCTTCCCATTGCGACTTGAAAAGCAGCAAAAACAGCGCCTTGGCATTCTGGGAGTATATGGCAAAGTTTACTCCCCCGTCCTTGGGAGTAGCCCCCAACGGATAGAATTTTCCCTCTGATATTTCCCTGTTGGTCTTATGTCTTAATTTGTATGCCATGGCATGTCCTCTAATTGTCTATTTCTTCCGGCCCCTATTATACTCCTGGGCCGCGCGTTTATAAGCCATAAAGGAGGGCTTTTTGGAAAAATCCCAGCGCACCAGGCCGAAATGATCCACGCCGTTCTTCCAGTGCTGGTGGCAATCCCGAAAAAATGCCCAAAAGACTCTTTCAACGTTAGGGTCGGCGAGCAGTTGTGAATAGACTTCTTTTACCCACCTGGCCTGAATTTTCTCATCGGGATTTGCGCCTAGCCACCAGTTATCGACATTCTCGCCAGTCCTTACCCCGGGCGAACCGATTTCGGTTATCCATATCTTCTTATGTCCGTCACCGTTACGGCACATTACCTTGTAAGCAAGCTTCGGATACGCCTCGACCGCCTTGGCTGCGCCCTCTTGCAGAGGGGATACGAAGAAATGCAGGTTTAAAATATCGAAGTAATCCTTTGCCCCGTTATCATAAAGACGGTGGACGCTGCCCAGCCCGTTGGCAATGCCGCCGTTGAGTATCTTGCAATCAGGGTCAATTTTTTTGGCTGCCAGATAAACGTCTTTTAACAAAAGGCAGTAAGTTTTCAATCCGTCCTGCGGCTGCCAGTAATCGGGTGAGTCCGGCTCGTTCCAAACCTCCCAGTATTTAACATTATTCTTGTAGCGCCGGATCACCTCGGATGCATAGTTGACAAATAAAGAGTTGTCCCTAAGCGGGCAGTTCCACTTGCCGCAGGAAGAAGCCCACTCCACGCTGTAATTAAATATGCCCAGGATCCCGATACCTTCCTTATTAAGCATGCCCACTAACAGGTCGTATTTATCAAAATGGAACTGGCCGGGGCTGGGTTCAATATCGCTCCAGAGGAAATCAATTCGCACCATGCCGACCCCGGCATCCTTCAGGAGGCGCATGACCTTGCGATAATCATCCGTGGAGCCGTATTTATGGTTATTCCAGTCGTGGTCCCAATGCAGGAACTCTAGCACTCCGAAAGGATTTGCGCGCTCGGACATACCCCTCTCCCTATCGTTATCCGCTGCCAACAGTATTGCCGGCATGGCCAAGATCAAAATAAGCCGGGAAAACAATTTATTCATGCGGCTTCTGCTCTATATTTATATAATCCGTAAAATCTATCTTTTCCCCGATCTCCTGCTTGACCGTACGGATGCGATCAGGCACGTAGGGATGGGTTTTAAAGTATGATTTCGGCCGCAGAGGCTGCCTGCGGTAGATATCCTGGAGTTTTTCCAGGAACCTTATCATGCCGCGCGGATCGTATCCGGCAAGAGAGGCGTAACGCGCACCGAGCTGATCAGCCAGAAGCTCGTCTTCCCGGCTGTAACCCAATAACAGCTCCACAAAAAGGGCGTCGCTTGCCGCGCCGATCTTGCCGGAGTCGGGCGCCTGCGAAACCAGGATCCTGAACAGGGAAAATCCCTGCAGGGCCTGCAGCTTCTTTATGCTGTGGCGGGCTACGATGTGGCCTACTTCGTGGGCGATAACACAAGCCAACTCATCGTCACTGGAAGCTTTTTCGATCAGCCCCTTGTTGATATAAACGAACCCGCCCGGAAGTGAAACCGCGTTGACCTCATCGTCCTCCAGGACCTTAAAAGTGTAATCGATCTCTTTGCGGTCGCTTACCGCGGCGATCTTCCTGCCTATATCCTCGACCCTTTTCTGATAAATGGGGTCATCCGCCAGCTTATACTCCTTTTCCACCTCCTTGGCGATAGCCTGACCCAGACGCACCTCCCTGTCCGTGCTGTAGTAATACATCTCCTCTTCTCCCGTCACGATATTATATTCGGTAGAGCAGCCGGACAAGGCCAGGCATAAGGAAAAATTAATGGCAAGGAAAAAAGGCATGAAGATCTTCAGCTTCATCCTCTCAAGCACAAGATAAAGCCTTCTCAGGGGCAGGCCCACGACATTATAATAACAACCGTCTATGCGCCGGATAAACACCGCCCCCCAACCCTGGATATCGAAGCTTCCGGCCTTATCCAACGGCGAAACCTTCCTGAAATAATCGTCGATCTGGCGCTCGCGCAGCCTGTCCATATAGACGGTGGTTTTTTCACAGCCGAGCCGGATCTTGTTGTTTTCCTTGTCGATCACGGCTATGCCGCTATAGACAACCTGCGGCCTGGAGGAGATCTTTTTAAGCATCCTGCGCGCATCTTTAAGGTTGCGGGGCTTGCCGAATATCCTGCCGTCTTGGACGGTTATGGTGTCGGCAGCGATGATGATGCCGCTTTTGACCTTTTCAGACGCGGATTTGGCTTTTAGCAGCGCGTTATGCTTGACGAGCTCAGGGAAAGAATATCCGCCTCGGCCGGTCTTTTCTGTAATGTGCGTCGGGATGACCGTAAACTCCAACCCCAGGCGTTTTAACAGATTCTTTCTGGGTATGGATTGCGAAGCCAGGTATATTTTCCTTTTCTTCATGAGTTCTCGGGAATTCTCAGGGACGGTTCTTGGGACAATCTAAAAGTATCCCCATAAAGAAGGCATTCGGCCTCACCGGATAGGCCGCTGCCCCTTTTTGCGGGACAGTTCTAAATCAGCTTGAGAACCGTCCCTGCTATTACAGGCGCTTGCTCCGGCCAGGTACCCGGTTGAAAAAGCCGCCTGAAGGTTAAAACCCCCGGTATCGGCGTCCAGATCGATCATCTCACCGCAAAAATAAAGCCCGCTGATTATCCTGGATTCCATGGTGCGCGGATTAATCTGTTTAAGCGAGACCCCTCCCCGGGTGATCATTGCTTCTTCTATGGGTTCGCCGCCGACAACCGTAAGCCTGAGGTTTTTTAACAGCTTGATTATAGCAAATCTTTCCTGTTGTGTAACCTGATTTGATGCCTTGGAAGGAGCGATCTTAACAAGCGAAGTAAAAACTTCCGCCAGGCGCTGAGGGAGGAAATCTTTGAGAAGGTTTTTAAGCGATTTGTTGGGGGCGGCGATTATCTGCCTCAAAATCCTGGAGTCAAGCTGTTCGGCGCTCAATGCCGGCTTCAGGTCTATCTCGGCAAAAACCGGCTCCTCATATTCAAACCAATCTAAGACCTGCCCGCTCAGCGACAGGACCAGCGGGCCGGAGATGCCTTTACGCGTAAAAAGCAGCTCTCCTACTGCCGATATCACTTCTTTTTTTACGCAGGAGAACTTAACCGTTATATTCTTAAGGGTCAGGCCTTCAAGACGGCGCACAAACGCCTCTTTTATTACCAGCGGCACCAGCCCCGGACGAAGCTTCACCAGGTCGTGACCGCAGCTTCCGGCCAGCCTTATGCCGTCGCCTGTTGAGCCGGTAAAGGCATAAGAGACCCCGCCGGTAGCCAGGATCACCCTGTCAGCCGCCAGCTTCCTGTTGTCCTCCAGGACCACTCCTGCCGCGCGCCGGCCTTCAAGAATGAGCTCTTTGACCGCGCAGCTTCTCATGAGCTTAACGCCGCAGGCCTTAAGCTCTTTCTCAAGGACAATAAGCACGCTCTTTGAGCTGTCGGTAGCGGGAAAGACCCGCATCTGCCTTTCTACCTTAAGCTTTAATCCCCTCTCCTGAAAGAAAAGCATAAGCTCGGGGTAAAATAAATGCTTAAAAGCATCCCTGAGGAACTGCCCCGAGCGGGAGAAGCGTAAAAAAAACGAATCGATATCGGTTGTATTGGTCAGATTGCAGCGCCCCTTGCCGCTTAAAAGGAGCTTTCTGCCGAGGGTGGGGTTTCTTTCGATAAGAGTTACGTCCTGGCCAAGCTGGCCTGCCCTGATGGCTGCCATCATGCCTGCGGGGCCGGCACCTACGACAATGATCTTTAATTTATGGCTCAAATATCTATAATCCGAAGTCTTTGATGGAAAATATGGACACCAGCTTCACGCCGGCATTCTCCAGATTCTCTTTAGCGCCTTCTTCCCTGTCTACGATGACGATTGCCTCCGCTACCAGGACGCCGGCCCTCTCCAGCGCTTGCTTTGCTTCTATAAGAGCTTTGCCCGTAGTAGCCACGTCATCGACGATGACAGCCTTAGCGCCTTTTTGCAACGCCGGCCCTTCGATCTGGCGCTGCGTGCCGTGCTCTTTTGCAAATTTACGCACGATAAAAGTCTTAAAGCCGGCTTGCCGCTGGAACCCGAGGCAGGCCAGCGCCCCTACGATCGGGTCCGCGCCTAATGTCGGACCGCCGATGGCGCAAATACCCCTGCCCTTGACCATCTCATATATGATGCTGGCCACAAGGAACGCGCCTTCGGGCTCGAGCGTTATCACTCTGCCGTCAAGGTAATAGCTGCTTTTCCTGCCGGAAGAAAGAAGGAAATCGCCCCTCTTCAGGGCCTGTGCCTCCAGCAGATGCTTTAGCCTTTTTTTCAACTCGCTGATATCAATATCTTTAAGCATGATTAAGGTATTTTACTATGGGAAGCGCGCGCTGTCAAACGATTAAGAAGCCCAGTAGCAACATTGACAATAATTATATATGCTGTTATCATATACGCATGTTTGGCGGCCTGCTAAAAGGTCTGGTGGACCTGGTATATCCCAGGATATGCCTCTCCTGTAAAGAAAAGCTCCGGCAACGCCAACGGGAGAGGCTTGTCTGCGACAAGTGCCTCAACGGCATCAAAAAAAACGTGCCTCCTTTTTGTCAGGCCTGCGGCAGGCAGCTGGAACGCAAATCCGGGCTAAAGAACATCTGCCGGGATTGCGCCAGGAAAAGGCTTGCCTTTGACCGGGCCTTCTCCCCTTGCGTTTACGAAGGCCTGACCCGCCAGCTTTTGCATAAGTTCAAGTACCAGGGCAAAGAACATCTGGGTTTTGCGCTCAGCCAGATAATGGTGGATTTTATAAAAGAATATAGCCTGCCGATGGATTTTATCGACCTGCTTATTCCCGTGCCGCTGCACAAATCGCGGCTAAGGGAGCGCGAGTTCAACCAGGCGCTCGTATTGGCAAGGCATATCGCCTGCGCCTTTAACAAGCCCGTGCTGGAAAACTGCCTTAAAAGAGGCCGTCATACCAGAAAACAGGCGGATCTGGAGATGGACGAGCGTTTTGCCAACGTCGCGGGAAGCTTCAGGGTAGCCGAAGAATCCCCCATAAAAGGCAAAAACCTGCTTCTCATCGACGACATATTGACCACCGGCGCTACTGCTTCGGAGGCAGCAGCCGCCTTAAAAGGGGCGGGGGCAAATATTGTTTTCGTGCTTACCCTTGCCAGCTAAATCAAATGAAAATACTGCGCAACTATCTGCTTAAAGAATTCACGGGCCCGCTGCTTCTATCCCTGGGGGTGCTTACTTTCGTAATGATCCTGGGCAACCTCGTCAAGATTGCGGACATGGTCATAAACAAGGGGATCGATTTGCGCAGTGTAGCCAAGCTTTTCCTTTTCATGATGCCTGCCCTGCTCAAATACACCCTGCCCATATCCGTGTTGATGGCGGTGCTCTTAAGCCTGGGCAGGCTCTCCGGAGATAATGAAATAGTCGCCATCAGGGCCTCAGGCATCAACCTGTTGAGGCTGGTATTGCCCATGACGCTGATAGGCCTTGTCTTAAGCCTGTTGCTGGTGATCTTCAACGACCGCGTCATACCTTATGCGCATTTTGCCACGCGTAAGACCCTGGTCGAGGTAGGGATAAAGAACCCTGCGGCAGCGCTCGAACCCGGCGTATTCATAAACTCTTTTGACAAGTATGTGCTGTTCATCTATCATATCGACCAGAACAGGCTTACCAACGTGCGTATTTATGAGCCTCAGGGCGAAAACCGGCCCACGCGCACGATCGTGGCCAAAAGGGGGGAGTTCATCGCCATACCGGAGAAGAACATGATAAAATTAAAGCTCATCGACGGAACAAGCGATGAGCCGGACCCGGAAAACCCCAATAACTTTTACAAATTGAACTTCAAAACCTTCTTTATCTCCATGAATTTAAGCCAGATGCAAAACAGCCAGGATATAGAGAAAAAAGCCAGCGACATGACCATTAACGAGCTTCGGGCCCAGATAGGCAAGCTGCGCGCCGAATCCATCGACGCCACGCCCCTGGTAACAGAGATAAACGAGAAGGTCGCCCTGGCATTCTCATGCCTGGTCTTCGTGATACTTGGCATACCCCTGGCGGTGATCACCCGCCGCAGGGAGAAATCCATCAACTTCGGCATCGCCTTCGTGATAATCGGATTGTATTACCTGGCCCTCATCGGCTTTGAGGCGCTGGGATTACAGGGATTTATGAGGCCCGAGATTGCCATGTGGATGCCTAACATCCTGTTCGGGGCTGTCGGTATATTTCTTATCTACAGGTTATGCGAATCCTAGACCGCTATATATTAAAGGGTACGATACAGATATTCCTCGGCTGCCTGTTCACCTTTTTCCTCCTATATATAGTCATAGATATATTCGCCCATCTTGACAATATCCTGAAACACCAGGTAAGCCTCCTGACCCTCAAGCAGTACTATGCCTCTTATCTGCCGATCATCTTCGTGCAGGTCTCCCCCATCGCCTGTTTGTTGAGCACCATTTACACCTTCGGCAGGCTCAACCGCGATAACGAGATGATCGCCATGCGCTCTTCAGGGCTGTCGATATTCAATATTTCCAGGACCGCCCTGTTGTTCGCACTGACGATCAGCACCCTGGTCTTCTGGACGAATGAAAAGCTTGTCCCCTCATCGCTATTGAGCAATGAAAGCATAAAAACAAGCATGGAATCCGGACGCTCGAAAGAAAATCAACAGGAGGAAGTAATCACTAACCTCTGCGTTTACGGCCTGAAAAACCGCCTTTACTTCATAAACAAATTCTTGGTCAAAACCACCACCATGCAGGGTGTGATAATCCTGGAGCAGGACGAACATCAAAACGTGGTGAAAAAGATCGTGGCTAACAAGGGGACCTATTCCGACGGACTCTGGACCTTCTACCAGTGCGTGACCTATGAGTTTGACGAAAAAGGGCAGATCGCCTCCGAACCGGTATTCCTGCAGGAAGAGATCATGACCATCATCGAAACCCCCCAGGATTTCCTGAAGCAAAGACAGAGGCCGGAGTTCATGAATATCGCTAATCTCAAAAATTATATCTGGAAGCTGGATAGAAGCGGGGCAAGCAACCTTGCCAAGAACTTCAAGGTCGACCTCTATCAGCGCTACGCCATGCCCCTGACAAGCATAGTCATCACGCTCCTGGGGATCCCTTTCTCGCTTATCATGCGCAGGCGCGCGACGGGCCTATCTTCCGTGGGGATATCGATAATGGTAGGATTTTTGTATTATGTGGTCAACGCCGTGAGCCTGGCCCTCGGGAAAGCAGGCCTGCTTTCTCCGCTTCTTTCCGCATCCCTGGCCCATATCATAGGGCTTGCCTTCGGCCTCTATTTAATCAGCAGGCTTCCCTAACCCGTCCGCGATCAGACGTAGACCCTCGGAATGCGATTGCCCAGGCCGCAGACTATCTCATAGGAGATCGTAGCAGAAAGCCGGGCCAGTTCTTCGGCGGATATTACCTGCCTGCCCTGGCTGCCGATGAGCACCACCTCATCCCCTATCTTTACGGCAAGATCGCCTGCATCGACCATGATCTGGTCCATGCATATCCTGCCGCTTATCCTGAGCCTCCTGCCCGCGATCAGAACCGGGGCCTTGCCGGAAAGGTTGCGGGGATAACCGTCTCCGTAGCCAACCGGAAGGGTCGCTATATTGGTTTGGCGCCGGCAGGCGTAGGTGCCGCCGTAGCTGATAGGCGTGCTCCGGGGAACTCTTTTTACATAGATGACCTGTGTTTTAAGGCTTAACACCGGTTTTAGTTTTATGGAAAGCCCGGGTTTCGGGTAGAGGCCGTATACTGCCAATCCGGGCCTGACCATATTGAAATGCCCCTCTTCATAGCCTATTAACCCCATGCTGTTGGCGGCGTGGGCCAAAGGCAGACGGATGCCTGCTGACTCAAGGGATTTCAACAATGAAATAAACAGGTCTATTTGTTTGATTGTAAAAGCCCTGTCGCTGTCCGCGCACGAAAAGTGAGTAAAAACCCCCTCAAGCTCTATATTCCTTAAAGCGGATATGCTTTTAGCCAGGGACAAGGCATCCTGCACCATAACCCCTATCCTGCCCATCCCTGTGTCCACCTTAAGATGGAGCCTGCATAGCCGGTTTAAAGACACGGCTTTCTTGCTTAGGAGCCGCGCAAACCCAATATCGCAAACCGTGGGAGTCAACCTGTATTCAAATAAAGGGGGGATATCCCTGGGAAGGACCAGCCCCAGAACAAGAACGGGCTTTCTTATCCCGGCCTCTCTCAATCTTATGCCTTCATCTATTGAGGCCACGCCAAACCAGTCAACCCCTGAAGAAGAAAGCTTCCTGGCTACGGGGATCATGCCGTGGCCGTATGCGTCGGCCTTTACCGTGACCAAAAGCTTGACCCCTGGATTAAGGAGCTTTTTGAGCTGATAAAAATTGTGCCCAAGGTTTCCCAGGTTTATCTCTGCCCACGTCGGCCTGTATCCGATCAGCTTACTTTTTGGCAGCATCGCATCCTCTTATCTGGCATTCTTTGGGATAAAGGTACACCGGCTTTATCTGTCCGGCAAACTTCCTCCTGGCTATTCTATCCTTGGCCAGCTCAATTAAACTCCAGCCTTTAGGGTACCAGCAATCCCTGTCCAAAGTCAGGGCCGCCGGGGCCTTCTTTGTGACCGCGTCTTTATGCAGGGCCAGGGCATCTCCGGTAACGACCGTATCGTTATCGATCATGCCCAGCAGCTCTTTTAAGCCCACAAGCCTCTCGGGCTGCTGCCTGAGCAGCCGTCCGTTCTTTCTTTTATATACCCCGCAGTAAAAAAGTTCCCTTCTGGCGTCCATTGCCGCCACCGTTTTCTTGCCGGCGTGCATATTATTATTGGCGATACTTTCAAGCGTGGGTATCCCGATCGCCTTTTTACCGGCGGCCAAATTCAGCCCTTTTGCCGCAGCCAGGCCTATGCGTATGCCGGTGAACGACCCGGGCCCACATCCGCAGGCAAAATAATCGAAGTCTGAGACCTTAAGAGACAGTGCCCCGAGTATCCTTTCCAGGGTAACGGCCAGAAGCCCCGCCAGCTTCCTGCCGGTCTCAAGACTGTATTCATAAAGACAGCCGTCTTTATAGACGGCGACGACCATGAGTTTTGTCGAAGTATCGATACCAAGAATATTCATCTTATGGAATCAAGCAGCCTTTTATAGCGTCTTCCGAAAGCGCGAAAGCTTACTTGGCGCCCATTTTGTGAAATTATGCGTATCTGAACGCTTAAATATTCTGCAGGCAGAAGGAACTTAAGCCTTTCCGGCCACTCTACGACACTCACCCCTTGCCCGAAAAAGTACTCCTCATAACCCAGGGCCTCGATATCACCGGGAGAGTTCAGCCTGTAAAGGTCGAAATGGTAGAACGGCAACCTTGCCTGCTCATACTCGCGGATAATCACAAAGGTCGGGCTTAAGATATCGTGCTTATCCAGGCCTAAGCCTTCGGCTATGCCTTTGGTAAATACGGTCTTGCCGCTGCCAAGCTCGCCGCTCACCAGCACTATATCTCCGGCTAAAAGATGCCCGGAGAGCCTGCGGCCTAATCTCATTGTATCATGACACGAAGCGCAAACCAACCGCATTTTAAAAATGCCTCCAGCCGCCCGCAGGATCCAGGGGCAGCTGGCGGCCATGCCTGTTTATGAGCTTGAATCCCATATCCTCCTTGCAAACCCGGCCGATCACTGAAAACTTGTGCCTGGCCGAGCCCGTCAGCCTCTTGGCCTGCCCGGCCGACAAAGTAAAAAGCAGCTCAAAATCCTCGCCCATATAGAGCGCTTCTGCAAGAGAATGCGCCTCTCTTTCCAGAGGTATCAACTCTTCATATAACTGCGCCCCGACGTTACCGGCCTTAAGAATATGGCCGAGGTCCTGGACGAGGCCGTCAGAGACGTCGATCATGGAAGTTATCTTGAAGTTCTTTGCAAGATAACGGGCTTGCCGGATACGGGGGCTAAATTTAAGGTGCTTGCCGCGGATAGACCCTCCCAGCGCCCCGGTGACGGCTATAAGATCGCCGGGCCTTGCCCCTTTTCTCAAGGTCAACAGTTTCTTCTCCACGGTCCCCAGCATGCTTACGTCAATGTGGATCTTGTCGGAGCGGCTTATGTCGCCGCCGATAACGCTAATGCTGAATTCCCGGGCTGCCTGCGCCATCCCCTCGCAGAGCCTGTCAGCCATCTCTACAGTCGCGCGCCTGGGCAGCGCCAGCGAGACCAGCGCATAAGCCGGCAGGCCTGCGCAGGAAGCGATATCGCTTGCACAAACCCCCAGGGCCTTCCTGCCGACAAGCCGCAGGTCGTCTTTACGGGTGAAATCCACTCCTTCTACCAGCATATCGCAGGTCGCCAGCTGATAATGGAGTTTGTCGTATTTTAAAACCGCGCAGTCATCGCCCGGGCCGACGACTACTGACGAGCTGCACCTGAAACCCCGCTTTATGCGCTCGATAAGGCCGAATTCTCCTATTTTACTTATCAGCATCATGACCGGAAAACTGCCTGCGAATGTTCTCCTTAAAGGGCGGCTTGATTATTCCTTTTTGCGTGATTATCGCGGTGATGAGCGCGGCGGGCGTAACGTCAAAAGCGGGATTGTAAAAGTTGATGCCTTTGGCAGCTATTGGTTTCTTAAAGTAAAGCTCCGTCAGCTCCTGGGGATCGCGCTCTTCTATCGGTATATCCCTGCCGCTTCTTATGCTAAGATCGAACGTCGATAGCGGTGCGGCGATGTAAAAAGGTATTTTATGAAAAGATGCCAGCACCGCCAGGTTGTACGTGCCGATTTTGTTGGCCGTATCGCCGTTTGAGGCGATTCGGTCGGCCCCGGCGATAACCTTATCAACTTTGCCCTGCTGCATGAGGGTAGCGGCCATGTTATCGCAGATCATGGTGACGTTGATGCCCTTTTGCCTTAACTCCCAGGTGGTAAGCCTTGCCCCCTGCAGGACCGGCCTTGTTTCACAGGAGTAGACTTTGACGTTCTTGCCTTCTTCCTTGGCGCGATAGACCACGCCTAAGGCAGTCCCGTAGTCGATCGTCGCCAGTATCCCGGTATTGCAAACGGTAAGTATGCTGTCATTGTCCTTGATGAGCCTGTCCCCGTGATAACCGATGCGCCGGCAGATAACCTTGTCCTCTTCGATTATCGCCTTTGCCTCATCCAAAATGAGCCTCTTTAATCTTGGAACATCTTTATCCTTATTCTTTAACGCCAGGCGGCAGATCCTCTCAATAGCCCAAAAAAGGTTCCTGGCCGTGGGACGGGAGCTGGCGATGTATCTGGCCGACCTGTCAAGGTCACGGCTAAAAGATTCAAAATCCCTGGCCCGGGAGCCCATTACGCCCAAATACATCCCTAACGCAGCGGCTGCCCCCAGGGCAGGCGCGCCTCTTACCTGCAGGGTCTTGATCGCCCTCCACATTGTCTTGATATCTTTGGCATAAATGTACTCAAGCCTGTCCGGCAGCCTAGTCTGATCGATAAGTTTGGCGGCTTCGTTAACCCATTCTATCGTCTGTAAACTCATGGTTCCTCCTTACAATCCCAAAATCCTTGCCATCAGGCTTTTTTCGGCTTTTATCGCCGCGGCAGGGCAAACCTCCTGACAACAAAAACAGGATATACAACCGCGATGATCTATTTCGACTTTGTCTTTGATCGAGATCACTTTTTGAGGGCAGATCTTGGCGCAGGAGGCGCAGCGCACGCACTTATCGTGGAGCACTTTCGGCCGTATCCTGATAAGGAATCTCAGAAGCTTAGGCGCGAAAACCGGAAGTTTGGTGACGATGGAGCCGCAGGGAAGAAGGAAGTTGCGCGCGATGACCTTGGATAAAGGCTCGCCCAAAAGCTCTATCTCTTCAAGGTTAGAAACCCCCAGGCCTTTGCCGGTAGCCTCTTGAATGAAAAATACGTCTTGCGGCTTTACTCCCATTATTGAAAGAAGCACGCTGTCCACGGCAACGCAATCATTGCCCGAGACAACAAGCCCCATCTGCCTTAACTTTCCGCTCGAGGCCGGGCCGTCACCTTCCATGGCCACTATACCGTCTACGATACTCAGCGCCGGACGCACGCATTCATGGATATCCGCGAGGATCTTGGCAAACTCTTCTGGCCTGAAGTAAAGCTTGTGGAGCTCGGCTTTATAAGTACCGCTGACAAATCCGTAGAGGTTCTTTACCGCCCCTGTAAGCGTCGTAAGCTGATGCGTTTTGAACTTCGGCACGTTAATGATCGCGTCTGCTTCATCCACCCAGCTGAAAAGAGGGAACTTGCCCTTCCAGGAGCGCTTCTCAAACTTTATAAGCTCCACCCCCTCCCCGGCGCATACCTGTTTTATCCCGGTCTTGGCGTAGGCGTTATCGACATTATCCTGATTATGATTCCAGGTGCTCGGTTCATCTCCCACCAGGATCCGGCAGCCGGCGTCCTTTAGCAGCCTTATCACGGAACGCAGCACTTCCGGATGAGTAGTGATCCCCTCCTCTGGAGCCGCAGCCATAAGCATATTCGGCTTTACCAGGACTTTTTGGCCGGACTTTACGAAATGATTTATCCCGCCCAGAAGCTCGACAGACCTCCTGACCGCTTTTTCTACCTGCGGCTGCTCATACCCGGCGCACTTAACAATAGAAACCTTGGATGTTTTGACGGTCATCTCGGTATGCCAAAGAAGCTTTTGGCGTTTGCGCTGGTAATGGCGGACACCTCTTCGACGCTCATGCCTTTAATGCGCGATATCTCCTCGGCAACGTATCTGACCGAAAGCGGCTCATTCCTTCTACCCCTGTTTGCCTCGGCAGGCAGATATGGCGCATCGGTCTCCAGGAACACCCTCTCGATAGGGGCAGCCTTCACGGCCTGGCGCAGCTTCTCGGCTTTCTTGTAGGTGATGTTGCAGGTAAACGAGACGTAAAACCCCATGCCCAGGCACCTGCCCAGGAAATCCTCGTCGCCCGAAAAACAGTGGATGACCGCGCGCACCGGCATATGCTCTTTTAGCACGCTCAAAGTCTCATCCTCGGCCTGGCGGCTGTGTATGACAAGCGGCAGCCCTGCCTCTTTTGCCAGGCCGATAAGCGAGCTAAAAAGAGGCAGCTGGTTTTCCCGCAGGGAATAATTCCTGTAATAATCAAGCCCGGTCTCACCGATCGCCACAACCTTACTTTCGCACGCCAGCGCTTTTATTTCTTGCACCCCCGCACCCCGGGCTTTATCGGCATCGTGCGGATGTATCCCGACGGCAGCGTAGATGCGCTGGTGTTTTTGCGCCAAGGCCACGGATGCCTGCGAAGCCTTAAGGCTTGAGCCTACATTGATTATGTATTCGAGCCCTTGCGCCCAGGAGGAATCGATGAGCCGGTCTCTGTCGATGTCGAACTCCGGGAAATCCAGGTGGCAGTGCGTGTCGATGAACGTCATTTCCCCTGTTCTTTTTCCTTAAAAGCCACCTCGATCACGCCCCCGCTTTCCAGCTGGACCATGGCCGCGCGTTTAAACACGTTAACGGAGAGCACCTTTCCTTTGCCCTGAGCAGTATTTACGTGCTCTCCTTCATGGGGCAGGCCTTTGGAGAGGATCTTATAAGTCTCGTATTCAAAAGAGAGACAGCACATCAGCCTTCCGCAGAGGCCCGAGATCTTGGGAGGGTTAAGAGGCAGGCCTTCTTCCTTGGCCATCTTGATGGTCACCGGTTCAAAGTCCTTAAGGAACCTCGTGCAGCACAGCTCCCTGCCGCAGGAGCCAAAACCGCCGAAAAGCCGCGCCTCATCGCGCACACCGATCTGGCGCAGCTCTATGCGGGCCTTAAAGATCTTTGCCAGGTCCTTGACCAGGTTCCTGAAGTCTATCCGGCCGTTGGCGGTAAAGTAAAAAACGATCTTGGTGCGGTCAAAGGAATACTCTGCCTGCACCAGTTTCATGTCCAGCTTATGCTCCTCGATCTTCTTCGTGCATGAAGAGAACGCCTCGCGGGCCTTTGTTCTGTTCTCTTCGATCTGCTTAAGGTCCTTTTCCCGCGCGACCCTCAAGAGCTTCTTCGGGGGCTCTTTCTTATCCACATCCGCAGGGGCAAGCCCTGAATTTACCACGGCCCCGTAGTCCGTGCCCCTGTCATGTTCGACGATCACGCAATCGCCTTCCTTGACCTCTATATTCTCGGACTGATAGAAGAACATCTGCCCGGAATCCCTCAGCCTTACCAAGACTAATCCTTGCATAACTGGCTCTCCAGGTTGTTGAATAAAAGTTTAAGGTTTACGTTCTGTTCAAGATAGGCGGCGACCGAACTGATAAGGTCCATGATGCCGGCCAGCCTCGGATAAGAGTAGTCGCCGGCTGAAGCCGCCAGGTCGTCCTGACGGTCGATATTTATCAGTTCGCCGAGTGGCAAGCCGGCCTTAAGGCAATAAATATCCCTGAACCATGAGCCGAGGATCGCCAGCCACCCGCGCATCTGGTCCTTGCTTACTGCTGCAGAAGTAATAAGGTTCTTTTTGGCAAAAATAAACCTGTCGATAACGTCATTTTTGTTACGCAGTATCTGGCTGTCTTTAAGCCTTAAGGCCTGCCCCATCCTGCCTTCGCAAAAGAACGCCAGGAAGTGGGCAAGGCCTGCCTCCAGCCCGTGATCACAGCTTAATATCCCGCAAAGATCATCTCTGTCCAGCGCACAGAACCTTATCTGTTTGCACCGCGAAACCACGGTCTTAAGCAATAACGCCGGCTTATCCGTCACCAGGATTATCAGGCTGTGAGGCGGCGGCTCCTCAAGCACCTTTAATATGGCGTTGGCGGCTTCAAGGGTCAGCCTGTGGGCGTTATCGATGATAAAGACCTTTGTCAGCGCCTCATAAGCACGCAAGAATATCAATCGCTGCATTTCGCGGATGTCCTCGATCTTTATATCGCTGTCCGCGCTTTCGATGATATGCAGATCCGGATGAGCGCGGTTTTTTATCTTCCTGCAGCTGGGACACTCTCCGCAGGCATCCAGATTTTTGACGCCGCAATTAAGGGCCGCTGCCAGATCCAATGCCGCGGTCTTCTTACCCACGCCCTCAGGCCCGCTGAACAGGTACCCGCCAAAAAGCTTGCCGCTTGCCATCGCCTGCTTAAGCGAATAAACAGCCTTATCCTGGCCCTTTATCAGGTCAAAAGACATATCGCTCTACCAGTTTTCGTATTGCCGCCTGGGTGGATTCTTTATCCGGCATTACTTTTACTAATTTTATCCTTTTAGGCTCTTGCCTTGCCAGACAAAGATAGCCATATCTGACCCTGCTATGATAGGCCAGCGACCTCTTCTCTATCCGGTCCTCAACTGCGAGGCGATGTCGCAGGCCTTTTTTCACCGGCAGATCCAAAAACACCGTCAGATCCGGCTTAACACCTAAAGTAGCGACTTTCCCGACGTTTTTTATAAAAGCGATGTCCATGCCCAGGCCGTAGCCTTGATAAGCTACTGTGGAATCAAGGAACCTGTCGCAGATGACGGTGCGGCCCATTTCAAGCGCCGGTTTTATTACGTCGCTTACCACCTGGGCGCGCGATGCCATATAAAGGAACATCTCGCACTCACAACTCATTCCTTCGTTGGCCTGATCAAGGAGGATCCCCCTTATCTTTTCGCTGATCGCCACCCCTCCCGGCTCGCGAAGATATACTACCGGCCTGCCATTTTTCTTCAAATACTCATAAAGCATCCTTGACTGCGTGCTCTTGCCGCAGCCTTCGGAACCCTCGAATGTGATGAATTTGCCTTTCATAATATCTATTGCTTGGCGGGTCCTGTCACGGAGCGCTTCTTGCGCTCACGCGCTGCGAAGCATCTCCGTGCCACCCGCCCACAAAATAATATCTCTTATTTTTCAGGCGGGATGGCCGATAGAGATGAACCGCCTCCGCTGTCGCTTACATAAAACTTGAATTCTTTTATCTTCGCTCTGATTTCGTCCGCTTCTTTAAATTTTTTATTGGCTCTTGCCTTATCTCTCTCTCTGCGTAAATCCTCAACTGATTCAGGTATATCCGTGATGGAAAGTTTTAATCCGAAAATATCCAAAGATGCCCTGAGCTTCTTTTCAACATACTTAAACGCATCTTCCTTGTCGCCGGATAAGAAGCTAAAACCTAAATCAAGCATCTCAAACAAACACGCCAACCCCTTAGGGGTGTTAAAATCATCGTCCATGACGGCGCAAAATTTCGTAAATATAGCGTCTACTTTAGAAATATCTTTCTCTGACCGGGGGGGGCCATTCTTGCCTTCCTGCAAAACCCAGCTGTTAGTTCTTTCAAAGAACTCGATAAAGCGCGCCTGCTGTTTTCCCGATTCTTCTATTTTCTCTTCATTGTAATCAATAGGATGCGAGTAATGAGCGGACAAAAAGAAAAGCTTTAAGAGATCGGCGTCCTTGTGTCTGGCGATGAAATCCTCGATGGTCACGAAGTTGCCCAGTGACTTGGACATCTTCTGGCCGTTTATGGTAAGCAGGCCATGATGCATCCAGTAGCGGGCAAAGGGCTTTCCCGCCCCTTCGGACTGCGCGATCTCGTTCTCATGATGAGGGAATATAAGGTCCAGCCCTCCGCCGTGGATATCGAATTCGTCGCCCAGGATATCCGAGCTCATTGCCGAGCACTCAATATGCCAACCGGGCCTGCCCCTTCCCCAGGGGCTCTCCCAGGAAGGCTCGCCTTCTTTTGCCGCCTTCCAGAGGGCAAAATCCAGGGGATTATTTTTCTTTTCTCCCGGCGCGATCCTTGCCCCTACCTCCATTTTATCCATGGATTGATGAGACAGCTTTCCGTAATCCTTGGCCTTGGTAATATCGAAATAAACATCTCCTTCTGAAGCGTAGGCCGCGTTCTTTTTTATCAGTCCTTCGATAAAAACGATCATTTTCTCGATGTAGGCGCTGGCCCTGGGCTCATCGGTCACCTGGCCAATGCCTAACGCCTCCAAAGCCTGATGATACTGGTCCAGGTACTTCGATGACACCTTTTCCACCGCCAGGTTCAGGTCCTCTCCGGCGAACTCCTTGACCGCTTTATCGATGATCTTGTCGTCCACATCGGTAACGTTCCTGACAAACCTGACCTTATAGCCCCTGAATTCCAGGTAGCGGCGGATGACATCAAAGATATAGGCGCTCCTGGCATGGCCTATATGCGGCTGGTCATACACGGTCGGACCGCAAACATACATCTTTACAGTTTTCGGGTCAAGAGGCAGAAAAAGCTGCTTTTTACGGGTAAGCGAATTATAGATGCTGATGGCAGGAGTATTCATCTATATAAATGAGCTATTTATCTGTTTTCCAGTTTCTTGATCCGGCTTTCCAGCTCTTCGATGGACTGCATTATGGGGTCGAGCACATGGATATGGTCCAGGCTTATCTCGATCTTCTTTCCGTCCTGCTTGGTGATCCTTCCCGGCACTCCCACGACCGTAGAATTAGCAGGCACATCTCTTATGACCACGGCATTGGCCCCGATATATGAATTGTCCCCGACGTTGATATTGCCCAATACCTTTGCCCCGGCGCCGATGACCACGTTGTTGCCGATAGTCGGATGCCTCTTACCCTTCTCCAGGCCCGTGCCCCCGAGGGTCGCCCCCTGATACAGCAAAACGTCATCCCCGATCACCGCCGTCTCTCCCACCACTACCCCCATACCGTGGTCGATAAAAAGCCTTTGGCCGATCCTGGCCCCCGGATGTATCTCGATACCGGTAAAGAACCTGGCGACCTGGCTGATGAAACGGGCCGCCAGCACCAGACGCATACCGTAGCAGAAGTGCGCGATGCGGTAATATACCAACGCATGGAACCCCGGATAAAGCATGAGCACTTCCAGGAAACCCTTAGCCGCCGGGTCCCTCTTTTGCGCGGCCCGGATATCTTTGAAGAATATTACCGATATCAGGATGAGCTTGCTCAGGGCAAATATGAACAGGACCAAAAGTATCTTAAGAAACAACGTCATTAACCGGCCTCCTTCTCTAAAGACGCTACCGCCAAGGCCGCGATGGCCTCGCCGCGGCCAACTTCGCCCAAGCCTTCGTTGGTCTTGGCTTTGACCTCGACCTTCGAAGCTTCGATATTCAATATCCCGGCAATACGCGAAGCGATCTTCTTCTTCAAAAGGGAAAGATTGGGCTGCTCTGCTATAACGATGGCATCAAGATTGGCTATGCTCAGGCCCTTTTGCTTGAGCAGCGCGCCGATCTTTTCCAGTATTAGGCAACTGGAGAGATCCTTGTTTGCCGGGTCGGTATCGGGAAAATGTTCGCCTATATCGCCCAACGCCGCCGCCCCCAACAGGGAATCGCTTATCGCATGCAAGAGCACATCGGCATCCGAGTGGCCCAGGAGGCCTTTATCGAAAGGGACCTCCACCCCGCCCAAAAACAGCCTGCGGCCCTGGACCAGACGATGAATATCGTAACCTATGCCTATCCTGTTGCCCATGATCATTTTAAGGTTTTTGCCGCCTTAAGCCCCTGAGTATCGAATTGGCGACTGCAATATCTTCCGGAGTAGTTATCTTGATATTGTCGTAAGAACCCCTGACTATGCCGACCCTCGCGCCTATCTTCTCCACCAAAGAAGCGTCATCCGTGACGTTATGCTTGCTGAATTTCTTGAATGCCCTGAGGAGCAGCTCTTTCCTGAACGCCTGCGGCGTCTGGACTTCCAGGAGGCAGCTGCGGTCCAGCGTCTTCTCTATGATGCCGCCCTTAACCTGTTTTATCGTAGCCTTCGGCTCCACTGCGACGACACAGGCGCCCAAGGTCAAGGCCTTGGCCACTGCCCGTTTTATCATCTGATCGCAAACAAAAGGCCTTGCGCAATCATGGATAACAACGATACGCGCCTGCCTGCGGATTTTTTGAAGCCCGTTAAACACCGAATCCTGGCGCCTTGCCCCGCCGAGCACAATGGCAGAGACTTTCGTGAAACGACAACTCCTTACGATGCCGCGGATCTCTGAAATATTCTGCCGGCTGGCAACGATGACGATCTCATTTACCGGCCGGCAATGCTGGAACCTCTCGAGAGAATAACGGATCAACGGTTTTCTGCCCAGGATATAAAGAGGCTTGGGTACCTTTGCGCCGAATCTCTTGCCCTTTCCCGCAGCCAAAAGCACAACTGATACCCACATCTCTTACCTGCTGATCTTGGTAAAGATCATTCTGCCGGCCTGAGTCTGAAGGGCCGAAGTTACCACGACCCTGACTTCCTGGCCGATAAGCCTGCGCCCTTCCTCCACCACCACCATCGTTCCGTCTTCGAGGTAGCCGACGCCCTGGTTGTGCTCCTTGCCTTCCTTGATCAATTTTATGGTCATCTCTTCCCCCGGGAAGACCACGGGCTTTATGGCATTGGCCAGCTCGTTGATATTGAGGACCTTGATGCCCTGGATGCTGGCAACCCGGTTAAGGTTGAAGTCAACGGTAAGGATCTTGGCCTCCAGGAGCTTGGCAAGCTTGACCAGCTTTGCGTCGACCTCCTTGGTCTCGACAAAATCCTCTTCGTTGATATTTATGTCCAGGCCCGACTCCTTCTGTATCGTATGCAGTATCTCCAGGCCCCGCCTTCCCCTCTGGCGCTTTATGGGATCGGTGGAATCGGCTATCTGCTGCAATTCCTTGAGCACGAACTTCGGGATCACTAGCTTGCTTTCAATGAACTTCGTGCGCAGTATATCGACGATCCTGCCGTCGATGATAACGCTGGTATCCAGGACCGCGACCTCTTCGGATTGACCCTGCTTTTTCAGGCGCACATAAGGGATGATCACGTTGAACTCATCCCTGCCGCGCACGGCCATGACCATGCCCAGGTAGCAAAAAATAAGTATCGTGCTGATCTTGATCACCGACAGATGCTCAGTTGCCAGCGGCAAGAAATTAAAGATGTCGCCTACCAGCCTTCCTACGATAAGGCCAAAGATCAGGCCGAACAGAGAGCTTGAAAAGCCCCTGAACGATGCCTTGCGCAGCCCCGCTTCGATGATGATCACCCAAAGCGCGCTGAAGGCGCCTATGGCCATGCCGATAATAGGATGGACGCCGAGGACAGAAGTAGTATATCCAATAAAAACACATCCGATACCGAAAAGAAGACGAGCTAATAAAAGGTTGTTCATGCGATTACCTCCTTATGATGATATCCAGGGCTTCCTTGAGGGTTGAAGCGGCTGCCATCTCCAGCCCCGCCCTCTTAAGATGCGACTGGTTTTTAAGGCTGGTTGCGGGCACTACGCAGTGCTTAAACCCGAGCTTGGCGGCCTCGTTGATACGCAGCTCCATCTGCGGCACACCCCTTATCTCACCGGCCAACCCTATCTCGCCGATAAGCGCGGTCCCCGCATCAACCTGCCGGTCCCTGAAAGCGGAAAATATCGCCGCCGCGACCGCGAGGTCTGCGGCGGGATCCTCTATATGTATACCGCCTGCCACATTCACAAACACATCTTCCAACCCCAGATGAAGCCCTATCCTTTTTTCAAGCACCGCCACCAGCAATATAAGCCGGTTATAATCAAAACCTTGCGCGCGGCGGCTGGGATAACCGAAACTGGCCTTGGTCACCAGAGACTGCACTTCGACTAAAAGCGGCCGCGAGCCTTCTAGTACCGCGGTAACCGCTACACCTGACACATCCTTGGGCCTCTCCGAAAGAAAGATCTGCGAAGGGTTCTTCACTTCTTCCAGCCCCTGAGCCCCCATCTCAAATATCCCTATCTCGTTGGTGGAGCCGAACCTGTTCTTTACCGCGCGCAGTATCCTGTAGGAAGAAAAGCGGTCTCCTTCGAAATAAAGGACAGTATCCACGATATGCTCCAGGACCCTCGGCCCGGCTATACTGCCCTCCTTGGTCACATGCCCAATGATAAACAGCGCGATACCGCAGGATTTGGCTATCTGGGTAAGAGTACCCGCGCACTCCCTCACTTGGCTGACGCTGCCCGGGGAAGAGCTAATCCGGGGATCGAACAACACCTGTATGGAATCGATGAACACCACCTCGGGTTTCAGGGTCTTTATATGCTCGACGATCAGCGAAAGATCGGTCTGATTGACGATATAGAGGTTGTCCTCTTTTTCCGCGCCGATCCTGCGAGCCCTTAGTTTTGTCTGGGCGCCGGACTCCTCTCCGCTGCAATAAAGGACCGTTCTGCCCTGTTTAGAAAGACGCCCCGATATCTGCATGGATATGGTGGATTTACCTATTCCCGGATCGCCTCCGATGAGCACGACCGATCCCGCAACGATCCCTGAACCCAATACACGGTCAAGCTCGGTTATGCCGGTCTTCATCCGCTCTTCTTCGCCCGCCTCCACCTCTTTTAATAATACCGGAGCCTGGGAATAAGGGGAGAGCCTCTGATTTACCCGCGCGGCGGGCTCAGAGAATTCTTCCTCGGCAAAAGAGTTCCAGCTGCCGCAGTCAGGGCACTTACCCAGCCACTTCGGCGATTGATGTCCGCAGTTTTGACAGCTAAAGATCGTCTTGGTCTTCATATGTTAACACGCCTACTTGCTTTTTCCCTTCCAGAACAGCTTCCAGGGATGCTTGCGCAGGTCCCTAACTAGGTCATTGAGCTCATCATACAGAGAGTCGTCATAAAGAAGCTTGCCTACGGTCCCTTCCCTGTTCTCGATACGCATGATACCGCGGTTAAGGTTAGAGATCATATCTTTGGCCATGGCCCCCAGTTCATGCATCGGTACTGGGTCGCGGCCGGTGATCTCGCTGCCTTCGGCAAGAAAGTTGGAGTGGTCCTGGCCCGACATGATTTCTATATACTGTTCACCCAGGAGCCCGAGGGTGTTGACCCAAACGGTAGAATCAGCGGGGATCTTTATGTCCTTACGCAGCCAGCAGACAACCTTGACTTTATTGCGGTTCTCTTTGGACGAATAATACAGTTCGACGGTTTTCACCACTCCGGTATCTACCCCGGCAAATCTCACGGGTGAGCCGTTCTTTACTCCGTTGACAAAATTGAATATAATGTCTACCCTGTAACCGGAAGTCATGACATTGACCTTGCCGATAAGGAGGATAAAGGTGGCCAGGACCAAGAGGCCCACCACAACGAATAAGCCGACATTGAATTCGAGTTTGGATTTTCCGAAGATCATATTTAACCCTCCGTTATTTCAGGCATCCGATAGTTTCGGTTATCGGCCCTTTTGCCAGGCCGTTTATGAACTGGTGTATTACGGGATTAGTCGAACCCTGCATCTCGACGGAGGTGCCTTCCGCGATGATCCTACCCTGATACATCATGGCGATCCTGTCGGCTATGCGGTAGGCGCTCTTCATATCGTGCGTGACCACGATCGAGGTAACTTTGAGCTTGTCGTGCAGCGACCTGATAAGTTCGTTGATGCTGTCGGCGGTTATGGGGTCGACGCCGGTCGTCGGCTCATCATAGAGTATGATATCCGGCTGCGCGCATATGGCGCGGGCAAGGGCAACGCGCTTACGCATCCCGCCGCTAAGCTCCGCAGGCATGAGGTTGGCGATGCCCGAAAGCCCCACCATGCACAAAGACTCTTCTATCTTCTCCAACAGCTGCTTGCCGCGGATATTAGTCTGCTCTATGAGGGCAAACCCCACATTCTCCCCTACGGTCAGGGAATCAAAGAGCGCGCCTCCCTGGAATACCAGGGCTATTTTCATGCGCAGGGCGTTCATCTCCTTATCGGAAAGCAGAGATATGTCTTTTCCTTCAATGACCACCTTGCCGGCGTCCGGATGCATGAGTTTGACGATATGCTTTAACAAGACGCTCTTGCCGCAACCGGAACGACCGATAATGACGCAGGTCGAGCCTTTTTCAATTGCCAGATTCAGGCCATCGAGGACTATATGCTCTCCGAAAGATTTATATAAGTTCTTTATCTGTATCATCAGGGCATAATTATGTTGAATAAGACCGCAAAGAAGCAGTCAGCTATGATTATGGCGATGAAAGTGAACACCACTGCCCGGGTTGTGGCCCTACCCACCCCTTCAGCCCCGCCTTGCACGTTAAAGCCTTCATAAGAGCTGATGAAAGCGATAAGCATCCCGAAGAATACGGTCTTGGATAAACCGGTGAACAGGTCCCTGAAAGCCAGCGACTGGAAACTAAGGCGCCAATACATCCCCGAAGAGATCCCCAGCTTGTGCACACAGATAAGATGCCCTCCGATAATACCTATCATATCCGCGTATATGGTCAGTATCGGCAGCATCAATGCCAGCGCGATAAAACGCGGCACTACCAGATACTTTAGCGGATTACTGGCCAATGTCTCCAGGGCGTCTATCTGTTCGGTAACCTGCATTGAGCCGATCTCCGCGGCGAACGCCGCTCCCACCCGGCCCGCGATGATAAGGGCGGTGATTACCGGCCCCAGTTCCCTTACCAAGGATACCGCTACGATACTGGCGATATACATCTCGGAGCCCAGGCGTTGCATCTGGTAAGCCGTCTGAAGGGCCATGATCACGCCGATAAAGAAAGAGACCAAGCTCACTATGGGCAGACTGTCCACTCCGGCGTTCTTGGCCTGGACAAAGATGCGCCTTAAGTTATAGGGCGGGATGAACGCCTGATAAAAAGACTGGACCACAAAGACGGTCAGCCCCCCCAAGGAAGCTATCAGGGAAAGGACCTTTTGGCCCAGAAAAATGAAATTATGCTTCATAATTCAAAATTCATCTCGTTGTTCTTGATGGTCGCCTTGATGTTGGAGCCATCCTTGAACTTCTTGGATATAATTTCGGAGGCGAGGGGATCTTCAACATATCTTTGCAGCGTGCGTTTTAAAGGCCGCGCGCCAAAGACCGGATCAAAGCCTTTCTCAATCAGAAAATCCTTGGCCTCCCGGGAGACCTCAAGGGTGATATTCTGCTCTTTGAGCCTTTCCAGAATATGGCCTATCTCTATATCGATGATCTTGACCAGGTCATCCTTTACCAGCGGCCTGAATACGATGATATCATCGATGCGGTTAAGGAACTCCGGCTTGAACACATGCTTTACCTCCTCCAGAAGCTTCTCTTTCATCTCCTGGTAGGTAAGCTCCTCTTTCTGGCTTTTAAAACCCAGGGACCCGGTCTTACGTATCAACTCCGCCCCCACGTTGGAAGTCATGATTATCACGGTATTGCGAAAGTCGACTTTCCTGCCGAAGCTGTCGGTAAGGCGGCCTTCTTCAAAAAGCTGAAGAAGCAGGTTAAATACGTCCGGATGGGCCTTTTCGATCTCATCCAGGAGTATCACCGCGTAAGGCCTGCGCCTGACCCTTTCGGTAAGCTGTCCGCCCTCCTCGTATCCGACGTAACCGGGAGGGGCGCCTATCAGCCGGGAAACATTGAACTTCTCCATATATTCGGACATATCCAATTGCATCAGCGCGTCCTGATCTCCGAACATGAACTCCGCCAGCGCCCGGGCAAGCAGGGTCTTGCCTACCCCTGTCGGCCCCAGGAAGATAAACGAACCGATGGGGCGCTTGGGGTCTTTGATGCCGGCCCGGGACCTGCGCACAGCGTGCGCGATGGTCTTGATCGCCTCTTCCTGCCCGACTACGCACTTGCGCAACTCCTCTTCGATCTTAAGGAGCTTTTCGCTCTCCTTCTCTTCAAGCCTAAAAAGCGGGATACCCGTCCACTGAGAAACGATCTTGGCGATATCCTCTTCGCTGACCTCGGGACGAAGCTTATCTTTGGTCTGGGACCATTCTTTGTTAAGCCTTTCCAGCTCCTGGCGCGCAATCCGTTCCTGATCGCGCAGGGCTGCGGCCTTTTCAAAATCCTGGCTCTTTATGAAAGACTCTTTTTCTTTCCGCAAGGATTCGACATTGGCTTCGAGCTTCTTGATCTCGGGAGGAACAATTAGAACGTTCAGGCGCGCGCGTGAACCCGCTTCATCGATGATGTCTATGGCCTTATCCGGAAGGAACCTGCCGGAGATATAGCGGTCCGAAAGCTTGGCCGCCGCATCCAGGGCTTCGTCACGCAAGGTGACGCGATGGTGCGCCTCGTACTTGTCCCTGAGTCCTTTTAAAATCTCGACGGTCTGTTCTACCGTCGGCGGTTCTACCATTATAGTCTGGAACCTTCTTTCAAGTGCCGCGTCCTTTTCGATATACTTGCGGTATTCATCAAGGGTTGTCGCTCCGATGCACTGAATCTCTCCGCGCGAAAGGGAAGGCTTGAGGATATTGGAGGCGTCGATCGCCCCCTCCGCGGCACCCGCTCCGACCAGCGTATGCAGTTCGTCAATAAAAATAATGACGTCCTGTGAACGCTTGATCTCCTCCATTACCGCCTTGATCCTTTCCTCGAACTGGCCGCGGTACTTGGTGCCGGCTACCATCAACGCAAGATCCAGCACTATCAGGCGTTTATTACGCAGCACTTCCGGCACATTATTGCCGACGATCGACTGGGCAAGCCCTTCGACGATCGCGGTCTTACCGACGCCCGCCTCGCCCAGGAGCACGGGGTTATTCTTTGTGCGCCTTGAGAGAACCTGGATCACCCTCTCTATCTCCTGGTGCCTTCCCACCACCGGGTCAAGCTTGTTCTCCCGGGCCATCTGGGTAAGGTCCCTGCCAAAAGCGTCGAGCGCCGGGGTCTTGGTCTTGGATTGCTGGCCTGACTGCACGCTAGCTCCGGGCAAAGCCGAACCCAGAAGCTCCATGACCTCATTTCTTACGGTATTAAGGTCAAGCCCCAGGTTAAGCAGTACCTGCGAGGCTATGCCCTCGCCTTCGCGTATAAGCCCCAGGAGCAGGTGCTCCGTACCGATATAATTATGCCCCAGGGCACGGGCCTCTTCCGCGGAGAGCTCCAGCGCCTTTTTCGCGCGCGGGGTAAAAGGGATATCCCCCATTATCTGGGTCGTCGGACCCGGCTGGACGAGCTTTTCCACTTCAAGGCGTATATTCTCAAGCGAAACGTTCAACTTCTGCAGCACCGCTGCCGCAACGCCCTCTCCTTCGCGTATAAGCCCCAGAAGTATATGTTCGGTGCCGATATAATCGTGATTAAAACGGCGCGCCTCTTCTTTTGCCAAGATGATTACTTTTCTTGCCCTCTCGGTAAAACGGTTAAACATGACGATGCCTCCGTATAGTTAGCAGGTTATGCTGGCGGGTTAGCCGCCGAGCCTGTTGCGAATAAGCTCCGCCCTCTTGATATCCCTCTCTTGAGAGGAGAGCTTTTTGTTTTCAAGCTTTTGCAGGTGCGCCGGCTGTATAAGGATAAACAGCTCGTTGATACGGCGCCTGTCCATATCCTTGATCATGCCCAGGTCGCTGCCCAGGCGTACCATGGACAAGAGCTCTATGGTCTCCTGGCTTGAGATTATATGGGCGTTCTTCAGGATGCCGTAACTGCGGCTTATCCTGTCCTCGAGCACGGACTTGTTCTTGGATGCAAGTATATCCCTGGCCTGATTCTCCTGTTCGATGATCTGGCGGATAAGGGCATTTAAGTTATCGATGATCTCGGTCTCGCTGTGACCCAGCGATACTTGATTGGAGATCTGAAAGAAGTTGCCTGTTGCCTGCGTGCCCTCTCCGTATAGGCCGCGGGTAGTGAAGCTCAGCTTTGCGATAGCCGCCAGCACCTTATCTATGGCCCTGGTCATTACCAGCGCCGGTAGATGCAGCATCACCGACCCGCGCATACCGGTACCGGTATTGGTGGGGCAGGCCGTCAGATATCCCCAGTCAGCCAGATATGCCAAAGACATCTGGGCCGCCAGATCATCATCGATCTTGTTGATTATGGCCCAGGCCTCAAAAAGGTTAAAACCCGACTGCATTATCTGGATACGCAGATGGTCCTCTTCGTTTACCATGACCGAAAGCACCTCTTCTTCGTCAATTATGACTGCCTTATGGTCGGACTTCTGGGCATGCTCATGTGACATAAGATGCCTTTCGACCAGGAATTGCTTGTCGACGCTGTCCAGGTCCATGAGCTTAAAGATGGTCGTGGATTTCAGGTGCGGCGACTTTCCCGCGGCCGCTTCCACGGCGCCCAATACCTCTTCGCCCTGCTTCTTGTCTGCCCAATGAGGGAAGGCGGACTTACTCAAATTCCTGGCAAGCCTTATCCTGCTGGAGATCACGATGTCGGAATTCGGGCCGGTACCCCTGAGCCACTCGCTGGTATGGTTCAACAGCTCGTTTATCTTCATCTCTTATCAGGCCCCTTGCGCCTGGTCATTTTTTTCCAACTGCCTTATCCGGTCGCGTAACTGCGCGGCCTCTTCGAACGCCTCTTTTTCTATCGCCCTCTGCAGCTTCTGGCGCAACTCCTGCAGCTCAGAGCCTTTTTTCGCTTCCGCAAATACCCCTTTCTTCTCGGGAGATTTGCCGATATGCTGGCTTGAGCCGTGGATCTTCCTTAGGAGCGGCCCAAGCTGTTTTTTAAAAGCGTTGTAGCATTCGCCGCAACCGAGCCTGCCTATCTTCTTGAACTCCGCGTAAGTCAGCCCGCAGTTGGGGCACTTCAGGGCCGGGCTTTCCGTCTCCTTGGCGCTAGCCGTCTTCTCGAAATCGGCCAGCCCCGCAAGCAGGTCGCTAAGGCCGAACTGTTGTTCCATCTGCGCGCTTTTCTGCCGGGCGCACTCCTCGCACAAGTGCAACTCGTTCATCTGAGAGTCCACTATTTCGGTCAAATGCACCGTAGCAGGATTCTTATTGCAGATATCGCATAACATAGCCGTACCTTTCTTCTAACCTGACACCTGACACAGCAAAAACGTCAAGTATCAAGCGTCGAGCATCAGTACCTTACGCCTTCGCGCTTGGTCACTTCCTTGAACTTCCTCATCAGGCGCAGGGTCAGCGCTGCGGGCTTACCGTTGCCGATCGGGCGCCCGTCGACCTTCACTACCGGGATGATCTCGGCGGCGGTCCCGGTAAGAAAACATTCATCCGATATGTAAACCTCATGACGGGTTATCACGTGCTCATGGGCCGGGATCCTGTTCTTGCGCGCAATCTCCAGCACCGTATCGCGGGTGATCCCGCGCAGCGTCCCCATGCATTGGGGAGGAGTATAGAGATGGCCCTTCTTGACCACGAATATATTGTCACCCGTGCACTCGGCGACATAGCCCAGTGAATCAAGCATGATGGCTTCGTCACAACCGGCGTTGGCCGCCTCGATCTTAGCCAGGATATTATTCAGGTAGTTAAGCGACTTTATCTGGGGATTAAGCGCCTCGGGAAGGTTCCTGACCGTCGGCACGGTAATAATGCTCAGGCCCTGGCGATAGAACCTCTGCGGGTAGAGCACGATCTTGTCGGCGATGATGATGACCGTAGCAGAGCCGGCGCATTTACGCGGGTCCAGCCCCAGGTCGCCGACCCCACGGGTAACCACCAGCCTTATGTAAGCGTCCTTAAGCTGGTTCTCTTTAAGGGTGGAGAGCACCGCCTTCTCCAGCCCCGCCTTGCTTAAAGGTATATCAAGCATTATGCTCTTGGCGGATTCAAAGAGGCGGTCGATATGCTCCTTGAGCTTGAATACGAGCTTGTTGTAGGCGCGTATCCCTTCAAAGACCCCGTCGCCATACAGGAGCCCGTGGTCGAATACCGAGACCTTTGCCTGGTCCTTGCTATAGAATTTGCCGTTAATATAGATTTTCATGGCGCCCCCTTTTTCAGGCCAACAGCCCGTCTTTCAATCTGAAGGTATGGTCCGCGGCCCTTGTCAATTCGGCGTTGTGCGTAACCAGGACCACCGTCATGCGACTGTCACAACTTATGCCTTTGATCAATGAAATTATCTCCTCGCCGGTCCTGTGGTCGAGGTTGCCCGTAGGTTCATCGCATAGAAGAAACTCGGGCGAGTTTATAAGGCCGCGCACTATCGCCGCCCTCTGCTTCTCGCCTCCGGAAAGTTGAGCGGGAAAATGACCAAGCCTCTGCCCCAGCCCGGCCTTATGCAAAAGCTCAAGCGCCCTTGGCTTCATATCCCTGGCGCTTCTCTTATCGATAAGAAACGGCATCAGGACATTCTCCATGACCGTGAACTCCGGTAAAAGATGATAAAACTGGAAAACAAAACCGATCCTTTTGTTCCTGAAGACCGATATCTCCTTATCGCCTAAAGCGTAAATATCCCGGCCATCGACGAAGACCTTGCCCTTTGTCGGCTTATCCAGCCCTCCGAGTATATGCAGAAGCGTGGATTTTCCCGCCCCCGAAGGGCCGGTAATGGCGATAAACTCACCCTTCTTTGCCTCAAGGTCAAGGCCGGCCAGCACCTCCAGCTGTCTGCGGCCGTTAGTATAAACCTTATGTATGCCTTTTGCCTGTAACAAATCTTTCCCTATTCGTACCTGATAGCCTCGACCGGATGAAGACGGCTGGCCTTTATTGCCGGATACAGGGTCGATACCAGCGTGATCGCCAGCGCTGCTGCCGTAATAAGAGCGATATCGGGCCACAGCTCTATGGATACCGGGAGCCTGTCCAGATAGTATATATCCGCCGGCAACTGAATAAACTTATATCTTTTAAGGAGCGCACAAAGGAGGAAGCCTCCGATCGAACCCAGCGCCGTACCCAGCCCGCCGATCAAAAACCCCTGATAAATAAATATCTTCCTGATAGACGCAGAGCTCATGCCCAGCGCCTTCAGGATGCCGATATCGCGGGTCTTGTCCACCACCATTACTACCAAGGTGCTTATGATATTAAAGGCCGCCACCAAAACGATCAGCGTAAGGATTATGAACATCGCCAGTTTTTCCAGCTTGAGGGCGGCAAAGAAGTTTTGGTTGAGCTCCATCCATGTGCGCAGATTATACTTGAAATCAAGACCCTTGGCCAACTCCTCCCTTACGCGTCCGGCCTTATCCAGGTCGTCAAGCTTAATGGCTATGGCGCTGACCTGGCCGGGGATGCCGAGTATTTTTTGCGAGGCCTGCAATCCCGTGAAAACCAGGTTCATATCGTATTCGTACATGCCCGAGACGAAGATCCCGCGGACCACGAGCTGATACTGTTTTCCCAGAGGCGAATACAGCAGCACGTTCGCGCCCGGGCGCAGGCCGAGGAATTGAGCAAGCTCTCGCCCGATAATGATGCCGTCCTCCCCAAGGTCCTGAAGGCTTCCGGCTACCATATGAGACTTAAGCCTGGTGACCTGCGCTTCGGCAGAAGGGTCTATGCCCCGCAGCCCCACGGCAAAAAACCTGTTCTCTTCTTTAATAAGGACCTGTCCCTGTACGTATGATGCCACCCCCCGAACATGCGCCTGCTGCTTGAGCCTGGTTTCTATGCCCGCGGCCTCATCCATGGACATGGGCCTGTAACCCGTAAGCGTTATATGCGAATAATTGCCTACTATCTTGTCGCGAAGGTCGCGGTCAAACCCGCTCATCACCCCCAAAACTACGATGAGCGCGGTCACCCCGATAGCCACTCCCATTATCGATATAATGCTTATCAGGGAGATGAACTTTTCCTTGCGCCTGGTTACCAGGTATCTCCAGCTTATGAATAACTCGGTCTTCATGCTTATTTCGCAATCCGTAAACCGTAATTCGTAAATCGTAATCCAACCGGCATTTACAAAATAGTAAAATTACGGATTACGGATTCTCCCGCCTCAACAACGGAAACAAAATCACATCGCGAATGGAAGGCTGGCCGGTAAGAAGCATCACCAGTCTGTCGATGCCCACGCCTAATCCAGCCGCGGGAGGCATGCCATGCTCAAGGGCGACAAGGTAATCCAGGTCCAGCTCTTTCTTCTCATCGGTATTAAGCTCTTTTATCTCTTCTTCGAAACGCCTTCTCTGCTCCAAGGGGTCGTTTAACTCCGAATAGGCGTTGGCGACCTCCATACCCGCTATATAAAGCTCGAACCTCTCCGAGATCAGGGGATCATCCTTCTTTGTCTTGGCCAGCGGACAAAGACTGGTAAAATAATCCGTGACGTAGGTCGGAGCCGAGCCGATCTTCTCCTCAAGGGCCTCTTCGATTATTTTGTTTATCTGTGAACGGGTAAGCCTTGAGGCGTCCCTGGCAAAACCCTTGTCCTGAAGCTTGCGCAGCATAAGCGCGGCATCATCTGAGGGCTCGATATCGAATCTTTCCTTGACCATACCGGCAAAGGAAAGCCGGCGCCAGTCGCTCTGCAGGTCTATCTTCTTCTCCTGGAAGACGATATCCTGCCTGCCCAGGACTTCCTTGGCGCAGGAAACGATCATCTCCTGTGTCAGGCGCATCATATCCCGGTAATCGGCGTAGGCGCAGTAAACCTCAAGCATGGTGAACTCCGGGTTATGCCGGGTAGAAACCCCTTCGTTGCGGAAGCTGCGGTTTATCTCATAGACCTTATCCATCCCCCCCACCAAAAGCCTCTTCAGATACAGCTCCGGCGCGATCCTCATATAAAGATCCATATCATACTCGTTGTGGTAGGTCTTAAAAGGCCTGCCTGCCGCCCCTCCTGCCACCGGATGCATCATGGGCGTTTCCACTTCGCAAAAGCCCTTTTCATCAAGGAAACCCCTGATGGTCTTGACGATCGCGCTGCGGGTAAGGAATACTTTCTTCACATCTTGATTGGAGGCCAGGTCAAGATACCTCTGGCGATAACGCAGCTCTACGTCGCGCAGCCCGTGCCACTTCTCCGGTAAAGGCCTTAGGGACTTTGCCAGGAACACAAATTCGTTAACTTTAACCGTAGGCTCCTGGCTGCGGGTCTTAAAGAGCTCGCCCCTCACCCCCAGGAAATCCGCAACTTCAATATTCTCCAGCAGTTCAAACTTTTCCCTGCCTATAATGTCGGCCTTGATATAAAGCTGGATCTTGCCTGTATTGTCCGCAAGATCCATAAAGATGACTTTACCGTGGAGCCTGCGGGCCACGATCCTGCCGCAGACAGAGACCTCTTTATTCTCCCGGAAGTCGGCGATCTCCTTGCCTATATCGCTATGCTCAAAAGCTTCGCCAGGGTATACGGATACGCCCTTTGCCGAAAGCGCGTCGAGCTTATTTTTTCTCTGCTGGATTATTTCGGTAAGTTCCATAGAATATAGATTATATCCGAATAGGAAATAACTGTCAAACTAATAAACGCTTAACCGTTGGGGATGAAGCACCGATAAAAGGCCCCGTTTGGCTACCGGGGCCTTTTCCATATAATTGTCGGCTCTTAATCAGGCGCTGTAAGGGGAGTATTTGGAGAGTTGCTTGATCCTTTTGAGCATATTGGGATGGGTGCTCATCGCCTCTAAAAGCTTGTCTCCCAGGCTTAAGCGGACGCTCTTGTTGCGCATAGCCTCAAGCTCCGATGCGCTTAAAGAACCGCTTTTGTCAAGGTCCAGAGAGCTAAGCTCCCTGACTTCCTTCAGGCCCCGCGAAGGGTCGTTTACAAAAAAAGCCTTTAAGCCTTCGGTCTCCCTGACCGCCGACTTATCGGCGCGGGCAGCGCCATAGGCCAGTTTATAAAGGCTGGAGGCAAGCGCCTGCGGCTTGTTACCCAAGAGCACCGAGCCCCTGTCGGCAAAGTACTCCCTTATGCGGGAGGCATAAAGCACCAGAAGGTTGGTAATAAAGTACATCAAAAAAGCCGCTATTCCGATCAGCGCGGTATTGCCCCTCTCATCCCTCCTGCGGCCGTAAAACAAAAACTGCCAGGCGATCCTGTACATGATCATCGGTATCACGGACAGCAGGGTGATAGTAAGCACGTCGCGGTTCTTGATATGGCTTAGCTCATGGCCCAGCACCGCCTTAAGCTCATCATTATCAAGCAGCCTGATTATGCCCTCGGTGACGCAGACCCTGGAGTCTGCCAACCCCCTGCCGAAGGCAAAGGCATTGGGTATCCCGATCGCAGCAATGCCTATCCTGGGCATGGGGATCCGGGCGCGGACAGCCAGCTCTTCCACCATGGCGTAAAGCCTGGGGTTTTCTTCTCTTTTGATGTACTTTACCCGCATCGTCCACTCTACGATCTTTGGCCCGAGCATATACTGGATAAACATCAACACCAGCGATATGGCGGCGTAAAAGTAAAAACCGCCGAACCCGAAAAATCTCGTCCCGAGGACCACCGCCACGGCATAAATTATACCGAATAAAGCGGTAAGCAACAGCCACATCCGTAATTTTAGCGACCACATACCCGGCTCCTTTATGGTTTTTGTTTACTAGATTGCTGCCTTGAGATTGGATCGAAGCGGAAAAACCCGGCCCTGAAGTTACTTCGTTATGTCGGCCTTTATTATATACTTGATCAAGCTTTTGTCAATACGGTCGGTAACCACGTAGATCACCTGCCTGGTCTGGCCTGAATATCCCCTGGTGTCAAACTTTACCTCAATGGCAGTGGATTCACCCGGCAAAAGCTTATTTTTCCTGGCCCTGGCAACCGTGCACCCGCATGTAGTACGGGCGGTCAGGACATTGAATGGCTTTGCGGTGTCGTTATTCAAAATAAAATCATGGCGCAGGACGCTGCCTTCTTTGGCTTGTCCGAAATTCCAGGCATAAATACTTTGTGTCCTGCGGCGAGCCCTTTGATCCGGAGCCGAACGTATGAAATAATATATCGCTACCGCCAACAATACCGCAATAAATACATAGAGAAGCTTTCTTTTTTCCATATTATATCCCCCTGATTAAGATTATGCCCAGCCCTAAGAACAAAGCTGCCATAAGCATCTTTACCTGCAACAGGTATTTACGGAACAGGCGAGCGGCCGTAGCGCTGTTCACTCCTGCCAGCACGACCAGGAATATGGCCGCCATAGGCAGTATGAACATGAGATTATACAAGAAGATAAGAGCGACCCCCTGGAGCTTATAGGGGGTGTTCTTGATTATAAATGCCACGGTAGGAAAATAGATCTGCCCGGTACAGACCGCCTCAAGCAGCGAAACCAGAAATCCCGTAACGAAACTGGCGCACATAAGCGCGCTTAGCCCCCGGCGCCCTGCCGCGGCGTCCCGGTCCTTACGGTAATGGGCGCCGATTATCCGCTGTATCCGGCTCTTGACTGCGGCAGGCAGCTGCAGGATAAAGCCTTCGGTATCCTTCTTGAAGATAATCCTTGCTATATCGTAGAGGGTAAAAAGACCGAGGGCGATGCTTGCTGCCCCTACCACGATATTGAAGGCTGAGGAGATCAGGGAAAAGCTCCTTAGGCGGTAGAAAAAGCCCAAAAGCCCCATTCCAATAAGAAAATACGTTAAGAATACCGCCAGGATAAAGAAAATACCGACAGCGGCTACTTCCCTTTTTCTGTAACCCTGCAGGCTCAAGAATGAAAGAAAGAAAAGTATAACGGTGAAGGCGCAGGGGTTTATGCCGTCGATGGCGCCGGCCGAGATCACCGCCCAGGGGGCGAACGACCTGAAGACATCGTAGATATCGTCTGTGTGGCTTGGCCGTGCGGGCTCTGCCGGCCTGGAGGAAAAGTTAGCGTTTATGAAACGACGCAAGGACAATTCATCGGTGGAATGCCCCCTGTAGAAACTGCCATTGAGATAATAAAGAGGGACTTTGATTTTTAATACGGGGTCATGCTCTCTTCTCAATCTTAAGAGCAGCTTGAAGTTCTCGGTCTCCGATAGATCCTTATAGACGAACTCGACCGAAGATTTGAAATGCTCCTTGAGCCTGGGAACGGTCTTGTACTTCACGTTCAGGCATTGGCGGCAGGAAGGCGAATAAAAGATCAGGAGCTCGGCCTTATCGGCGCAAAAAGCAGTTGCGGGCCCCAGAAATAAAGATGCGCCGATAGACGCCGCTACAATAAGAAAAATCGACCTGGTCTTCATATGCAAAATTAATTAGCGACTGTGGACTTGACGGCTTCGGCCTGCTTGATCAGCTTCTCAACAAGCTCAAGCCTCTCCCTTGCTCTGGCATTGGCGGGATCGATCCTTAAGGCCGCGGCGTACTGCCTCCTGGCTTCTTCAAACCTTCCCAGAACCCTGTAGACCTCTCCGAGGTTAAAAACTGCATCCAAGAACTTCGGTTGGAGGCTCACCGCGCGCTCAAAAGCAGAAATCGCCTCCGCGTATTTGCCGTCAGACCAAAGGCACCAGCCGTAATTGTTATAAGCGGGGGCGAAGTTAGGGTTTATGCGGATGGCCTTGGTAAGCGCCACCATCGCCTCCTTAAGCTCGCCCTGATAAGCGTAAGCATACCCCAGGTTGTAATTACAATGGAAACTGAAAGGATTGGAAGCCAAAAACCTCTTGTATTCAACGATAGCCTCCTCCACCAGGCCCAGGCTTATATAGATGTAGCCAAGGTTTATGATCACCGCCTCGTTATCGGGGCTGAGCTTAAGCGCCCTTCTGGCCAACTCCAGCGCCGTAACGGGGTTCTCCTTCCATAAATACGCTATAGCTTTGCCGGTAAAAGACTCGCTGTCCTTGGGGTTCATCTCCAGGGCGCGGTCAAAATAACGCAGGGCTTCGTTGAACTTCTGCGGCTGAGAGAACCTTTTGCCTTCATCCAAAAATACGTATCCTTCCTGCCTGTACCTGGCCACAATCTTGGGGATAGCGCTGGATTTTATGTAAGCGGCTATCTCAGTCCCCTGGAACATGTTTTCCGTGCTTTCAAACACCTCCTTGGCCCTGGAGGGATTCTTCAGGTCATATAAAAAGGTATTGGCGGTCTGCAGCTGCGAAAGCTGGGCGATTATGTAGTCTTTATCGTCGATGGATATCTTCTGATACATCCTGATCGCCGCGTCAAAATCACCCTTCTGCCGGTAGATCTCTCCCAGCTGGTAACGACAGAGGTTTATCAGATCCTCGTCCCCGGAGTCCTTTATGATACGCTCAAACTCTGCTATAGAAGCTCCCAGATTACCCCTTAGCTTTTCGTTCCAGGCAAGATTGAACCTGATCTTTTCGGCAAGCTGCGAATCAGGCGAATACGAGAGGGCTTTTTCGTAAGCCTCTCTTGCCTTTTCGTGATCGGAAAGCCCCGAACAGATATTCCCAAGCTTGAAGTACGCCTGCTGGAGCTGGTCATGATCTATGAGTTCTTTGGCCTTCTGCTCAAGGCGGCCGGTCTCAGCCATCATCCCATCCTCAAGGCTGCGCACAGGCACGGGAGCTACGACCTTGCCTACCCTCTCAAGCATAGACAGTATCGCCGGCCTGGCCTGCTCCTTCTGCCTGATCACTTCATTCAGGACGAACTTTACGTCTTCAAGCTGAGCGGATTCGCTGGCCTTGGCCAGGATATCTTTAGCCATGCCGATGCGCGCGATATTATCGACGTTAGGCTTTTTAGCAGAGAGCTCTGCCAGGAGAGAATAGTCCAGGGCAGAAATAAGGTTTTTGGCCTCGCCGATGTCCTGCAGGTTATTGACGTTCTCCAGCGTCTTTTTAAGCCTGACAAGAGAGTTATCTACAAGGTAGGTGTTGTAAACGAAGAAGAAAAGGATAATCAGGAGCAGTGCTGCGGCAGCCTTATAGGTATTCTTGACCAGGGCGGGGATCATTCTTGCCGTCTTTGGCTTCATAATTATTCCTTTGGATTTTTATTATAACAAACGGCTTATCAGCGTCAATAAGTATTTGACCGAGCCGTTATTGTAAGATATACTGATTAGCGAATTTTAACTACTATTATAACCATGACCGGAACCCGGCTTACCCTGCAAAACCGCATCGCCACCCTGATGGTAATATTCTCCTTCATTTTCATCGGGGTCTTTACGCTTATCCAGCTTAACAGCCAGTTGGCCAACATAAACCGTTATAACGCCTACCAGGCCAACCTCTCAAGCATAATCGCCAGGAATACATTTGAGGCGATCTCCAGCCAAATTGAACAAAAAGGCGGCGAATATTCCGCTTATATCCAGAACGCCGTATCTAAGCTGACCGAGGCCAATATCATCAATGACGCCGTTATTTTCGACAAGAACGGCAATATCGTGGCGGCGGACAAGAAAGAACTGGTAGGCGACTCTGCGCGATACAGGGACCTGGGCAAGATGCATGAACTCAGCCTCGGGGCCTCAAAAGGCAAACTATTCCTGCCCGAGATAGACAACCTCAACCACCGTCTTTATATGTACATGGTCTTCGGCAGCTCCGAGCAGAACTCCGAGGGCTACTGCGCCAAGATCGGGTTTTCCCTGGGCAACATCCAGGAGGCGTTTGTCGCCGTCTATAAACCGGTGATCTTAACCGCGGCCATCATCGTCCTGCTTAATATTATTTTGGCGTACTTCTTGTCCAAAGCCGTGGTCGGCCCGGTAAGGATGCTCAATGAAGTCACCAAGATCATCGCCGGGGGCAACCTTTCCATACGCACGCGCATCAATACCAGGGATGAGCTCCAGGAGTTGGGCGAGACGTTCAATGAAATGACCGAGGAGCTAGTCAAAATGAAGGAGCGCGCCGAGAACGCCAACCCCCTGACAAAGCTACCCGGAAATATCGTCATCCAGGAAGAGATCAACAAATGCCTGGAGGCCAGAAAAAAATTCCTGGTTGTCTACTGCGACCTCGATAACTTCAAGGCCTTTAACGACAAATACGGAATAGCCCAGGGAGATGAGGCCATAAAGCTGACTGCCAGGATATTTAAGGAAGCGGTGGCTAAAACTGGCAATAAGGAGGATTTTGTGGGGCATGAGGGCGGAGACGACTTCATAATCCTGACCACGCCCGACAAAGGCCAGGCCATGACGGAATATATCACAGGAGAGTTCGACAAAGAGATACGCAGCCTTTACTCCAAGGATGATCTGGAGCGCGGAGGCATCGTAGCCCACGGGCGCGACGGCACGGTCAAGAACTTCCCTATCATGACTATCTCTCTGGCCGGGGTTACCAACGGCCACCGGGAGATCTCAAGCTACGGCGAGGTCACTAATATTGCCGCGGAAGTCAAAAAGAAAGCCAAGTCTATCGGCAAAAGCGTATTTGTGCTGGATAAAAGAAAAGGTGAACCTTCAGGAGTTGGACCTGAAGGAAGGCAGGGGGTGGCTTAATATCAGGGCTACGTTGTCCCTCTCGTCTCCGTATCTTTTCTTCTTGAGGAAGCCGTCGTCGGAATCCTTATCTTCTTGCAACTGGTCATCGTCTTCAGGCCTGACACGGGAAGCCTCCGGAAGCTGAGTAACGCTAACGGCCTGAGAAAAGACCTGCCCGCAGGTAAAAACCCCGAAGACAAATATACCTATAATCGTAATAACCAGTAAATTTTTCATCTTTTTCCTCTATTTATAGTATGCCATAAAAAATGGCCTAAGTCAAACCCCCTGAAGCCTGAAGCCGGCCTTTTTTGCGGTATCCCAACGCCTGTTAATACTTATCCAGCAAGAGGTTAGGATAAGCCGGATATCCAGCCATAAGCACTGGTTCTCAATATACCAGATATCATACTCGGTTTTCTTGCTTATGGATATATCCCGGGGTGCGAATACCTGGGCGACACCGGTAAGGCCGGGCCTGACCAAAAGCCGCTTATGGCAGCTTTCGCTACAGGGGCCCTGGGGGCTGTTAACATCCTGCTGAATCTCCCTTAACCTTAATGGCCTGGGCCCCACAAAGGACATCTGGCCACTGGCTATATTTAAAAGCTGCGGCAGCTCATCCATGGCAGTCCTGCGAAGCCACCTGCCGACCAACGTCACCCTGGGGTCATCCTCGCGCGCCTGCACAGGGCCGGTATCCTTTTCGGCATCCTTTATCATCGACCGGAATTTCAGGCTTTTGAATATCCTGCCATACCTGCCCACCCTCTCCTGAGAGTAAAATACCGGCAGCCCGTCCTCCAGCCATATGGCGTAACTGAAAATTGCCCAAAGCGGCAGACTGAAAAACATGCCGGTTACAGCCAGGGTAAAATCAAGAAACCTCTTCAGGGAATAACCGCTATCTTTCATCTCTTGCACAATAAACCGTTGATCCTGTCTGCGAGCTTGCCGGCAAGCGCCGGCCAGCTGTAACGCTCTCTTATCAGGTCCATGGCCCTGGCGCTGATCCTTTGACGCAAGGCTGCATCTTCCAGCAGCATAAGCACTTTTTGCGCGAAAACCTGCGGGTCATCCGCAACCAGGACATTTTCACCGTCCTGCGCGGATATGCCGCCCAGACCTATGCTCGTGGTCACCACCGGCAGCCCCAAAGACATGGACTGTATCACCTTATTTTGAATACCTACGGCAATACGCATGGGTGCTACGCAGACACATGCGTCCCTGACGTAAGGACGAATATCTTCGACATCGCTATATACCCTGACCCCGTTTTTGCCGGCAAGCCGCTTTAGCTTTTGCGGCATATTGGCCCCGACTATAACGAGCCTGGCATTGCCTGATTGGCTACGCACCAGCGGATATATCTTATCATAAAAGAAACTGATCGCGTCGATATTATGGAAAGCGCGCAGATTGGCGAAAAACACGATCTTGCCGGCTTCAACTATCCTGTCTTCGGGGCTTATGTCTTCCGGATCCGCTCCGTTCTCCACTACCTCAAGCCCCCCTGCCCCCAGCTCACCCTCTAGGTACGCCTTATCCACGGACGAAGATACGATGTTGAGATCGAAGTTCTTTATGACAGACGGCTCATAGGCACCAAGCCTGCGCGACTCGATACGCTCAACGATCTTAAAAGGGCCTTTTCTGTAACGCGAAGATATCCCGTACCTTAATGTAAGCGCATCCGAGAGGTCAAGCACTTTTGCAATGCGGGCTCCTTGCGCGTAAGGCGCCAGGCGCAGAAGATGGCAGAAGATAAGATCGTAGCCTCCCGAAGCCAGCTGGCGCCTTACCGCTTCAAGCATAAAAGGAGAGTGATAATAACTAAGCTCCAATGGCCTTGAGCCAAACAGGCCGACGGCGCACTGCAGGTAGGATCTGGGCTTGGGCAGCCCTATCATATCCAGTTCTACCTCAGGCAGCCTGTAATCTAAAGCCTGCCGCCTCTCTATTTGCGAATCGTAGAAACTGAGGACCTTGATACGGAACTGGCCGCAAAGATGCTTGATGAAATTATAAGGACGCAGCCTTTCGCCTCCCCGGGGAGGGAAAGGCGGCCTGGTTGTCAAAAAAAGCATCTTTTTCACAGGAACTTCCTTCTTAAAGCGGTAAGGCTGCGATAAAGCCTGACCGGAGAAGCTAATAAACCGATATTTTTAAATAAGACCCTGGGCCTCAGGTAAAACGAAAGATTGGCGTATCTGACTAAGCGGTTAAGGTTTTTGGCGCTGAGCCCCGGATAGCTTATCACGGCCTTTGACTGCACGCTTTCGGCGACATAATCTTCGCCGATAAAAAGATTGCCGTTCTTGGCGATCTTATAAAGCTCTGTCCCGGGAAAAGGGGTAGCCAAAGAGAACATTACCATATCCACGTCCAGCTTTTTGGCCGTGCGGATATCGCGGATTATCCTGCTTCTATCCTGGAGCCTGGATAACCCGAGCACGAGATTTATCTTGACCAATATCCCGTGCTTCTTGAGGATCTTCACGGCCTCATAGATCTTGGCCACATCAAGTCCTTTGTGCGCGTCATCAAGCACTTCCTGGTCAAAAGACTCTACCCCCATATCCAGGTATACGCAGCCTGCCGCTTTAAGCGCTGCGGCTACTTCGTCGGTGATCCGGTCGGCCCTGGCCAGACATCCCCAGCGCATACCCATTTGTTTTAACCCTTCGCAGATAGCCAGGGAGCGTTCCTCGGACCAAAGAAACTGGTCATCGATGATGCTTACGGACTTATACCCCTGGGCCCTGAGCTCTTCGAACTCGAGTATCACGTTCCGGGCCGAACGCAGGCGCACCGCGGGCTTCTGGTCCTGATGATACCTCCTGTGCTCCAGCTCTCTGGCGAAGTTGTAAGAATTCGGCACGCAAAAGACGCACTGATAAGAACAGTTGCGCGAGGTCTGCACGGCGGTAAACGGCAGGAGCTCAAGTTTAGGGTTGTAATAAAGATCGCGGTTAAGCAGCCTGCGGCAGGGAAACGGCAGGGAATCCAGCTCCTCAAGAAGCGGCCTGGGGGGATTATCTGCCTGCGAGCCATCTTGCCTAAGAAAAGAGACCCCTTCCACTCCCTCTGCCCCTTTGCCGGCGCTTAAAGAGCGGACCAGCTCCAGCAAGGTAACCTCCGTCTCTCCTCTTACCGCGAAAGTATCCCGGTCTTTGAGGAAAAAATTGGCAAAATACGTGGGAGCGGGCCCGCAGAAGACGACAGCTCGCCTCTTTGAGCTCTCTCTAATGAGCCGATGAAAGACCATATCGGAATCCATGGAGAGGTTAATGGAATGCAACACATAAACGAGGCTGTCATCCGAGGCCAGGAATCGCCTGATCTTGGCAGCGTTCCAGGCTTCGGCGGACATATCCAGGTAGGCAACGCCATGCCCGTTCTTGTCCAGAACTGATGCCGCTGAAAGAGAAAAGATATTCGGGATGGGATAAAGGCTATAGGTGCAGCCGAATACCCTCTCGAACCCTTTTCTGCCTTTTAAGTTCGGCGGGTCTATGAAAGTTACTTTCAATTCAATCGCCCTCTTTTACGTAACTATTGCAATAGAGGTAACAGGGAAAGCCCTTGTGTTTATCGAAGCTTTTTACCGGGGCTACCCACTTGAAGACCGCAGAATCGATGCTGATGAGCGCCTCGAGGCTGCCGCCGATAAACATCTCTACGGCCTGGTGCATGCTTATGCTAAGGGCATCCGAAGGCTGCGGCTCATACAGAAAAAGGTCGTATCGAGCGGCCGGCGTTTTTTGCGCAAGGCCATAATACCACAAAAGCAGCTTCCATTGAAACACCCTTTGCTTCTCCGGAGCGCCGAACACGCTTTCGATAAAGGGGTTGCCTTTATTTATCCCCAGATCCAGATTGTTCAGGGAAAGGTAGACATCTACGCGCTCTTCGACCCTGGTGCGCATATCGCCATAGGCCTCTAGCCACCTGTTCAAAGTGCGGCTGTTGGGCTTAAAGTAGATACTAAGGTTAGCCGGCACGGCAAGGCGGATATCGGGCTTAATATTCTTTTGAACCCAGGCTATGCAGTCACTCAGGTTATTATCACTGTGGGTGGCCCTGAAATAATTCACAAAGGCCGTCAAGTTAATAGCGGCTATCACGGCGGCCGTTGCCACGCATACGCATTTTTTGTAACGGCCTAGCTTCCCGTAAGCGAACAGTTCGACGAACAGGGCCACGTATATGCCGACAAAAATAAAAAGCGGCATGGCGTAGCGCGGGTAGATACGGTGAGAAAAACCTAACGGCAGGATAAGGACGATCAGGCCGGCCAGCAGTATCATGGCCCTCCTTTTGCCGAGGCGCAAGAATGAAGCGACTGCGCCGAAAATAGCCAGGACCAGCCATCCCTTCCAGGAAAGGAAAAGACCCGCGTCCCTGAACAGATACTTCCAATAATAAGGTTCGGCTTGCGCGGTCTGGCTTGTATAATACATCGCCAGGTTGCCTAAGACATTCTTCCACAGGGCCAGGGGGTTGGTCCAAATATAAGGGATGAGAACAAAGACCGTCAAAGCCAGTCCGGAAAAAAACCTGCCCATGCTGCGCATGAGCGGCCTGGCCGCCATAGGCCGGCAAAGAAAGGCTATGGCGAACAGCTCCCAGGGCAGGAATATAAGGTAAGGGAATTTAGCCGCTACCGACAGCCCATAGAAGATCCCGGCCCAGAAAAGGCGGGCCAAGCCCCCCTCCCCTTCCAAGCTTAAGAGTAAAAGCAGGGAGGCGGCAAAAAAAGTAAGAGCCAGAGAATCGGAGATCAGGCTGGCTCCTTCCTGTATCAGGAAGGGAGAGGTCGCGAATATCACCGAGGAGATGACGGCCGCGTAAGGCAACCTGCGCCTTATGAAAAACAGGAAAAATAGCAACGCCGGCATAGATGATATAAAAGCCACCGCGCACCTGCCTGCAGTCAGCGCCGGATGCGGCTCAAGGATAAGGCCAGCGATATATTCGGATACCCCGCAGATAAAAACAGAGGGGTCCTGGATGAAAGCCGGGATCTGGCCGATATTTTTTAAAACAAAGTTCAGGAAAAAAGCGAGGATCAGCGGCAGGCCAAGTATCCCCGTCGACCAAAGAGTGGTCCCGGCGGAGACGTTGCCGGCGAACAACCCAAGGACCGAATTTAGAACGTTTAACTCCACCGGTTCGTATACTAACAGCCGGGGAGGCGCCAACGCAAGCATCATGCGCGGCAGGAGAGAAAACAGAAAGACCGCCGCGCAAACCAAGAAGTATTTATGTTTGTCCGTGTTCATCATTTGGATTTCAGCACCAGGCTCCTGCCCAGGACCAGGAGGTCCATCCGGGTCCTTAAGAAACAACCCAGGGCCTCACGGGGGCTGCAGACTATCGGCTCGTTCTCGTTGAAAGAGGTATTCAGCAAAACCGGTATACCGGTGATATTTTCGAACTCGCTAAGGAGCTTCCAGAAAAGAGGATTGGTATCTTTTGAGACGGTCTGGAGCCTTCCCGTGCCGTCCACATGGGTGACGGCCGCGATGCTGGCCCTTTTTTCTTTTTTTATCGGATAGACCTTTATCATGAAGGGATCGGGATAGCTGCACTCAAAGTAATCTGCGGCCCTCTCCTCTTTTATCGCCGGGGCAAAAGGCCTGAACCACTCCCTTCTCTTTATCCTTTCGTTCAGGATATCTTTCATCTCTTTCCTGCGCGGATCCACCAGTATGCTCCTGTTGCCCAGGGCCCTGGCGCCCCACTCCATCCTGCCCTGGAACCATCCGGCTATTTTGCCTTCAGATATGAGCAAGGCGACAGTCCTGCATAAACTGCCCTCATCAAGTTCTCTGACCGTATAAGCGCCTGCCTTTAACTGCCCCTCACTGCTTATCAACTCCCTGATATCGGAGTCGCTAAAAGACGGCCCCCAGTAGGCATGCCGCATCACAAAGCTTCTCTTGGCACCTAAAAGCTGGTTATACAGATAAAACGCCGCTCCGAGCGACCCTCCCGCATCGCCTGCCGCCGGCTGGATAAACACTTCTTTGAAAGGCGTCCTTTCGAATATCTTGCCGTTAGCCAGGCTGTTCAGGGCGCAGCCTCCGGCAAGGCATAGATCATCGAGCTTTGAAAGCCTGTATAAACGATTAAGGATCGCGAAAAACGCTTCTTCGTAGACGCTTTGCAGGCTGGCTGCCAGATCGCAGTGGAATTCAGTCAGCTCTTCACTGCTGCCCCTGGCAGGCCCGAACTCCTTCAGGAGGGCCGGCGAGTAGAGCCTTCCGAGGGCAGGCTCGGTATTATCCCAGGACATGGATGAGGAGCTGCTGCTTAAACTGAAAAACTTCTGGTTAAGCCGAAAACCGCGTTCACCTATCGATAATACGCGCTTCATCTTATCGGCAAACCTCGGCTTTCCGTAAGCCGCCAGCCCCATTACCTTATACTCGTCGCCAAACTTCTCAAAACCCAGAAACTGGGTAAAGGCGGTATAAAATATCCCCAGGGAATGCGGGTAGTTTATCTGGAAAACAGGACGCAGCCTGTTGACCTCCCCTATCGCCCCCATGCAGCTGGAGAAGTCACCGAAGCCGTCCAGCGAAAGGACAGCCGCCCTGTTAAACTGCGAAACAAAGAATGCGCTGGCCAGGTGCGCGCGGTGATGCTCGACATTGAACAGGCGCGGATGCTTCTTGGGAGGCTGGACCGCCAGGGCCTTACGCAGGCTGCTCTCGATATTGCCGATCTTTGCGATATTCAAAAACCTTGCGCCTATGAAACGTGGCGAAGGAAGCCGGCCAAGGGCATATATCAGTTTCTTATGGATGTTGGCAACCGGATTGCGGTTACAGGCAATAAAATCAAGATCAGTAAAAGACGCCCCCGCCTCTTTCAGGCAGTAGGCTGTTGCCCCGACCGGCAGGCCCGACCAGTGCTTTATCCTCCTAAACCTCTCCTCTTCCGCGGCGGCGACGAGCTGGCCATCCCTGATAATGCAGGCAGAAGAGTCCGGATGATAGGCGTTAAGGCCCAGTATCAGCATCTTTTCCTTTCATCATCAGCCTGAGTATCCTGTAATCAATAAGCATCCTGAACCAGAAGCCGTGCCAGAAGTGGAACTCCCAGCCGCGCATGCCGTCCAGGAACCCAAGCCTAATAATAAAGCGGTAAATGAAGTAAGCGAGCACCCGCAAAAAAATGGGCAGCCTGTAATAGATATTGTAGCGCCTCCAGCCCCTCTTTTGTATCGGCGTGCCTTTAAAGCTGACATTTGCCGTCTTTCGGCTGGAGAGGGCCTCCCTGGCTTCAAGCTGGGCCCACCTGCTATGCCTTTCTTTCCAGGATCCAAGATCAGGATTTATAATATTGATGATATCCCCTTTTAGTATCCCTGTCTTGCCGTTCACCGCAAAATTCTGGTCATACAGCCTTTTTTCAACTGCCCCCTTGTCTTTCTTGAATATGCGTAAATGATATACCGGATAGTGATCGCCGAACCGTATCCACTTGCCCTTAAAGAGCGTCCGTCTGCTGGCCATGAACCCGTCCGCCTCTATTGTTTGCGAAAAAATTCCCCGCAACTCATCCGCAAGCTCCCTGCTTATCCTCTCATCGGCATCGAGGTGAAGCACCCAGAGGTTTTTAGTCTCCAGGTTATTCTGCGCCCAGTCCCTTTGTTGGGCGTAATCAACAAACGGATGCTGGCAGACGTTGGCCCCGAGTGCGCGTGCGATCCCCACCGTATTGTCACTGCTAAAAGAATCCACCACAAATACCTCATCGCATAATCCCAAGACGCTGGCAATGCAATCGGCTATATTTGATTCTTCGTTCAAGGTAAGTATGATGGCTGAAACCGGTATGCTTGCGCTCATTGGGCCCCTGAGATCTCTTTATACGCAGCCAGCAGTTTCTGGGCTGCCTGGCCCCAGCCAAACTTCTCTCTGGCCAGAGCCCTCGCCCTCTGCCCCATGGCCTTAGCCGACGCCTCATCCTTCAAGAGCTTGTTCAGGGCGTCCTCAAGCCGGGCCGCCTCCAACGGCACCACTACGCCACAGCCACAATCGCTGATATCTGCGGATATCCCCACGCGCTCGCTTACCACTACGGGAAGCCCCGCGGCCATCGCCTCGACCACAGCCAAGGCAAAGTTCTCGGTATAGGATGGCAGCACAAAGATGTCGCTGTCCCTTAAAAGACAGAGCTTATCCCTGCCGCTAAGCATTCCGGTAAATAGCGATTTATGTGAAACGTTGCGGCTTTTCAGCCAGCCCTTGACCTTACCGGCGTAACCTTCGTCATCGGGGCCGGCAATGACCAGATACAGGTCGTCTCTTGAGGCTGCCAGGCCCGCGAACGCCTCTACCAATAAATCCAGCCCTTTCTTAAAATTGATGCGGCCGAAAAAAAGGATGATCTTCTTTTCTTTAAGCTCTGGGTGCTTCTGACGAAACTCCCCGTAATCCGGCAGCTGGCTGAACTCCTCAAGATCGACGCCCAAACCTATTATCAGCGGCCTGGATTTTATATTAAGGCCGCAAGCCAAGCGCATCTCGTCTGTGCTCGTATAGTGGACGGCGCTGGCGTTGTTCAAGTTATTCAGCTCGAAGGCGCGCATATAAATACTTTTTATAAACCCGCGGTGTTTAAGCGCGTATGGGTCAAGATGTCCCAGCGGCCTGATAATATGGGGCTTATGAAAACGGCGGCAGTAAAAAGAAGCGGATAGCGTCGAGAACTGGAACAACGAATGTATATGGACCACATCATATGCGGGGATCTGGCTGCGCAGTGCCTGCAGGAGCCCCGGGGAAAACTTGTAGTGTTTTAGAAACCGCACCGGATAATAACAGATTTCAAAACCTTTGAGCGGCTGCGGTTGGGCCAAAGGCACGTTCATCCTGGCGCCTACATCTGCGTCGGTGGTAATGATCCTCACCTCCTGGCCCAGAAGGCTCAGGGCAGAGCTCATGCCCAGCACGGCGCTGCTTGGCCCGCCGAAACCCGCGGCAATGCTGGGGATGACCTGGAGTATCTTCATAGGTTATTTAATTTTACCCATTTATTAAGCACGTAGAGCGCCCAGGGCCGCTGCCACGAAAGGCCGCCGTCCAGGAACCTCCTCCAAACGGCGATCTGCCCCTCGCTTGCCACGAACTCTTTAATGGCCTCTGACGGGCAAGAAAGCTCTTCTTCTATTTCCTTGCTAATATCCTCTTTCATCCAGCGCCCGACCGGCAGGACAAACCCCATCTTACGGCGAAGGTATATCTTCCGGGGAAGCTTCTGAGGCAGGCTGTCCAAAAGCAGCGGTTTGGGGCGCCTGCCGCTTAATTTTAGCCTGCCCGGAACGGACAGGACAAACTGAGCCAGAACGTGATCAAGATAGGGTACGCGCACTTCCAGGGAATGGGCCATGCTCATAAAATCGGTATCCCTGAGCAAAACATCCCTCATGTAGTTGGTAAGCTCCAGATAAGATACGCGGTTGACTGGATCCAGATGAGAAAGCTGCTGCAAAGATTCTGCCGTAGCCGGGATGCTCTTTTTAAGAAGCGTATATTTTTGCCCCTCGGTAAAAAGCCTGCGCACCCAGAAGTAGGGGCTCTCTCTGCTGCCAGAGCGCAGCATCTCTATGGCCTTATCCCTGCCCGGCCTGCCGATACATAAACCTGCGGCGACCTCGGCGATGCCGCTCTTGAGAAAACCGGGCATTAACCGCATCAACGCAGTTAACCTTTCCAGGCCCGGGACATGCCTGAAGCTTTTGTATCCACAAAACAGCTCGTCTGCCCCCAGCCCGGACAAAAGCACGGTCAGCCCGGCTTCTTTAGCCGCGCGCGAAACGAAGAACGAGTTGATGCCGTCAAAGGTCGGCTGGTCCATGGAGCTCAAGGCCGCAGGAAGGCTGGAAAGAAAATCGTCTTCGGAAAGCCTGACTTCGCGGTGCTGGGTCTTGAACTGGCTGGAAATCAAACGGCTAAAGCCGCTTTCATCGAGATCCTTCTCATCAAAGACCAAAGAAACCGTCCTTAGCTTGCTGCCGGAGACATCCGACATGATGCTGGTAAGGCCAGAGGAATCAATCCCCCCGCTCAGGAAAAGCCCTAAAGGCACATCGCTGGCCGAATGCAGGCACACGCTTTCTTTTAGGAGCCCGGCCGTGGTTTCCGCCGCCTCATCATATGAACCGGTAAAGGCCGGCGAAGCAGAAAGGATATCCCAGTATCTGCTAATATTTAACTGGCCGTTTTCCAGCGTAGCGTAATGACCGGGCAGGAACGCACAGACTCCTTCGATGACGGTAAAAGGGTCCCTGAACGCGCCGTAATCAAGATAAGAAGACAGGCCTTGCCCTGATATGATACGGCTGACCAGCCCGCTTGACAGGATAGCCTTTACCTGAGAAGCGAAGATAAAAACATCGCCTTTAAAATAATAATACAACGGCTTGATACCAAACCTGTCCCTGGCAAGGAAAAGCGCGCCGGTCAGCTTGTCAAATATGCAGAAGGCGAACATCCCCCTGAGCTTACCCAGGCAATCTTTGCCCCACTCCTCATAAGCATGGAGGATCACCTCGCTGTCACTATGACTGGAGAATCTGTGTCCGAGCCTCTCCAGCTGCGGCCTAAGCTGCCTGAAATTATATATCTCGCCGTTAGCCACCAGGAGCTTGGTAGAGTCTTCGTTAGCCAAAGGTTGATCGGCCTGCGGGGAAAGATCGATCACCTTAAGGCGGCGGTGCCCGATATGCGCCCGTTCATGCGAATAAATACCCTGGTTATCCGGCCCGCGGCTGGCCAGCGTCTCGAGCATCTTAAGGAGGGCTTGCCTGCCTTGATCCCCGCCGCAGATAACCCCTGCTATCCCGCACATGATTACTGGCCTGCCTGTTCTTGGATACGTCTGGAAGACGCGCTCATGAAGCTCATGACCATGTAAAACAGGATCATGTATTGGATGACATTGCCGAATACGAGCGAAAAATCGGACTCAACGTTAAGCAGGTTATAGAAAACCGCCGCACCTATAAGGAAAGTCCCGTCTTTACATCCTGGGAAGTTTATCATTGCGTATAGGCCGCGTATGATCAACCCGAAGATAAACATCCCAACGACCACCCCCCATGGCCCGAAGTTGACGAACATCTCAAGGGTTATGGGAAGATTGTAGGAAGTAGACATGTCGCTGGGCAGAAGAAAACAATAGCGGTGGCCGAACTCCGTACCCACGTTCTTGGTGGGTTTGCCTGGAAACAGCGCCCTGGGGAAAAACGACAAGGGGAGCGTGCGGTAAGTATGCCCGTTCCAGTAAGGAATGGTGCGGGGAGTAAGGTCAACTACCCTAACGAAAGTCACCAGGTGATTGGAGCGGGAGACAAGCTTCTCGTAGGCTTTGGCGTCAAATTCGCTATCGGAGCCCGGAAGCTTTACCATTAACTCCAGGTATAACACTATCTTTCTGATAGTCGATTCCGCGCTATACCTGCCCCCGTACCAGGCCAGACTCCTGTACTCATCCCGCACGCCCCATACGCGGAATATAAACAAGGAGACGATTATCAAGGCCACCCACGGGATCTTCTGGCGGCAGTAGAAATAAATGAAGAACAAGGTGCAGGACTCAAGCAACACAGGCATGACCGATCCGGTAGCGATGGTATAGAGAAGCCTTGAAGGAATAAAGAGCACCCACAATAACAGCTTAAAGAAACCGCTGAGTTTTCCCTGCAGGCCCAGGAGAAAGAATATGATAATCGCTAAAAGCGATAGCTGCACGATGAAACCGTGGATGCTGCCCCCTACCAGGGACAGCGTATAGTTGGAGAAAAAGTAAGTTATGGTGATGGATACGAAATAGAGTATAAGCCCGAGGCTTGAAGATTTTGATGGGTCCAGCGAAATATCCAGATGCGGCAGCGCGGAATCAAGGGGCTTGCCGAGCTGCGAATAGAACGCCATCAGGAACGCAACAAAACCTACGAGCACCATTAACAGTGTCGTCGTGGAGGTGGCCGGGCCGACAAAATCAAACCAGAACTGGACGTCTTTACTGCTGAATATATTTCCGAAGTGCATGAAATAGATGATACCGTAGAGGGGCACATACGGTATGGTCTTTTCCGAACGCGCAAAATAAATCACGGTCGGGATGCAGGTTACCAGATACACCAGTGAGGCCATAAGCACCTGAACCGGCAGAAAGCCTTTATTGTGCCAACCGTGAAATACGTAAAACCATATTGCAGCTACCGCCAGTAAAACCTTGAACGCTGTGCCTCTTTTATCCATTTTTGGCGCTTCTTTCCGCTTCAGTCTGCATTCGATATAGCACGATAGTGACTGAGCATGTATTCTACGTAATGGTCCCAGGTAAAACTGCTGATCACCCTCTCCCTTGCCCTCTCTCCCATAGCCTGGCATGCAGAGCGGTTCTCGTATAAGTATATGAGCTTTTCTTTCAAAACCTGCTCATCCCTGATCGGTATCACAAAACCCTCCATTCCATCGCGTATTATATCAGAACCTCCGGTATTTGTCGTGCAGACAAGCGGCAAACCGCAGCACATCGCCTGCAGCTGCACAACGGCCATCCCTTCATCTATGGAGGGCATGACAAAAACCGAACCCTGAGAGTAATAGCGGTGGAGCAAGCCTTGAGGTTGATGCGGTATCCAGCGAAAGCTGTCGCGATACTCTGCCAATATGCGCCTGGTGTCCGGGTTTAGGCTGCCGATAAGCCAAAGCTCTGAGTTGGGCAGCCGCGCCTGGCTGAATGCCTTCAACAAATAAGGTATGCCCTTCCTAAGGCTGATATTGCCGGCGCAGATCACCCTGAAAACGTCATCATTCTTGGGCAGCCGGGGGAACTCTTCGGGATCGACCCCGCGAAAGCTTTTAATAACCTTGGAGGGGTCTACCCCCGATTCCTTGAATGTATCCAGGGCATAAGAGCTGGGTACTTCTATATAATCGGCCAATTCGTATTCCCGTATCTCTTTTTCCACCAGCCGAGGGTGCGCCGCCTGAAACTCCGCCTTCCATCTGCCGGCCTCCTCTTGCCTTATCCTCTGCTGCCACACCATGTGGGAGCTGCCGCGCTCAAGAATGCTCTTTATCCCCAGCTGCCTGGCCTTTTTTAAAGTATGCAGGGCGCAGCCGGACCAAGAGATGCAAAGGTCGCTTTTTTTGAGTTTTGCTGCGGCTATCCGGTCGAAGATCTCCCCAAGCACGAAATCCGTAGCCAGGATCCGGTTTAACGAATACGGCGCCATATTGCACAAACGAACCAGGCACTCAATTAAAACCTCTGAATCTACGCATTTATGCGCAATGGCATAACCTTTCATGGCGAACTTCGGATAGGTAGTGATGATGCGCACGAAGACGCCTTTCCTGATAAGCCTATCTGCCAGGTAAAAAACGTGGAACCTTCCGGCAACCGTTATGGTAATCTGCATAATTGGAATAAGTTCCCGTAGTTCCTGCAGTATTTTATGAATACATAAACCTTCCAATAGCGATCGAAGTCGATAAAGAATTCGAGGGGCGAGATCTTATTCTTTGCAAGCCTGAAATGGCCGTTCAGCACTTCACGCTCCTTATATATATATTTTATCATTTCTTTGAAAAATGGGAACATCAGGTATCTAAAAGGGAAGCTGAAGCCGCGTTTGCGCCGATGGACAAAGCTTGGCGGAAATCCTGCCGCAATAAGGATATTCTTTAATGCCCACTTTGCCGCCGGAGCATTCTTCCAGTAAACCAAAGGCAGGCTGCGCATAAAACAAAGCAGCTCCCAATCCAGATACGGACAGCGCGCCTCCATCTGGTTTTCGCTGATGGCCTTGTCGACCTTGATGAAACCGTGCCCGACCAGATCCTCGCCAACCGCGCGCCGGGCGTACTCGCTAAAATACGAGGGCAGAGGAGGACCGCAGACCGCCTCTGTGGCGGCTGAACCATCAGGGCATGCCAAGAGCCAGTCTTTTAGCGAAGCATAACCCAGAAAAGCCTCATCGCCTCCGTCTCCGGTAAAAAGCACCCTCCCGAATTCCCCGGCCTTAAGGCTTAGCGCAGAAAGAAAATAATAAGAACAAACCGCCAGCGGCTGGTCCGCGCTCAAGATAAACCCATCGATATGCGAACGCAGGAAATCTCTTTCCAGCCTTACGAAATGCACCTGTTTTTTAAGCAGCTGCGAAGCCTTGTCCACGCAAGGCTGGTCATGCATAAACCAGAGCGGCTGACGAAGAGAAACCAGCTCTGTCGAGGCGTTGTGGGCGAGCATCCGGCAGGCCAGGACAGTCGAGTCTATGCCCCCCGAGAATAACAGCACCGGGCTGTCGACCTTTTGCATCCTTTTGGCGATCGCAGCATCCAGGAGCCTCTCGATCGTCTTCTGGATGAGCGGCACATCATTGAAATCATGCTCCCGGTAATCAACGCAAGCTTTTTTGAGCTTTCTGCGAAAAACTTCCTTGCCTCCCAGGTCTACTTCGTAGATCTCGCCCGGCAAGACCGGTACTACCTCCTCTAGCAGCGTCGCGTTCCAGGGCAGGTGGCCGTACTTAAAATAATAATCTATCTGCCTGTTATCAAGGACAAGCTTACCCGGATAATTATCGGCTATCGCCGTGAGCTCTGAAGAAAATATCAGGGTCTCTGCTTTTTTATAAAGCAAAAAAAGCGGTTTTTTGCCGATGTTATCCCTGTGGATGAAAACCTTCCTGGCTTTCTTGTCAAAAAGCGCAAATGCAAAAGCGCCGTCCAGTAAACCGAATCCATCGCTACCGTAGAGCGAATAAAGATGGAGTATCGCTTCGCAGTCGCTGGTCCCGGAATAAACGTAACCACCCATCTTTCTTATTTCCCGGTGATTGTATACCTCCCCGTTGCAGATGAGAACGCAATCATTGTTTTCGATCGGCTGCATGGATGAGCCTTGCCGGTCTATCACCGCCAGCCGCGCATGCACGAACAAGGCCTCGGCGCTGCGCCAGCAACTTTGCCCGTCAGGGCCGCGGTTTTTCAGATAGCGCGCCGAGCAGGACTCGGGCAAACTTTTGCCGGAAAGACTGATCATCCCCAGTAATCCGCACATTATTTAACTACCCCTTTTCTTTCTTAAAACCCACCACTACCAGATCGCTATGCTGGCCTTTAGGGCAGCCGATAAGATCGAAAAATCCATTGTGGATCTCGAACTCAAACCCTTCTGGGCCGAGATTGCGCTTAAAGAACTCCGCGGTAAAGCCCAAGGGATGCATCGCCCCCATCCATTTGAATCCCGGGGCCATCTTTTCCGGGGCCATATCCGGAACCTCTAAAAACAAAACGCCGCCCGGCTTTAACAGGCTACGAAAAGATTTGAAGATGGCGGATATGTCTGAAAGGTGCTCCAGGACATGAATGCAAAATATGGCGTCAAAGCTCTCATTGTCGCCGCAAAGCCCTTTAAGATCGCTCTCTATCCTAAGCCCCAGGACATTTCTGCCGAACTCCCTGCGCTTATCGGAGATCTCCACGCCTACGGCCTCCACCCCCTGCCGGCTAAGCTGCTTTAGAAAGTAACCCCAGGAACAGCCGAATTCAAGCGCCCGTTTTATTGCGTGCCTGTCGATAAAATACCTAAACACGCCGTAATAATCCTTTTCCGTATTGCGAAAATCATCCTGGATGAGCTGCTTTAGCCTTTTATTATCCGGGATATTTGTAACCAGGTCGTTCTCGGTATACAAAAGATCGTAAGCGCGGGGGAACTTAAAGATGGGGTTGGTCCAGAGGAGCGCGCAGTTCCTGCACCGGCAAATATCGACGACAGCGAACTTCTTAAAGATTAGATCATGGCTGGCACTGCCGCAATAAGGGCAAAAACCGTTCTTCTTGAAGAAAACCGCCTCGAAGAAATACACGGCCTTGATGCAAATCAGTTTAATCGGGCGAAGAGACTTCAATTTAGCTCCTCGAGGTAGTCGCGCCGGCAAAACCAGTAGCTTAAGGAACCGACAATCACCGCCGTCAAATCGAACAAAAGGTGCCTGAACTTAGGATGGGGGCTCAATATAAGGCTTGCCCATCTGGCAAACAGTATCTTCCTGAAGTAACGATAACGCCAAAAATGCCTTGCCCTGTTTGTAAACGATGAATGGGAGTATCTGTTTCTAAAGAAATCTATCGCCCGCCTTGCCGAACTCCGGCTCAAATCCGTGGCTACGGGTTTAAACCTCGAGTAGTCGTAATCCTCGGCGCAGCGGTAGAAGCCTGAGGCCTCGATTTCGCGGCAGTAAAGGTTTGAAAGGTGGGTCTTGGGAAGCAGGGTAGTATAAGAATAATTCATGAAATGAGGCTGGATCTTCCGGATAAGGGCCAGGGACATCTTGAGGTCGCCTTCGCTTTCCGTAGGCGAGCCGACCATAATGTTGGCCTGTACAGGCAAACCGATCTGGTGGCACAACCTGTAAGCTTCCATGACCTGATCGTCGGATACGTTTTTATCAAGCACGCCGTTCCTTATCCTCTGGCAACCGGTCTCAGGAGTGAGCACTAAACACGAACATCCCGCATCGCGCATCCTGATAAGCATCTGGCGGTCGATATTATTGAGCCGGCCATTGGCATACCATGAAATATCAAGCCGCTCCTGCCTGATAAGGTCGCAAAACCTTCCCGCCCATTCAATATCCGTAAGAAAAGTGTCGTCGTTTATCCACAAACCATTCACTCCGTATGCATTTTTAAGCTCGGCGATCTCGGCTACGACATTTTCAGGAGAGCGCTTGCGCACCCCTTTGCCGAAGATCTGTTCGGGCGTAGGCTGACAAAAGGAACACCGATAGGGGCAGCCCCTTCCGGTTATAAGCAGCATGCAGGGATTTTTTAAAGGATACCCTGCCCTGCCGTAGATGACGCTTTTAGGCACAAGCCTCCTGTTGACAAACGGCAGCGAATCGAGGTCTCGTATATACTCCCTCGGCCCCGTCACTACCGGGGTTGCCCCTTTCAGGTAGGCCAGCCCTTTCACGGCATCCGGGAACTGACCCTGCCCTATTTTATCCAAAAGCTCCACTATCGTTACTTCGGCCTCTCCGATGACGCAGAAATCTACGCCCATCTCTTTCAGGGCCTGCTCGGGGAAGACGCTGGCATGCGGTCCTCCGGCAATCAACACCTTGCCGGGTAAAAATGATCTTATGGACCTGGATATGGCTTTGGCTTTCTCAAAAAGCGGCGTTACCACGCTTATGCCTATGACATCGGCAGAGAAGCTGCGGATCTGTTTTAGTATCCGGCCCAAATAATCAGCCTTCTCGGCTCCGATCAGGCGGACAGAATGACCGGCCTTTTCCAAGACCGTGCCGACGTACATAAGGCCCAGGGGCTCGTTATCCAGGCTTTCCAGATAGATTAACAGTATGCGCATATTGCGATAAAATAATTCCGGGTCGATGGTCTATAGTCGATGGTCTATAATCTATAGCGGGACCGCAGGCCATTAACTATCGACTATAGACTGTTGATTATCGGCCCTGAAATGCCTTCTTGACTAAACGTTATTTCTAATAAACTCAAGAATCGGGGCAAACTGGGTTTCGTAATTATACCTCTCAAGATGCAACTGGCGAAGCGCCTGGGATTTCCGCCTGCGCCCCTCCTCATCATTTAAGGCCAGGGCTATTGCCTGGCCGATGCTTGAGGGCGAAAACGGATCGGCAAAATAAAAGTCATCTTCCCCTAACAGCTCCTTAAACTGCTTCATGTCGGTGGTAACGCAAGGCACGCCCAGGGCCATATATTCAAACATCTTGTTGGAGCCTCCTGCGCCATAGAACCCCTGCAGCTGGGTCGAAGGCTTGTAAAAAGCCAGGCCCAGGTCAGCCGCGCAGGTATACTCAAAAAGCTCGTCGTGAGGCACAAACCCCAGATAAATGATCTTCTTTCCCCCGGGAGGTTTCTCTATGGCCCTAAACAGCTCGTCCTTCTCCTGCGGCGTATAGATCGTCCCGGCTAAAACAAATACGGAGCCCTCCGGCCACATCTGCATCGAGGCTATCGTCTCGGGGATGCTCCTCCACGTATCGATACCCCCCTGATAAAATACCACCTTAGCCCCCTTCTCCACTCCCTGCGCGGCCAGCGCTTCTCTAAGCCTTGGCTTCGGCAGGTCCAGGACGCGCAAAGGAGCGTTCATCACTATTTCAGGAGAAGATTTAAGACGGGCCTTATTCTTGAAGTATTGCGCGCGGTGCATATCGGGGAAGACCACTTTTTTGGCATACCGGCTAAGCCTTAGATGCAGCCAGTTGATAAAACTGCCCAAAGAAAACCTCTCTGTGCATTCATACAGATCATGGCTGTGGAATATCACCGGCAGCTTCTTGCCCATAACGCTTGTGAATATGGCAGCGACCAACGCATGCATATCATAGGCATAGACCAGGCGGCAGCCGCAGCGCCTTATCCGCCACAGGCAAACAAATATGAACCGCGTATACTCGATGACCTTCTTTATCGCGCTCTGATTGTTGGCTGCCTCCATGGTGATGGATTTACCCACGCGATAGACTCTTACATTCTCCGGATAAGAGGCGCAAACAAGCTCATAATTGCGCGACAAAAAAAGCAGGTCAAAATCCTCGCACAGGATCTTTATGGCGCTGGCGGTGGAAGGATAAGTATCCGGGTTACTGTATAAAACCATGGCGATTTTCTTACGCCGGGCCGTCATCGGACCTGTCTTTCGCTCAGTATCTTCTCATAAATTGACTGGGTATCCGCTGCCACCTGCTGCATGGTCCTGGGGCAGGAGATGCTGGCGCCTAACCCCTCCAGCATGCCGTGTTCGCGCAAGGCCCGGCGGAGTATCCCGGCCAGCGCCCTGTGATCGCCGGCCTCAAAAAGCAGGCCTCCTCGGCCGCTGTTGACCAGCTCTGCTATGCCGCCGCGGTTGGAGGCGATTACCGGAACACGGCAGGCCCAAGCCTCCAGCAATACCAGGGGGCCGGTCTCCAGCCACAAGGAAGGAATGACCAATAGATCGGCTTCCTGCATCACCTCAAACCTCCTGCCCGGATCAAGCAGCCCTCTCCAGATGATCCGCCTATCCTGCCCGTATCTTTTTTTAAGCTTCAGGAGGTATTTTCTCTCGCAGTCAAACGCAGGCTCCCCGAATATATGCACTTGAATATCGATATCGGGCTCTAGCAACGCAACTGCCTTAAGCAGGATATGCAGCCCCTTATAAGGAGTTATCCTTCCCACAAAGAAGCATTTAAGCTGCGTGTGGGGCTCTCTTGGCTTTAGAGCTGGGGTCTTTTCGACCCCCTGGCGGCAAAGGAATATATTCTCTTTTTTATAACCGTTCTCAAGCAAAAGCTGGCGCGTCCATTCCGAAACCGCAACAAAATAATTTACCATCCCCAGGCCCCGGCGCATCCTCTCCATGCGCCTGAAGGTTAACCACGGCAGGCCAAGCCATGTCGCAAAAGGCAGCTTAATCCCGGACAGTCCGCAGCGCTTGTATAAAAACCAGGAAACAAAAAGCGGGGCGCGCGACCAGCACCAGGCCAGCGCTTGAGGCAATAGATACTCCATCTGCACGCAGAACAGGCACCGTCTGTAATCCATAATACCCTTGCACGGCGATCTGCCGCAATAAAGCATATGCCCCTGACCGCAGGTCATCATCGGGGTATGATACGACAGGATTATCGGTATAGCCTTATCTTTGATCAGGCGCATGGCCGTGATCACATGGGTCGATGAAAAATGATGGAAGTGGGCTACCTGGGGCCTGGTTTCTTGGAGCAGCCGGGAAAATACGGCGCCTGCCTTATCTTCATCGTCGAAGTATATGTCTTGGGTCTTCTGCCCCCAAATGTTCTCCTCGAGGGCAAAAACGCTCACCCCCTCATAAGCATAGCGCTTTATCCTGAAAGGCTCCCCGCCTTTTTCTCTAAAGACATCGAAGTAGCAGACAAAAACCTCATGGCCTTTGGCCAAAAGCTCCTTATTCAGGGCATAAAGATAAGTCTCCGTCCCGCCCACCTTTCCGGGCAGATAACTGCAGCTAACTTGGAGTATCTTCATTGCTTCCCTTGGTAATCAAGCTTTCTTCCCTTCAATATGAGCCTCAACGCCATAATAGAGCCCACAAAAAACTCCCTCAGTGCGGCCAAAAAGTAACGCGGCCTTAAGATGTTCTTTTTGCGGAACACGCATCCGCGCAGCCTCAAAAGCACTTCCCAGAAAGAGAGGATGCCGTAGTTTATCAGGAAAAAGTACATCCATATCTTCCAGGTATTGCGTTCGGCGATAACAAACTCATCCATCCCCGAAGGCCCGCTGACTGAAGGCTCTACCAAATGCCGCAGGGACGCCTGGGGGTCATGAAAGGCCTTTAGCTTCTTCTTTGCGCAAAGCTTGTGCAGGCGCAGAGAAAAATCGGTATCGTCGAAGTAGGTTATCGTAAAGTTCTCATCAAACCCTCCGACTGCCAAATACAGCTCTTTTCTGACCGAAAGATTGCATGAGGAAAGATTTATGACTTGGTGCCTGTGGGCGTAATTAAGGGGGAAGTACATCCACCCGGTAAAGGGATAGTAATACCTTAACGGGATCCTGGAAACCGCAACCTCATCCGCCTCCAGAACCAGACCTGAAACAGCGCCAATGCCGGGATCGCTATAGTTGGAATAGTGCGCGTATACAAAGTGCTTCTCGACCACTACGTCATCATCGATTATCAGCACGATACTTGAAGACGCTTCTCTTACGCCGCGGTTGCGGGCGGCGCTGGCGTTCGGATTATCCTGAAATATATGCTTTATCTTGCCTTCCCTGGCCAAAAGAGAGAGAAAATCGGCCGTTTCTTTCTCATGCTCTTTTGTCTGGTCTACAACGATAATCTCAAGCGGCGCAGGGTCTTGGGCGAGGATCGCGCTAATCGTCTGGCATAACAGCCTGCCCCTCTTATAGGTAGGAATGATAATCGAAAGGTCTAACTTGTTTTTGCTATCCACAATAAAGGGCTAATAACGGTACTCCCATTGAGCTGCCAAAGATACCTGCCCTAAGCGCTCCACGGGCCTGGGATCAGCAAGCTCGAAAACGCACCAGCGATCAAGCCAATCATAGACTACCGCCTTGTTCACGTCCTGGATATAAACGCTTAAGTAATACTTGCCGCTGGGCAGCCCCAGCGACGCAGTCTTATAGACAAAACCCGCCCTGCCTTCGATAATAAGCGGACGGTCCATGTCCAGACCGTTAGTTTCCCCGTAAACGAGGTCCCCTTTCTCGTTGTGAATGGCCATCCCGAATACGGCAGCCTCGATCCTCCTTTTTGCTTCAAACTCGACCTTAAAGGCCCAGTTGCCCGCCGACTCGAATACTTTTGGTTCGGCTGCCGCGGGCCTATCGACGAACTCAACGTTTTTTATCTCGATATCCTGGTTGCCCCATCTGTTTTTGGGGTGCTTTTCGCTGGAAGAGGTAAAGCTGCCTTGACCCGCCTTCGATTGATAGGTAAGGATAACATCGTGGGCGGCTCCGTCAGCAGCAACCTTTCCTTTTTCAAGCAGCACGACCCGCTTGCAGAAATTGGATACCGAAGCCAGGTTATGAGAAACCATGATCACCGTGCGGCCGCTTTTAATGAACTTCGTCATCGCATCCAGTGATTTACGGTAGAACTTCTCATCGCCAACGGCCAGTATCTCATCAATTAGAAGGATGTCGGGGTTAAGGTGTATGGTGACGGAGAAGGCCAGGCGCAGCTCCATGCCGCTAGAGTAGTACTTTACCGGCTCGTTTACAAACTTGCCCAGCTCCGAGAAATCAACGATGCTGTCGAAGTTTTCCTTTAGCTCCCTGCGGCTCATCCCTATTATGGAGCCGTAGAGAAAAATATTGTCCCGGCCGGTCAGGTCTCCGTGCAGGCCCGCCCCCAGCTCAATCAGCGATCCGAGCCTTCCGCAGGTAGTTATCCTGCCCTTGGTAGGATAAATTATCCCGGACATGAGCTTCAATATCGTGGTCTTGCCTGCGCCGTTGGAACCGATGATACCTAGCGCCTCGCCTTTCTCTACGCATAAATTTATGTCTCGCAGCGCCCAAAAAGAAGTCCTGTCTTCTTCTTCGGGGGTATTTATTTTGCGCTTGCGCCAGGGATTCAACCTGTTTACCAGGAGGGCGAACTCATCCCTAACGGTAAAGGCATGATACCCCCAAAACCTGTATTTCTTGCCTACTCCCTCAAGACAGACCGCTTCGTTCAAGGCCTCCCCTTTTTCATCAGATCACATCCATGAATTTTCTTTCGGCACGTTTAAAGAAATAATAAGCGGCGGTAAAAAGTATGAGCGATACCACGGCAGACAGCAGTATATAGCGCAGCTCGGGACGCACGCCCTTGATGATCACCCGGCGGTAGCCATCGATGATGCTGGCCATGGGGTTAAGCATATAAAGCATCCGGTATTTCTCCGGGATAAAGGTAACCGGATAGAATATCGGAGTGGCGAACATCCATAACTGCAGGGCCAGCGGCACCGCATATCTGACATCGCGATAACGGGCATTCACCGCGGCAGAAAACAGCGATATCCCGATTGTAAAGATAAGCTGCAGGAAAAACAAAGGGAACACCCAGAGAATATTCGCCGTCACGCCTACCTGGTAATAAAACATCATCAGGACAAATAATACCGCCGTGATCCCGAAATCGACCAACGGGGCGAAGACGCTGGAAAGCGGCGATATTTCGCGCGGGAAGTACACCTTCATGATCAAATGCCTTTCGCGCACCATGCTCGGGACCGAAAAAATCAGGGCGGTGGAAAAAAACGTCCAGGGCAGGAGCGCGCTGTAGGCGAATATCGGATAGGGGATGCCTTCTGTGGGTATGCGGGCGAACTTTCCGAATATAATGCTGAATATAAGCGTCAGTGATGCGGGCTGGGCTATGGCCCAGAACACCCCGAGGACCGTCTGCTTGTAGCGGATCTTTATCTCGCGCCAGGAAAGGGTCAGAAGCAGCTCGCGGTAGCTCCAGAGCTCCCTTACGCAGTCCAGCAGGGAAAGGTTGAAATCAGGAGTGATCACGCGAACAAAATCGCCGTTTTTCTTCATATTGGCCTTAATAAATTTAAAATATTATATCACAAAAATCTTTCGAATATCTTATTTATTAACGCCTTCAGCCGCCTGCCGCCGAGGGGGGCGGGGATATTCATGCCCGACCGATAAAAGGCGAGTTTAACCAGCATATAAACGCGGTACAGGCACCTGACATACCCGATGCGCAAAGGAGTTGCCTGCACAGCTTCTCTGTCCTTGACGGCGATGCAGAGCTCTTTTGAGAACGTTATCCCGCTAAACCTGCCGGAATCGATGATGTATTTCTTTATTGCCCTCTGGATATCGGGGTTCGATACGCCACCGAAACCGATTGCCCCTCCCGGCAATAGATGCCTCTCCCAGAGAATAAAATCAGCCTTGGTAGTCAGATAATTACCATCCCCGTCTATCCAGATGAACTTGAGCGGCGCCTGCCACCCGATATTAGCCCGCGCCGAATCCATGAATATGACCTTTACCCTGTCCTTAGCGCCTGAGGCGTCGATATTGCACAACAGCTCATCCCTGGTATTGAGCAGGTTAGCTTCAACGGAGTAGACCATACCCTCCTTCTGTCCGTCGACGAGCCCTTTGGCCAAGGCCACCGCAGTCCTGCCTTTGAAAGCCCCTATCTCCAGGACATCTCCCGGGCATTGAAGACCCGAGACAAGCGTGTAGAGCATGAAGCAGTCCTGCGGGAAACAGAAACCCGGTATCTTCTCTATGAAATCGATGAACTCGTTTTCGCTCAACTCGCTTTTCTCTCCTGCGGCCTCATACGCCGGTAAAAATAAGCTCCGAATCCCGATAACTTCGCAATAAACCTCAAAGACGGTTCACGCTCGGCAACAGTCATCCTTTTTATATCGTAGGGGCCGGCCGGATCAAAACCAGACCTAAAACCCTGATTGGTAGAAAATGCCGCCTTATAACCGCAGCTCTTTACCGTATCTTCTATTTTTTCATTAAAACCGCCCCATGGATAGGCGATGAAATCAACCCCTGCGCCCAGCGCTTCCTCAAGGATGCGTTTTGACTCTTTTATCTCCAACTCTGCATCAAACGGCGCCAAATCAGGCAGGTATCGATGCCTCAGGGTGTGACTGCCGATGGTAACCAGGCCGCTGGAGACGAGCTCTTTGAGCGCTTCCCGGCTTAAACAGCCGCTCTTGCCGATATTTCCGGCTATGATAAACAGGGTAACGGGATAACCGAAGCTTTTTATGATAGGCCAGGCACGCTCCTTAAAATCATCCGTTCCGTCGTCAAAGGTCAAAAAGACCCGCCTGCGCAAGCTGCCTCCTCCGATTAGGTCCTGCAAAGGGGCGACTTCCAGGCCCAGCCTCTTGATCATTGCCATCTGCCTGCCAAATAGCGATGCGCCGACCCCGGCCCCCTTGATGCCATCCGGGGCTATTTTATGGTAGACCAATACCGCAGGATGGTGCCTGCCGCCTAAAACAGAGTTCAGAAGATAAAAAAATGCTGCGGCTATGCTCATATCTGTTTAATGGAGGAAAAGGCATCCAACAGGCCTTTTACGAATTCGTCATAATTCCACGGCCGGATGATCTCAAGGCTGCGCTCTCCCATCCGCCTTCTTAACTGAGGATCCGCCAATAGCCCGCACAGGCATCGGGCCAGGGCCTCTGTATCGCCGGCGCCAAGCACATAACCATTCTCTGCCTCGCGCACCAGATCATAGGAAGCCATTACCGCGTCGGTGGTTATTACGGGCAGCCCGAAGCACATCGCCTCATTTACCACCAACCCCCAGCTCTCGGCGCGGGAAAAAAGCACGAAGATATCGGCGAGCGCATAAAAATTCGAGACCTGGCTTATATTCTGGAACCCGAAAAAGAACACATTGGCCAAGCGCCTGGCGCGGACATAGCTTTCCAGGTCCTTTAGCAGCGGCCCGCTGCCTACATAGACCAACGCCGCCGCGGTAGAGATATTCTCAAAAACGCGAAGCAGCTCATACGCCCCCTTGTTTTTGTTTATCTTGGATAAGTACAGGATGACCGGTAAGCCTTCTGGAATACCGAACCTTGACCTCAACTCCTGTTTTCTGGGTGAAAGTTCCTCTGATTTGGCGAAAAAATAATCGTTATTGGCGGCGTAGGGCGTAAAGAAAAGCTTTGAGTTCTCGACGCCGTAATCAAGAAAGAACTTTTTTGCCTGCGTGCCTATGTAACCGAAGGCTTCTACCTTCTTGAACAGGTAGCGCAACAGCGGCTTCTTAAATATCTTCTTAAATCCGGGCACATTGATTTCCGGGAACCTCGGCTCACCCAGGAGCACTTTGGGCGTACGGCTCAAGAATACGCCTAAGAATACCAGCCAGTAAAAAGGCATGCCGTAACCGGGGATCACCACGGCATCATATTTATTTTTGCTGATATCGCTCATAATCCTCATCCCGCCGCAAAACGTCTTCATGAAATTATTCCCCTTCTTCCCGGGGCTTAATATCTCGTAATTTACCTGAGATATATCAAGCGTGTCCCATTTGAAGAAATGGCAAAACTGGCGGTCATAGACCTCCCGGATACCGGGGTCAGAGAGAAAATAGATCTTGAAATCAAGCTTGGGGTTGGAGCTGAGCTTCTTATAAATCGGCACCCTGCAGGGGATAGGGTGGGTGATCGTAAAGGCGATCCGGAACTTCTTCTCCTTGGGCAGTTGCGATAAGCGCCCATAAGCATCCAGTATGCTCCTGACCCTCTCCAGATACGTGTAGTTGTCGCAAAGGCACCTGTTGTAGCCTGCCTGCGCGATATTCTTGCGCTCTTCTTCATGCTCCAGATAATAGTTTACCTTGCTCCTTAGCTCACCGGGGGTGGAAAAGTATACCGCCTCCTTATCTTCGGCAAAAAATGCCTTGGCCTCATCGCTCCTTTCGGAAAGCATGAAGCCGCCGCAGGCCGGCGTCTCGAAAGTCCTCATGTTGTGGCTGGTCTTGTTCTGAAGGCGCAAGATATTCAGCGATATCTTGCTGGCCGCTGTGACCTTTGAGAAGAACTCCCCATGCTCGGCATTGCCCCTGTAGCAGCGGCGCAGCAGCTTGTCGCTGCAACGGGTGAGCCAATAATCATTGCCCCAGATGCCAAGATTAAAATCGACCAGCTCCCGAAGCCAATGTTCGCGCTCGCTGTCCCAGTTGCCGATAAAAACCAGGTCGCTGCCCAGCTGCGAACGCTCTTCATCGCTGACGCTGGTAGGATAATCGAGCTGCGGGTCGTAAGCGAAGGGCAGGTATTCTACGCGCGCAAGGCCCCTGGCCTTGAGTTCGTCGATAAGAAACCTGCCCCAGATAAAATAAACATCGTAAAGCCTTAAAGACTGGGTTATCCATACATTATTAGAGCCGAAATGCCAGGTGTTAAAAGGATTGTCGGGGTTAAAGCAAAAAATTGCAGTCTTGGTAAACCTTCTCTTAAGGTAAGCGATCATCTGCGGGCTGTAAAACCAGCCCTTCAGGATAAGGACAAGATCGGGCCTGACACTTTCTACGGTATTGATGAAATCTTTCTGGATGGTGCGGGCGATCTGCCTCCAGAAAATCCTGAAGACATAGCGGTTGCGCAAGGCTGCCGGCATACGATTATGCAAGGCCTCGTCATTAAAAAGGTGCACTTGCCCGACAAGTTTCTCAAAAGCCCGGTCGAAGGAATGGCGGTAGCTTCCGCTAATGACGACTTTCATCAGATCATCCTGTAAAGATCGGTGGCCAGGTTCAGGAATATGTCGCCGGCCAGCTTGCGAAACCTTGAGTCCTTCAGGAGGGCATAGATAACCTTGGAATGGTTTTCGAAATCGCCCATCTCTTCCAGGAGCAGCTTGTTCTTTTTAAACAACAAAAATACCCCTGCCAGGTTCTTGTCGCTTAAGCCCGAGTAAAGCTTTCTGATCTTAAGGCCGATGTCGATCTCGCCGGAAAATTTATTCTGCCATCTTCTCTCGTAATCGTTTATGCGGTTTGAAAGGATGCACTCGGCGAGGATCTCGGCGCAGCGCATTCCATAATAGATGCCGCCGTGGCTTATGGGTTTGACCTGGCAGGCGGCGTCCCCGACGAGCATCAGCCTGTCTTTATGAACACAGCACCTGCCCAAAGGCACGGCGCCGGCGAACTTTTCAAGGATCTCGCCTTCGATGCGGTAGGCCTTAAGGAAATTAGTGAGGTCCTGATAAGGGTTATCGGAGATGATCCCCGCCCGCACGATGCCCTTGCGCTCCGGGATCACCCAGGCAAAAAAAGGCTTCTTCAAATACACCTGGACGAGATTGTCGCCGGAGTTCTCGTATTTCATCCTGAACTGGACCCCGCGCAGATACTTTATATCTTCGCCGAAACCCGCGACCCTGCGCAGCGTCGAGTTTGCCCCGTCGGCTCCCACCACCACGTCCGCGTAAAACTCCCCTTTATCGGTCTCGACCAAATACCCTTTTCCTTGTTTTTCCAACCCAACAAACCTGGTATTCAGCGCTACGTTAAGGCCCAGCCCCAGGCTATAGTCGAACTTTTCCCGGTCGATAACCACCGCGACATCTTTTCGTTCTATCTTAAAACTGTCATCCTTGAGGAATATCCGTGCGCCGTCTATCCTGTTCAAGATTGTAGCGGTATCGAGCTTTAGTTTTGCCTGGTCAAAAACATCCCTGCTGACAAGCCCGGCGCAATGGACGGGCTTACCGATCTGCCCATGCTCTTCGATCACTAAAACTTCGAACTTATCCTTCCTGGCATTCAGAATCCTGGCCAGGTAACAACCTATGGGGCCGGCCCCTACTATTAATACTTTCATGCGCAACTGTCCTTTTTTATAAAACGGATATTATGACGATAGTTTTAAATTTGATTACAATGATTCAAAACAAAATGCTTTTATATCTCAATCCGGGTAATCTGTTTTTTAAATCCGCGTGGTCATTTTAACAAATCTTCTTTTCCGATCTCCTTAAAATAGGCGCAGACCATATCGCCTAAAGGCCCTCCTCCGCGAAGGCTTGCATTATACAAAAAAACTACTTTATCCAGATGCCTGCCCGACCTTTGCTCGTTTTGGTTGCGGTCCCAATACCGGGCAAGGAACAACTGGATGCTGACGTTCTGAGGATCGAGCTTCTCGGCACAGGAAAACTCCTTCTCGGCTGCATCCCGGTCTCCCATCAAAGAATAAACCCTGCCCAGCGACAAATGATACACGCCGTTGAACGGATCGCGCCTGATCGCCTTGCGGTAGAAACGCACCGCCTTCTCAAGCAGCCGTCCTCCCTTGCCGTCATCTGCCTCCTGGACAAATATCGCCCTGAGATCCCCGTCCCCCTCTATCTGAACCAGCGCCTGGGCGTATTCGTAATAAGGCAGGGGGTTGTGCCTCTGCCAGGCTATGGACCTGTCAAGATTTCCCAATAGCTGCCGCCATGCCATTGACCTCTTTACCAGCAGGGCGCGGTTCAGTGTGCCGATGTAAGAAAGCCGGCTGCGCGCCTTTCTTAAATAAAAGTCGCTGGCCATCCCGGCAGCCGCCAGATATGCCAGGGATAAAGACAGCGCCAGGCATAAAACCAGTAATGCGCGGGCCGGCCAGGCGCCGATATCGATTTTGCGCTTATCCAAGTATAGATCGGTCATCTTTAAACCTGCTGTATGCTAGCCTGTAAACCAGGCCCATGATGGAAAAAAACATGATGGCGTTAGAGGGTATATGCAAGTTAAAATCCAGGAAAGAATACAGGATGGTAACAAAAACCGAAGTCAGCCCCCCGAGGGACAAGCATATCGCGTAGCTGCTGTGGCGCTTCATCCATTCCCCCATAACGGACCTGAAGAACCGGTATACAAAAAGGACGCCGATACCTAAGCCTAACACCCCCGTCTCCGATAACAGCTGGAGCGCGTCATTATGGGCGTAAGTAAAAAAGCTTTGCGCCGGAGTCGTTTTGTAGAGGGCGGACACGCCGCTGAAAGTCCCCAGGCCCGTGCCGAAAACCGGAAAATCCATCCACATCCGGATGATATCGGACCAGGGATAACCGTGCCCCAGGAAAAGGAAGTTATCCCTGCTATAAAGGGTGGAAAGCCTGGCAAGTATCGGCCTTGCCTCCAGAAAAAATACGGTAAGTATCAGTGCGCAGGCCAGCCCCACCCATAAAAGAAAGCTCTTTTGGCGAAGGATGCCTTTTACCCTGGAAAGGAAAAGGAAAACGCACATGCCCATGCCAAAGACGATAATACCGGCCCTGGAGAAGGAAAGAAAAAGCGCCATGCACATAATCGCGCAACAACACAGGTATACCGCCCTTTTAGAGAGAGGCATCCTCACCAGCGAATACCCCAGGGACAGCGGAATGATCATGTTGACGTAACCGCTGAAGTTATTGCGGTTGACGAACGGCCCGAACGAGGCGCTCGGGTTTATGCCCTGCACAAACCAAGAGAACCTGTCCGCCGAGGCATACCTTTGCGCTATACCCAACAGGCTTATTATCACGCCCAAGACGATAATGACATTGAGCAGTATATCCAGCTGCCGCCTTGTCTGGACGCCATTGACGATCACCGCGAATATGCCGATGTAAGAGGCGACCTTTAATAGCTGCTCAGAGCCCATCCAGGGGTTTATGCTCAAGCACTGCGGTCCGTACGACGAGGCAGCGCATCCCTGAAAATAGGCGTTGATCCCCGGGGAGAAAAACCTGATCATGGGAAGAGGCAAAGGGATAAGCTGAAAAACGGCAAGACAGAAGAACAGGAGCAGGGGCGTCGTGAGGGAGGTCTTTACAAATAAAAGCTGCCTTCGCAAGCACATCCGGGCCATCCACGCAAAGATCATGATGGCCGCGGCTATCTCGATGACCCCGGAGGCAAAATGAGTTACGCCGCCTGAAGATATGCTGCTAAATATAATAAGAAAGACCAGGAGCGCTTGAGCAACCATAGCGAAGGCGGGGCAGGCCTAACTAACCCTTCTTCTTAGTGGGATCATCGCTGGAATAATAATAGTGGTAGTAATAGTATGAGTCCTCTTTTCTGACGTTTACGTTATTCAGTATCACCCCGACTATCCTGGCCTTGGCCTCGACCAAACGCTGCCTGCCTCTGAGTATCAGATCGATGTTCTGGAAGCTGGCCCTGACTACGTCTATGACGCCGTCCACCTTATTGGCCAGTATCGCGCTGTCAGCCACAGTAAGCACCGGGGAAGAATCGAGCAACACGCGGTCAAATTTTGTCTGCGCCTCTTCTATAAGCTGACGGGCCTTGCTTGAAGTCAGGAGCTCCGCGGGGTTCGGGGGACGCGGACCGCTGGTCATGATAAAGAGATTCGGGATGAATGTCTTCTGGACCGAAGATTCAAGATCGGATGTGCCCGCAAGGTAACTGCTCAAACCCAGGGGGCTTTCCAGGCTCAGGGATTTACCGATGCGCGGCCGGCGCATATCGGCTTCGATGACCAGCGTCTTTTCGTTTGCGGAAGCAAAAACAATGCCGAGGTTAAGAGAAACCGTGGTCTTGCCCTCCTCCGGAGTGCTGCTGGTAATGAGTATGGACTTCAAAGGCTTGTCTTCCGTCGAAGAAAAGATTATGGAGGTCCTGATGGAACGGTAAGCCTCAGCGACGCGCGACTCCGGCAATTTAGAGCAGATCACGTCAATTTCCTTGCCGGTCTTGACGTCGTTCTTGGCTGAAGGCACGTATCCCAAGAACGGCAGCTTGACGTAGGCTTCAATGTCCTCGGCGTTCTTGACCGTAGAATCGAGGTACTCTATAAGAAACGCCAGGCATATGCCGATAAAGAAACCGATGGCCGCCCCGGTATAAATGTCTCTTTTTCTATTGGGACTGAAAGGCCCCTTGGGCACATTGGCCAGATCCACGATGGTTATGTTTGTGGTCTGAAGGTCGGTGGTAACTTCGGTCTCCTTTATTCTCCTGAGCAGTGACTCATACAGGAACCTGTTGGACTCCACTTCCCTCTTAAGCACCCCGTACTGCACCATCTTGGCGTTCAACTCCAGGAATTTGCCCGTTTCGTCGGAGATGCTCTGCTCCAGGGCGCTTATCTTGCTGCGCAGCGAGATCATCGTCGGGTGCTTCGGCTTATAGCGCTTGCCAAGCTCGGAGACCTGGTTTTCCAGACTTATCTTTTCCTGTTTTAACCTGTCGATAGAACCCTGGACCTGGTGTTCGACATTGGTGACCGAGACGATCTTGTTATTGAGCAGGTAATCGTTAAGGGCGTTCTCCGAGCTCTCCAGCTTCCCCTTCAGGCTTAACAGCTCTTTTTCGAGCCAGCCGGTAGCGGTCTTGGTAGCAGCCGTCCTTTTTTCTATGTCCTGGCGGATATAGGTGTTGGTAAGCGCGTTAGCGTATCTGGAGGCCTTGACCGGATCCGGAAAAATGTAAGCGATGTTGAGTATATTGGAGCCGGGGGTCGGATAAACATTTACTCCCCCCAGGAAGCTTAACTCCGGCTCGCCCCTGTTCATAAACGTGGTATCTCCGGAAGAGGTCAGCTCCTTAAGCACTTCCCTGGCCAGAGACCTGGAATACAGGATATCGATCTGATTCTGTATGAACTCCCTGTCGATATAGTAAGGGCTGGAGTAGACCTGCTGGATATTCGGGGCGATCTGAGGGGTGCTTCTTTCGATGAGTATCTTGGCTATCGCCTTATAGAGCGGCACCTTGCGCATGGTCTGAATGGTAGAGATCGTGCCCACGATAAAGAAGCAGGCAAAGATTACCCAGGCCCTCCTTTTAAGGATAACCAGGTAATCCTTGATGGTGACATCTCTTAATTGCGACGAAGGTAACATATTTTCTAAACAAACGGCCTAAAAAAATGATTCGGGGACCACTATCACATCCTCCGCCTTCAGTGAAACCTCCTTGGAAACAGACTCGCCTTTCATGATCCTCGACACCGGTACCGATATGACCCTCTTCTGCCCCCCCTCCACCCTTATGATCTTGGTGCCGTTCTGGGCGGCAGTAGGGCTAAAACCTCCTGCCATGCTTATGGCATCGATGATGCTGAGTTTTTTCTTTAATTTATAAATTCCGGGCTTGGCAACCTGGCCGACAACCGAAAAATTTCCGTACTCTCCGACTATTATGGTATCATTGGGCCTTACCTCGATATCCGGGGCCTGCTTGTTCATTATTTTGTCCATATCCACTATCAGCGTTTCCTTTTTGTTGTCAACTACGCGCATTATCTTGATCTTGCTCACGTCAGCCTCTTCGGTAAACCCGCCGGCAACAGCCATCACCTGAGTAAACGTCATCCCGCCTTTCATCTGGTAAGAACCCGGGATCTTTACCTGACCGAGTATCGAGATCTTGCCGTACTCCTTGATTATTACGTTGACCTGAGGATTCACCAGGTAGTCCTTCTCCAGCAAGTACGATATCCTGGCTTCAAGCTGCCTGGCAGTCAGCCCCGAAGCTTTTATATTGCCCAGGAGCGGATAGTTTATTGTCCCGTCGCGGTTTATCCGGATCTCCATGGAAAGGTCTTCTTCCCCGTAGACGTTCACCTGCAGAAGGTCGTCCACCGAAAGCAGGTACTCTCTTTCCCTGGCTACCGGCGCCTGTGAATCATTGACCGCAAGAATCGGGCTGACGGCCGAGAAGAACGCCAGCGCCAGCAAGGCCGGGAAAAAACACCCTTTAGAACCTGGCCTGCGTAGAAAGCCGGACGGTATGCGTGCCATAATCGTCGAGATCATAATTATAATCGTATCTGGTGTAATCGTAACCCAGGGAAAAATCCAGCCATTGCCTGAAGGCATAAGCCAGGCCTAACCCGATGTTGCGCGTCTTGGTAATATCGGCCGGAAATACCGTCTTCGGATAAACCGTGCGGGTGATCCCGCAGTCAAAAGAAATCCTGAGCCTGGGATTGAAGATCAACCGATGGTTGCCGGACAGCGCCAGAGAAGTTGAGTCGTAATTGCCGGCCGACTCGGGCTCATTATGATGGCTGTAGCCGAAAGAGAACTGCAGGTCGCTGCGCTCCGAAACGATATAGCTTAAAGCCGAACTAAAGCCTATGCTCTTGGGGATGCCGTAGTTACCCGGATAATGATTGGTAGAGTAACTAAGGGACGAAGAGCCGGTGAGTTTATGAGAAAGAATGTTTGACAGGCCCAGCGAATAGGAGTTTGCGTAAGTGTCGATGTTGTCTTGCGTCTGTTGAAGATAATTTGTGCGGTTATGCCGCCACTCCATCGATGCCGTGGTCTTTGGGGCGAGTTTCAAGTAGCTGGTCAGGGAAAAAGAATCATAGCTGTGGCCGGCGCCTCCGGGGAAACCTCCCGGCTCCACCGCGTTCTCGCTGTCCTCGACCACATCGACGTTACGCTTGTAGTTGGTGTCCGTGCGATCGTAGCCCAGGCCGAACCCGAAACGGTTGAACCTTCCCGACAGGGAAGTGGAAAAAGTATTCCTCCAAAAATAATTATACTCCTTCTCGTCTATGCCCAGGTCAGTCCCGGCTACATAGTTAGTGAAATAATTATCCGCGAAGGTAAGCGTGTACTTATTGAGTATGAAGCTGGAAAAAAAGTTAAAGCTCGCAGAGTCCGCGTTGCCGACAGATCGCTGGGCCTCCCTGAAGTCAGTAAATGCAAGATCTATATTCATAAACTTGTCCTTGCCCAGGAAGTTTATCTTGACTCCCGGGGTATTGCTGAACCCCAACACGGAGTGTTTATCTCCTATGTTGCTGTTCTTGTCGGTGTAAAACGTGGAGCTGCCAAAATACGGATGCACTTTGGTGATAAACTTCGGAAAAACCCTCTTTGGTTTTGCCTGCTTCCTTGCCAGCGCTTCTTGCGCCTGCACCAGCTGCATCTCCAGGACCACATCTCTTAAAGAGGAGTCTTTCTCCCGGGCCTGGTTAAGGGTAGCGACCATCATCTGTTCCCGGGGGCTCAAATACAACTCCTGCGCGAATACGCCGGCCGGATTGAAGGTAAACGACAAAAGCAGGATCGTTGCTGCCCTTGCCACAACCTTTATGATTTTAGCCTGCCTCCCCTCTTGCCTCATTTGCCAGGTTTGGAGAAAATCCGGGACAGGAAGTTCTTCTTGCTGGCAACCTTGTAAACGGTCTTTATTTTATCGTCGATCAACTTCTGCATGCTCTCGTCGATCTCTATAAATTGAGCGCCTATGTCATAAAGGCGGGAATTTTTGCGCTGCCGTATCCAGACGATTTTAGCCAAGGCAGACATGGTAGTAGAGATGCCGGGGAAATTGAATTTAAGAACGATGAGGGTGGAAGCGGGGAGGTTCTCTTCGGCCCTGAAGCATACCCCACCGGCCCCGATGTCCTTGAGCGCCGTAAGGGTAAAAGGCTTGTCCTGCGGGTCAGTGACCTTCTTGTATTTGATAAGATGGTAAACCTGCAGACGTATATATTGCCGCTTATTTTTCATATATTTTTAGAGCTTTTTTTAAATTATCACAAGCCCGCTTCAATGTCAAGAGAAATTCGGGAAGGGCCGCAGCCCATTACTCTTTGGCAGCCAAAGATTTAAGAGCTGCCGGAGCGGCGCGCTAAGGGCTTTAATAATCTTTTTAAATAAATAAAAGGGAGCCTAAAAATAGAGCCGCAGCCATAATAGCTTGAGACCTCGGCCGCAGAAATAAACACCCTCCTGGCCAGAAGCAGGCAAGCTGCCAACAGGTGCGGGGTGAGAAGATAGCTTACCACCGGATACCTCCAGGCATAGCTGGAAGCAAGGATCTCTCTTTTATCCAGAACATTGTCCAGAGTAAGCCATTTGCCGCATATATAAAGTTTGAGCCTCTGCGGCCTGAAATACTCGAGCGCCGCTTCTGATATCGGGCTTAAGAATACCTGCCGGGAAAGCAAGAGCGCAAAGTACACCGCCGCTCCCAGGCCGTACTTTTTGGCCTGCGCCCAGACCCTTTCCCAATCCAGCGAATGCGCAAAAGAACAGATCAGGCCGTGGAGATCATGGATATACTTAAGCTGGACGAAATCATAATCCGAGCAGGCGCTCAGCGATAAGAATAACAGAAGATCTTCCGGCGAAGGCACGCTTACCTGACGCCCGGATGAATCGGCGTTAACTGCGAAAGACCAGGTCTCCTCAAGATTGGCGCGCAGGAACCTGTCCCTGAACCCCCAATGCAGGTCCAGGTTCACGACATCCTCCTCGGATTCGCTGCTGGCAAACATGATGCTGTTGCGGAACCTGAAGAAGAAACCGGGGCTTAACCCGGCCCCGCGGTGCTCGAAGCCGTATCCTTTTAGTATCTGCGCCGCCTTTTCTTTGTCCTCGGGCCGGATAAGGATATCGATATCGCATGATGCCTGCCTCAGAGACGGGTCTTTATGCAACATGCGTGCCATTACCGCGCCTTTCAGCGAGATCGCGGCTATCCCGTCATCCCTAAGGCGGCAAAGCAGGGAAACGGACTCCTTTTCCAGCCTTAAGCTATTCTTAAGATTAAAGAGAAACAGGCTTTTGAACTCGTCTGTTACCTGGGCGGGAAGGCCGGCAGGATGAAGCCGGCAGGCATTCGAGAAAAAAAGCGGGAATAACCCTATTTTCCAGGAGAAATAAAAAAGCTCCCTCCAGTCGCCTGCCGAAAATCCCGCACACCTATCCTCGACTGACTTCTTATCGGGGATATCGGGCAATAAAGACAGGAAGAGCTCTTTGAACTGTAGCGGGATAGCCATATATTCGGATAATCATTCTATCACAGCAAAAGATTTTTGCAATAAGGCTGGCTTTTTTAGGCGTTTTGCCCGCGGCAAAGCGAGAGGGGTTTTTCAAGGCTGCTGGCGGAAAGCAGCTCTTGATCCTGGAGGAGCTCGTTGGTAATTCCGTCTGCCGTGACGCAGCCGCGGTGCAGCACGATAGTGCGTTCACAAAGGTCGAGTGCCATATCCAGGTCATGGGTAGCGATTATCTTCGTGTGCCGGAAGGTCTTGAGCAGTTCGATCAGCCGCCTTCGCGAACGGGGATCAAGGCTTGAAGTAGGCTCATCCATTACCAGGATATCCGGCGACATGACCAGCACCGTAGCGATGGAAACAGAGCGCTTTTCTCCCTGAGATAGCTTATAGGGCGGCCGCTTCGAAAGGTGAGGCACGCCGACGGTCTCAAGCGCCCTGGCCACAGCCTGCTTGACCTCTCCCTCCTCCATGCCGAAGTTCAGGGGGCCGAAGGCGACATCGTCGAATACCGTAGGCATGAATAGCTGGTCGTCCGGATTCTGAAAGACCATCCCCACGCTGCGCCGCACGGCGTTGAGGTTCTTTGAGGTCAGGGTATAATCGCCGACCCTGACCGAACCGCGGGACGCAAATAAATATCCGTTTAGATGCAGCAACAGTGTTGATTTGCCGGCGCCGTTCTCCCCGACTATCGCTACAGACTCTCCGTGAGAGACGCGAAACGACACACCCGCCAATCCCGGCGTGCCGTCTGGATATGAATAATGGAGATCGGCAACTTCTACGATATGATGGCTCATTTTTAAAACCCTGTAACTAATTTCCCCAGCCCAAGAGAAAGGTCAAAATACCTAAAGCATGCGAACGCAGACACCCAGAATAAAACAAAGATCGTCTCCCGCCATCCTATGCCCATGGGCCTGACGACGCGCATGCGCCCGTCAAAGCCGCGGCAGCACATCGCCAGGTAAATGCGCTCGGCCCGGTCAAGCGTGCGCAGCAGCAAATGATTTATCAGCGAGACAAAGACATTAAAGCGGACTGCCCCGCAGCCTGGCGAGCGCATCGTCCTTGCCCGCAGCATCCGTTCTGCTTCATCGGTCAAAACCCATATGTAGCGGTAAAAAAACAGGAGTTGCGTCACAAACGGCCGGGGTACGCCAAACTTCAACAGCGAATCGCAAACGGCGTTGAAACCGGTCAGGGCTATCAAAATAAAAGCTGCCGTTACGGTCAAGAAAAAACGTAGCAATATCGAAAAAAACGACACCCATCCCCCGGATACCTCCATGGGGCCGACCTGCATCAGTATGTGACTGTCCATAACGGGGTTGAAGATGCCGACCAGTATCGCAAACGGAGATACGGCCAGTGTTTTTTTTAGAAGATAGCCTGCCGGCAGACCCGCGGCAGAGATCAGGAAAACCGGATAAATAACATAAGGCGCCAATGCAAAAATCGAATACTTATCAAAAGAAACTACCGTAATGATGAATGCCAGGGTAGTGACGAGTTTGGCTCTCGGGTCCAGGCGATGCAAAAAACTGTCTTGGGCAGCCAATGTATCCATAAACCGGATATCGAAAAGATCCCTGCTGCCGATATTCATAATCGCTTATCCTTGCGCCGTGGCTTTCCTGCGCCTAAGCCCCAGGCCTGTCAAAAAAGCCGCCGCTAATACGAGTAGGCTGCCGACCAGGCCCGAAACAGAAGTACCGGGATCGATCGCCGGGTAAGCCGTAGCCGCAGCGGCTGCGTCTTCCCCGCCTTGAGTTTTCTTAAAACCGTAATCCGGTAAAAAAGCCGTCTTCTCCTGGATGCCGGCCAAAGAGGCGTGCATTTTCTGGTCTGTCTTTACTTCCTCTTTGCCGGAAGCCTTGAATATTGCCCACTCCAGTCCGTCGGGATTGGCGGATGCGAACCAACTGAATACCCCTCCTACAATCGCAGCTGACGCCAGAAATCCCAGAACCAGCTTTCTGATGCCGTTCTTCCCGGCCAGGGCAGGCTGGCCGCAGATATTCAAGACCTCAGGCCGCATTCTCCAGACAAAAGTGACCACGCCTGCCGTGACTAAACCTTCCACTATGCCTATAGCCAAGTGTATCGGCTGCATCAAAAGAATGAAAGTATCGAACGGCAACTCCGATATCCCGGAGAATACCGTTTCCAGCACCACGCTGAAAGCCCCCAGCTGCAGGGCGGCGACTGCGGCTATTATAGAACCGAGCATTATCTTCATCCGTGTCGGATTTCTCCCGGCGATCCTGCGGTAAACCAGCGGATAGGTGATAAAACAGGGGAAAAACCCCATATTAAAAATGTTGCACCCCAGGGCCAAAAGGCCGCCGTCGGCAAAAAACAGCGCCTGGACAATCAGGACCGATGCCATGACCAGGAATGCGGCATAAGGTCCGAGCAGTATCGCAAGGATCAAGCCCCCTCCCAGGTGGCCGCTTGAACCTGTGGCAGGGATACTGAAGTTGATCATCTGCGAAGCAAAGATAAAAGCTCCCAGCACCCCCATAAGCGGCACTTTACGGTCGTCCCCTTGCTCTTTTACTTTTTTGGCGCTGTAACCGATGAGCCCGGCCGTAGTCGCCCACATGATCCCGCCGACAGCCGGAGATATCAAAGCGTCTGCCATATGCATGGCTTACCTCCATTTAAAAATCTATTTGCGTCCTGAATCCGTACACGAAAATATTATCGTCATCATCGATAACATCCCTGCCAAAAGGGTTCCAGATATACTGGATATCAGGGCTAAGGCTAAGGTAGTCATTGAATTGTATCTTGTAGTAGGCCTCGATGCGGCCTTCTTTTTTAGCCAGCCTTTGAGGATCAAGCTCTTGCCCGGCCTGCCTATAATCTTTGGACGCAATATTCTGGCCGACTGCCATGCCCAAGACGTCTTTCTCCCGGCCCCAAGGCATGCCTTCCAATTGCAGCCCCGCGCTCCAGGCCTGCTCCAGTGAATAATTCAGGTCTCCTGCCGTAGTAAACTCTGGGTCATATACGCGGGGGTTCTGCCAGCTGTAACGGCAGAACAGGGTAAGCGCCCGGTTCATTCTCTGGTCAAAACTTAAAGCAAAACCGTAGCTGGACCTCTTATCCTGTTCTGGCTCCATCCACTTGGTGTGATAACCGTCATTCTTCCAGGCGCTAAAACGGTAATTTCCCTCCAGGCCTAAAATATTGGGCTTAAAGTTCATCTCCGCTATATTAAACAGGTTATCGCCCATCTTTTCCCAATCTCCGTCAGCGTCAAGAACCCCGTAGCCCAACTCCAGCCACCGGTACGCAGAATACCCCAGGCGTATGCCGGCGCCGTTAGAAGGAAAATCTATGGCGGCGTTATTTACGAACATGTGCGCCAGGAATTGGCTGGTCTCGTCATTTGCGATATTATTATTATCGAAGAACGAAAGCGGGTCCAGTTTTCCGAAAGTCAACACAGCTTTATCTTTCAAAAGCTTTTGTTCATAGTAAAACTCGGTCACGCCTACATTCTCATCATCCGAGGCGTCGTCATTTACGTTGCTGTAAAGGCTCAGATCATTATTAAGGCCGTCCGACCTTCCCGCGTTTAAATGCAGGTATGCCAGGCCGCCGGTGCCTTCGAACTCTTTTTCGATCGTCACATCGGCCGTATATGAGCCGTCCAGACGGGATTCTTTTTTGGTCTCTGTGGCGTTGGTGTTGTCTGTGCCCTGGACCACCATCGTGCCCCAGGCGCCGATCTTGAAGCCATCGCTAAGAAACGACGCCGGTCCGGCTTCTTTATGCAGCCTTTCATCGAGCTTCGATATCCGGGATTCATACTCTTGAATCTTGGTTTTTTGGTCAATGATACACTGCTGCTGATCATGAATGCATTTGTCCTGCTCGAAGACTCTTTTTTCAAGCGCCCCTATGCGGTTTTCCAGCTTCTTGAGCCTTTCTTCTACCGCGGGTGTATCGGCATAAGAAACAGAAGCCCACGATAATAAGAACATTGCCAATCCTATCGAGAAAAAACGCATAATGCCTCCTTCCTGTGTTACGATTTAAATAATTGTAACACCAATGCATTTCTTGTCAAGGATTATTGCAAAAATGGCGAGAAGACAAGCCAAGGCAGGACCCGCTACTGAAACACTCGATTAGCGGGTGACGCCGTGAGGCATCAGAATCTATCGGAGACGGAGAACCTGCCCGCTCCCAGCAGGATAAGCGCCACGCATACCGCGGCGATGATAAAAGCGTACTCGAAGCCGCCCTGCATCATGAAAAAACCGTTCTTAAGGTGCACCTTGTAAGCGGCAACCGCGATCAGGATCAACAGGGCTGCCGAAGAACTCCTCACGCCTAAACCGATGATCAGCAAAAACCCCCCGACAAGCTCGGTATAAGCGGCCAGATACGCCCAAAACGACGCCGGGGCAAACCCCAAGCCCGAGAGCATCTTTGAGAATCCGGGTATACCGGAACCGCCCAGAAGGCCGAACGCCTTTTGTATTCCGTGCAAGCAGAACATGATGCCCAGTGATATTCGCAATAACAGTATCGCTATATCCATCATCCCCGGCCTCCTTGCTTAAACGCCAGTTCCCTAAACACCCCGATCTTGTTTTTAATCCCGCATGACCTGTAAATACATATCAGGTAATGAAGGAGCGTCGCCAGCCTTCCCTTGAGATCCGCTCCCAGCACCCTGCCGCAGGAAAGGTTATTGGCCATCGGTATGATATATCCGAAATCGAACGGCCTGTATCCGGCTAAAGGCAGCCCCTTTATAGACCTGATGACGTTTAGCGCCGCGCAATCACCCTGCGTGCGGGCGAACTGCACGGCCATCCTTAAATATTCGCCTGCGCTCTTAAAATAAGCGCAGTCTCCTGCCACAAAACAATCCCTGCCTATACCCAGGTATTCGTCGACCGCGATCCTTCCCTGCGGGTTCTTCTCCAGGCTTAATCTTTGTATGAAATCCGGGGTCTTTACCCCCGCAGTCCAAACTACCATAGCCTTGTCAAACTCCTGCCCGCCACAAAGCCTTACCTTTTGGCCTTCTATCTTCTCAATCGCGCAATTAACCATAACGCGGATATTCATTTTGCTAAGATTGCCCTTGACATGCTCCTTCACCCATCCCGGAAGCGGCCCAAGGATGGAAGCGGCTTTTTCCACAATGACGATGTTGGCGCTGCGCTTATTCTTTCTGGCAAACAGCCAGATATTTCCTGCTGCTTCTATGCCGGTATAACCGGCGCCGCTGACGATAAAATTCTCGTATCCACCCGAGCTGACTGCCCTGGACAGCCTTTCGGCATCAGAAACGCTGTCGAACCTGAAGGCGTTATCGCTGGCGTTTTGGTTACCGTAAAAGTTAGTTTGCGCCCCGCAGGCGATGATCAGGTAATCATAGGAGAGGCTTTCTTTTCCTCCTGCCACTATGCGCTTATCAAGATCGACCTGGCCTACCTCAAAGGCGCAAAACCCCGCCCCCAACTTTGAGCATACGCGCGATATATCGCAGGAGAGCTGCCTGCCGGATAAGCCTCTTCCGATGATATCGGGCAAAAGGGGAAGGAAATCCGAAGTGGGCCTTTTGTCTATAAGCCTGATATCCAGGCCGAGGCCTGAGCCTGCCAGTCGCCGCAACGCGCACAAACCTGCAAAACCCCCTCCTATTATGATCACTTTCTCAGTCATGGCCGGATTTTGTTTGCATTAACCATGCCCCCATGTTAACATAAATCCATGATCAGTGAAATAAAAATCAAAATAGAAAAAGAGATCTGCGGCTACCTCGGGTTTATCAACAAAGCTTACTCTCTAAAGAACATCTGCCCGATGATGGTAAGCTATATAAAAGAGTTCATCTGCCGCAGCGGCAAACGCGTCAGGCCCATCCTTTTTGTCCTGGGGTACCTGGGCTTTTCTAAAAAGGCGGCTAGCGGGCTTTACCGCAGCGCCATCTCCATCGAGCTTTTGCATGATTTCATGCTCGTGCATGACGACATAATCGATAAATCCGATACGCGCAGGGGAAAGCCCTCGATGCACGCTTTGTTAAACGGCCATCTGAAAAAATACAATAACATAAAGTTCGGCGGGCAGGACCTGACCATAGTCATAGGAGACGTGCTTTATGCCCTGGGGTTAAAGGCGTTTTTGGCCATCAAAGAAGACAAGACGCGCAAGGAATCTGCGCTTAACATACTCATAGAGGCGGCGCTTTACACGGGGGCCGGGGAATTCGTAGAGTTACTCTACGGCGCAACCGATATTAATAAGCTGCAAAAATGCGATATCTACAAGATATATGACTATAAGACCGCTTTTTACACCTTTGCCGCGCCACTGGCTATCGGAGCGGTGCTGGCAGGGGCAGGCCGGAAAGAAAAGAATAAGCTTATCCGTTACGGGATAATGCTGGGCCGGGCCTTTCAGATAAAAGACGATATATTAGGCATGTTTGGCGAAGAGCATGAAATAGGCAAATCCGCCCTTACCGACCTGCAGGAAGCCAAAAAAACAATACTTATCTGGCATGCCTTTAACCACTGCAGCGCCAAGGACAGGGCCATCATAAAAGAGCTCTTCAGCAGAAATACGGCTTCAAGGAAGGACTTGATTCGCATGCGAGGGATCATATCGGAATCCGGAGCGCTTGATTTCGCCAGAAAAGAAGTCCGGGATTCAGCCGTTCAGGCGCAACGGCTGCTTGGCTCCTGCCGCATGCGGCCGGATATAAAAACCGCCCTTAAGCGCTACTCCGAGAAAATCCTGGACCTCTAAGCTTAATTGCAGATAAAAAGACACTTGCCGCCTGTAACATCCTCTAACAGCTCGTTGCCGGGATCGATACTTCTGGCCTTCTCAAGATACTCGCGGTATTTTCCATCATCCCCCGAAGCTTTGTATGCCTGGGCAAGCCTTACGTAAGCGTCGGCAAGCAGCGGATCATTTTCAACCGCTTTATGCAGATAGGGCTTGGACCTTTCGGGATCCCCTCCGATTACGCCCGGCGCAAAAAGATAAAACACCCCAAGCCCCATAGCCACAAAAGCCGAATCGGGATCGAGCCTCTCTGCCTTCTTAAGGGCAGGCAAGACCGCTGTCCCGTTGATGGCTTTTGAAAGCGGCCCGGCGTGGTGGGCGATCATCCCTTTAGAGCCGCCGTAGATGACCAGCGCCCGCACGTAATTGGCGCTGTCGACGTTTTCCTTATCGCTTAACACCTTTATCGCCAGGCGGCTTGAGCTGTTGAAATCACCGTGAAGGTAACGGACGGAGGAGATCGTTAGAAGCGCCGGGTAATATTTGGGGTCGCGCTTTATGCAATCTTTGAGCGCCTCCTCGCTCTCTTTTAACCGATGCCTGCGCCGCATTACTTCGGCCATTCCCCATTTGGCGTAAACCGAGGAGGAGTCAAGCTTAAGCATCCTCTTAAAGAGAGCCTCGGCCTCATCGTTCTTGTGATATCTTAATAAAACCAAGGCGCCAACGTAAAGCTCTTCTTCGCCGCCGGAGACCCCGATATTTATTTCCTCCGGCTTCATCCGGCTCGCTTTCTCGTTAAGCCTGACCCAATCCATGGCCCAGCCGCAGCGGGCGCAAAAAACAAATATTAACAGTAAAACCAATGCCCTTTTCATGACCTGCCGGATGATTTATCTTTCTTAAAATACTCCCAGAACACGATGCTAAGCGTGACCATGCTGAAGCCAAAAAGAAAATCTTCTGCGGGAATGCTGCCGAGCCTGAAACCCATAAAAAAATCCGGATCATACCGGACGATACCGGCAGCGGTCAGGTAGCCGTTGACCAGCAGCTTGAAGGCCAGGATAAAGACGATAAAAAAATAAAACTCCCTCTTTTTGAGGAGCCTGGTCTTAAGAACGGCGTCCGCCAGGATCGTCACTGCCACCGATAGAACAGCAAGCAGGGTATACTCTTTCATCCTTTGCGCCTCAGATACCTTAACGCCTCCCAGCTAAAAATACAGCAGAACGGTATCACCACGAAAAACATGACCTCCTCTAACGGCAGGTTAATGAAGCGCACGCCCCCTACTCCTGCGGGATCAAAATACCAGTGGCCGCGCCAGGTAGCAAAGACATCCCAGCCCCCGAAAATGAACACTATCAAAAGAATGCTTAAAGCAAGGCTTTTGGCATTACGGTAGAACTTAAGGGGCGGCCAGAAGCTGCAGATAAAGGGGATAGCCGCAGAGCAAACTAATAGCATGGCGTATTTGGACATGGGTTCATTTTACAACATAAAACAGAATCAGTAAAATACAAATATTGGGACCGCGCGGCTACCATACTTCTTGATTTACGCTCCTACGGTTGTAAAATATAGGTTATGGAAAAGCTTGACCCTCTGCTGACTAAGGGTTTTGATGAGGCGCGCAAGATCACCAAAAAATACGGCCGCACCTTTTATTTCGCCTCCCTCTTCCTGCCCGACGCAAAGAAACGAGCCGCTTACGCGGTCTATGCAATTTCCAGGCTAAGCGATGAGTCGGTAGACTCTCCTGGCTCAGAGCCAAAATCAAGCCTTGAGGAGATAGAAAAAAGGATCGCTATCTGCTTCTCCAAAGACAAGCTTAGCGACCCGTTGTCAGCTGCCTTCAGGCATACCGTCGAAAAATACGGCATCCCGCGCCAGGAGTTTGACCAATTGATGCAGGGCATGCGCATGGACCTGACCAGGGACCGCTACGCCGATTTCAGCCAGCTCTATGATTACTGCTTCAAGGTAGCCGGCGTCATCGGGCTGATCATGATAAGGATACTGGAGACCCGCTCTGCACCCTGCAGGGAACAGGCAATAAGCCTGGGCATTGCCATGCAGCTTACTAATATCATCCGCGATATAGGCGAAGACCTGGACAGGGGCAGGATCTATGTGCCTGCCCAGGAGCTAAGAAGCTTCGGCGTCAGCGAATCCGATCTGAAAAACCGCCTCCTTACTGATAACTTCAGGAGGCTGCTCGATTTCCAGATCAGGCGCGCCCGTAAATATTACCGGGATTCGCAGAAAGGCATCGATATGATCCGCGATTACCGCTGCCGCCTGGTGGTCCGGACGATGAAGGAAAATTACTCCAAGATACTTGATAAGGTCGAAAAAAACGGCTACGATGTCTTTAGCCGAAGGGCCCGAACCGGCATAATCGATAAGATAATCTCCGTGCCGCAGGCCGCCGCAAGGTCTCTTTACCATGAAAATAAATATCGCTAAATCCGCCGGTTTCTGCTTCGGGGTCAAACGCGCCATCAACATCGCCCTCGACACCGCATCAATCGGCAAACAGGTATACATGCTCGGGGATATCGTGCATAACGAAACGGTCGTAAACAGTATCCGCGAGCGCGGGATCAAGAAGATCGCCAGGCTTGGCAACGGTAAAAACAAGATCCTCCTGATCAGGGCTCACGGCGCCTCCAAAAGGCTGATATCAAAGGCAAAAAAACAAGGCTACGGGATAGTAGATGCCACCTGCCCCATGGTCAAAGAGATACACCGGATCGCCAGGAGCATGGAAAAAAAGTGCGGCCGGATCATCGTCATCGGGGACAAGAAACACGACGAAGTCCTCGGGATCATCGGGCAACTGAAGAAGCCGGCAGTGGTCATCGACGACTTAAAACGCATGCCCTTGGCCCGGATAAAAAGGCTTTCCAGGGCCTGCGTGGTAGTGCAGTCTACCCAGAATTCCGAGAAAGTCATGCGTATCGTGGAAATACTCAAGCGGCATATCAAAAAACTTATCTTCTTCAACACGATCTGCAAACCGACCAGGTTGAAACAGGAAGAGATCAAGCGCATGCCCCTTGAGAACGACCTGATGCTCATCATCGGCTCTAAAAACAGCGCTAATACCAAGAGGCTTTACGAGATATCCAAATCCCTCAATAAAAACAGCTACTGGGTCAATTCTTGCTGCGATATCAGGAAAGATTGGTTCAGGAGAGCAAAATCGGTAGGCCTGACTGCCGGGGCATCAACCCCTAAGGCGATTATCCAAGAAATCATCAAATACCTGTCTTCTATCGGTTGACCCTCAAACCCCCTCTTTTGTCCCTGGAGATGAAATTAGCCACTATGCGCGAGCCCGCGATGACCACCGGCAGGCCTCCCCCGGGCTGAGTGCTGGCGCCCACATAATAGAGGTTCGGTATCTGCAGCCCGAAATCGGGAAGATCGATATTGGGGGGTCTAAAGAACGCGCTCTGCATGAGCGTATGCGAGAGGCCGAATGCCGCCCCGAATTTAAGGTTGTAGCGCTTCACAAAATCATGCGGGTAGAATCTGTGCTCTACTTCTATCAGATCTTCAAGGTTTAAACCGCATACCTGTTTTATCCGCTCGAATATCCGGCCCCTTATCGCCTGCTCGTAATCATATAATTCTGCCTGCTGCCGGTCAAGATTAGAGACCGGCACCAGGATGTAAAGGATATCTTTGCCTTCCGGGGCCAGCGATGCGTCGGTATGGGTAGGCACGTGCACATAAAAAGACGGGTCATCCAGCGCAGTCTTATTCCTGAATATATCCCGCAGATTCTTTGCGAGATCGGCCGAAAAGAAGATATTGTGGTGTTCAAGCCCCTTGACCTTCTTCTTAAGGCCCAGATAAATAAGATAGGCCGAGCATGAATAATCGTAGCGGGGGATCCTGCGGCCTAAAAGCGCGCTTTGGGCGTAAGCGTAATCGGCGTTAACTACCGTCTTTGCCGCCTCAAACTCCTCCTTGCCAAAGCATAGCCGCAGCATGGTGCGATTCTGGCGGATAGAATCTATGGGCGTGCGGTAATGAAACTTAACCCCCATCTTGCGGCAGAGCTTCTCCAGCGCTAAGGGTATCTGATACATGCCGCCCATGGGATGATGGATCTTTTTGGCATGGTCAAGGTAGGTGATTATGCTGTAAAGCGCCGGGGCGTCGAAGGGAGAGACGCCAATGAACATGGATTCAAAGGTAAAGGCGTTAGAGAGCTTGTCGTTCTTGAATATCCTGCGCACGAAATTCCAGTAGCTCTCCATGGCGCTTAACCTGTTCAAAAGCAGCCAGTAAACGGGGTTTAGCAGCGTCGAGGGAGTGAAACAGCGGTAGAGCATGGGCTTGACCGTATCGTATATGCGGCCGGACCTCTCCATGAATCTGTCGAAGGCGCTCGCAGCGCCTTTTTCTATTTTTTCCAGCTCTTCTCTCGTGCGCCGGCTGTCCTGGAATATCGTCAGCGCCTGTCCGTCGGCATAAAATATCTTGTAGCTGGTCTCAAGCGGCACCAGCCTAAGATGATCGTTTATATCGCAGCCGCAGTAAGAAAACAGCTCTTCAAAAAAATCAGGCATCAGCACAAACGAAGGCCCGGTGTCGAATTTAAAACCCTTATCCTCGATGATGTTACACCTGCCGCCGCAGCCATCCAGCTTCTCGAAGACCTCGACCTTGTGTCCGCGATAAGCCAGCCGCGCTGCAGACGCCAGCCCGCCGATCCCTGCGCCTACAATGCCTATACTCTTAGCCATGACCGCCTCGCTTTTATAACCTTGTGATCTTTAATATCTTGTATTTAAGAGAGCCTGCCGGTATCTGGATGTCGACGACCTCATTCTCCCGCCGGTTAAGCAGGCCTTTGCCTACCGGGGAATCAACGGATATCTTACCCTGCTCATAATCCGCTTCCAGCTCCGAAACCAGCATATACTCAAGCTCCTCATCGGTGAGCATGTCTTTTAACCTGACCTTCGCCCCGATCAGAACCTGGTCTTTGGGCATATCGGTATCATCTAAAATACGGCACTGCGAAAGCTTCTCTTGAAGCTCGGCGATCTTTTTTTCGTTGTGCGCCTGGGCGTCCTTGGCGGCGTCATATTCGGCATTCTCGCTGATATCGCCGTGCGCGCGGGCCTGGGCGATGGCCTCGGAGAACTGGCGGCGCTTTACTTTTTTCAAATGCTCCAGCTCTTCGATAAGCTTTGCATAACCGTCTTTGGTCAGATATACTTCTGTCACAAATGCCTCCTTAATTGCTATTTCCCGTCCGCGATGTCGCTGGCCCTGACCTCGGGATGCCTGTAACGCCTTCTGCCGACCGTGCTCTTGCCGTACTCTATGGCCTGCTTGGGACACCAGTGGAAACAGGCGAAACACTGTTCGCATCGATGCAGCCACCTGGGCCTTGAGCTCTTTAAAACAATATTGTCCGCGGGGCAGACCTTGGCGCAGATGCCGCAGCCGTCGCAATTATCGGTTGACCGGAAATCCTTATCAAGATACGGGATCTTCGGTGCGCCGAACTTATAAACCAAACCCAGCAACGAATTAAGTAAGGCCGGGCTTTTGTCAAAATGCTCCCTGCGCTCGTTGACCATGCCGGCGATCTCCTTGACCTTGAGCTTCTCCCCGGAAAAAAGCTTCTCCTGCTTCTGGTGCCCGGCGGCTTCGTAGAGCGGAGTATAATTACCCGGCATGGGGACCAGAAACCCCGCGGACAACTTCAATCCGCGGCGCCTTAACTCTCCGGCAGCCTGAGCCAACGCCGGACCGGCCGTCCCCCCCAGCGTAGCTACGGCGAAGATATACGTGCCGGGCTCGGCCTTTATCCGCTTTATAAACCGTGAAACGATCAGCGGAATTCCGAACATGTAAACCGGGAATACGATCCCCATGATCCCTGTGCAGATGATCTCTTCCTGTTTGATCACCTTGGGTATACTGGTGATGCTGGACTGGGGGATTTCTTCGGTCAGGTCCCTGGCGACTTTCAGCGAATTCCCGGTACCGGAAAAATAAAAAATTTCAGTCTGCATAAAGATCTTTCCTGTAATATAAGAGTTGCAATTAGCTTAATAATTTGATTCTGGCCTCTTCGGGCAGGGGCATAGAATGCATCTCTTTATTTACGCAAGCCCAGACAGTCATGGCCCTGACCAGAAGAAGTTCGCCTTTCTTTATTTCCTGCTTAAAGTGGATCGAAGAATTACCGATTTTGTCTATGCGCGTAAAGATCCTGATGATATCGGCATAGCGCGCCGGGGCCTTATACTCGAGCTCCAGGCGGACGACCGGAAACTGCACCCCTTTTTCAGAAAGCTCGGCCAGGTTAAGCCCCTTCTTCAAAAGATACAGGAACCTGCCCTCTTCAAGATGCTTTAAATAATTTGCGTAATAGACCACGCCGCCGCAATCGGTGTCGTGATAGTAAATCCTGTTCTCGGTGATAAAATCGGGGTCTTGCGTATTCGTCATATTCCCTGTAGCCTTCCAGGCATATTTTACCATAGAGGAATCCTGAATCAACAATATTAGGAACCTTGAGGCGTACTTTGGGGACGGTCCTCTTAAGCGCTTTTGGGACGGTTCTCGTTAGGAGTCCTTCCCCAAAGTCAAAGCAACGGTAATCGTAAAAAACTCCCAAAAAAATACTATTCGTACCTGAGTGCTTCTATGGGGTTTAACCGGGAAGCCTTCTGCGCCGGCCACAGGCCGAAGGCTATGCCTACTGCCACTGAAAACACCGTTGCCAGCGCGATAGAAAACAAGGATATCTTCACCGTCCATCCGGCGAAAACCGTGATAAGGTATGCCGTAGCGCTGCCCAGTAGTATTCCCAGAACCCCTCCAATGACGGACATTAGTATCGCCTCTACCAAAAATTGCAGCATGATATCCTTATTGGTGGCGCCGATGGCCTTACGCAGCCCGATCTCGCGCGTGCGCTCCGAAACAGATACCAGCATAATATTCATTATCCCGATACCCCCGACCAAAAGGGATATGGCGGCGATGGCCCCAAGAAGCATCGACATAGTTCCGGTGGTGGCTTCGAGGGTAGCGCGTATATCCGCCATATTACGTATCTGGAAAGTATCGTCCTGGCCTTTCTTAAGCCTGTGCCGGTAGACGACCAGCTGGGTTATGGCATCCTGGGCCTCCTGCATAAGGCTGGAGTCCTTTACCTGCGCAAAAATAGAATCAACATACTCTTTTCCTAAAAGCCGGTACATCGCCGTAGTAACCGGGATAACGATCAGGTCATCCTGGTCATGAAAAGTGCTGGCACCTTTGCTGGGGAGCACGCCGATGACGTTGAAATTTATGAGATTGATCTTTATGGCCTGGCCGACGGGATTCTCCTCGCCGAAAAGCTCGCGCGCTACCGTCGGCCCCAGCAGCGCGACCTTCTGACGCTCTTTGACTTCATCCTGAGTAAAGAATCTGCCTACGGCAGGGGTAAGACTGCGCAGAATCTCGTATTCCGCATCCACGCCCTGTATCTGCGTGCTCCAATTTTTATTGCCGAAGACTACCTGGGCCTTGCCGGTCACCGCGGGGCTTGTTTTATCGATCTGGCCAAGCCTTGCGATCGCCGCGGCGTCAGCCAGCGTAAACCTGGTGACCGAACCCGCCTCCAGAGCTACTCCGCGCACCTTGGAGGAGCCGGGCCTGATCATAAGCAGATTTGAGCCTAACGCAGCGAGTTGGCTCTGGATAGAGGCTTTTGCCCCTTGCCCGAGAGCCAGCATCGCGATCACCGCGGCCACCCCGATAAGGATGCCTAAGATCGAAAGCAAAGACCGCGCCTTATGCGTGACCATGGCAAAAAAAGCCTGACGAAGAAAATCGCCAAACTCCGCCCTGCCGACCCTGCGCATGGCAGCGAGGGGCTCATCCTTGCCGGCCGGACCTGACCGGCCGGCCCCTTCGTCATGACCGGCGTCATTACGACTGTCAGAGACGATCTTGCCGTCGCGCATGGAGATGACCCTGCGCGCCTGCTCGGCGATTTCGTTCTCGTGAGTCACTATAACCACGGTCTTGCCCGAACGGTTAAGCTCTTTTAGGATGGAGATTATCTCGTCTTTGCTTTTAGAGTCGAGGTTGCCCGTAGGCTCATCCGCCAGGATAATCAGGGGGTCGTTGACCAGGGCGCGGGCGATCGCCACGCGCTGCTGCTGCCCGCCGGAAAGCTCGTTAGGCCGATGATGGGCGCGGTCAGCCAACCCTACCTGTTTTATCTTATCTGCGGCCTTCTGAATACCGTAGCGCTCTCCCGCGTAGATCAGGGGCAGGCTGGCATTTTCCAGCGCATTCATATGCGCCAACAGATGGAACTGCTGAAAGACAAAACCTACCAGACGATTGCGCATCAGTGCCGATTCGCTGTCGTCCAGGGCCTGCACGGCCTTGGCAGCCAAATTATACTCTCCTCTATCCGGTCTATCCAGGAGCCCGATGATATGCATAAGAGTGGATTTGCCGGAACCGGACGGCCCCATGACAGCCACAAACTCACCCGGCGCTATCTTTAGAGAAACATCCTGCAGGGCCTTGACCTGGACCTTGCCCATCTGATAAGTCTTGGCGATATTCTTAAGCTCTATCATCTTCTGCGCGGCATAAAAGGGTTTGAGCCGGCGCTGGCTTTAGGCAAAGAGTACTTCTTGGTCTTGATGATCGCCGTTTCTTTTTCGCTCACCCCGGAAATGATCTCCACGTTTTTCTGGTCGGATACACCCAGCTCTACTTTGCGCCTCTGAGGCTCTCTGCCTTCCTCTGTTTCTATCAGGACCCAGGCGCCGTCATTGTCTCTCTGGACCGCCTCCTGCGGCAGGAGAAGGATGCCGCTTTTACTCTTTACCTTAAGCTCTGCAGTCGCGTTCATCCCCGAGCGAAGGAACGCCGGAGGGCTTTCCAACTGCAGGTCCACCTCGTAAACCGTGACGTTATTAACGGTCTTGGATTCGTAATATATATGCTCGACCCCGGCCTTGATCTCGGTGTCGGCGTAAGCATCAAGGCTTACCAGCGCCGATTGGCCGAGCCTGACCTTGGCCATATCTGTCTCGTCAACCTGGGCCCTGACGATAAGCTGATCGGAAAGGACCAGTATCGGATCGGATGTAGTGACGGCCTGGCCCGGCTGGGTCTTGGATACGATCACTTCGGCATCGATGGGAGAGATCAGGGGGATAGGCTTGTAGACCTCCTGCCAGTACTTAAGCTCTCCCTCGCCTTTACCGCGCGAGGCATCAAGCAGCGCGGCGCGCTCAGTCGAGCTCAACCAGGCCAGATTCTGCCCTGCCTTTATGCGCTCCCCCTCTTTTACCAATACGCTTTCTACCCGGCCGTTAACAGGTGGCTTGATCTCCAGCCTGTTCTTGGGCAGGACCGTAGCGGTAGTGGATATCGTCTCTTCAATATTGCCGCGAAAAGGCCTCATCTCTTTTATTGTCTCGCCTTCCTTTTTCGCCAAACCGCTCTTGAAGATAAAAAAGGCGGCCGCGCCGGCGGCCAATAAAACCAGAAGTATTATTATTTTATTGCGCATATTCCAGCGTCTCTCCTTTCGCCAATATCCAGCCGGCCTCGGCCAAAAGCGAATCAGCCTGGCTTTCCAGAAAACTTCTTTTCGCGCTTACCAGATCGTTCTCAATGATTATCCAATTGTCAAATGATATGAAGCCTACCGAGTACTGCCCCTCTGCTATCCTTGAGCGCTCCTCAGACGCCTCCAGGGACTTGCGCTGCACATCTACCTTTTCAGCCGCGTCCTGCAGGCCTGCCCAGTATTGCCGCAGATTGACCATCGCTGCCTCCCTTATGCTTCTTTCGCTGGAGGCGGCCTGATTATAGAGCGCCCTGGCCCGGGATACCTGGGCAAACTTTAAACCGCCCTCAAATATAGGCAAACTTACCCCCAGGGCCATATCCCACTGACTGTCCTTAGGCGGCCAGCGCGAACTTGACTTGTTCGCCCCGGCAGAAGCGGACAACTCCGGGAAAAAACTTGCCTGCGCCGATTTAAGGCTGAAGGCTTGAGAGTTGGTTTTGGCAGCGGCTGCCAGCACCGAAGGATTATTATGGATCATTTTCTCGAAATCCGGATCATCCGCAAGCGGCTCCGTTAATTCGAATCCTGCGGCAACGCTTATCGGGCTGAACTGCTTTCTGCCCAATTGCCTGGAAAGGGCGTATTGACTGGTCTCCAGGTTTCTTTTGGCCTGAGAGAGCTCAAAATTAGCCTGGGCAAGATTTGCCTGCGCTGCCAATAATGCCCCCTTATGTTCTAATCCGGATTCATAGCGCAGGGTTATCAAAACGAGGTTATCGCGCCTTATCCTTACTATATCTTGTGCTACGCGCACCATCTCCTGTGCCCTTAAGAGGCCGATGAAGGCGGCGCGTAAATTATACCTTACCTGCGATGAGGTATAGCGGAAATTCTCTCTTGCGCCTTTTACCTCTTCGGAGGCGGCCTTCATCTCCTGGACGGTCTTGAGGCCGTCGAAGATGAGCTGCGAACCTGAAACTCCGTAAGAATACGAATCCCTGGTCGTAGTAGTCTCTTTACCTGAAGAGCTTGTCGTAGTTTTGGCGCGCGATGCATCCACGGAGGCGTTAATTTGAGGGTAAAGGCCGCTTGCCGTAACAGACTTTGCCGCCTTTTTCTCCTTGACCCCTTCTGCGGCATAGATCAGGTCAGGATGGTTCTTCTTTGCCTCAAGGATGCAATCCTGCCAGGAAAGCGTCTCTTCGGCCAATATCCGCTGCGGCATAAGGCAAAGCAACCATAAAATTATAATGATGGGCCTGCCGGATCTCATTATTTCTCTTTTAATTTCGAAAGCATTTTAGTAGCCTGTTCCAGGAACTCGCTGAACTGCGAAGCCGGCAGAAAGCCTATCGGCCCTCCTGCCGGCTTGGCAAAAACGATGAGCTTATCTCCGGTCTTTATCCCGAACATCTTGCGAAGCTCGGCCGGAACAACCACCTGCCCGCGCTCTCCTACCGTAACCGCCCCGAACATCTTAGGCATGGCAAACTTTTCCATTGATCCCCCTTTTGGTTTGATTTACATGAATTACATGATAAGTATAATATAACATGTTAATCATGTCAACGTTTTAATTACCAATGGCAATGCGACCGGTTAAAGAACGGGCGGGCAAAAAGAAAGGGGGTTTTTAAAGCGGCCGGGCAACCGCCTTCTTAATGCTACCTTGCCCCCTCCAGGGATTTCAAGTATTTGAAATATTCGCTATCGGTGCTTAAGACCACCGTGGAATTGGCATCGATGGTCTTCTGATAGGTTTCCAGCGTCTTCAGGAACGAGTAAAAATCAGGGTCGCGGGAGTAGGCGTTCGCGTAAATATTTATTGTCTCGGCGTCGGCCTTGCCTTTTAAGATCTGAGCCTGGCGGTAGGCCTCGGAGGTGATAAGCTTCAACTCCTTTTCGACCTGGCCCGAGATCTCGGCGGCCTTGCCATGCCCCTCGGAGCGGTATTTTTCGGCGGCGCGCTTCCTTTCGGCGATCATCCGGTCATAGACTTTGTTGCGGACCTCGTCCACATAGTTTATGCGTTTAATACGCACATCTATCACCTCTATCCCGTACTGTGGCGCCAGGACTTTGGCCTTCTCCAGGATAGAGCGCGTCAGGTTGAACCTGCCCGCCGCTATCCTCTCCAGGGCATCCTCGCCTACGATAGCGTCCTCCCCAAGTTCTTTGGTCTCGAGGATCCGGTTGGTATTCCTTACCGCATCTACCAATAGATGGCCGGTGATGGCGTCACGGGTAGCGGAGTTGATGATATCATCCAGCCGGCTCTGAGCTATAAGCTCATTGCCTACGGACTGCAGGAATTTAAGCGCATCGACTATCTTCCAGCGGGCCATCGTATCTACCCAGATATACTTCTTATCTTTGGTCGGGATCTGGTTCGGGTCGCCGTCCCAGTCCAGTATCCTCTTTTCAAAGTAGTGCGCCTCCTGGATGAGCGGCGTCTTAAAATGCAGCCCGGCATCGGTTACCGGCCTGCCCACGGGTTTGCCGAACTGAGTGATAACTACCTGCTTGGTCTCATCCAGTATGTATATCGCCCCGGTCATGAATGCCAGAGCTATTACGATGACCAGGAATACGATTATGCCTGCAATAGTGCCTGGGGCGCCCTTTATCATTGTTTGCCTCCTTCCCGGTTAAGATACAACAATGGCAAAGCCGAGGCGCCCTTAGAATCCATAATGAACTTCTCCTTGGCCTTCGGAAGGACATCCATCAGCGTCTCCAGATATAGCCTCTTTTTGGTTATGGCCGGGGCTTTTTTGTACTCTTCGACCCTGGCCAGGAACCTGTCGGCTTCGCCTTTTGCGCGGTTAACCTTGTCCAGGGCGTAGCCTTCCGCCTCACGGATGGTCTTCTCCGCTTCGCCTCTGGCCCTGGGAATTACTTTATTATATGCCTCCCAGGCCTGATTTATCATCTTCTCCTTCTCCTGCTTGGCTTCGTTGACCTCGTTAAAAGCGGGCTTGACCTTTTCCGCGGGATTGACGTCAAGGAGCTTTACCGTGATGATCTGAACGCCGGTCTGATACTCGTCAAGCACCTGCTGCATCTCTGCCTGGGCCAGACCGTCTATCTCCTCCCTCTTGTTAGTAAGCACCTCGTCCACGCTGTAATCGCCGACCAAACGGCGCATCACCACCTCCGAGATGTCGCGGATGTTATTCAGCGGATTCCTTACCGCGAAAAGCAGCTTTACCGGGTCTTTTATCCTGAACTGCACGATCCAGCGCACGTCGAGGATATTCAGGTCTCCCGTAAGCATCAGCGACTCCTCTTCATGCCTGCCGCCTCCCAAATACCTGCCTCTTTCCTGTCTCAGGCTCCTTGCGCCAAACTCCTCCTTGAATATCTTCTCCACTTTTATCGGCGTCAACTTGTCAATGCCAAAAGGAAGCTTCAGATGGAGGCCCGGAGGGCTAAGATAGAGGTATTTGCCGAACCTTTGTATCACCCCTACCTCATCCGGCCCTATCGAGTAGATAGTGCCTTTAAGCCCCAAAAGGACCAGCAGTATCGCCAGGGCCCAGGGCAGCATGTTCGAAAACCCGCCGAACTTTTTCTTGCCTACATCGATGATCTCTTCCGGAGTGGGGATGTTTTGCCATTCCATTGACCTTCCTCCTTTTTAGACGGTAAACGTTGAATAAGGCGAAATGATGCCGCCGGAAATTATGAACTTCAGCGCCTGGTCTACCGACACATCCAGGACCTTTATCTTTTCCGGCGGCAATAAAAGCAGTATGCCTGAAAACGGGGTCGGGGCCAAAGGCACGAATACGCTTACCAGGTCATCTTCGGACCTGGGGCTTAGGATCCCCACGTTATCGTTAGTGATGAAACCTACCGCGTAAGAGGTATCTGTCGGATACTGCACCAGGACCGCCTTTTTGTATTTGCCCCCGGCGCCTGCATCAAAAAAGAACTTCGACAGCTGCTTGGCCGCGGGATACACCCCTGCCACAAAGGGGAGCTTCATCAGGGACCTCTCCAGCAATGGGACCAGCTTCCTGCCGATGACGCGGGTCGAGACCAGCCCTACGGTAAGGATAAACAAGAACAGGATCAACAACCCCAGCCCCGGTATCCTGAACCCGAAGTTCTGCCATAAGTAGGAGTTGATATGCTTTCCCGCAAGGTTGTCCGCCATACGCAAAAGCATTATCCCTATGTATGTCGTGATAAAGAACGGCAGGATCACTCCGGTCCCGGCTAACAGATACCTTCTTATCTTCATGGCGTCCTCAAGTATTATTTTAATATAAAAGATTAAAGATAGGATGAAGAGAAAATTAATTTTTCTTAATCTTCGGGGAGCTCAGATATTGGGTTTTACTTCATCGATCTCTTTGCCGATCTCGATATCGATGTATTTGGATTTCTTTATCGCCAGTATCTGAGAGGGGTAGACGCTCCTGTGGCCGGTGATAAGGAAGCTGATAACGCAGGAGATGGCCGCGTATGGGGCGATCGCCGGGCCAAAAAGCTCTATGGCCATGATGCTGGCGGCGATGGGGGTATTGGCGGCTCCCGCCAGCACCGCCACGAAACCAAGGGCAGAGAACATCACGATGTTCAGATCGAATAACTGGGCCAGGAGGTTTCCGGCGCTGGCCCCTACGAAAAATATCGGAGTGACTATCCCGCCGCTGCCACCGAAATTAAGGGTGGCGCTGGTGGTCAGGGATTTTAGTATCACGGCATACCAGGGCGCGGCTGCTCCTTCAAGATAGGACTCGATGGAATCCAGGCCCAATCCCAGATAGTCCCTGGACACCAGCAGCGCCACTGCAATCAGGACGGCTCCGCCTATAAGGCCCTTTAGCGGCTTCCATATCTTTATCTTCTCCGAGAGATACTTACCTAATTGCAGCATCTCGATCAGGAAAAATGAGCAGATACCGAAAAATATCCCCGAAAGGACCACCTGATAGAAAAGGACCGGAGAAAAATTGAGCCTGGAGGACAAGGCGTGATGGAAGTAGCTGATGCCCAGCCCCGAAGAAACGTTATAGCTTATTACCCCGGCGATGAAAGACGGCAGCATCACGTCATAAAGCATGCTGCCCACAAAAAGCACCTCGACCCCGAATATCGCTCCGGCTATCGGGGTACCGAAAACGGAGGCGAAGCCCGCGCTGATACCGCAGATCACCAGCTTCCTGCGGTCATAGGCGTCAAACCTGAAGACCCTGGCAAAAAATGATGCCAACCCCGCCCCGATCTGCGCGCAGGGCCCCTCTTTTCCGGCTGAACCCCCAAAAGCGATAGTGATCACCGTTGCTACAAGTTTTACCGGTACGACCATCAATTTAATCTTGGAAGCGCGCCGGTGAATGGCCTCTATCACTTTCTCGGTGCCGTGGCCTTCGGCGTCCGGGGCAAGCAGCCGGATCACCAGGGCGCTGGCAAATAAGGCCGGCGGGACAAACAGAAAATAATAGTTGTTGGCGCCTGCTGCCGAAGAGGCCCAGTTCAGGGACTTCAGAAAAAACGCGGTCGCCGTGCCCACGATTATCCCGATGGCGGAAGCCAAAAATACCCACTTAAGGACGCTGTAAAATATTATGCTTGTCTCTTTTAACCGTCTGACCATAAGAAATTTAGGGATTAGGTCCTGAAGGAAGAATGAACCGTCTTTACGAAGGGGCTTTTATTTATTGCCGGGCTTATATAATGCCGCGACGATCAAACCGGCTATGATGAACTCGGCCATGCCGTATAAAAACCACTCAAGCGCCAGGCCAAAAGGTATGGGATACATCACATACTGGCCGAATGAGCCTATAAAATTCATAAAAAGCCCCATAATGAGGCCGAACCTTACCCCCTCCGCCAAACCCTTTTTTTCGTATCCCTTGCCGAAGATATACACGAACGCGACCGACATCACCAGCCCCGAGAGCGTGAATATCCACATCTTTTCCTGCATATCCGGCCTCCAGATATGCGCCAGCTTTTCATAGGCCGGCATAAGGATTATGCCGTGGATAATGTAATCCATTATCTGAAACGCGGCAAAAACCGCTGCCGCCGCTAAAACCAGCCTGTTCATTTTAGTCTTCATCGTTTCTCCTTTGCTTCTATTCTATTCCAACGCCCGGTTCTAAGCAAGTTATATTTGAAATGGATTAGCTTTTAATTCCGCCTGTTATATAATATAATAAAATAATGAGAAACCCGGCCAAGATTACTCCTGCTATCGAATGGTGGTTTGCCCAAGGTTACTTCCAGGGCGGCCCTTGCGACAAACGTTTCTTCATGGCCAGTATCTTCAAGGCCGATACCGCGCCTAAGGGCAAGCCCTCCAAACCCGGCTTTACGCTGTTGCTTTCCCTGCTGGATCCGCAGACAGGAGAAAACCATAGCTTAAGCCAGACAGACGCCGCCACATTAGAGCTTTTGTGCCGGACAGGGAAAGACCGGCGTTCATCGGGCCTTGACCCCGTGATGGTCAACTCCTACCTCGACGAACTAAGAGAGTACGGCCCTGCCCTGCCCATAAAACTGCAAAAAACTCCGGTATCATTTGAAAACGGACCGCTAAAGATAAAATGGGATCATTTTTCACTGTCAGAGTCCGGGGGATCTTTCCGCCTCTCTTTTCGTCAGCCTCATAACGGCAAACAATGTTCATTCGAACTTACTCCGCAATGCCAGCGCATCACCATAGAAGGCTCATCCGGCCGCTTTAAAGCACTGGATTACGTTACCTTTCCCCGGCTCAAGCTTAAAGGTAAATCAGGAGGCTCTCCTGTCCGCGGAGAAGCCTGGCTTGACCACCAATGGGGAGATTTCGGCGGCTGGTTCATTGACCGCCCCGGAGGCAACAGGCTCCTTGGCTGGGACTGGTTCGGGATAAACCTCGATAACGCAGATGACCTGCTGGTCATGACGCACCGCGATATGCAAAAGGACATCCCCGTAGCGCAGTTCGCGCTGCTTTCCAGAAAAAAGGAGTACCCGCGCCTGTTAAAGGATGTAGAGCTCCGGCCAATAAGGTATTGGGAGAGCAAAACCACTTTTATCAGGTATCCTATTGCCTGGAGTATAAAAATACCTTCGCTTAAATGCGAGCTTGTCTTTGAGCCTCTGGCAGACGACCAGGAGATAAAAACCATCGGATTCATGCGGGCGATCTGGGAAGGCGCGGGGACGGTCAAGGGCAGGCTGGAGGGTAAACGCGTATCCGGCAGGGCCAGGCTTGAACTCTTTGGCTATGGTTTCATCTTTGATTACAAGGACTACGCCCAAAGGCTGATAAAGCGCATTGACAAAAGCATAGAAGATTTCCTGCCTAAAGAGATCGGGCGAAAGCATCTAGCAAAGTATGCCGGACCGGACTGCCGCAGCTGTGATCCCTCTGTTTATACCCGCACGCTTTCGCTGCCGCTCTGGGACCTGATGTCGCGGCCGGGAAAACACTGGCGTTCTATTTTTAACGCCCTCATGCTGGAGGCGCTGGGAAAATCCTTCATCCCCTATGAATCCCTGGTAGCTGTGATCCCGGAGCTCACCCACGCCGGCTCCCTAATAATTGACGATATCGAAGACGGCTCAAAGCTGCGCCGCAAGAATAAATGCATACATTTGCGTTATGGGCTCGATACTTCCTTAAATGCCGCCAATACTGCCTACTTCCTTCCCTACCTGGTCATCAGCGACCACCCGCTCCTATCGGATAGCCAAAGGCTGGAGTTATTCCGCATCATGGTGCGGCAGTTCTCCCGCGCGCACCTCGGGCAGGGCCAGGACATTTTCTGGTCCAAAAACATGAATATAAACAATCTGAATCGCTGGCTAAACAATAAAACCCGCGGCCAGATCCTGCAGATGTATGCCTATAAGACCGCGGCAATCGTAGAGGGGATAGCAGAATCCGCAGCAGTTATCGCGCAGGCCGATGCTGCTGTGCGCAAGGCCTGCGCTTCTTTTGGGCGCAAATTGGGGGTGGCTTTTCAGATCATCGATGACTTAAACGAACTTTCGGGCCTGGATAAGGACAACGCAGCCCCCGGCGAAGACATCTTTTCCGGAAAACTAACTTATATAATGTTCACTGCCCTGACGAAATTAAAAGGCCGCGATAAAAGACGCCTGCAGATGATCGTCTGCTCGAAAAAACCCTCGCTATCGCTTATTAATGAAGGGCTCAGGTTGGTGCGGGCCTCAGGCGCCATAGAAGAATCCCACAGGTTTGCCAAAAATCTGGTAGAGACTGAATGGCGAAGCTTATCAGCTCATCTTGCCCCTTCGGAGCCAAAGACGATGCTTAGGCTATTATGCACCAAGCTTCTCCAGATAAACGCAACCTCATCAGACAAAAAACACGAGAGATAAATATGAATCTCCTTTCATTCCTAATTAAGGACCTTCTGCGCCGCAAGCTGCGCATCCTGCTTACCATCGCGGGGGTGGCGGTGGGGCTGGCTGCCTGCACCATAATGCTGGGCTTAAGCCAGAGCATCCGCGATTCTTTCCGCCTGGCCCACTCCAACCGCAATATCGATATCATCGTATTTGAAAAGGACGGATACAACATCCTCTCCAGCAAAGTAGACGAAGCGATAATCCGGCAGCTACAACGGCTGCCTGAAGTGGAATCCGCTGCCGCAGCCATCCTTGACCTGCAAAAGTTCGATAACCGGTATCTGCCGCTGTTCGGCTGGGCCCCCGGCTCACTGCTCTATGACCAGATAGTGATCAGCTCCGGGAGAAAACCGGCGCAAGCCGCCAATGAAGTGATCGTCGGCGATCTCTTTGCCCGGGCATCGGAGAAAAAGATCGGGGACAAACTCTCCATAAAGGGGCAGCCTTTCGAGATCGTAGGCGTCTTTAAAAGCCAGGTGCCGTTTGAAAGGTCGGCACTGGTCATTTCGCTGGATATGCTGCAGAGGATAAAGAATACGGGTGCTACGGTAGCGGCAGTGCACCTGCGTTTAAAAAGCGGATACAGAAACAAAGATACCGTTGATGCTGTATCCCGCAGGATAGAAGAGCTTTACCCTAAAATAAGCGCCCAGCCCGCAGATATCTTTATGAGCGAAAAGACCCGTCAGATAATCTTAGGCGAGAAGTTCTCCCTGCTTATCGCGATAGTCATAATCGTGGCAGTGGTGCTGGGCCTTTCCAATACCATGATCACCACGGTATTTGAGCAGAGAAAGCTCATGGGCGTGCTTATTGCCCTTGGCTGGCAGAAAAGCGACGTCTTAAAGCTGGTATTTTCGCAGGCCCTGCTTCTGGTCTTTTTTGCCGGGGCCATCGGCGCAGGGATCGGTTTCTATGCCACCGCAGGCGTATTCAGGATGATGGAGATAAGCGTATTTGCCCCGGCGCAAGACTTCATATTTATCTTAAAGGTCGCCGGGATGATCCTTGTCTCGGGCCTGGCCGCAGCCTTGATCCCTGCCTGGATCATCATCAACTTAAACCCCGTCGAGGTGATCAAAAGTGAATAAACCGGGCGATGATATACTTATCCGTTGTCAGGGTTTAAGCAAAACCTATCCCAATACCCGGACCAATGCCCTGCGCCAGGTCCAGCTTGACATCCGCCGCGCTGAATTCATAAGCATTACCGGCCCCAGCGGCAGCGGCAAATCTACCTTCCTTAATATTCTCGCCGCGCTTATTGAGCCAACAGAAGGAGAAGTGTCCTTCAGGGGCCGCCCGTACTCAGAGATAAAAAATAAACCACTTTTCAGGCGCGAGAATATCGGCTATATCTTCCAGGACTTCTATCTCTACCCCGGTTTCAGCGCGCTGGAAAACATCCTTATCGCCAGTGCCTACAGCCTCCTCAGGCCGCGCTCACTTAAAGACCGGGCCTTAGAGCTCCTCTCCTATCTTAATCTGGGCTCAAAAGCATTACTTAAGGTAAATACGCTTTCTGCCGGAGAGCGCCAGAGGGTTTGTATCGCCCGGGCCCTCATTCACCAGCCGGCGCTGATCCTGGCGGATGAGCCTACCGGCAGCCTCGACAGCAATAACGCAAGGGCCATTATGGATATCTTAAAGGTAATCAACGCCGAGAAGGAAGCGACCATTATCATGGCTACCCATGATATGCGCATGGCCGGCTATGCCCACAGGAACATAGCAATTGAGGATGGGGTCCTTAGGAGATCTTAACGGAAAATTGCATTATATGAATGGTCAGAATTGCCACGCCCAGCGCAATACGCAGGCACCGGTATAGCTGCTGCCTGGCAGAGCTCTCCCTGTGCCTGAAGATATCTACCCAGCCTTCCAAAACCAGAAACCCTCCCATGATCAGGGCCGAGACATCCACCGTGACCGGGTCAAGATAGCTGCAGCCGCGCACCTCTTTATTGGCGCTGCTCTGAATAAGGAAAGCGCCGACAAAGGCTAAAAGGCTCAAGAGCCAGGCCTGGATCTCTGTCTTGTTTATGTTATTCATGAAGATTTCTGTTAAACCTCGATCCCGAACACATTCCTTATCGCCAGCCCGATGAGAAAGTTAATCGCTGCGACGCTAAGGCTTATCCCGGCCATCTCCAGGAACCTTTTCCTGAAATCAAGCCCTTTAGCCACCGAAATGTAGTAGGTAAAGCAGAATATCAAAATAAGCGAAAAGGCGACTACCAGGCCCAGGCAAAGAAACATATTATCAAACAATAAGTAGGGAAAGACCAAAAGCGCTACGGTCCCGATATAGGCGCTTCCCGTATAGATACTGGCCTTAACGGGGTCCTTGTCCGTCTCTTCGTGCTTGGTAGAAAGGTACTCGGAGGCAGCCATAGACATGGCAGCGGCAATGCCGGTGATCAGCCCCACGACGGCAATAAGCTTTGTCTTCTGCAGTGCAAGCGTAAACCCGACCAGGGCGCCGCTTAACTCTACCAGGGCGTCGTTAAGGCCCAGCACCATGGAGCTGACGTACTTTAGTCGCTCCTCGTCTATCAGGCTGATCAGTTCGTTCTCATGGCTCTTTTCGTCCTTGATCACCTCTTCTATTTTAGGCGAAACTTCTTTAATCTTTTCATAGGCATCCTGGGCCAGGTCCTCGCCGTTTTCCATGAGCTTTAAGCCGAAGTTCAGGCCCAAGATCTTAGAGATAGCCACAAAGATAAGGATCTTGCGCTTATCAGGGGAAACCTCCTGACCGGTAAGGGTTTTGAAATAATCGTAATGCGCCAGCTCTTCGCCGGCTATCCTCTCCAGGATTTCGGCGTGCTTTGAGGCCTTTACAAATCCGGCCAGCTTCTTATAAACCACATGCTCGGTGATCTCATTCCTCTGCGCCCGCAGGGCCTCTCTTCTCAAGCCAGGGCTTAATGGATCCATCTTTAGCGCCTCTCTATTCCTCGGCCTACCTTTTTCTTATTTCTTCCTCTACCTCTTCTGCGCCCTCATCGTAGAACTTCTGCTCATCAGGGGCCAGCTCCTTTAAGAGCCTCAGGAACTCTCCTGCATGCACTTTTTCTTCATCCGCGATATCCCTTAAGACTTCCTGCGACAGTTTATGGTCGGTTGACTCCGCAAGCTGCATATAAAGCTGTATCGCCTCGTACTCCGCGGCGATCATGAAGCGGATAGCGCGGATAAGCTCCTCTTTGGCGATCTTCTTATCCCTGGATAGCCCTGAAAACGGCGTGCAAAATTCCGGCATGACAAACCTCCTTTATTGTTTAACCTTTGATCTTTACCATCGGCTGCTGGCAGCAGACCAGCTCCCCGCCGCCTGCCTTCTTAACCTCCACGACATTGCCGCAGACTTCGCACTTATATACTTCTCCCTCTTTTTCTACTCTTGCCATACCCCCTCCTGTCCAAAGATTTTATTTTACTTCCACCGTAGCGTTAGAGTCAAAAGGATTGGTCCTGGCTGCCAGCGAAAAAAGATACGGGTAATCGTGTTTTAGGTACTTCATATGATCCAGCCACTGCAGGATAAGCCCGTGGTAGGCCCTCTTTATGTCTCCAGCCAGATGCTGATAATCCGTATCCGGCAGCTTCTTTAAGTCTGCGCGGTGCGCCAGCTCATCGGTCAGGTGGAATACCGCCCAAAGCAGATTGGTAAATGACTCGTGCTCCAGCATATTGGGGTTCTCCAGCAGCCCGAGCATGAACTGCCTTTTGGAAACCAGGAAATCCTTTACTTCTGCCAAGCCCCCCTTTTTGCTGTCAACCCCTATATCGAAGCCCTCTATCTTCTTGCGCGCAGAGATAAACTCCTTATCCGACCAGTCTTTGGTCACTACCAACTGCGCAGCCAGCCTTGAAAGCTCCGGGGCAAACTGCGAGCACCTCTTCAAGAGCTCAGTGCCCACTTCGCTGAAAAAAGTCCCGATGACCATGTTCAGCTTCTTCATGATCGTCTGTTTCTCCCGGTATTCAAGCAAGCGGTGCAGGACCAGCATCACGATCAGCACATCCAAAAAAAGAAAAGCAATGTCGCCTACAAGATAAAGGAATATATGGTGGGCGTCCCTGAATATAAAATAGTGGATAAAATAGAAAAGCGCCGAGAGAAAAACCAGGATGAGCGCCAGTATGAGCTGCCAGCTGCGAATAAGCTTCATTTACCTACCTCTTTCTAGCCGAATGCCACATCCAGTATCATCATCGCCAAAAACCCTAAAATCGTACCTGCCGTAGCCAGGTCAGTATGGCCGTTGCGTTGTGATTCGGGTATGACCTCTTCGACTACGACGAATATCATCGCCCCTGCGGCAAAACCCAGGGCATAAGGAAGCAATGGCCTGGCCCATAAAACCGCTGCCGCGCCTAATACTGCGGCAATGGGTTCAACAATCGCGGAAAGCTGGCCGAACCAAAAACTCCTGAACTTGGACATTTTTTCGCGGCGAAGCGTTATCGATACGGCGAAGCCTTCAGGTATATTCTGGATGCCTATACCAAACGAAAGCACTATTGCCGCAGCCATTGTGGCTTCCGGTAAACCTAAAGCCGCCGCCCCGATTGCCACTCCCACAGCCAGGCCTTCCGGAATATTATGCAACGTTATTGCCAGTATCAAGAGCACGCTTCGGCGCCAGGAAGTTTTTAGTCCTTCGGCCTCGGAAACGGAAAACCCCAGATGCAGATGGGGTAATACCTTATCGATAGACCTTAAAAACAGGGTCCCTAAAAGGAGGCCGGCAGCGGCAGGCATCCAGGGGATCGTCCCGGCGTGATACGACATCTCGATCGCCGGAGAAAGCAGCGACCAGAAGCTTGCCGCCAGCATCACCCCGGCGGCAAATCCGAGCATGGAATCAAAGACCTTCTGGCTAAAATCTTTTGTGATAAATATGAAGGCAGCGCCCAAAGCAGTAAGCAGCCAGGTAAAACCGCCCGCTGCCAGCGCCTGCAATACGGGATGATAATTCTCGATATTAACGCTCATATGTTCGTATTATACCAAGTCCGGGGGGCGCCTGCAACAGAAACAGGCGCCCCCTTGACAGCCGTTTTACTTCAGGAACTTAGAGACAAAAGGCGACGTCTCGCCGCGGCGCATAAAATGCCCGGAAGGGCCTTCGCCGAGGAATTCGGCAAACCAGGACTCGTGCTCGATCTCTTCGTTAAGTATGGCCAGGACCAGATCGTAGGTGCGGTGGTCTTTGCCAGCGGTCATATTGCATATCTCGGTGTAACCCTTGACCGCGCATCTTTCCGCGTTAGCCAGGACCTTCAATATCCCCTCGACATCTTCGGGCGACTTCGGAAGATTCGCCGGCGGACATGCAGAAAGGTCATGGAACTTCTTCATGCAGTCCGGAAGCTTGCCTCCCAGCTCATAGATACGCGGGACCAGCGCCTCAAAGTGGTTGCGGTCTTCGATCCTGGCGGTCTCGGCTATTTCCTTGACCCCCTCGCCCTTTAAACCAATTAGGTTGGCACGCAAGATCGTATAATAGTAATAGGTGGTGATCTCTGCCGACGCGTTCTTTATCAACAGGTCCAACAACTTATCCAAATCCACTCCCGACTGTTTAACCATCTCGATCGCTACTTTTGCCATTTTTCTCCTCCTGTTTTAGTATAGCAGCTTAAGTTTCAACTCTTTCTTTTGCAAAGCCTGCATTCCCTCCTTTCATACTTATTACTAATTAGTAATTATTACTAACGTTAAACCAAAAAAAAATTTTACTTCTTCTTAGCGCACTGCCCGCAGATGCCCTCTAAAACCACTTTCTTGTTTAAAATATTGAACCTCGACTTTATCTCTTCGGGTATTTTGATATTATCGTAGTATTCGTTATAAAAATCCACTATCTTATGGCACCTGGCGCACCTGAAGTGGTGATGGGTTCTTGTGTTGGGGTCAAAACGCTTGGACCCTCCGTAGCCCTCCACTATATTGATCAGCCCTATATCGGAAAGCGAGATGACCGTCCTGTATACGGTATCGAATGATATATTGGGAAAGGCCGCTTTTATCCTTTTCAGTATCGCCTCAATAGAAGGATGGTCTTCTGCCTTCACCAGCTCCTTGTATATTTCGGTGCGCTGCGGCGTAAGCTTAAGCCCGCGGCTGCGGCAGGCCTGCCTGAAGCGTTCCATGGCCTCCTGAACATCTGTTTTATGCATGTTATTATTATGTAATAATTATTCTTATCTGTCAAGGTTTTTTTTACCAAATCTCGGCCAACCGCCGCATCCCTTCGCCGGCAAAAGCATTACCGGGCCGATATGGCAGGGCCGGCATCCCTAATCAGGTACTTATACATCCTGGCGGCTATCATCCTGCTTGCCTTCCTGCTGGGATGCAGGCCGTCAAGACTGTAGTCGTTTAGGTTCCTTATCTCAAGGACGACGTATTGCGCAATATTGCTCAGTGTCTCTACCGGGTCGAATAGATTAAAGCAAAAGATGGCTTTAAACCACCCTCTTCCAAGAAATGGCCTGCTCTTAAGCCAAAACCTGCTTTTTATCGCTTTATTGTATATATTTTCGTACTTCTGGGCATAAAGCTCTTCATGGAACGCCAGGTAGTCTATCCCCTGCTCTTTCAGGAACTCTTCCAGCCGGGGGTCTTCGTCGAACAGCATAAAGACCAGCCTGATGCGGCGTTCCCTGGCCAGCTTATTCATCTCTAAGATCGGGATCTCCAGCAATACCCTTCGGAACTTCTCCCTGCCTTCCAATGCCTCATAGATCTCCCAAACCCGGCAAGCACTCCGCAAGATTGATATCAACTGCCGGGCAGACCTCGCTTCTTCGGCGGACAAAGCGTGTTCCTTGCCGCTCAATAACCCGTTGAGATAACCGATGTATATCTGCCTCAGGTTCGTGAAAGGGTCCTCGGTAGGAAGGAAATCGTTGGAACAGTAGCTGACCAGGACCACGTCTGGAGAGTAGCGGACGGCGTACTGTTCAAAATATACCCTTGTCTGATAAGCGCCATAGCCGACGACCCCGGCATTGATCACCTCAACCCCGGGCACCCTTTGCCGCAGGAGCTTATCCAGAACGCCCAGAAACGAATCTTGCGCGTTCAGCAGGCCGCCCTCCATGATGGAATCTCCGATACCCATAATGCGGTAAGTGCCTGCCGGCTTCTGCGGTAAAAACTCCCTGTAAGAGCGCAATCCCTGGCTGTTGGTCCGGCATATGAGACGGCCGAATTCACGGTTGGAGAAATCGGGCTTATTCCTGTAGCCCAGCAAGGGGTCTTTGACCCAGTAAGCCGGGCGCGGTTCGCAGCAACCCCTACCTTCGATGTCAGCGCCAAGGAGGTGCTCGCAACCCCTAAGGAAGAACAAGGTGAGTGTAAGCGAAAACCAGGCCAGGCCGCAGCCAACAAAGATCCTTTTCAGGCATCTCGGAAGTTCAGGGGATATGCTCATTCGGGTATCTGCGGGTCTGGAGCGGCCATCGAAGAAAAGACCGGCTTCTAGGGGCTATTTATTATCGCGCATATATTTTTGCTTTGCTTCCAGGATGTTCAAAGTCTTTTCATCCATATATCCTGCGCAGTAAAGGGTATTGAATGTATGGTAGATGCGGTTACTGCGCAGCATATGAGCCAACCCGTTAAATCCGTATTTGAGGAGGATATTTTCCAGATCGTTAAATGCAAATTTATCGGCCCTTGCCGCCAAATAGTCCTTCTCAAAGTACCGGCCGGGCCCCCAAGAGGTTACCTGAGGCTTGAACCTGTCCTTGCTCTGTTGAAAGGTATAGACTGAAGAAAATTTCGGAGGATAAAATGACTCTGTTTTCTTCGCTGCATCATAGACTTCGCTTAAAAATCTGGTGTAAGCGTTCTGCTCGATGCCATCCAGCCTGGATCCTTCTTTTTCAAGGATGTCCAGGCACATTAACCCGTATTCAAACTGGTTAAAGACCATCGAGATAAAAGCAAGCTTGGCAAGCATCTCAGGGCGCTTCTGGTTGCTGCCTATGCCCCTGTTTTTCCTGCCCTTTTTTATTTTCTTCAGAAAAAGGGCATCCGCGCTGCACTGAAAGCCTTCCGCGCGCAGCCCTATGGGCTTACGACAGGGAGAGTAGTCGTCGTGCATTGAAGTAAATTTGACAAAATAAAAATCTTTTGCCTGCATCAGCTTCATTATATCGCTGAATAGCTTCTGGTTCTTCCGCAGGGGAGAGAATGCCACTTCGGCGATGACGCCAAGTATACAGTCATCCAGAAGACGGGATGCGCCCTTTAATATCGGATATTCGTAGCCCTCCACGTCGAGGGACAAGAAATCCGGCGCGGGGACGCCGGTCTTGCCTTCTCGATAAAGCTGGTCAAGGGTGACCAGCTTTACGGGTATGGTCTCCATCGGCTTCATGATATCGGACATTAAGCATTCGTAGCTTACGTAAAAGAGGGAAAAATCGGCAAACTCCTCGTTTAGAGGCAAAAGCGAGCTGTTGTAGGTGTCGTAGGTGATAAAAAACTTGGATGTAGAGGATTTTTCGCCGATGCAGTATGGTAAAACATGGGTGGTGGACTGAGGCTGCGAACTGTATGCCTGTTTTATCTGCTCGATACAGGCAGCATCGGCATCGTAAATGACGTTGATAAGATCCGCCTCAAAGGCAGAAAGGCACGGAAACCCCTTTGAGCCGCCTCTGCCGCCGATGTGGTGCAAAGATAATTTTGACATAAAATAATGATAACAAGAAATTAAACCCTAGGCAATGCTTATCTGGAGCTCATGGTTGTAAAAATTGCGCAATCCCTATTCAACCATGTAAATATTCTTTCCGCATCTGCATGCCTGGCATACTGCTTCCTTGAAAACCCCTTTTCGCAGGTCATTCCTCAGCTTCCTGTAATAAGGCTTGTTCCAGATATCTAGCAATCTTTCATTCTTTATATTGCCCAATTTAACGGTATTCAGATAATCCTCGCAGCAGAATATCACATCCCCATTACAATTGATGTAAATAAGGCTTAGGGGGAACATGCAGTTTTTGGGACGCCCCGCTTCGCCGTCCAACTTTATTAACCCGCCCCTGCTGCCGATATATTCCAGGCTGTTGTAAATTAACTGGACGCCTTCATTGCCGTGCTCTTGCCGGTATTTTTTCAGCTCGGCGATTGTCGCCAATTCTTCCTTTTGATGCAGGGAAACGGCAAATGACCTAACCCCTGCCCTTACCAGCTTGTCATACCTTTCGATTGTCAGAAAATCACCGTTGGTAGCGATACTGATAACGCAGCCGGGCAGCTTTGCCCTGGCATATTCGATAAACCCCTCCAGGCGTTGGTCCAATAAAGGTTCGTTATAAAAATCAGGGTGGATCTGCCCTACCCACTTAAGCCCGGATAATTCGTCTATGACCTTGCGAAACAAATCCGGCTCCATTTTATCTTTGCCGGTAACAAGCCTCCTGTCATATTTTGAGTTAGGGCAATACGGGCATTTTCTATTACAGGCAGAAGAGGTTTCGATGCCGATACTGGAAAATATGTTGAAAATGTCGTGCCTCAGGAAGGATAATTTAAATTTGATTGCCAGCGGCAAGCGTTGCTTGAGAAAATTGAATAAAGGGAAAACAAGATTATTCTTCAAATGTCGGCTCGTCAGGATTATGCGGCATCTGCAGCGCGTAATGATGGGGCTTTATGGCCCTATTATAGCAAAGACAATGGAAAGCGGCAACATCAGGATTGCCTGCCTTTCTACTCCCGCTCCTGCCTCCCTTTACCTGGCCTGCTTTTATCTTGACTGGTATGCCAATTAGTGTAAAATATCTACACATATTGTTCTTTTAAATACCGGAATTCCCCCTTAGCTCAGTCGGTAGAGCGAGTGGCTGTCAAATCCCGCCAGTGGCGGGATTTGTGCCTAACGCAGAGGCGTTCGGCACAAGAGGCAGCTTCCTTGGGAAACCAGGGTTGAAACAGCGGGCTAATTCAGGGAAGTCCCGAGAGATCGGGATAATCCTGAGCTAAGTCTCCAGTTTAAGGAGTAAATGCGCAGAGACTATACACCCGCCTCCTAAAGCGAAAGCTACGGAGAAGAGATAGTCCACTTCCGGAAGTAATTCCGGGTCAAGTGTAACCACCAGGTCCGAGGTTCGAGTCCTCGAGGGGGAGCCATCTTTAACAAATGCCTTACTCATATGAGTAAGGCATTTTGCTTGCAGATGGTTTTTTTACGAATTTACGGCATGTTCATAAAACCGAACTTTTTGAAATAAGTTTTCGATAAATTTATTAACATCCTTTTTTTGTTCTTTAATAGTATAATGAGCTTCGGGTCTTGATTTAATTTCGGAGGAGATAAAAATAGGCATGAAGGAAGAAGGCCTTGGTAAAGCTCTTTTGAGCGTCTTGGTCGTGTCGGTTGTGGTGGTTGGTGTTATTGCTTTTATTTTCTATCGGGTGAGGCTGATTGGGCCTGTAATTGTTGTTTTGGGTTTTGTTCCGTTGATTCCTTTGAAGCTGTCTGGCAGGTCGGTTAAGTCAGCTGGTGCAGACATTATTTTTGGGGCTATCGATACAGGTCTCTTGGGAGTTGCTGCCCTTATTGGGGCGAGTTTTGCTGGAGTGCTCGGAGCTATTGTCGGTGGTGCTGTCGGGGATTCGATTACTGATGGGTTGGCTGGCTTGTTTGAGGGAAAGATTGCTGAGCGTTTGAGAAAGCTCGGGATTGATGAAGCACGGACTCCTCTCAGTTCTTCAATGGGGAAGATGAGCGGTTGTCTATTTGGGGTTGGAGTTGTTTTAACAATTGCTTGGAGTATAATCGGAATAAGTATGTAAAAAAACGGTTATGAAAATATCGTTTGCCACCTACAGCCTTTTCTTACACTGCTTAGTCCTACAAATATCGTAATAGAAAAGTTCGGATTTTTGGGGGGACGTGGGGAGTTTGACTTCCTAACCCTCTGCGATATAATATATTGCAGAGGGTTTTTGCTTTACAGTTATTCGTTAGGGACAAGTATTAAATTAATATGGCTAAGATAAATAAGCTACTTAGAACGTTACCAGTGCTAATATATTGGATTTTTGCATTATTGGTACTTTTTGAAATAGGAGTTCGGTTTTGGGGTTATTCCCAACATTATATTTACGACCCAATCTATAAAGAATTTGACAAGAGTAAAGATTTGCCTTATATCCATAAGCCAAATCTTAAAAATGCTCGAGGGCGCGGATTGACTAATGTCAATACGGATGTTCTGGGTCTGCGTTCAAAAATGCCAGGTATTAAATATGGACCGAAGAAAGAGAATGATTATAGGATCGTAATATTAGGCGATTCAGTGGCCTTCGGAGAAGGCGTAAAGATGGAGGAAGACACTTTTGCTCAGGTGCTTGAAGATATTCTTAACACAAAACAACATTCCTTTGTCGTTAAGGTATTCAACTATGGAGTTTCGGCGTACAGCATTAAGAATATGGTGGCAACCTTACAATATAGAGCGCTGGATGTAGAGCCGGATTTGGTCCTTATGACGGTCATTCCTGACGACTTTCGGATTGACAGAACGGTTGTTGTAGACAAGTTCGGGTACACCTTTAATAAACGTTTATCCGGTTTCATGAATAAGGATTCCGCTATAAAGCGTTTATTACGGGAAGTGCATTTAGTATATCTTCTTAGGGATATAAAGCATTTTTACATTGATCGGATCCGAAATACAAAAGACATGGGCCCATCAGATTCCTTGGATGATTATGCTTATATTGTAAAATTTAAAGAGATCTCAACGCAGCATGGCTTGCTTTACGCGGTAGTGCTTTTACCAGATCTCGCTGAAGATTTTAAAAGTTTGTTAGCAAAATTAAATCAAGATGAAATAGTCTCTATCGACCTCTCGTTTCTTAAGAATGAATTTACTCCTCGTGAATTTATGGCGAGTAAGTTTGATAGACATCCTTCGGCAATTGTTCATAGAAGAATAGCCAGAATGCTTTCGGAATACATTATAAGCAATCAATTGATACCCAAGAAATAGCCTCGGAATCTATCTTTAAAAAGGGATCGAAAGGGTTTCTGCATCGAGAAAAATTCGCGGGCATAGATTTGACCATTAGAAAAATAAATTCTTAATGACTTAATTTTTTTATAAAACAAAGCCCAACACGACAAGTTTTAATTCCTACTCCCCCGTCATACACCAGTTGCAAAACTCGTCCAAGAGGCGGAGCCAAAATTAGCCCGGCACGAAAGTGCTGGGCTTTTTTATTTTCGCGCCCTCTCGAGAAAAGGGGGATTTTAAGGGGAAAAGACCGTTTTCCCCTTAAGGTTGAAGTCTTTTGATTGCTAAGGAAGGGATGACACCCGCCACGCTTTTTGGCGGGGCCATAGGGGAAACCATTGGGTTTCCCCTATGGGGAGCGAGCGCAAGCGAACGACAGGTCCGCAGGTTCGAGTCCCTAAGCGGCCAAGGCGCGAAGCTCCGAGGGAGCGCCGGAAATGCTCTGCATTTCCGGCGCCCCGAGGCGGAGTTTGATTTCCTAACCCTCTGTGATAGAATATATTGCAGAGGGTTTTTGATTGGATAAAGCGGTTATCCCGTTGGATGATTATTTAATCTAATGATGTTACAAAATAAAAATAGGGCAGATAATTTAAGAAAGAAAATACTTTTGGTGCTGTTAGGGGTTGTTGCGGCGTTGATTCTTGTTGAATTGTTATTGCGGATATGCGGTTTTGTCTACAAAAGCATCTATAGTCCGAAGCAAAAAAATTTAGGTAATTATACAATATTTTGCCTGGGCGAATCTACTACATGGGGAGTTGGAGCAAGGAATCCATCATTGCAGAGTTATCCGAGGCAGTTGGAAGGAAAATTAGCTGTCATGTATAAGAGTTTGGGTATAAAAGTCATTTATGATCAAACAATAGGCCAGAATACTTCCGAAATTTCAAATAAACTGCCGTTTTATATTGAAAAATACCGCCCGCAAATAGTAATAATCATGTGCGGCGCTAATAATTTCTGGAACTTAGATAAAAGTAACATATTGTTATTTAATAAGAATAAATATATTGCCGATACCGCATTGAATATTTTAATGTTTTTGGATAAATTCAGGATTTGGAAATTATATAAATGGCTGAGTTTGAATTCTGGTTTTTATAAACATAGATGGAATTATTATTATCCGTATAGTTACCCCTGGTATGTTTTGTTGAGAGAAATGGAGCGGGAATATAACGGGATGGGTATTTTTTATAAAATTGCGGACTACGATATAAGAGAAATGGTAAAAACCTGCAAACGAAACGGGATTAAGCTGATTATCTGTAATTATCCGGGCGGGGTAGGCGCGCCCCTTGATTCTTTACAAAAGAAGATTGCTACGGATTTTCAAGTTGTTTTCGTAGACAATAAGAAAATTTTTGGTGAACTTCCTAATGCCAAAGATTATTTTTCCACAGACAAGTGGCATCCTAATGAAGAGGGATATGGGATTTTGGCTGAAAATGTATATGATGCTATAGTCAAAAACAAGCTGTTGCAAAAAAGCAACAATGGCAATACCCTCCCGTAGTTGATACCGAATACTTAGCTTTAATTTACTGAGCCGCTTAATTTAATAAAGCCGGCTCTGGGTATGGTTTTTTCGCCTCCCCCCGTAATTAACCGGTTGCGAAACTCCTCCGATAAAGGCAGCCATACTTAGAATAGCCCTACTCATATGAGCAGGGCTATTTTTTTGACAAATTACCTGAACTGTCGGGTTTGCCGCTGCCCCCATCCCCCGAAAAGCCGGATCTTATTTAATTGTATCTATTCCGGGGTATTTGTGCTAGACTGTAAATAGTCAACTATCCTTGCACCTCGGTAAAACGAGACAGTCCGTACCCGGCACGCCCTGAAGATCCTTCGCGTATTCCACCCCAATCAGGCTGTTTTATTTTTCCCTCACGGTTGACCGTTTAGTTCCAAAAATCACTTACTGCGCATCCCCGGCATTTTTCAGGAAGATAACGTCAAATGGTAAAAATGAGTAAAAAGATCAATGTGCTCCATGTAGCGACCCTGAACCGGCCGATCAGGCAGGACCTGGGTTACGGCCCTATCGAAACGGTTATTTATAACATCGATAAGGGCATCCACGCATTGGGCTACCGTTCGATCGTCGCCTGTTCCGGCGATTCCCGCGTTGCCGGAGAACAGTATACCACTATTGAAAAAAGCTTCAGTGAATACTGGAGCGAAAATACGCGCGCGCAGCAACGAAATATGCGCAGGCATCTTGCCATGTCGCTTGGAAGGGCAAAAAAAGGCGACATCGATATCATCCACATGCATGATGCCATTATGGCAGAATATATTTTTAAGGGGGTCTTTAAAAGCCCGGTCCCTATCGTAATGACGCTCCATGTGCCTGCTGAGGAAAAAGGATCGTTCAAGCGCTGGAATGAATCGCTCGCTTCTTCTTCCGCCGCGTATTTTGTCCCGATCAGCGAATACCAGAGAAGGCAGCATCACGGGCTGGTCAACGCGCAGAAGGTCATCCATCACGGCATCGATGTAGAGGGCTACCCGTTCAAAAGCGGCCCCGCAAAACACGACTATCTGTTCTCGATCGGCAGGATCACTCAGGATAAAGGCCAGGATAAAGCCATCGAGATAGCGAAGAAAACCGGCTCCCGGCTCATACTTGCCGGCAATGTCCAGAACAAAGCAAAAGACCGGGCATTTTTCAAAAGATTAAATAAGTCCATCGACCTTGTGACTGACGCCGGAAAGCCTTTTACCGGCAGCGATTATTATGAGAAGGTAATGAAACCCATCCTGGATTCGGGCAAGCAGATCATCTATATCGGCGAAGTTGACAGGGACCAGAAAAAACTGTGGTACCTGCACGCGCGCATGACCCTCTTCCCTATTCAGTGGGGCGAACCGTTCGGGCTCGTGCTGATCGAATCCATGGCCTGCGGCACTCCGGTGGCCGCCTTTCGCAAGGGCTCGGTGTCCGAAATCGTCATTCACAAAAAAACAGGTTTTGTCGTGGATTCGATAGATGAGATGGCTGAGGCCGCGAGGGCAAGCCGCCTTATCGATCCCAACGACTGCCGCAGGCACGTTGAAGATAATTTCTCGATTGCCGTTATGGCCGGGAAATATTCACAACTATACCGGTGGATCTTGACGAAAGGACTCCATGCCTAAAGACATACCGGTAAGTAACGGGTCTTTTCTTTTGAATTTCGATCCGGATTATCAGATCCGGGATGTTTATTTCCCTTTTATCGGCCAGGAAAACCATTCCAGCGGCCATCCCTTCCGCTTCGGCGTATGGGCTGATGGCAAATATTCATGGATGGGCCCGGATTGGGAAAAAGACCTGAGATACCATAACGAGAGCCTGGTCACGGATGTCTTCTTAAAAAATGAGGCCCTGGGCCTGGAGCTGCGCTGCTCGGATGTGGTGGACCTGGATCTTAACATCTACGTTAAAAAGATCGAGGTAACCAACCTGCATGATAAGGCGCGGCAGGTCCGGCTTTTTTTCAATCATGATTTTTACCTTTATGGCAACGATGTCGGAGGCACGGCCTATTTTGATCCGCGCAGCTGTTCGATCATCCACTACAAGATGCACCGGTATTTTCTTATCAGCTGCCGGGAGCATGGCAATTGGGGCGTCAAACATTTTACCTGCGGCAGGAGAGGGAACCCGGAAAGCCCAACTGCCGGCAAAGACGGCGAAAACGGGGAGCTTGACGGCAATCCGTCCGCGTGGGGCTCTCCGCATTCTACCCTCGGCATTTGGCTGGAATTGCCGGCCAAGGGGAAAACAGACGCCTATTACTGGATAGCGGCGGGCACTACCTATCCGGAAGTCGCAAAGCTTAATTTGGAGGTCCATCAAAGATCGCCGGAAGAGCTCATCAGGCGCTCGTCAAAATATTGGACGACCTGGGTGCATAAACAAACCCTTAAAATAAAGGGGCTGCCAAAATCGATAACCGATGTTTTCAGCCGCAGCCTCCTTATCCTGAGAACGCAGATCGACAACCATGGCGCCATTATCGCCGCCAACGATTCCGATATCGTCCGTTTCGGAAAAGATACTTATTCGTATATGTGGGGCCGGGACGGCGCTTTTGTCGCCGCCGCTTTAGCGAAGGCCGGGTACTCCCATGTATGCATGAAATATTTTGATTTTTGCGCCCGCGTCCTGTCAGAAGAGGGCTATTTATTCCAGCATTATAACCCGGACGGGTCCCTTGCCAGCAATTGGCACGCCTGGCTGGTTGACGGTAAAGAGATCCTTCCCATCCAGGAAGACTCGACCGCTTTGACCCTCTGGGCGCTCTGGATACACTACCAGAGCCTGAAAGACGTGGAATTTATCCGACCCCTCTACGGCACGCTCATTAAAAAAGCCGCGGATTTCCTGGTCGGTTACCGGGACCCTCAAACCCTGCTGCCGCTGCCTTCCTATGACCTTTGGGAAGAACGTTACGCGCTGCACGCCTATACGGCTGCGTCCGTGGTCGCAGGCCTCAGGGCCGCAGCTGATTTTGCCAAGCTCTTTCAGGATACCTCCCTGGCGAAAAAGTATGACCTTGTGGCGGACGAAATTGCGGCAGGCGTCAGCCAACACCTTTATCATGCCGGACTAAAGCGATTTGCCCGTTCGGGCTCCAGGGTAAACGGTGGTTACAAGCTTGATGAGGTCATCGATATCAGCCTGTTAAGATTGGCGTCTTTTGGGGTCCTAGACCCCAAAGATCCGCGGATGATCGAAACAGCCAGAGCCGTACGCCAGCAGCTGTGGCTTAAGACTCCTGTTGAAGGCTGCGCCAGATACCAGGGCGATATCTATCAGCGAGTGGAGAACAGCCCAAAAGACATCCCCGGCAATCCCTGGTTTATCGCAACCCTTTGGCTGGCGGAATACTTCATCGACCTGGCAGAGGACCAAGGACAGCTTCAAGCAACCCTTCCTTACCTTGAGTGGTGCGGGAAAAACGCGCTCCCTTCCGGCGTGCTTGCCGAGCAGGTGCATCCGGTAAACGGCTCACCTCTTTGCGTCTCGCCTCTTACCTGGAGCCATTCCGCTTTTGTCTGGACCGTCCTGCGCTACACTGAAAAGGACAGGGCGCTTAAAAAATAACGACCGTTAAACGGGAAAAAACCGTTATTTTAACCTTGAAGAAAAGCCTCTGCAGCAAGATATGATGCAGGGGTTTTTTATTACTATTTTTTATTGTAATGGTATAATTAAGGAAAAGGAAAAGGAGCGGCGATGGGCAAACTTATTTTAATTCTGATACTACTGGTTATCGTAACGATAATATATTACGTATTCAAGACAGATAAAGCAAGGCAGGCGGAAAAAAACGGCCAGAAAGATGCCCGCTCTAAGGCGAGCGAAAGAATAATGGGCCCGGAAAGAAAGCTCCACCGGGAAGAGAAAAAACGCTGGGAAGACGACTACTGGAAACGACAGGAAAAAAGAGACCCCCAGGCCTGATCCGTCCCGGGATTACGGCTAAAGGCGAAAGCTTTTGAACGCCTTCTCGATCCTTGATAAAGACGCGGGATCTATGTAAATTTCCCTTTTCTCCAAAGGGCCGCCCGCATAGGCCTCCCTTACCTCGTAATGCAGGATCTTTAAAACGAACGCGCCGTTAAGAAAATAAGTGACGTGCAAACAGCTGCGGCGGCCTTTCTCTTCTTTCTCTTCCAACCAACTCTGGGCCTTTACCATTCGCTCATACGCATCCCGGGCGCTGGACGCGTCATAATACCTTTGCGCGATCAGATTTACTGAGTCGACACAAAGGTTTGCGGTTTCAACGGGTTCTTTTCGGGAGGACGCGTGCGCGCCGGGCCGGGAAATAGCCATATCTTGCCCGCGTTTCCTCATGGCCTCTCTTGTTGCCTGCCTTGCTTGAGCGTACCGGCTGTCTTGAAGCTCACGCTGCCGGCTTCTTTCCAGCGCGTCTTCCATGCCCTGGGGATAAGACGGGCCTTGCTCTGTTGCTGCAAGCCCTGCCGCGCGAAAATGCCGCAAGAGAGAGTCGATTGTTGTCCCGGATGCGGCTTGAAGAAGGCCGGCCTGGGCGCACAATGAGAAGAATGCCGAGATAAAGATTAATATCTTACGAATATCCCGCTTCATAATCCCTCCTATCCAAGTCAACTTCTATAGTAAATATCCTATCAGGAAAACTGCAGCTATTTCCCGTAAACAGGGATACCTTTAAGGAGCCTGCCTGCTCCCCAACCACTCCTCTACCATTGGATAAAGGGCCTCTGCCGCAAAAATGTGGCCTGCGGGGGTGTAATGGTCATAATCCATGAAATACCTTTTCCAGACCCTCTCTCTCCCATCCACCCCTGCTTCTCTGCGGGCCTCATCTTCAAGCAGTCCTAAAAGCTCCAGGTACCCCATATCATTGCGCCGGGCAAAATCCCGCAGCATCTCTTGCGTGCGGCTCTGGGCCGGACCGAAGAACTGGAAACGCGCCGGCGACACCATCAGTATGCAGCCGATCCCGTTTTCCCGGCATAGCCTCACCTCTTTCTGCAGCCATTGAAAACATTCTTGCCGGGCGCTGCGCAACTTCTTGTCATCTAAGGCGAGGCTGTCCGCCTTCTCGCACAATTCAACCTCCCGCTGCAGCGCTTCATAAGGCAGGGCCTTGTCGCCGAACACCCCGAACCTGATCTTAGCCGCCGCTCTGCTCAAGAACAGGTAAAACCTGCTTTTCTCTCTTAAGAAATAATGCCAGCGGCACCAACCAGTCATCTCATGGTAATCGCTCTTACTGCCGCCGTACTTGCGGCAAACCAGGTATGGCTCTATGACGTCGTTGAGCGCAAATTGAATGATCACGATATCGGGGCTAAAGGCCAGGCCGCGCTTCAGGTCGATGTATTCCTGAAAAGGGGAGTTTCCCGGCACAGCCGTATTGATGACCTCAAAACGGGATTTTTTATTTTTCCTGTTCAAAAGCCGCTCAAGGACCCGGGGGTAAGCGTCATCTGCGCCAACGGCGTGACCGAAACTGATGGAATCCCCCACGACCAGTATCCGGACAACGCCCCTGCCCTTCTCGATGGGGATCTGCGGGCTCCTGTAGCCGAAAGAGTTTGTCTCTACCGGCTTGCCGGCGAACTCGCCGTCTTTGAGGTTCTTTTTCAAACGGTATATCTTTTCTTCGTCGTATTCAAATATGAATTTCCCGGGATCCTGCGCCGGATGATACCAAAGGCGGCAGGCAAACTCCGCCGCGCCGAAGAATACGGCCAGAAAGAATACGGCCAACGCGATATTGCCGCAGATATTGCTTATCCGTAACCTGCGCCCCTTAACCATGGAGCGCCGGATTCCCGGAAATGAATTTGCCGACATTCAGAATACACTCGTCCATGTTTAAATAATCCCAATTACCGCTCCTGCCTACAGTAAAGATATTATGTCCGTTGAGGATACCGCAAACCTCTCCCCGGGCCTGCTCAAGGCCTACCGTGGGTATAGGATAGGTGTATTTTACCAATCTTGTCTCGGTTAAAGCGATATCATCACAGGAAGCCACAATGCCAAGGCGAATAAGCTCCTGAACCACCAGCTCGCTGATCTCTTTTTCGCTCCTGCCCGGAGAATCTTTCTTACGGGTCACCTCCGCTACTAACGCCGGCGCAAACTCCGGGCTGAAATTATGCATCATGGTGAAGCGGTAAAATATCTCGTCCTCCTTGAAGAATGCCCAATGGCAATCCGCAAACATCTTGAAACCGCAGCCCCTTTTAAGTCCGACCAGGGTAAAAAAGGTGTCGTTCCAGCTAAACAGCCTCTCTTTTCCTTTAAGCCCGTCAAGCGGGAGCTTTCCGAAGAGCTCTACGAGCGGGATCGTGGAGAAGATTACATCCGCCTCATAGCTTTTATCTTTGGCCATTACCAGCCACCTGACGCCTTTTTTCTCCAGCCTTTTCACCTCGGAATCCAGCATTATCCTGTCCCGGATGCCCTGCGTCAGGTGTTCGATAAAGCCCTGTATGCCCTCTCTCGGATAAATGAACCTGGCCTGATGCTTCCTGCCGGAGTTCTTTAACCCCAGAAGAAACAGGATAAAATCCAGGGTCGATGACGGCTCGATTTTAGAAGTCACCAGCCTGCTGGATATGCGCGAAAGCGGGCAGTCCCATATCTTCTGATTATAAGGCGTCATGAAATGCCGCGCGATCCCCGGGCCCAGATAGCGATCGATCCAATCCTGAAGACTAAGACATTGACTGCCGCAGCGCGAGCGTCCGAAGAAATAACCACGCAGACACTCCAGCTTATCCTCCAAAGGCAGCTCCCGGATCCCCAGCTCAAAAGGGTAGCGAAGGAGGCGTTTTCCGCCATTCCTGTCCGAATGCAGGATCCTGACCTTCCTGTCCAGAACCGAATAAGCCAGCGGCAACGAATGGAAATAACCCGCCATCTCCTTGTGCCGGCTGTACAAGGCGTGAACGGAGAAATCCCAATGGTACTGCCCGGTCTTATTGGTCCGGCACAATCCTCCGGCCTGAGGCTCTTTCTCAAGGATAATGAAATCCTTGCCCATATCCTTGAGCCTCCTGCCCAGCTCTATACCGGTGACTCCGGCGCCCAGTATGGCGAACTTCATCTTTTATTGCCCCGCAACTCGCTGCTTAATCTCCAAAGCCCAAACATGACCTTAAACATGATCCGGGGCAGGCCAACGGCAGAAAAAATCCTGCTTTTTCCCTTAGCCGGCCTGGCGCGGTGCGAGACGCAAACCTCTCCGATTGCGAAACCCGCCCGGCGGGCCCTCAGCATAAACTCCGTCATCACGCAATAGTCAAGGAGCCGGACATCGTTTAGCACCGCATCGATCACTTCTTTTCTTATCAGCTTGAACCCGGAATTGATGTCCCTCATCCCGATCCCGAATAGCGCGCGGACCAGGAAGTTATACGCCGCGGAAATTATCAGCCGGTGCCGGGGGTCAAAACGCCGGCACCTTCGGCCGCTTACGACATCTTTATCTTCCATGGCCGCCAGCAGCTTAAAGAAATCGCCCGGATCGTGCTGGCCGTCCGAATCGCTAAAGAATACAAGCTCGCCATCCGCCGCCTTTAATAGATCCTTGAATGCCCGGGTATAACCCTTTCGCACACCTGAGCTGACCATGACAAAAGGTATCTTTTTATTCAAGGCGACAAGCACCTCTTTTGTCCCATCGGTACTGCCGTCCTCGGCGATCAATAACCTTGAACCGTTGTATTTCTTGACTACCTTTTCGTAGAAATCCTCCAGGGTTTGGGCGATGGTGGCGGCCTCGTTATAAACAGGGATAACCGCGGTAAGGCTTAAACTCCCGCCCTGAGCGCTATTTTTTATCTGCATAGGTATAATCCCAGTACGAAACTTCCTGGCGGCCGCGGACAAGATCCTTAATCACTATCCTGCCGCCTATAAAATCCACATCCACTATGGCTTCCGGTCGGAAGCCGGCGAAGTAAGGCAGCGTCGATAGCTTTCTGGAGCGGTTCTCCACATAGACGTGTTCAACGCGCATTGCCTTGTTACCGTCCTTGAGTATGACCAACAAAGGATACTCCCACCAGTCCTTCTTTAAAACCAGCCCGACGTTCTTATAACCTTTTTCCCTTATATAACGATCAACCCTGCGGTATTCGTTTTCGATACCGGGCGATAATAAGAAATATTGGCTGAACCGCGTTCCGGAGAATATATTATCTTTACCCGCAAGCCTCCTGGTCCCGTTGAAAAACACCCAGGGCAACGCAAGAATGAACAGCGTGACGCAGATGATGACCGGCGCCTTCAAATTCGAACGATAACGCAGCGCCAGCAACGCTAAGATGAAAAAACCCGCAAAGACATTAAAGGTGCCGCCAAAGAGTAAACAGGCGATCCTATCCAACGGGACAACCGGACCGTTACGCATCAACGCTTCGGTCAGGACCCCGCCGAAGTAAAGATACGCCAGGAATACCCCTGCAAGCAGCATAAATGTTTTCAGCGCTCTTCGGAATGCGGTTTTAGCGCGCAAAAATCCGGTGCCCTCTCCTGCCGGGGATAGCGCCGCTGCTACCGGAGCAGACCAGAGCACAAATAAAGGCAGGTGCAGACGGCTCTGCCACGGCGTCCATTTCAACAGCAGAGAAAATAACATAAATGCGCACGTCATAGCCAGGAAATAGTGCTTCAAGCAAGCCGCTTGCCCCTTACGCAAGATCGCGATCCCCGCCGCCATTATTAATAACAGGTGCGCAAAATTACCGGCATGATCCTCATAAAAGGAGAGCTTTATGTAATACTGCCAATAGGCAAAGGTGGTGCGCGGATCGCTTATATCCACGCCAAGGAGCCGGTGGACAAAGATCAACGCCTTTTCCGTGAAGGCATTGAGAGCATCACCGGGCATCCCCAGGTGCAGGCCGATCTGTTTTAAAACGCTGGAGGCAAAGAGTGGCGGGGTAAAGGCGCTGTTAAGCTCCCTGCCGGTCCCGGCCAGGATGTTCCCATAGAGGAAGAGATTGCGCGTATAATGCCCCAGGTTAATAATGAGGGCGACCAGGAGCATGACAACCACAGCCCTCCATAACCGCGGCCTGTCCGCAAAACGAGTAAATGAAGACAACCCAAGCCAGGCCATGAACGCAAGGGCGCAGATATAGGCCTGATGCTTGGTAAGAACAGCCAAACCAAGCGCTGCCCCGGCCAATAAGGCGTAGGTAACGCGCGGCGAACTTTTTAACAGCAGAAGAGTATAAACAAAACAAACCAACCAGAAGCTTACGGCATAGTCATTAAGCGTGCCCGAAGACTGCAGGATGCCCATAGGTATGGTGGCAACCACTACGCCGGCAAAAAGCTGCCCCTGGCTTGCGGCCCCAAGCCGGCGCGCGATAAGCGATACGCCGATGATGCTGCCTATCATGCTCAGCCACTGGACGAAGCCGGCGAAACGGTCAGAGCCGCTTAGTATCTGCAGATGCAGGATAGCAAACTCCGCCAAGGGATTACGGTGCAACTGCCTTTCGACATGCGTAGGATAATGCGCTATATTGCGGTCCTGTATCCAATGGGATACCCTGGCCATATGATACGCCATTGAATCCCAATCATTAGGGGCACAGGTATAAGCGATGAGCGCCGTGGCGGCAACGATAAAAACTAAACAGCCAAGCAGCAAGACCGAGGATGGGCGTAGTTTAGAAGCTTTGAACCGGATAGCGGGTTTTTGCCTGCGGGCCAATATTGCCAGGAAAACGGACAATAACAAACAGAGCGCGCCCCACGATACGGATAAACCGGGCAAGGTTATCAGGTTGAATAAACTCAAGAGCTCGGTCATCGCAGCCAACAAACACCCGAATGTCACGGCGCAAAACAGGAGGTTTTCGCGCAGGGATAACGCAGCGCCGCGGCCCGAGCTAAATGCGTTAAGTATCATGAAGATCAACAGAAAACAAAACAGTGGTAAGATCAATAACATTATCGCTCCACGCCCGCCAGGTACGCCGCGCTAACCGAGCGGCACCCTGAATAAACACGCCGGCCCGGGTTTGCCGGCCGATTCATTGTTGCCTGACGTAAACATGCCATCCGGCTAACTCCTCGATATCTATTCTTTTTGAGAACTCCGGCAAATAGCGCAGCACGCTTGTTGACCTCTGCAGGGCCTCATTTTCCGGCAGCACGACCATCGCCAGGCGCGGGGGAATATGCCTGAAGAACTGCTCCCTGCCCACCCGGTCACCGGCCAGCTCCCTATCCGCTATGGCGTCCGAAAAATGATAGGCCTTGCCTTCAACTGCCAGATGCAGCAGCGGATTTCCGGGAAAATAAACCTCTCCCTTATGCCGCTCAAGGAACCGGCAGGCCGGCGCATAGGGCTCCCTTAGCGACATTGAATCATCATAAGAATGGCTGAACAAATAAGGTAGGTTCACCAGAAGGAAAGCCGCGACCATTATCCTGGCCAGCGCAGGCATGCCCCGTCCTCCCTTGTCTGCAGTATCGGAAATAACGCCGGCCAAGGCGGCTGAGGCAGCGATGAAAAAATAGTAAGTGATAAAACTAAGGGTATTCAGCGCGCCTCCGGCCTTCAGCTTTGTCAAAACCGACACAGGCATCAAGGCCAGGCTTAAAAACAAGAATATCAGCCAACGGTCTTGCCGCAGCATCTGCCTGATCCCGAAAGCCTTGCCGCAAAAAATAAGCCCTGCCAAGGCCAAAGAGATAAACACGAATAGCCCGCAGCCAAGCTCCCTGGTCAAAAGGTATCTTAAGGGGTAGGTAAAGTAAGGGCTGAAGGGATGTTTCATAGGCATGAGGAACAGGTTATAAAACATGGCTTCCGGATCGAAGAAGCTGAAAAACACCAAAGCTGTGACGGCGCTCCAGGCCAGAAGATAGATTACATAGCGCAAGAAAACTTTTCTGCCCCAAGCCAAATATAAGTAAAACGGCAGGGCCAGGATCCCCGCCAGCATTACCTGTTTAGTCCAGCAGGCCAATACAGCCAGAAGGCTTGAAGCCGCCAGGAGAACCCTATCCCGGTCGTCACGGAGCCGCAAAAGAGCTAATCCCGCCAGCGCCCCGAGCCCCAAAGCCGGGGCATCGGCGTGGATGGAAAGGAAGGTGTCTTTGAGCGAATCCGCCCCGGAGGCAAAACAAAAAAAGACAAAAAAAGCGGCCCAGGCCGTAACCCGCCTGTGCGGACCGCCGGATGCCGAGAAAATAATGAATAAAACCGGCAGCAATGCAAAGCCTGCGGATAACCAAAGGCCGCAGATCAACGCCCCCTTTAGAGAAGGAAAGATAACCGCGGGCAGATAGGCTGCCGCTGCTAACGGCCCGTAGATGTGGCCGGAGATCACGCCCTCGCCAGGCAGGGTATAAAGCGCAAAGCCCTTTGCCAGCATGAACGACGGAGCCAGCCTGCAGCAGTTCCATTGCGAAAGGCTATATTGCAGTGATATCCGGGAGACGATAAAGAGAGCCGCGGCAAACCCCATGAGGATATTCGTAAAAACCAGCAGCTTCACCGGGAACTCGCAACGGGAGAACTTGAGGGGGATATAAATCGAAAGCGCTAAAGCGATGAGGAAATAGCAGGATATGAAGAAAAGCATGAATTTAAACTATATCCTTTTTTCCCAACGCCGGCTGGAGCTGAGCGGTCAGCGGCAGGAATGCATACTTGAAGATCAATTTTAACATAGATAAGGACCCCGTTCAATCCATTTATAAACGGGGGTTAAACCCTGCAGCCGCAGTTCTTATTACGCAATATCTCGGCCTGTCTCTTTGGGGAATCGACAAATTCAGATTGTTTCCTGGCGCCCAGGGCAAACCTTTTCTCAAGCCTGCTGTTATGCCGATAACCTCTCCTGAGCAGCTCTTTAACAAGCAAGCCGTGCCTTGAATACAGGGCTGCAAGCTTGCCCTTCCATCGCAGGGTTTCCGGATGCCGGCAATAGCCCTTTTTGTCCTTTGTCAAGACGCTCCATACCGCGTGCACCTCCCTGTGCTCTCCCAACAGGTGATTGCGGCATAGCTTCTCAGGCGCAATATCCCAGACCCTCATGCCTGCTCATATTATCTTCGCCTCAAGGCCTCCTATTTCCAGCCTTAGCAAAGATATCTCCTTGCCTATTTCCTTGATGCGCCGGCCGTACTCTTTGGCCTTTTCTTCATCGTGGTAGAACTTGGGGTTTGAGAGCGAACGCGCCTTGGCATAGCTCTCAAGCTCTAGCCTCTCTATCCGGACCTGCAGCTTATTGATCTGGTTGCGGATCTGGGCATTATAGGCCTTGCGCTGTTTTTCTTCGGTCCGGCGCCTCTTCTCCTCTTCCCTGTCCCTTTCCCTGGCCTCTTCTGCCTTCTTTCTTTCGGCCTCATGCAATGAAAGCTTCTTAGCCGGCTGGATATCCGGCATGGATTTGCGCTTTTCAAGGTAATAATCGAAGGTCCCCGGGTATTTACGGACTGCGCCGTTCTTTACTTCATAGACGACATTGGCCAGGGAACGCACAAAATGAATATCGTGGCTGATAAAGACGACCGTCCCCTGGTATTCGCTTAGCGCCCTGATCAGGGCGTCAACGGCGTCAACATCCAGATGGGTTGTCGGCTCATCAAGTAAAAGGAAGTTGGGAGGATTTATTAAAAGCTTTGCCAGGATCAGCCTGCTCTTCTCTCCGCCCGACAATACTTTTACGCTCTTGTCCGCGTCATCGCCGCCAAACAGGAACGCGCCCAGGATCGTGCGGATCGCCTCTTCCGCCATAAATCCCGGTGCCGCAGTGTAGGCCTCGCGAAGCACCGTATTCTCAGGATTCAACACATCCATCCTGGTCTGAGAAAAGTAGCCTATTTCGACGTTATAACCGACGGTGCGCTCCCCGGAATCTACCGGGACTACTCCGGCCAGGATCTTAAGCAGCGTGGACTTGCCTGCCCCGTTCTCGCCTGCCAGGACGGCTTTTTCGCCTTGCGTTATCTCAAAATCAAAATCCTGATAAACCCTGATATCTCCGTAGGACTTGGCGATCTTGTCCAGCTTCATCACCCTGTGGCCGCTGCGCCAGGTCTGAGGAAAACGGAAATCGTTTATACTGCGCCGGATATCCGGCGGCAGCGCCACCTGCTCTTTTTCCAGCCGCTCCAACTGCGTGCGTTTGGCCCGCACTGACTGGGCCTTATTGGGCTGGGCGTGGAAACGGCTGACAAACTCCTCAAGCTGCTGGCGCTTCTTCTCCTGCTCCTTGAACTGTTTCTCCAGATGCAGCCGTTTCTCTTTTTTTATCTGTTCGTAATGGGTGTAATTTCCGTGCACCTTGAAGATTCCGCCGTTCTCAAGGACAAGGGTGTAGTTGGTCACCTCATTCAGGAAGGCCTTGTCGTGGGAGATCATCAGAAAAGTGCCTTTGAAGCCGGCAAGGTAATCCTTAAGCCAAAGCGCGGCGCCCAGGTCAAGATAGTTGGTAGGCTCATCCAGGAGGAGCAGGTCGTAGGGATAAGTGAGAAGCTTGCCTAAAAGCGCGCGCATCTGCCAGCCGCCGCTTAAATTCGATATCGGACGGCCGAAGTCGCGCTCTTTAAAACCCAGGCCGGAGAGTATCTTTTTCGCCTTATGCTCAAGCTCAAAGAACCCCATCGACTCCAGCTCGTGAAGTATGTCGCCGTAACGAAGGCTGTCCGCCTGATCGCCCTCTTCAAGGCGCTGCTTCTCCTCTTTCAGGCGCATTATCCGTTCATCGCCTTCCGTGAGCTCCGCTAAAACCGAGCGCTCTGAATGAAAGCTTGACTCCTGGGCCAGATGGCCGATATGGGTATTCTTTATTACCGTTACCTGTCCGGATGACGGCTCTACCTCGCCGAGGATCAAGGAAAACAAAGTGCTCTTGCCGGCCCCGTTAGGGCCGATAAGGCCTATCTTCTCTCCCCGGTTTATGCTTAAAGAGATGTCCCGGAAGAGGATCTTTTGTCCGTAGTTTTTGGAGAGGCTGCTTATGCTGATCATCTAGAGCTAGATCGCGCGGCGGGCCTCAAGGGCCTTGGAAAGGGTGGAAGAATCCGCGTATTCGAGGTTTGAGCCGACGGGAATGCCCAGGCCTATGCGGCTGATATGCACGCCGTAGGGCTTGAGCATCTTATTAAGATATATGGCGGTGGTTTCGCCCTCGGTATCGGCGTCGGTGGCGATGATGACTTCTTTTACGTTGCTTTCTTTGAGGCGGCTGACCAGGCCTTCGACCTTGAGATCCCCCGGCCCCCTGCCTTCCAGCGGCGAGATAGAACCCAGAAGCACATGATATATCCCGTTGTAATTGCCGGCTTTCTCAAGCGCCGTGACGTCGCTGGGTTTCTCTACTATGCAGATGGTATCCTTGAACCTGCGCACATCCTGGCATATCCTGCAGAACTCCTCTTCGCTCAGGTTGTTGCAGGCCTTGCAAAAACGCACCGTATCTTTTACGCGGGATATGGACTCGGAGAGGGCCTTGGCCTCGGAAGCAGACGCCCCCAGGATGTGGCCGACGATACGCTCAGCGCTCCTCCTGCCTATACCGGGCAGCTTGGTAAGGCATTCGATAAGCTTTTCTATGGACTCGGTATATATCGACATTATCCCTCTCTTACTACCCTGCCGCCGAAAAGCTCGATGGCGGACTTCAGGAACTGGCTATCTTCCTCCTGCCTGGCAGGCGTATCCGATGAAAGGATGAAGTTCACTCTCATTTGGGCGTTACATGACTCGCACAGGCACTTTTCGATAAGCGCCCGGTTCTCCCGCGACTCCAGCGACTCCTTATGCAGGGAATAGGTTTTGGGGAATGATACCGTCAGGACATTGCCCTGGACCTTCAACGGCTGGCCCTCGCTCAAATACGTAGAAGTCGACATCTTGACCTTGGCAAGGCTGTCGATCATCTTCTGCCAGGCGCCCTTTATCAGCTCCAGAGAAACGCAGCAGGCATCCTTGGCCGGCTGCGCATCCATACCTTGCACTTCCGGGCCATTCTCTTTCTTGGGAACAGGAGAAAATATCTTCTCCCTGATATCGGCGGCGCTCAATAACTGCCCTTTAGAAAACTGTTTTTTCTGGGCCGTCTCGCCAGCCTGCGGCTGAGGCTGTGCCGCAGGGGCATTCTCTCGAGGTTGGGGCCTTTGCGCCGGCTGGTCTTTTGTTATGGTAAGCTTTATAAGGCTTACCTCCAGAGGTATGCGCAGAGAGTCTATCCTCTTGGCCATCTCCTGCGCCGAGACCAGGGTGTTGAACGCCAGGAAAATCTCCTCAAGGCCCATCCTGCGGCTTTGCTCCAGGAGTTTTTCGCAAATCTCCGCGGGCAGGTCCACGAGCTTCGGGTCTCCGGAGCTTACCCTGGAGACCATAAGGTTGCGGAAATGTTCGATAAGGCTGGCCAGGAATACCGACATGTCCTTGCCGTTATCGATAAGGCGGTTAAACAATGCCAGTGCCGCGCGGGAGTCTTTGCGGATGATCTGCTCCGTCAGCTCAAACAACGCCTCCTGATCGACTAACCCCAGCATCGAAACCACGTCATTTAATACCAGCCTGTCTTTGGAGAAAGAAACCAGCTGATCCAGGACGCTTTCGGCGTCGCGTAGAGACCCGTCGCTGGAGCGGGCGAGAGCGTAGAGCACCTCTTTGTCGACATCGATCTTCTCGGCAGAAGCTATCCTCTGCAGCTGTTCAACCATCTCCAGCACGCTGATGCGCTTAAAATCAAAACGCTGGCAGCGGGAAAGTATGGTCGGGATGACCTTATTGGGATTGGTCGTGGCGAATATGAACTTGACGTATGGCGGAGGCTCTTCCAGCGTCTTTAAAAGCGCGTTGAAGGCCTCGGTAGTGAGCATGTGCACTTCATCGATGATATATATCTTGAACTTCCCGCAGACGGGGGCGAATTTAACGTTCTCGCGCAACACGCGTATCTCATCTATGCCGCGGTTGGAAGCGCCGTCTATTTCGATAACGTCCAGGCTCCTGCCGTCGTTTATCTGACTGCAGCCTGAACAGGCATTACAGGGATTATCTGTTGGTCCGTTCTGGCAATTGAGGGACTTGGCCAGGATCCTGGCCGTGGTGGTCTTGCCTACCCCGCGGGGTCCGGCAAAAAGATAGGCTGAAGCTATCCGGTTCTTCTGGATCGCGTTCTTGAGGGTGAGGATTATGTGCGGCTGTCCGACGACCTCGTCAAAATTCTTCGGGCGCCACTTGAGGGCAAAAACTTTATAGGGCATTGCAATATATTTGCTGCCGGCTTTCTGGCTTGCGCGGCGCGACTCGTCAACGTAATTCTTGTTTTATAATACCACTAACGCGTGCGGTTTTCAAGGTATTTGTCTTATATTTAGCGCCGCTACGCGCGGTCTGCGAACGCCAGGGACCGCGCGTCGCGATAGGCCATATAGAAGAAAAGAACGGTATCCAGGAACAACAGCTCGTAGCGCCTGGCGACGACGTCTTCCTTGACAAACCGCCAACTCTGCTCTTTAAGATGCTCCCGGAAGGCGCATTTCAGGAAAGATGCGAGGTCTTTCTTTGCGTAAATGCTTTCGAAGTTGGCGGACCACCAGTAACGGTAAGCCGTCTTTAGTATAGAGGCAAAGCTATCGCGGCGCAGGTGCTTTACCACGGCGGCAGGTTCGTACATTAGCGAAAAACCGCAGGCGCCAAGGCGCCTTGAAATGTCCACGTCTTCTCCGTTAGTCCTATAAGTTTCGTTATACCAGCCCGCCTTTTCAAGGGCGCTTTTTCTGACGAGCCCGTCGTGGCCGAAGATGAACTCGGGGTCGCGCCGGGGACTTTCTCCCCAGTGCTGACACATGTGCGCCGCACGCCAGCGGTCGGCAGACGAAAGTAAAACCCCCTCCGTAAGCCTGCCGCCTGCCAGCGCTACAGCCTCATCTTCAAGGCATACCACCAGCCTCTCCAGCCATTCCGGCGCCGGTATGCAGTCGGCGTCAACGAAGGCAACTAACTCGTTGCGGCTGTTCTTTATGCCGGTGTTTCGCGCCGCAGCCAGCCCTTTGTTGCGCTCATGCCTTATGACCTTTACCGGATATCCGGATGCGATCTCGGCTGTCCGGTCGCTTGAGCCGTCATCGATAACCAGTATCTCGTCAGGCGGATACGTCTGCTTTAAGAGGCCCTGGATGCAGTCGCCTATGGTGGCCTGGACGTTGAAACACGGGATATAGAGAGAGACCGGTTTTTGCACGCGATTTTATCCGCTGCGCCTGGCTACGATATAATAATTAGCCCCTTCAAAGAATACGCTGGGGTCCATACCCAGGATATGCTTAATGATGAATGAACGGATACTGCGCCTCTTGCATGGGCCTGTTTCGCCTTCGCTGGTGCCCTCGGCGATGATCTTGTATGAGGCTTGCTCTAGCATCTTCTTCAGGACCCAGGGGCAATATGCATGAACGTGGCTGGGAAGGCTAAGATAGAACTCGTGTCCGCGCACAGAGTGGGTATTTGGGGTTTGGATGATCAAAGAGCCGGATACCGGTATCCGCTTTAATACTTCAAGGTTATAATCGAAAGAAAGGTGCTCTACCGTATCTATATAAAGATAGGCCGCGTCTTTGCGAGCGTTAGTTTTAAGGTAATCAAGGATATCCGAATGCTCTACGGGCAGGTTAAGCTTGCGGCAGTGCTCGTATAATCGATCGTTGGATTCAACGCCCAGGATATCATTGAAACCCATGCCCTTCAAATAGGCAAGAAAACACCCGTCCCCGCAGCCAAGGTCGATCACGGGCCTGTCTTTATCCAGGAATGAGGAGAACTTCGAGTATAAACACTTGCCTCTGTTCAGGAACTCTTGCGTATTGTCGGAATAGAGGCAGTGGAATTCAGGGGAGAGAGGGTTGGTCATACGGGATGTCTTATTAGGTACTGTCGCGCACGCAGCCGCGACAGTGCCGTTTTTTCTAAGGTGCGGCGCCGTTACGGCCTGCTCGGCTTGTTAATTCGTCCTAGTTTATTTCAAGCGAATTATCCCGAGCCCAAACAATGTGGGCGAGGGGCTGCCTCGCTATGGCCTTCACGGCATCCGTTAATTTTTCCCGGCAAGGGAAAAATTAACGG
>CAZYCL010000002.1:0-8641 GCA_964645795.1 uncultured Planctomycetales bacterium
TGACTTACGCTCCCTTCGGTCGCGCAAGTCATCTGCTCGCTAAAGCTACAGGCGCATTTATTTAATCGTAAATTCGTTAGAATTTACTGTTTTCCATTCGCAGGTTTCCGAGGCAGAACCGGACCTGAGCTGGTAAGAAACCGCCAGCCGGTACGCGCCCGGTTCGGCCTTAACGCGCTTCTGGGTCCCATTAACATAGATCAACGGGTTCCATCCGTATTCCCTGAATTCCCCAGGTTTTACCTCTGAAGGCGCATCTACATCTTCTATGCAATTAGGATATTCGCAGCGAGTAAATAATCTTTGCCACCCGCCGGAGCCGGTCTTTCTTTCAGCGTACTTGATGCAGGCTCCTGGTGTTGCGCTGGCAATATGCGAGAAGATGCTCTCCCTAAGCCTATTCTTTAATATTATAGTTACTGCCTCCCCTTGAGTATACTGTTTCTTATCGGTAGTAACAATAATTTCCTGCGCTTGGGCGACGCCTGCAAATAATACTACGGCAAATAAAGTAACTAAAATTCTCATATTTGGTCGGGGCGACAGGATTTTTGAGCCGCACCCGTTTTATTCCAAGCGGCGAAATCCTGCCTGCTATTAACGCAGCTTAGCGGGAGAACCTGTACCGCATTAATTCTAATCGGGGCGGACAGATTTGAACTGTCGGCCTCCTGCTCCCAAAGCAGGCGCTCTAGCCAAGCTGAGCCACGCCCCGGTCGTTCGCTACTGCTGATTCATTGCACCAGCAGTAAATTCATGTTTTAAATGTATCTAAACTAACCTAAATATATATGGACTCTCACTCCTTAGGAGGGGGCAAGCCCCCTCCTAACGCTTGCGCTTAATAAAAGCTTTTTGAGGTGCTGTTCTCCCCCAAGCGTGGGGGAAATTTTCCCCCACACCCCTTTTATGTTTTTAGCAGCATGCGACAAGTTAGCTGCTACGCACCGCCTTCGGCGGTACTGCTAAAAACATTTTGCCTGCTTCCGGTCAATTATATCGACCAAGCTTACGCCGTTCAATATATTTGCGGATCAGCTTCTCGGCTTTTTTGAGCGCCCGAAAGCGGTGGCTGATCTTGTGTTTAGTGGCTTCGCCCAGCTCGGCAAATGTCTTAATATGGCCCTTGGGTATGAATACCGGATCGTATCCAAAGCCGCGGCTGCCCTTAGGCTCAAAACTGATCCTACCCAGACATCTGCCTTCGGTTACCCCGATAATACCCTGTCCATCAGCCAAAGCCACGGCGCAAGCGTAGTAAGCGCCTCTCCTGGACAGAGGCAACCCCTTTAAAAGCCTTAAGACCTTGGCGTTGTTCTTCTCGTCGCTCTTATCTTTACCGGAAAACCGCGCAGAGTACACCCCGGGCTTGCCTGCCAAGGCATCGATGCAGATACCCGAGTCTTCGCCTAATGCCGGCTCACCCGTAAAACGCGCGGTCTGCAGCGCTTTCTTTACGGAGTTCTCTATAAATGTCGAACCGTCCTCGATTACTTCGGGGGCATTGGGATAATCATCAAGCGAAACAAGCTTTATTTTCAAAGAGCCCCAAATCTCTTTTATCTCCTTGAGCTTCTTCCTGTTCCTGGTGGCAACAACAAGCTTCATTTAGAAAGCGCCCTTAAACATGTTCTTCTGTATCTCGATAAGCTCCGAGACACCCTTAGCAGCCAACTCCATAAGCTTGTCCATATCAGCCTTATTAAAAGGCTTGCGCTCTGCCGTACCTTGCACCTCGATGAACTCGCCTTTGCCGGTCATCACCACGTTCATGTCCACCTCGGCCTTGGAATCCTCCTCATAACAGAGGTCAAGCGCGGGATGCCCTCCAACGATACCCACGCTGGTAGCGGCGACAAAATCCTTAAGCGGGACTTCGGAGATAACCCCTTCTTTCTTCAGTTTTATCAGCGCATCCGCCAGAGCCACGAAGCTTCCCGTAATGGAGGCGGTGCGCGTGCCTCCGTCTCCCTGGATCACGTCGCAATCAAGCCAGATGGTGCGCTCGCCTAACGGCTTCATATTAATGACCGTGCGCAGGCTCCTGCCGACCAGCCGCTGGATCTCAAAGGTGCGGCCCGAATCCTTACCGCGCTGGATGCGCTTGTCGCAGGAGCGCGGCAGCATCCCGTACTCGGCGGTGACCCAGCCGGTGCCTGTGTTCTTTAAGAACGGCGGCACGCTCTCTTCTACCGAAGCGGTGCAGATAACTTTAGTGCTCCCCAATTCTATAAGGCAGGAGCCTTCGGGGTTTTTCAGGTAATTGCGGGTAATGCTTACTTTTCGCAGCTTGTCAAGACCGCGGCCGTCAACGCGCGCCATAGATATCCCTCCCTTGAGCATCGATCCCCACGAACAACGGAAAATCCTTCACTTTTAATCTGTAAATCGCCTCAGCCCCCAGCTCAGGATAAGCAAAAACCGAAGCGCTTAAGACCCGGCGCGCCAGAAGCGCGCCGCAACCGGCATAAGTCAGGAAATACGTCCCTTTGTGTTTTTTTATCGCTGCCGCTACTTCCTTCGAGCGCCTGCCTTTGCCGATCATGAACCTAAGGCCCGCGCGCATAAGGACAGGGGTGAACTTATCCATACGCGAGGCAGTGGTCGGACCGCAGGAACCGATGGGCCTGCCTTTGGGCGCAAGCGTCGGCCCGCAATAATAAAGTATTGCCTCTTTAAGATCCAGCGGCAGACTCGACTTCTTTTTTATTGCCTCTGCCAGCCTCTTATGCGCCTGATCGCGGCAGGTGTAAAGCGTGCCGGTAAACAAAAGCCTTTCTCCCGCAACCAGTTTTCTAAACTTTGGCTTATTGGGGCGTCTGGGATTTCTTGCCAAAATCAAACTCCTTCCAGGCAACGATTATCAGAATAAAAGCGGCCACGTTGAGGAAAAACGGCAGGGACACGCCCTGCGCGCCGATGAAAGTAAATACAGCCATTAAAGGCGCGACGATCACCCCCGCTATCACGGCGACCTTATTCTTCTTCCTGATATAAAATCCCAGCGCGCAGAATACCGCGGCGAAAAACAGCGATAAACCCACTATTACCGCCAGGCCCGTGAATGCCGCAGCCTTTTGATCGGCGGGGATATTACCGGAGGTGGCGATCGCCGGTATCGCGATTGCCAGCGTCGATAACACTCCGAGGATCCCCTGTATCCAGTAAATAGTGGAAACCGCGAAAACTAATTGCGCCTTCAAAGGATGCTTCATCATCCTTGTCTCCTTTCGTTAAAACCGCTATCTGGACTAAACCTCTGCCGTATTCTAAATTCAGCCTTGGTAGCCGCGCGAGTGAAGAAATAAATCAAGGCACCAAAGTATGCTATCTCGGCGCTAAACAACAGCACCAGAAAAATAGCCTTAACCCACTGGACGAGGTTATACGGAGCGGCCGCGTACTCCCCTGCCAGGCAGGCGTTCTCCTCGAAGACCCTGCTCACCACGTAATAGGGGTGCCTTAAAAAAACCGTCGAGAGATAAAAAGCGCCGAGGGCCAAAGCGAGCTTTCGAAAGATATCCCTGCGTAAAATTATCCCTATCCCGCTGATGATACTCAGGGCCCTGAGCGCGACCGAAATGCTAAAACGCACGACTATCAGCCACTCCGGCATATGCCGGTGCATCGCCTTATAACAGGGATACGTCCAGCAGCTGGGCAGAAAACCGACGATCAGAGAAATGCCGAACAATGTTATCAGCCAGCGCTGTTTATGTTTCAATTTTAAAAATGCCTATATAACTGCCGTCGCGCTCCTGAGGGCATGACAGCTGATATTGACCGCTACGGGCAGCCCCGCGATATGCGTGGGATGAGTTTCCATATGCACGGCCAGCGCCGTGGTCTTGCCGCCAAAACCCATAGGGCCGATGCCTAGCCTGTTAACCGCCTTCAGCAACTCCGCTTCCAGCTTACCGATCCTGGCGACCTGGCGACCTGACGACCTAGCGACCCTTCTTAAAAGAGCTTTCTTGGCCAGGAGGCAGGCATAATCCGCTGTGCCGCCGATACCGACCCCCACCACGTACGGCGGGCAGGCATCGGGACCGGAGCTCTTTACCGTCTCGACGATGAACTCTTTTATTTGATCTATCCCGGCGGTCGGGTTGAACATCCTGAGGACAGATCTATTCTCGCAGCCGAAGCCCTTGGGCAGCACCGTGACCTTCATGCGCCTGCCTCTGACAAGCTGTGTATGTATCACTGCCGGCGCATAGACGTTGGTGCACCTGCACAACGGACCCTTGACCAGCGACTTTCGAAAGCTCGCCTCTTTGTATCCGGATTCAACGCCTTTGTTTATTGCGCGGCTCAGGTCCCCTTCAACCATCACTTCGTTTCCCAGCTCCACAAACACCACCGGTAGCCCCGTATCCTGACAGATAGCCAGCCCCTCTTTGGCGGCAACGCCGGCATTGTCGATGATCGCCTTCAGGGCCTCTTTGGCAGGCGGCCTGGTCTCTCTCTTATGGGCGGATTTCAGCGCCGAAAGGACATCGCCCCTTAAGACCAGCCCTGCCCTGCGGCAGAGCGCGGCAGTAGTCTGCCGGATCTTTTTCTGGGTGATAAGCCTCATCTCTTATATTCCCTGGTAACCGTAGTAGTGATGCCGCCGCGGGGATTAAAGACCGCGCTGATCCTGGCCTGGCGGGGCTTGCAGGCCCGAACAAAATCTTCGAGCATCCTGTTTACCAGGTGCTCATGGAATATGCCGATATCGCGGAAGAATATCGTGTACATCTTAAACGACTTCAGCTCTACGCAGTAGGCGGCAGGCGAGTATTCTATTTTGATAACCGCAAAATCGGGTAAGCCGGTCTTCGGGCATATGCAGGTGAACTCCGGGATATCAAGAGATACGCTATAGGGCTTGTCCGGATACTGATTTTTCCAAACCTCGATCGCGGGGGTCCTTAGCTTCTTTACCCCGGACTGCAGGCCTTCGTAGGAGGAGCGTTTTTTCATTGTATGCCTATCTTCTTTTGCACCTGGCCGATAATGCAGGTGGTCACGCCCTTATCCCGGCTGTAATCCCTGAAACGCCCAAGCTTCTCATCCAGCATCCCGTGGTTTTCGTAACAGTTGGGCTGCAGGACCATGACTACCGACGGGTTTATCTTCTTTATAAGCCTGATGGACTGCGCCAGGTCCTCATCCGTGGTGCTCGAACAGATAACGCTCTTGATGAAGACCTCTTTCTGCGAGGCGATCTCCAGGAACTGTTCGTGCTGCCTCCAATAGCTGCCCTGGCCCGTAGAACTGGGGAACTTAAAATCCATGGCTACCGTATCGACATCGGCAATTACCTCTGCCAGCTCTTCGGGAAGCGTGCCGTTTGTCTCCAGATATGTATGGAATCCCAGCTGGCGGCTGAATTTAAGCGCCTGCTTCAGGAACTCCGTCTGCAGAAGAGGCTCTCCTCCGGTGAAAGAAACCGAATCATACTCTCCCTGCATCGACTTAAGATAATCGATAAGCTGTGCCAGGTCGTATTCGGCAAAGCAGTCTATCTTGGTATCGCAGTATCGGCAGCCGAGGTTGCAGCCAAAGAAACGCACAAAGATCTGCTTTTTTCCCAGATAGAGGCCTTCCCCCTGGATACTATCGAAGATTTCGCTGATTTTGGCTTTCATGCTCTTTCTCTGCCCCGCCTGTCTGTTAAAGCCGGGTCTTTTAGGCCTGCCCGACGGAAACCCTTAGCCCGGTAATAACAACTGTCGCAGCAGCCGCAGGGCCTAGCGCCGCCTTTGTAACAGGACCAGGTAAGCTCAAACGGTACGCCAAGCTTCTTGCCAAGCCTGATTATCCCGGCCTTTGTCTTGTCAATAAGCGGGGTCTTTATTTTAATCCCGCGCCGTTCTACCCCCGCCTTTGTCCCGTAATGAGCGGCTTTTGCGAATGCGCGGAAAAACTGCGGGCGGCAATCAGGGTAGCCGGAGTAATCCTGGGCGTGCGCTCCGATGAATACGGTTCTGGCCCCGGTTGCTTCGGCGCAGGATAATGCCAGGCTCAAAAATATGATATTGCGCCCCGGCACATAAGTATCGGGGATCTTACCGGTGACATGGCGACATGGTGACATGGCGACCCGGCGTATTTTCCTTCCCTTATCAAGAAGGCTGGAGCCTTTCCAGGGAAAATCCAGCCTTATGAGCTTGTAATCGCAGCCGGCCTGCCGGGCAATTTTCTTTGCCGAGGCGACCTCCCTTTTGTGCCGCTGCCCGTAATCGAAGATAAGGCAGCTGCACTTAAAACCTCCTGCCCTGGCCAGATATAAAGCGACTGCCGAATCCAGGCCGCCCGAAAGCAGCACTACTGCCCGTTTAGCCGCCGGCTGCTGCTTATGCCTCATAGGTCGCCGAGCTTGTATCATTCTCCCAAACCGTAACCGCGTCGACCTTCAGGCCGCTCTTACGCAGCCTCCCGAATATGTATTCGGCGATACGTTCAGAGGTGGGATTTTTTTTGGCAAAGTAAGCTACCTTATTCAGGTACTTATGGTCGAGCTCCTCCATGATGCGGTTAAGCGCGCACTTGACGTCCTTGAAGTCCAGGACCATGCCGGCCTTATCCAGGCGGGCCTTCTTTACTACTACCTCGACCTTCCAGTTGTGGCCGTGCAGCTCTTCGCATTTGCCTTTATAACCTTTAAGGTTGTGCGCGGAGCTAAAACCCGATTCGACCTTTATCGAATACATCTTAAGCTGAACTCGCCTTCTTTACGTTATTGACCCTGCGCCCCAAGAACCTTACCGCCAGCTCCTTGAACCACTCGGGGTTATCGCTTACATAAAACCTTTGCCTGCCCCGGCGGCCTTTATTCAAAAGCCCTTCGCAATCCAGGATATTTTTGATCTCAACGGCTACCTGCTTGGCCGAATCGATGAGCTCTACCTTCTCGCCCAAGATGCGCCTGATCACGGGCTTGAGCAGCGGATAATGCGTGCAGCCCAGGATCACCGTATCTACTTTGTCTTTTTTCAAAGGCTCCAGGTATTTACGCGCCACTTGCTCAACCACCGCTCCGCTAAGCCACCCCTCCTCGACAAAAGGCACAAAAAGCGGACAGGCGACGGTGCTGACCTTCACCGCCGGATCCAGCTGCTTTATCTCCTTATCATAAGTCCTGCTTTTGATCGTCCCTTTTGTGCCGATGACCCCGATGCGCTTGTTGCGCGTGGCGTATACCGCTTCTTTGGCCCCGGGAGAGATGACCCCGACGATGGGGACCTTGAAGTTGCTCTTTAAGACCGGCAGCGCGACGCTCGAAGCGGTATTGCAGGCCACGCATATGAGCTTGACCTCGTGCCTGAGAAGAAAGAGGATGTTCTCGATGGAAAAACGCACCACCGTCTCGCGCGATTTTATCCCGTAAGGGACGCGCGCCGTATCGCCGAAGTAAATGATATCTTCCGAAGGCAACTGCCTTATCAGCTCCCTGGCGACGGTAAGACCCCCCACGCCCGAATCAAAGACGCCTATGGATTTCATCGCTTGCTTGCCTCCATCATTTTGCAATCCCGATGATAGTTTATGATCCCGCAGGAGATGGCTTCGGCTATCTTCTGACGGTAAAAGCCGTTCTTAAGTTTTGCTTCTTCTTCGCGGTTAGAGACGAACCCCACCTCTACCAGTACCCCGGGCATGCGCACTCCGCGCAGGACCTCGAATTTGGCGCCTTTGATCCCGAGGATCTTGAGCCCCATCCCCTCGTTTACCGAAGTACATATCGAACGCGAAAGCTCTATGGATTCGGCGCGACTGTTGGTGTAGAGCATGTCCCAGATTATGGCCTTGAGCTGCGGCGAATTGCTGCCGAAAAAGGAGCTGCTCAGCTTAAGCCTGGCGTTCTTGGCTGCGAATGCCGCGCGTTTGGAGTCGCTAACGGACGGCGAGACGTAATAAACCTCAAAACCGTTCATGCTGCGCACGCGGTTGGCGTTGGCGTGGACGCTCACGAAAAAATCGGCTTCTGAGCTGTTGGCGATGTCCACGCGCGATCCCAGAGGGATATACCTGTCCGAAGAACGCGTATAGACTATCTGAGCGCCGGCTTTCTTAAGCAATGCCCCCAGGCGCTTGGCTAGATCGAGATTGACGTCCTTTTCTCTTAGGCCGCTTCTGCCGATCGCCCCGGGATCGCGGCCGCCGTGTCCGGCGTCGACTACGATCTTTAAACCGTTCAAAGAAGCGGTTTCCGGGACATCGCAGACCTTCTTAGTAGAAAAGATCTCATCCAGTATCTCCTGCCTGAATTTAAGAGGCCCGACAATGATCCCCTGGTAGATGTCTATGGGATGCCTTAAATGAGTGGGCCTGCCGTCCACAAGGATAAGCCCGTCCCCCACCCTTATGTGCACCTTGTGTCCGTCCCGGATAAGGATAGCCCTGCGGCTAAAGGTATCGTAATCCCAGTCGATCTTTGCATAATCGCAGTATGCCGGCAGGGAAAAATACACCGTGCCGTTCAGGGAATAAAGGCCGCTCATGCCCCCGGCGGGCGTGGTGGCGCAGCCCGTCAAATTAATCGCCGCTGCCGTCAGGCAGAAAAAGGCAAAAAAGTATAATTTGAATTTGGACATGGATGATATTTTTCCTTGTCGGAAAAAGGAACCAGATCCTGTACTCCCTCACTCGG
>CAZYCL010000002.1:8741-345694 GCA_964645795.1 uncultured Planctomycetales bacterium
CTTGCCGCCTCGTGATGGTCGTACAGGATCCACCAAAATTTTCCTTGTCGGAAAAAGGAACCAGATCCTGTACTCCCTCACTCGGCTTGCCGCCTCGTGATGGTCGTACAGGATCCACCAAAATTTTCCTTGTCGGAAAATTTTGGTGGAGGTGGGCGGAATCGAACCGCCGTCCTTAGATAGACGAATAAGAGCCGCTACATGCTTAGTTTATCTTTTGCGCTTTATCCCGGACACTCCGATAAACAGGATTATCCGGGACGCAGCCTTTTTGGTTTCGCTGCGGCGCCAAAGGCAAACGCCGCAGCTATCCTGCTAAGGTCTCTGTTTCATCCCACAGGCAGGATGGACAGAGGCTTCACGCTTAATTAAGCGCGAAGGCTGGTATGAACATTGGTCTAGCCCCGAAGGACTGATCAAATGTTCCTAAACGTGACACTTGCGTGTTTGCGTTTATAAAGTGTAAGGATTGTTGACGCGGCTAACCTTACGTCCGCGGCATGCTGCTTTTACCCGACACACCTAAGTCGAACCCATTTCACCCCCAATTTTCCCTGATTTTCCTTCTGGAAAATTGGCACCGTTGCCGCCTAAAGCGGCAACGGTGCCTCTAATAACCTTATTTCCTACTCCTGGCCTTGACTATCCTTCTCATCGCCAGATCCGATTCGCGGCGTTTTATATCCTGGCGCTTGTCGTATAGCTTCTTGCCCTTGCCCAGCCCCAGCTCGATCTTGGCAAAACCCCTTTCGTTAAAATAAGCCTTAAGGGGCACAAGGGTCAATCCTTTTTGCGCCAGCTTTCCCGTCAACCTCTGTATCTGCTTCTTATGCAACAGCAGCTTGCGGGGCCTGGCCGGATCGACATTCATGTAACTGGCCTGGGCGTAAGGGCTGATATGGGCGTTAAATAAAAAGACTTCGTTTTTTTCGGAGCGGGCGAAGCTGTCGTCGATGTTAAGCTTGCCTGCCCGCAGCGATTTTACTTCGCTCCCCTTTAACTCGATCCCGCATTCAAACGACTCCAGGATCTCGTAATCCCTGCGCGCCTTATGGTTAGTCGCAATAGGCTGACTCATTGTATCATAACTCTCATTAAATATAAACTCAAAAATACCGGCAGCGTCACCAGGCTCAATAAATGCGTCAGAAAGACCCCCTGGCTTATGAGCAGGTCCTCTTTTTTATAATGGCGCACGATCACCGATAAGGAAGTCGCCGAAGGCACTGCCAGCTCCATGACGATCAATAAACCCAAGAGCTCTGGCAGGCCCATCTTTAAAACAAGCCACAGGCCGACAGCAGGCAGGATGATGAGCTTGGCCAGGACCAATAAACTCATGGCCTTAAGGTCCGGCTTCCTGAACCGAACCGCGGCCAGATTCCCTCCCACTACAAACAAGGCCAGAGGCAGGGTGCATTCACCGACCATGTGCACGGGTTTCAACAGGAGGGCGGGAAGCTTGGCGCTTGCCCCTAAAGCTACCGTTATCAGTCCGAGGATTATCGCTATCACCGGCGGGCTGAAGACCGACCCCAGTTCAAACCTCTTATTCGCATGCGAAGAAAGCATGTAGGCGCCGGCTGACCAGACCAGCAGGTTAAAGCCCAACAGATACAAAAACAACATCACCAGCATCGTATCCGCCTTCTGACCCGTCAGTATGGCTGATATCAGCGCAAGCGGCAGGTAGCCGGAGTTCTGAAAAGCGACCAGGCTTACAAACTGCATCTTATGCTGGCTGCCCTTTATGAAGAAAGCCAATGCGTAGCCTACGGCCAGCCCCGCCAGGATAATGAAAGCTCCCAGCAGCGGGAAAAACCACCAATCGGGGTACAGGTCAAATCTGAAGCTTTTGACCAACTGAGAGAATATCAACGCCGGCAGCGTCACCTCTACGACCAGGCGGCTGAGCATCTCCACTGCCGAATCCCCGAGCACCTGTTTCCTGGTCAGCAAATACCCGATCCCCCCTAAAATGAATATCTGCAGGACTGCTGATCCAGAGCTCAAAAAAGCCTCTATAAACATCGGTCTCTTCTCCTAACCCGTTGGTCTTCCTGATATTATAGCAACAAGATTTTACCACAAAAACCTCATAAAAAATACTAAAATTATTAAAGCTATTGCCGATAATACTATTAGGAGAGGAATACCCGGTTATTTAAGAGTTTTTAAATCTAACCAGGAGGATAACCATGTTATCCAGCCTATCCATAGCGGTAAGCGGTTTAGCCGCGCAGTTACATAAGATCGATACCATAACCAACAACCTCGCCAATATCAACACCGCCGGATTCAAGAAATCCCGCGCCGGCCTGCAGGACCAGATATACTCTACTACCGGAAGCGGCCAGATAGGCCTGGGGACAAAACTGGCCTCCGTAGAAAAGATATTCTTCCAGGGCGCTCTTATGGGCACCTCTAACCCCCTTGACCTGACCATACAGGGAGAAGGGTTTTTCCAGGTACTAAGACCTGATGGAACGCTGGCTTATACGCGGGACGGCAGCTTTAAGAATGACGGCCAGGGAAGGCTTGTCGCGGCGGACGGCTCGATACTCCAACCCCAGATAAACATACCCCTGGACGCTACAAGCATACAGATAGCCAGGGATGGGACGGTATCAGTTACGCGTCCGGGTGCTGCTGCCCCGCAGGTATTGGGCCAGATCCAATTGGTAAAATTCTCCAACCCCGCAGGGCTGGTCAGCCTCGGACAGAATTATTACGCGCAGGGCGCCAGCTCCGGGATGCCCGCGGCAGGAGTAGCGGGGGCCGGGGGATTCGCCACGATAGAACAGGGTTTCCTGGAGGCATCCAACGTTGACATGGCCGAAGAGATGACCCAGATGATGCTCGGTCAGCGCGCCTATGAATTCAACCTTAAGAGCATAAAAACCGCCGATGAGATGCTGGAGAGCGTATTCGATATACTGCGGTAGGCTTACTTAGTAGATGTGCCCTTCCTAAAAGAACAAAAAGCGCTTCTTCTTTTTCAGAGGCGCTTTTTGCTTTTTCTTATCTGCTTCTAATTCTTTCTTGATCTGCAGCTTCTGCCTGAAGTATACGGAGTCGTCCTGCGAAAGCTTGGCCTTGTACCTTAAGATCCTGTTTTCTTCTCTGAGTTTCTTCTCGAGCTCGCGCTGCTTATACACTACGTTCCAGACGTAGCGTATCTCCTCGCGCACGCCGTTAAGGCTGATCCAGAGATTTACGTTTGAGATTATCAGGAGCGCGGATATCAGGGTTAAAAGAAATATCATCGCATTCTTTTTGTCCCGAAAAATAGGCTCCATAACAACCTCCTTTTTGTGATTTTTATGCTATCACAAATATCCCCTTTAGGCAAGAAGTTTAGGCGAAAAGGAGTTTTGCCAGCTTTGCCGGCTCCCACGGATAAAAACGCAGGTTCTCCTGCCTTATGATCTCCGGCAGCACCGCGTCTTTAGTGCCCTTGAAGGCCATAGCGATGATCCTATTGCCCTTCTGCCGGCTTTTTAAAAGCTGGCAGTCCACCCATGCGCTTTTATGGGTGTTTTCGCTGATCAGGCAAACGGTAACAGTACAGGCAACCAGCTTTTCTCCGATAAGCCTTTTTATCCGGGAAGCCGGGCAAGCTTCTGTCCCGGCAAATGGACCGTCGAAGAAATCAAAATCGAACCCTAAAGACGAAAGCTCTCCCAGCGCCTGCCGGAAGAGCCCGCAATCATCTTCGGAGAAACTAAAGAACACTTTATGCTTATTCGTCAAAATCCCTGACCTTCTGCCGCGATCTCTTTCTGGCTGAGATGCGCAGCTTCTCCTGGCGAAGCCTGTTCTTGGCCTGCCGGCAACGGCCGCGTTTTTGCCTGCGCAGCTTCTCCAGGGCCTGGCGCCTGCACTCTTCTTGTCTTAAAAGCCGTTCCTCGAGCTTCTGACAGAGTATCAACCTGGCGCGGTCGCGGTTGGCGGCCTGAGAGCGCTCCTTCTGGCATTTTACTTCGATGCCGCTGGGCAGGTGTTTTAGCCAAACGCAGGTCGATACCTTATTTACGTTCTGTCCGCCTGGTCCGCCGGAACGTATGAAGCTTTCGGCCAGATCTTCTTCCCTTATCCCCAGGGCCGACATGCGCCTGGAAACAAGCTTTTCAGGATAGCTCATCTTCCAGTTTCTTTATAAGCGCGGCTGTTTCCCTGACCAGGGGCGCCGGCAGGAGCTTGGCAGTCTCGATCTCGGTTTTAAGCGAGCGCAACGTAGCGATGAGCCTCCTTAGGCTCGAGAACTTTCTTTTCTCCCAGGCCTCCTCGGGCTCCAACTCCTGGCGCTGACGGATGAGCGCGGTGAGGTCTTTTTTGACTTCGCGCACATCGCGGCCTTTTTCGAAGATATCACGCTTTAGCTGGGTGTAATCTTTTTCGTCGAGGGTTTTTTGGTTCTTGGCTTTGCGCAAAAGCTCTATCGACTCGTAGCTGGGCAACCCGGGGGCCGGGGCCGAATCGACGTACTCGCGCCTGAGATACTCCGGTTCCTCTTTTTCAAGGAAAAAATACGAACGCAGGAGCTTCATCGCCGTCTCCCTGCGCACCCCTATCTCTTTAGCCGTGTAGGCCTCGAAACTCACATAGCCCCATTCTTTATACGCCTTGTCCTTCCAGGCGGTATAGAGCGCCTGGCCCAGCTTTATCCAGGAGGTCTTGAAATCCCTGGCGCTCTCCAATATCATATAGCGCAGCGAACTCTTTTCAAGCGAGCCCATCTTCTCTTCGATATCCTGCAGGGACCTGCTCTTGGGTCTATCCATAGATACCTCGGTTTTTAGTTTTTATTTACAGATACCGGCGCACTTGGCCAGGAAATCATTTTTCTGCTGGCTGTAGCGCTTATCAAGGTCGGCGTAATCTTCGGGGGAGCGCGCCAAAAGGAGCCTCTCGGAGAACTCTTTGAAGGTGGACATCAGCCTGTCGAAGTCGTCGCGCACTGCCCCATCACGCAGCATCTTCAGCCGGAAGGAATGGAACATCAGCTCGTTGAAGAAATCCCTGTGAGTATTGTCGTCGAAGCGCCTTACCAGCCTCTGTTCGAACTCGAAGGACTTCTCCGGCATGTCCTTGTGGAACTTAAACCACACCTCCTTATCGACCCATAGGTCGTTAAGTATGTCGTTGGCCCTGAACAGAAACTTCAGAGAATCTTCGATGATACGGCCTTCGTTGAGGCGGATATTCTGGACCTCAAGCTCTCTTTTACTGCGTCGGCTGATGAGCTCGCTGACGGCCAGCACGATCCCGGCCCCCAGCAGGAGCCCCAAAATGAATATCCCGACATTACCGGCAAGCATAAGCCATCCTCTCTATAAGCTCTGGGTTAAAATTATATTTGTAATATTAACACGAGTAATATAAAAAACAATCAATATTTCTTTAGGGACGGTTCTTGAAACAATCTAGAAGTGTCCCTTTTCAGGGGACACTTCTAGATTAGCTTGAGAACCGTCCCTATGTTATTTAGAGACCGCAGAAGGGCAGATCTGGTTATAGGCGCAGTAAACGCAGGCCATATAAGTAGGGCGAGCCTGAAACTCTTTTCTGCGGATACCCGCGGAAACCTCCCTTATCTTGTCGCCTATCTTCTCCAACCGCTCGGCTCCGACCTTGCTTTCTCCGATAAGCCCGGACTCAAGGAAATAAAGCGCGACCTTTTGCGGCAAGGCATTCGAGATTTTCTCCCAGGCCATGGCATATAATGAAAGCTGGAGGCTGTCGCGGCTGCGTTTATCGGCGTCTTCGGGGCTGGAGATCTCGGAAGTCTTGAAATCGATTATAGTCACTCCATCATTGTCCTTATCTACGCGGTCAAATCTGCCGGCGATCTTGTTATTCTCCCATACAAAAGAAAACTCCTTTTCGATATACAAAGGGACGGTTTTATCTTCCTCCTGGCGCCTGTAGAACTTGATCAGCGCCTCCCTGCCGCAGGCGAACCTTTCTTCCTGGTGCCTTTTGTCCAGGAACCCCTGCGGGTCAAAACTTTTCTCAAAAGCCTCCAGCAGCCCGGCAAGCTCCATACCGGCCCCGGATATCCTGGCCTGGAAATATTTGGTCACCGCATCATGCATGGCGCGTCCGTAGATGACCGTGTGGTGCTCCATGATCGGCACGCGCAGGATATTCACATACTTGTATTTTAGCGGGCAGGTAAGGTAATCGTCTATCTGGTAGTAGGTCAAATAAACCAGGTCCTTCTCGCCGATCTTCTTTTCTGCCGCGGTCTTTGAGCCGGATTGAGGGGCGAACCTCTCTATGGCCTGCAGCGCCGAGACCTTCTTCTTTTCTTCCTCCTGCATCCGGGTGCCCAGGGCCTCGATCACAAATTGGCTGACACGGCGCAGGCGCTGGCCGCCGTAATCTCCGGCCGATGTAAGATACAGCTCTTCTTTGGCACGCGTCATGCCCACGTAAAAAAGCCTGCGCTCTTCATGAAGGTGGAAATCCTCCGAAGGCAGCATCTCCTTGATAAGCTCATCGGGCAGCTCCAGCGGCTGGCTGCGCCGGGGCAGCGGAAAGCGGTTGTTTACCAGGCTTACCAGGAAAACCACCCTGAACTCCAAACCCTTGGCCTTATGGATAGTATAAACGTTAACTGCGTCGGTATCCGCGTCGGCTTCCACTGTCGGCGGATCGTCTCCGGCCTCAATAAGGAGGTTAAGATAATTGACAAAGTTCATCACCCGGTCTTCCTTTGCCACCAGCTCAAAATCCCTGACAAGGTTAAAGAACTTGGCGATGTTCTGAATGCAGGTCTCCTTTTGGGCGCTGGGGTTACGGGTAAGGCTTTTAAGATAGCCGGTATCCTGCAGGAAGGAGTATAGGAGCCTGCCCGTGGTTTGGTTGCGCGAGACCTCAAGGAACTTGTCTATGTCGACAAGCACCCTCTCTAGTTTTTTTCGCGCCTCATCGCTTATGTCCTTGAGCTCTCCTATCTCTCCAAGCTTTAAGAAGACTGAATGAAGGGGCAGGTTCCTACGCCGGGCATAGTGCATGCACAACGTAAGCCCTCCGGGCTCCAGGTCATAGATCTCAGAGCTGGCCAGGTAATAGAGGCTTAGGGAATCGTAAGGATTGGCGATGACCCTTAAGAAGTTGATGCACAGCTTTACCTCCGGCCTGGCGTATAAACCCTGATTGCCGCTGAACTGCCAGGGGATCTCCTGCATATTAAGCGACTGCAGGAACGGTTCGGCATCAGAGTTAGAACGCACCAGGATCGCGAAATCCCTGTAAGCATATTTACCGGAGTCGAACTTCTTCTTGATGGTGTCGGCGACGAAATCGGCTTCGGCCGAGAGCGAATCAAAATGCTTATGCTCCGGACCCGGTCCGTCGCTGCTTAACCCGGTCAGCTTCTTGTCTATTCCGGCTTTTACCTCGAAGCGCTCGGGGTTATTGTTCTGAATAAGACGGTAAGCGGCATCCAGTATGGGCTGGCGCGAGCGGTAATTCTGGATAAGGCTGACTTTTTTGGCTGCGGGAAAACTGTCGATGAAGTTAAGGACGTTGCTGTAAGCTGCCCCGCGCCAGCGGTATATGCACTGGTCGTCATCGGCTACCACGGTGATATTGGCGGATGGGCCGGCCAGGAGCTTGACTATCTGGAACTGGGCGAAGTTGGTATCCTGGAACTCGTCGACCAGGATATACCTGAACTGCTTCTGATAATTGCTTAAGATAAGCGGGTGCTCGCGCAGGAGTTTTAGGGCAAGGTAGAACTGGTTTCCGAAGTCCACCAGGCCATTCTTGGCCAACAGGTCCAGATACCTGCCGTAGGCCCTGGCCAGCTCTTCCTGCCGCACAGCTTCTTCCTTCAGGGCCCGGTCCTCGGGTTTATCGACCGAGGCGGCTTTAAGCCCGGCAGCAAAATCAATATAGTCAGAGGCGGATATATCCTCGTCCCTTGCGCGGTTAAAAAGGGTTATGAGGGCCTCCACGAAGCGCGTGGGGTCGGCCAAGGGACGAAAGTATGAGAGCTCAAACTCGAAAAGATGCTCGCGAAAGAAAACCGCGGACTCGGGCCTGGTCAGGACCTTGAAATCGCTGTCTAAGCCGGCGATAAGGGAGTTTTCGCGCAGGACCCTGTCGCCGAAGGCATGGAACGTAGATATCCAGATATCGGTGTAACCGTAGGGCAGGAGCACGTCCACCCTTTCGGTCATTTCCCTGGCGGCCTTATCCGTAAAGGTAAGGGCCAGGATCTCATTGATCCTGCAGATCCCCTGCGAGATAAGCCAGGCAATACGCCGGGTGATCACCGTGGTCTTGCCCGTTCCGGCTCCCGCGATGATCAAAAGCGGGCCCTCGGAATGCGTCACCGCTTCTTTTTGCTGGGGGTTGAGATGTTCGGTTATGTCTACCCGGTCATTCATCGCTGTCTTGCTCTATTATAATAGGCAGTTATTTGCCTTGACAAGCCGATATTTTTTTGTATACTTTAACTCTACGGAATTGAGGTGAAAAAATGCTTAAAATTTGCGCTATATGTAAAAAAGGTGAGTTAACGGGCAAACGCATCTCCAGAAAAGGCCAGTATAAGGCTAAGGGCGGTACGGGCAGCAAGATCGCGCGCTGGACCATGCGCAAGTTCCTTCCTAATCTGCAGAAGCTGCGTATCATAGTAGACGGAATACCCAAGCAGGTATATATCTGCACCAAGTGCATCAAAAAAGGAAACTTCCAGAAAGCCTGATCCTACTTCAAGAAAATATCTTTGGCTTCCAGTATGAGAGAAGACTCACCCTGCCAGGTGTCTAACCTCGGGGTATAGACCAGGTCAAATTCCTCAGCCGCCTCCAAGCTTTCTTTCAAGGGCGCCATGCCGAAGCCGATCACCTGGTGCGTAAAATCCCCGTCAGTTACCCAGAATTTAAGGGTGTCCCGGCTTAGCTCCTGAATGCGGCTTTTTAGCTTCAAGCTGCGGCTTAAAAAAAGCGGCTCGGGGTTTCCGGCGCCGAAAGGCTCAAGCCGCTCCAGCTCTCCCACCAGCCTTTCGTTTATTTCACAAAAACCAAGCTGCGCGTCTATGTCGATGCTGGGCAGAAGGTCTTCGACAGTCAGCTCTTCGCGGGCAAAACGGTTGATGCTTTCGCGAAAATCTGCGATATTGTCGCGGGTGATCACCAGGCCCGCGGCGTGGCTATGCCCTCCGAAAGAATCAAGCAACCCCTGACACTCGGACAGGGCGCGGAACAAATGAAAGTTCTTTATCGAGCGGCCCGAGCCCTTACAAAGCTCTTCGTTAAGGGAAATGACTATCGCCGGGCGGTAAAACCTGTCAGCCAGCTTCGAAGCCACAATACCCAGCACGCCGTGGTGCCAGTCTTCCTTGGCTATGACTATGACCTTATGCTCCTTGAAGTTCACTTCCCGGTTGATAATATGCTCGGCCTCCTCCATAATCTTATTCTCGATCTTCTGACGCTGGCGGTTATGCAGCTCGACGATCCTGGCAAGCTCCGAGGCGTTATCGGCATTTTTGCTCATCAGCAGCTCGAATGACACCTCGGCCTGCCCCATGCGTCCGGCGGCGTTGATACGCGGGCCCAGGATAAAACTTACGCTGCTGGAGCCAAACTTCCTGTTCTTTATCCCGGCGCTCTCGATAAGCGCCTTAAGCCCGGGGCGGCTGGTGCGCGCAAGCCTCAACAGTCCTTCCTTGGCGATGATCCTGTTTTCATCCACCAGCGGCACGACATCCGCGATGGTGCCCAAAGATACCAGGTCCAGCTCCTCCAACAACTCATCTGCGGCCAGGGCCTGACAGAACTTGTAAGCTACCCCGACTCCCGCCAGCTCCTTAAAAGGATACGGGCAGCCGGCTATCTTGGGGTTGATTATCGCCGAAGCCTCGGGCAGCTCTGGCGTACGGGGCTGGTGATGGTCGGTAACGATAACGCGCACGCCGCGAGAAACCAGTTCTCTTATCGGGCGATGATCGCTTATGCCGCAATCGGCGGTTATCAGGAGGCTGACGTGGCGGGATTGCGCCATCTCCAGGGCTTGCCTGCCAAGGCCGTAACCCTCTTTGATCCTGTTGGGAAGGGCGTGTATCGTCTGAATGCCCAAGCGCTGGAATGTCTCTTTAAGCAGCGCCAGGGAAGTTATCCCGTCGACATCGTAATCCCCGAAAAGCATGATCCCGGAGCCGCGGGAGGCCTCGCTCTTGACCAGCTCCACGGCCTTTTGCATATCGGAAAAGATGAACGGGTCGCGCAGGTCCCCGGTAGAGACGTTCAGGAACCTTTCTGCATCTTTTGTCGATCTTATGCCGCGATTGTAAAGGATGGCGCAGAGCGTTTTAGAGACGCCGAGGTTTTTTACGGCCTCGGCTTCAAAGATGGGGTCACGAAACGCTAAATTGAGGATTTTGTGAGTATGCATGAGTTACGACTTATCCCTTACGCTTACCTGATTAAAAGATCGGGCAGGGGTAAGGGATGAATTCGGTCATAAGCTTACGTTCGCTCGCTGCGCTCATTCCGTAAGCTTATACCTCATTCACATTTTTTCGGGCTTAGAGACTCCCAAAAGGTCAAGGCCGGCGGCCAGGACCTGGCGCACGGCGTAAATGAGACAAAGGCGGGCGTTGCTAAGCTGCGCATCCTGCCCCAGGACGCGATGAAGGTCGTAAAACTTATGGAAAGCCTCAGCCAGCTCCTGCAGGTATACCGTAAGCATATACGGATCTAAGGTGCTAAGGCATATGTGAAGCGTGGAAGGAAAAGCCAGGGCCTTTCTCATCAGCGCTATCTCTTCGGCCTCATTCAAAACGGAAAGGTCCGCATTCTTATCCAGCCCCGAAGAGTTATTATTGAGTATGTTGGAGATCCTGGCGTGGGCGTATTGGACGTAAAATACGGGATTCTCGGCTGTCTGCTTCTTGGCGACCTCGAGGTCGAAATCGAGGTGGCTGGAGGTGCGCCGCATGACGAAGAAGAACCTGGCGGCGTCCTTGCCCACTTCGTCAAGCACTTCACGCAGGCTGATATACTGGCCTTTGCGCGTAGACATGTGCAGGATCTTGCCCGCCCTGTAAATGGTGGCCAGCTGCACGATAACTACCGAAAGCGCATCCGAGGGATGCTCGAAAGCCTGAACCGCCGCATTTATGCGGCTGATGTAGCCGTGGTGGTCAGGGCCCCAGAGGTTTATCAATCGCTGGAATCCGCGCTTGAACTTGTCCTGATGGTAGGCGATATCCGGGGCAAGATAAGTCAAGGCCCCGTCGCTCTTAACTACCACCCGGTCTTTGTCGTCGCCAAACTGCGTGGACTTGAACCAAAGGGCGCCTTCCTTTTCATAAAGCAGGCCTCTTTTCTTCAGGTATTCGAAAGCCTCCTCGATCTTGCCGCTCCTGGCCAGCTCTTTCTGCGAATACCAGCTGTCAAAGCGCACGCCGAAATCGCAAAGCTCCTTCTTTATCGTCTCCAGGATCCTTGCCGCGGCAAAATCACCCAAGTCCCGGCTCTGGATCTTAAGCCCGCTGGCCTGCCTGGCCAGATCGTAAATATAGTCGCCCTGATAAAAGTTCTCTGGAAAATCGTGCTTTTCGCCGGCCAGCTCTTTGGCGCGCAGCTCCACGGACGAACCGAGTATATTTATCTGGTTGCCCTCGTCGTTAAGATAATACTCCCGCTGCACGCGAAAACCCAGAAACTGCATTATGTTGGCCAGGCAATCACCCACCGCGGCCTGCCGGGCATGGGCAACGGAAAGCGAACCGGTGGGATTGGCGCTGACGAACTCTATGAGCACCTGCCTGGAGTCGCCGGCGTCATATCTTAGGGCCTCTATGCCGGAGTGCAGAATCTCGGATATCCCGCGCAGGAAGTAACGTTTATCAAAATAAAAGTTTATAAAACCTGCGCCTTCCGCCCGTATCTGCGCGATGTAATCCTTGAGCTCTCCCTTGTTTAGATCTTGTGTTAACTTTTCGGCGATCTCGCGGGCCACTTCGATAGGCGGCTTTTTCAGGGGTTTGGCCAGCCGCATCGCCAGGTTAGTGGAAAGGTCCCCGAACCTGTTGTCGCAGACGGCATCAAGCAGGATCTGCGTACTGCCTGAAACCTCAAACCCGAGGTCCTGGACTGCGGTGTTTATCGCCCGGATAAGCGAATCCTGAATGTCTATTTTCATTTCTTTAAGGCGGAGTAACTTCCGAGGTAGGCAACAGAGCAAAAAATAGGGCCTATTTCAGGCTCCTGGGGATCCTGACCCTTTTGGCATCGCTCCACAAGCGCTCCAGGGCGTAAAAATCCCGGACAGGCTTGTGGAACACGTGAACTACTACCGAAGAGAAATCCACGACGATCCATCCGGACTCGTCGTTGGCCGGGATACCCGAGAGCGGCCTGATCCCTTCTTTTTCCAGCTCATCCCTGATGCCGTGGGCAAAGGCATTGACCTGCCTCAAGGATGTGCCGCTGGCGATAACGAAATAATCGCAGAGGCTGGAAAGCCCGCTCAGATCCAGGACTAAGACGTTCTGCGCTTTCTTTGCCCTGGCTAAAAGCGCGATCCTTAAGGCTAGTTTTTTTGTGTCTGTCTTCAGAGGTTCCTTCTTCTGGTTAGTCTCTATTTTTTGCCCAGTATCTTATACATTCCGGTTCCGCAGCTGGGGCATTTTCCTTTTACCGCCGCGCGGCCGTTTTTCATCGTCACCTTCTGCTCGTCCTTCATTTCTCTGCTAGCTTTGCACTTTACGCAATAACCTTTCTCACCCATTCGATTCCTCCTTTAGTAAGTCAACTAGTTAAAATGATACCACAAAAAGAAAAACAATCAATCAATTTGTGGCGCGCTGCTCCGGTTGTTTCTCTTCCAACTCGCCGACGATCTCCTCGATCAGGTCCTCGAGGGTCACTAACCCCTGGGTCTTCTTGGCGCGGTCGACGACTATGGCTATCTGTATCTTTTCCATCTGGAACCTGCGCAAGAGCTCATTGACCCTGGTGGTGGGGGCAAAGTAATAGGCTTCATGGATTATGTCGCTTAAGACAAACAGCCCCTTATCGCGCAGAAGATAAAGGATGTCGCGGGCGTAAATTATCCCGATGATGTTCTCGATCGTGCCCTCATACACAGGAAGGCGCGCATGCCCCTTTTCAACGAATATATCCAGGACATCCTCGGCCGTGGCGGTCTTAGCTACCGCCACTATCTTGTCCCGGGGGACCATTACTTCGCTGACGCGCGTGTCTCCGAACTCAAAGATCCTGTGCAGCATCTTCCTTTCTTCTTCGCTGACTATCCCTTCTTCCCTGCCTACCTCGATCATCACCCGCAGCTCTTCTTCCGTGACCAGCGGCGACCTCTTGGCCTGCTCGATCCCGAGCATTCTAAGAAATAGCTTGCTTATGCCGCTGTAAAGGGCAAGAAGCGGGCTAAAAACCCTAAGCATCTTCTCCATAAGATAAGATGTGAACAAAGCCACCTTCTCGGTGTTCTTAAGCGAAATGATCTTCGGGGTGATTTCGCAAAAGACCAGCACAAAAATAGCGGTGCTTAATGTGGCGACGGCCACGCCCCATTTATTACCGAATATCTTGACCAGGACAGCCGTTACTATAGCGGACATCGCGATGTTCATGATGTTGTTGCCCACGAGGATGGCGATGATAAATTTGTCGGGGTCGGTCAGGAGCCTCTGGATGCGCTTGGCGCCTTTGACGCCCTTAGCCATCATATGGCGCAGCCTTATCTTGCTCAAAGAGATGAGCGCCGTCTCCGAAGCCGAAAACAGCGCCGATAGAAGGGCCAAGGCTATTAAAAGCACGGTCTCGCCGAAAGTAAAAGGCATATCTAGGACCCTATCCTTTTATGGATCTCTTTTTCATAAGGCTTAAGCTCGCCGATCAAGGCCAGGTTTATCTTGTCTTTCTTAAAAAGGTACTCCGCGGCTTCCTTTATGTGATGGCGGCCGATCTTCTCTACTTCCCGGTTGATCTCCTGCAGGCTGTAAGTCTTGTCCAGCGCCACCGTCGAATCCCCTATCCAGAGCATGTGGTCCATGGTGTCTTCCAAGGCAAGGCGCAGCTGCCCCACGTAATAGTCCTTGGCGCGCTTGAGCTCATCCGCAGTTACGGGCTTCTCCCGCACCAGCTCAAGCTCTTTTAGTATGAGGCTCAATGCCTGGGCGGTCTTTTTATTATCCGTGCCGGCGTGCACCAGGAATGCCCCGGTATCGGCGTAGCGCTTAACCTGCGTGCCGATCTCGTAAGCCAGCCCGCGCCTCTCCCTTACTTCTTCGAACAGCCGGCTGGACATATTCGCGCCCAATATAATATGCAGGAGCGAGACAGCATGGTGCAGCGGATGGCCCCGCTTGAAACCATGAAAACCTATGGCCATATGAGTCTGGGCGGTTTTCTTATGCAAAAACTTTACCTGCGGCATATCCTGGCTCTCTATGGCTGAGAAGAAAGTCGCCTTCTCGCTCTTTTTGAGGCCCGAGAACGCCTGGCGGCTTAGCTCAAGCAACATCTCGTGTTCAAGGTTGCCTGCTGCCGCGATCACCAGATGCGAAGAGGAGTAATGCTGGTTTCTATAGGCCGCCAGGTCTTTGCGGGATATCGAACCAACGGTGGATTTCCTGCCGATGATCGGACAGCCCAAAGGCTGGTCCGGCCAGAGCAGCTCATCGAGCAGCTCATAGACATGGCTTTGCGGCAGGTCTTCATACATCTTTATCTCTTCGAGGATCACCGTTTTTTCTTTTTCTATGTCGGACGGCTTTAATAAAGGATGCAGCATCATATCCGAAAGTATCCTGAACGCAAGCCTAAGATATTTAGCGGGGACCTTGGCCAGATAACAGGTATTTTCTTCCGAGGTAAATCCGTTGAGGTTTCCGCCGATGCCTTCGATCTCCTCTTTTATCCTGCGGCAGGAGTATCTGGGCGTGCCCTTGAAAAGCATGTGTTCGAGAAAATGCGAAATGCCCTTCTGCTGGAGCGTCTCAAGACGGCTGCCCACGCGCATCCACAGCCCAAGGGTGACCGATTGCATCAAGGGCATCCTGTGGGTAACCAGGGTCACGCCGTTTGCCAGCTTGGTCTTTCTATACACGAACGTCTCCTTTCAAAGCGCTTACGAATCTGCCCAGGCGCCTAAGGGCGCCCTTTTTACCCAGGCCTTCCCCGATCTTCTTGACGATAGCGCTGCCTACGATCACGCCGTCGGCAAAAGCCTGCACCTGCCTGACCTGGCTTGGGGTTGAAACCCCGAAGCCCACGCATACGGGATTCCTGGTCAGGCGCTTTAAGGCCGATACTTTTTTCTTGAGTTCTCCGGCAAGCGCCCTTCGCTGGCCGGTCACCCCTGTCAGCGATACGTAATAAATAAAGCCTCTCGCGCGGCGGCAGATATTCCTGGCCCGATCTATTGAGGTGGTCGGAGACACAAAAGAAATGACGTGCAGCCCGAGCTTATCGGCGGATGCCTTAAACTCTTGCGCCTCCTCCTGCGGCAGGTCCGGGACGATCACCCCGTCCACTCCGCTTGCGCAGGCGGCATTGATAAAACGCTCCTGCCCGAAGGAAAACACCGGATTAAAATAAGTCATAAGACATATCGGGATATCGACGCTGGCGCGCGCCCTCCTGACCATGCGCAATATCTTATCGAGGGAAACCCCCTTTTTTAACGCTGCCTTCGAAGCCTCCTGTATAACCGCGCCGTCGGCCATCGGGTCGGTAAAAGGCACCCCCAGCTCAACGATGTCCACGCCGATACGTTCAAACTCGACCAAGAGCGCCTCGGTCATTTTAAGGCTGGGGTAGCCGGCGCTGATAAAAGCGATAAATGCCTTCTTGCCGCATTTGCGCAGTTCTTTGAATTTTGAGTCGATGCGGTTCATGCTTTACTCTACCTTCAAATACTTCGTAACTATACCCATATCCTTGTCTCCCCTTCCGGACAGACATACTATGACCAGTGAATTCTTCTTTATCCTGCCCCTGTTATTAAACAGGTAAGCCAGCGCGTGCGCGGACTCCAGCGCCGGGATTATGCCCTCTTTCTCCGACAGGATCCTGAAGCCATTGAGCGTTTCTTTATCGCTTACCGCCGCGTATTCAGCGCGCCCGATCCTGTTGTAATAGGCGTGCTCCGGGCCTACGCCGGGATAATCAAGCCCCGCGGATATCGAATGCGTAGGCAGTATCTGGCCGTCCTTGTCGTAGAGTAGGTTGGATTTTGAGCCATGTAGGACGCCGATTTTTCCCACGACAATGGTCGCTGCATGCTCTCCCGGACCTCTGCCTCTGCCTCCGGCCTCTACCCCTATAAAAACCACCTTTTTGTCTCCGAAGAAAGGATGAAACAACCCCAAAGAGTTGCTGCCGCCTCCCACGCAGGCAACCAGATAATCCGGCAGCCTATTCTCTTTCTTGAGGATCTGCCGCCTGGCTTCCCGGCCGATCACTGCCTGAAGATCGCGCACGAGGGCCGGATAAGGATGCGGCCCGGCGACGGTCCCGATGACATAATGCGTAGTTCTGACATTGGTCACCCAATCCCTTAACGCCTCGGTCATCGCATCTTTAAGGGTCCTTGAACCGCTCTTTACGGGGATAACCCGGGCGCCTAATAGCTTCATGCGGTAAACATTAAGGGCTTGACGGGCGATATCCTCTTCTCCCATATAAACGTCGCATTCAAGACCGAAGAGACTGGCCACTGTAGCGGTGGCCACGCCGTGCTGGCCGGCTCCGGTCTCGGCGATAACGCGCCGCTTCTTCATCCTTAAAGCCAGAAGCGCCTGTCCGATGGTATTGTTGATCTTGTGCGCCCCGGTGTGTAAAAGATCCTCTCTCTTCAGATAAACCCGAAAACCCAGGATTTTGCTTAAGTTGGCGGCATAGTAGAGGGGAGTGGGCCTGCCGGCATACTCCTTGAGATAATAATCGAACTGACCAAGAAACTTCTTGTCGCGTCTGGCCCTGGCGTACTCCCTTTCCAGCTCTTCCAGCGCATACATCAACGTCTCGGGTACGAACTTGCCTCCGAACTCTCCGAAATGCCCTTTTTTATCCGGCAACATATTTCCTCTTTGCTTGGGGACTGTTCTTGGGACCTGTCCCCAGAACCGTCCCCAAATCCTATCTCTTGGCTGCTTTTATGAACTCATCGACTTTCTTGTGGTCTTTTTTGCCTCGGCGCTCCTCGACTGAACTGGAGACATCTACCCAGTCCGGAGATACGCACTTAATGGCCTCAGGTACATTCCTGGCAGTAAGCCCTCCGGAAAGGAATATCACTTTACCTGCCAAATCGATCTGCCTGATCAGCTCCCAGTCGAACTTCTCTCCCGTGCCTCCGGCCTCACCCTTTACATAAGTATCAAAAAGATAGGCGAAGGTATCGTAGCGCAGCGCTCCCCTTAAATCCCTTTTTCTGTCGATCCTGAAGGCCTTGATTATTTTTTTACCCGCGAACTTGGAGCAGAACTCAGGGCTTTCGTCTCCGTGAAACTGAAGCATGTCGAATTTACAAAGCTGGTCGACCCAGCGGATATTGCTCTCCTTCTCATCGACAAAAACGCCGACTTTCAAAACTTCTTTATCCAGGCGGCTGGTTATCTCGGCCGCTCTTTTGGGGGTTATATAACGGGCGCTCTCTTTATAGAAGAGGAAACCCAGGGCATCTGCTCCCGAATCAACAGCTGCCCGGGCATCTTCAAAATTAGTTATCCCGCAGATCTTTACCTTGACCATATGGTTATCTTGTCTCGTCATGCCATCTTGTCTTTCGCAAAAAAATCTCTCAAAGATTTTTTTGCAGACAAGAAAAACTCGGCCCAGCAGTTTAGGCTCCTTTTAGCCGCTTAAGCTGTGGCCTCATTTCACCATCCCATGATCTCTTCGACCCTGGCGCGGATATCGGGGCTTTCCATGAAGGCCTGTCCGATAAGCACGGCGCTTACTCCCAGTATCTTTAAAAATAACACATCCTGGCGGCTCTTTAATCCGCTCTCTACCACCACCGTCTTATCTTTGGGTATCAGGATATAGAGCCTCTCGGTGGTCTTGGGGTCGACCTCCAAAGTATGCAGGTCGCGGTTATTGATCCCGATCACCGGCACGCCTTTCAAGGCAAGTATTTTCTTAAGCTCTTTTTCGGCATGGACCTCAACTATATAATCGAGATCCAGGGAGTCGGCAACACTCATAAGCTCGACCAGCTGATCCTTGGTAAGGAGGTCGGCGATAAGCAGGATCGCGTCGGCCCCGAAGGCCCGGGATTCGTATACCTGATAAGGATCGAAGATAAAATCTTTCCTGAGCAACGGCAGCTTTACGGCAGCCTTTATCTCTTCGAGAAAGCCGAGTGACCCTTGAAAATGATCTTCTTCAGTCAAAACCGAGATCGCCTGCACCTCGGCTTCTTCGTAGATGCGGGCGATATCCAGATGGTTGAAATCCTGGCGGATTATCCCCGCTGAAGGAGAGGCTTTCTTTATCTCGGCAATAAGGGATATCTGCCTGGGTTTGGATATCGCCTCCTTAAACGCGCGCGCGGCAGGCAAAAGGCTTATCCTGTCTTTGAGCTGCTCTATCGGCAGGGCCTGCATAGCGGCTGCCAGCCGCTCCTTTTTCCTGACCACGATCTCTTTAAGCCCGTCTTTTTTGGCCATGATCAAACCGTTTCGTTAGAATACTTCTTTAATAGCTCAAGCTTCTCCATGGCCCTGCCTTTATCTACGGACTCCGCGGCCAAAACTATCCCTTCCCTGATCGAGGCTGCCTTGTCTGCGGCGTATATGGCGCAGGCGGCGTTAAAGAGCACTATATCGCGGCACGGCCCCTTCTTGCCTTCTAAAACCTGCCTGGCTATAGAAACATTCTCCTCAGTCATGCCGCCGAGAATGTCTTCGGGTCTTGCCTTCTTGAATCCGAAATCCTGCGCAGATATCGAGTACTCCTTAAAAGACCCGTTTATTACCTCGCAGACTTTGGTCCCGGCGGTAGTCGTTACTTCATCCAGGCCGTCATCTCCGTGTACGACCATTACATGGCGCGTTCCCAGGTTATGCAGGACCCGCGCCAATACCGCAACCCATTCGGGGCTGTAGACGCCGATGAGCTGATTGGTCGCCCGCGCGGGGTTGATGAGGGGTCCGAGCATATTAAACATCGTTCGCCTGCCGATTTGTTTGCGCGCCGGCATGACATGCTTCATCGCCGGATGCAGGTTGGGCGCGAACAAGAAAGCGATGCCTATCTCTTCCAGACAGCGCTTGATCCTATCTTTATTCATGCTTATATTGACGCCCAGGGCTTCCAGGATGTCGGCGCTGCCGCATTTACTGGAGACCGAACGGTTGCCGTGTTTGGCGACGGTCACCCCCGCCCCGCTTGCCACAAAAGCGCAGACGGTAGAGATATTAAAAGTCCCCTTTTTATCGCCGCCTGTCCCGCAGGTATCGAGGATATTGGGCCTGTCCACGATAATAGGTTCGACATACTCAAGCATCACCCCGACCGCCGCGGTAAGCTCCTCGACCGTCTCGCCTTTATCGTTCAAAAGCGTAAGGAACTCGACGATATCGGCGGTAGAGCCGACGCCGCTGAATATCTCCTGCATCGCCGCCTGCATATCCGGCCCCTTCAGATCAGCCTTCTGCGCCAGCCGGTTTATCGCTTCTTTTATCTTCACGCTATCCTTTTATTTTGAGAAAATTAGCCAACAGGTCCTTGCCGGCAGCAGTCAGTATCGACTCCGGGTGAAACTGCACTCCCCAGACCGCGAAGTCCCTGTGTTTTAGCCCCATTATCTCTTTATCCGCACGCGTATAGGCAACGACCTTCAGACACGAAGGCAGCCCTTTTCTTGCGACGACCAGCGAATGATACCGCGTGGCCTCAAACGGGTTATCAATGCCTTTAAAGATACCTTTTGCGTCATGATAGACAAGCGAGGTCTTGCCATGCATAAGGCTTTTAGCCGATGAGATCTTTGCCCCGAAAACATGGCCTATTGCCTGGTGCCCAAGGCAGACGCCTAGTATCGGGACCTTGCCCGAGAACTCCCTTATCAGCTCGCATGAGATCCCGGCATTCTCGGGTCTACCCGGCCCGGGGGAGATAACTATCTTGGCCGGCTTTAGCCTTGCGGCCTCCTCAACGGTTATCTTATCGTTCCTGACGGTCTTAACCCTGGCGCCCAGCTCTCCCAAATACTGCACGAGGTTGTAGGTAAACGAATCGTAATTATCTATCATCAATATCATGCTATTCCTTCTCTCTCCAGATCTTTGCCCCGAGCTTATCAAGCTTATCTTCGATATTCTCGTAGCCCCGCTCAAGATGATAGATCCTGGAGATGGAGCTCTTGCCCTTGGCAGCCAGGGCTGCCAGAACTAAACACGCGGATGCGCGCAGGTCCGAGGCCATGACCGGCGCACCCGAAAGGCCTTTTATCCCCTCGACTATCGCGTGGGGCCCTTCCCTCTGAATATGGGCGCCCATACGGTTAAGCTCGGCGACATGCATGAACCTGTCGGGGTAGATCTTTTCGCTGATTATGCTTACCCCCGGGGTAACGCTCATCAGGGCCATGAACTGCGCCTGCATATCCGTGGGAAAACCCGGAAAGGGGAGTGTCGTGATATTTATTGACTTCAACTGTTTCCTGTAAGCCGCGCGCACCCAGTTATCGCCTGTCTTTATAAAAGCCCCTGCCTCACGCAGCTTGTCGATAAGCGCACCCTGGTGGTCGACGCGGACATTACGGATAGTCACGTCCCCGCGGGTGATGAGCGGGGCGATCATCAGCGTGCCGGCTTCTATCCTGTCCGGGATGATGGTATGCGCAACACCCTTGAGGCGCTTGACGCCCGTAACCTCGATAAGCGGCGTGCCCTGCCCTTTTATGCGCGCGCCCATCTTGATAAGGAACTCCGCCAGATCCACTACTTCGGGTTCGCATGCCGCCGACTCTATAATGGTCTTGCCTTCTGCCAGCGTCGCTGCCATCATCACGTTATCGGTGGCCAGGACGGAAGAGCCGAATACGCCTCCCAGATAAGTATAACAGCCTTTAAGACGCGGGGCCTTGGCGCTTACGTAGCCGCCTTCGATGTCGATGTCGGCACCCAGGGCCTTCAGGCCTTTTAAATGCAGGTCAACGGGACGTACGCCGATAACGCAACCGCCGGGAAGGGAAACCTTGGCTTTTTTGAGCCTTCCCAACAACGGCCCCAGTACGCAGAATGACGCGCGCATGGTTGCGACAAGCTTGTAGTCGGCTACGTGGTTAAGCTTTCCGCAAGAGCTGACCTGCGCCACGCCTCTGTTGAACTCGACGGTCTTGCCGAGGGCACGCAGGATCCTAAGCATGGTAAGGGTGTCTCTTAAGTTCGGCACGCCCTTTATCACGCAGGGCTCGTCGCTCAACAGCGTCGCCGCCAATATCGGTAAAGCTGAATTCTTGGCTCCCGAAACGACAGCCTCACCTCTTAAAACCACTCCCCCCTCGATCACCAATTTGTCCATTGCCCGTCCCTCATTTAGTGGTTTTGGCCCTTAAGGTCAGGACCCTGTCAAGATCATTGTAGTCTTTGAAAACCTTTATCTGTGCATACTCCGGGTAACTCCGGAAAATAGCGGCCACCTCCTGCGCCTGGTTCCATCCGATCTCCATGGCCAGCAACCCCGCGGGCGCGAGATGAGCCGCAGCCCCAGCCGCTATGCGACGGTAAAAATCCAGCCCGTCGCTGCCTCCGTCAATTGCCGATACCGGCTCAAAGGCTATCTGTGCACCAAGTCCTGGGATATCGCCGCTGGCAACATACGGCGGGTTGCTTATGATAAGGTCAAAGGGCGGCTGGGCATCAAGAGAAGCAAAGATATCGCTTCTGATAAAATCAATGGCGGCGGCGTGCCTTAGCGCATTCCTTGCGGCGGTATCCAGGGCTTGGCGCGAGATATCCACGGCCGTGACTTTAGCGCCTTTAAAATGCCTGGCCAGAACAACGGCGATGCAACCTGAACCCGTGCCGATATCCAAGATCCTGGAGTACGGGCCCAGCTCCAATGCTTTTTCTATCAATATCTCCGTCTCCGGCCGCGGTATAAGCACCGAACGACTGACCTCAAACTCCAAACCGAAGAAATCCGCCCTCCCCAGTATGTACTGCAAAGGCTCACCCTCAAGCCTTCTTCTGAACACCGAAGAAGCAAATGCTGCCTCCTCTTTCGTAAGGGGCAGCTTGCGCCTGGCATAAAGCCCGGCCCGATCGCATTTAAGCATATGACTGAATAACAATTCCGCCTCGTTCATGATTTCGCCTGCTGTTTTCTCTCTTGCTCGGCCCTGAGCAGCGCATCCGATAATTCATCCAGATCGCCTTCCATGGCCGCCTCCAGCCTATGGGTGGTAAAGTTTATTCTGTGGTCGGTGATCCTGCGGTCGGGAAAGTTATAAGTGCGGATCTTTTCGCTGCGGTCACCGCTGCCGACCTGGATCTTTCTTTCCTGCGAGATCTTCTTGGCCTCGGATTCGATCTTGGCTTCCAGGAGCTTGGCGCGCAGTATCCTCATGGCCTTGATCTTGTTCTTGTTCTGGGAACGCTCATCCTGACAGGCAACAACTACCCCCGAAGACAAATGCGTGATCCTTACTGCCGAATCCGTCTTCTGCATATGCTGGCCGCCGGGGCCGCTGGAGCGGTAGGTCTCGATTTTGAGATCCTTGGGTTCGATGACCAGATCGATCTCCTGAGGCTCGATAAGTATCGCTACCGTAGCCGTAGAGGTATGGATCCTGCCCTGCGCCTCGGTCTCCGGCACGCGCTGCACTCGATGCACGCCGCTCTCAAACTTAAGCCTCCTGTAGGCGTCCTTGCCTTTGACGCTGAAAGTCACCTCTTTCAGGCCCCCGATCTCAGTCTGATTCAGCGACATCGGCTCGATACTCCAGCCTTTTATCCCGGCATACATCGTATACATACGGTAAAGATCGGCGGCAAATAACGCCGCTTCCTGTCCGCCGGTGCCCTGCCTGATCTCGACGATCACGTCGCGTCCGGCATCCTTGTCTTCGCCGGCCAGGAGCTTTTTTATCTTGTCCTCATTCTCCGCCCGCCGCGCCTCCAGCTCCACAAGCTCTCTCTTAGCCAGCTCCACAAAATCGCGCTCATGCTTGTCTTTCAATACCAGGCCGAGATCCTCTATCTCTTTCTCGATCTTTCGCTGCTCGCGAAATAACGAAACCGGCCCTTTAAGATCGGAAAGCTCTTTGGCCAGGCGGTTATACTGCTCCTTGTCGGCAAAGATCCCGTGGTCTGCGAGCATCCGCTCGATCTCTTCGTAGCGCTTTTCCATTTTCTGGAGTTGATCGGTCATTTAATGAACGCTTGACTGTCTAACACAAAGTGTGAGTAAGTCGATGCGTGAATTAACCCCGCCATTTTGGCATGGGCATGGTTTTATTTCTTGCCGTACTTCCTCATGAATTTATCCACGCGTCCTGCGGAGTCCACGAACTTCTGCCTGCCGGTAAAGAACGGATGGCACTTGGAGCAGATCTCCACGCGGATGCTGGGTTTGGTAGAGCGCGTGCGAATGGTCTCTCCGCAGGCGCAGACGACGGTGCTCTCCTTGTAATTCGGATGGATTTTGTCTTTCATTACTCTCTCCTGTTTTGATTATTTGACTTTGTCGCCTCTCTCCAGGTCACAATGTCACCGGAGACTTGGCGGCCACTTCAGTCCACTGCTTGGGTGACCTGGTGAGACTCAAAATTGATTATCCCTATTGATTCATGCTGCCCAGGAACTCCTCGTTGTTCTTGGTCTTGCCTAACTTTTCTATCAAGAGCTCCATGGCCTCGACGTTGCTGAGCTCATTAAGCACTTTGCGCAGTATCCAGGTCTTCTGCAACACGTCGCTCTTTACCAGCAACTCCTCGTGCCGGGTGTTAGAGCGCTTAATATCGATGGCCGGGTAGATCCTTCTCTGAAAAAGGTTCCTGTCCAGCTGGGTCTCCATGTTGCCGGTACCCTTGAACTCTTCAAAGATGACTTCATCCATGCGGCTTCCGGTATCGACAAGGGCCGTAGCGATGATGGTGAGGCTGCCCCCTTCATCGATTGCCCGGGCAGCGCCGAAAAACCGCTTGGGCCGTTGCAGGGCGTTGGAGTCGATGCCGCCGGAAAGAACCTTGCCGCTGTGCGGCACTACCGAGTTATAGGCCCGGGCCAGACGCGTAATGCTGTCAAGCAGCACTACCACGTCGCGCTTATGCTCGACCAGGCGCTTGGCCTTCTCCAGGACTATCTCGGCGACCTGCACGTGGCGCTCAGGCGGCTCATCAAAGGTCGAAGAGATGACTTCGCCCTTGACGTGTCTTTGCATATCGGTGACCTCTTCCGGACGCTCGTCGATCAAAAGCACTATAAGGGCCACGTCGGGATTGTTTGAGGTGATGGCGTTGGCCAGCTTCTGCAGGAGGACGGTCTTGCCGCTGTAAGGCTGGGCTACGATCAGGCCGCGCTGCCCCTTGCCGATCGGCGTCAAGAGCTGCATGATCCTCATCGATACCTCCTCGGGCTTGGTCTCCAGGTTAAACGCCTCCCGGGGATAGACGGGGGTAAGGTTGTCGAAGAGAACTTTTTCTTTGACGTCATCCGGGTTCTCAAAGTTCACCGCCTCAACCTTGAGCAGCGCAAAATACTTCTCTCCTTCTTTGGGCGGACGGATCTGGCCGCTGACGGTATCCCCGGTGCGCAGGTCGAACTTGCGTATCTGGGAAGGCGAAATGTAAATATCGTCCGGACAGGGCAGATAATTGTAATTGGGGCTGCGCAGGAAACCAAACCCTTCGGGCAGTATCTCCAGGACCCCTTCGCCGAACATCAACCCTTCCTTCTCGGCCTGGGCCTGCAGGATCTTGAATATCAGGTCCTGCTTCTTCATGCCGCTGATGCCGTTGACGTTCATTTCTTTCGCCACCTTGTTAAGTTCGGTGATCTTCATGTCTTTAAGATTTCGGATATCCAACTTCTCCACAACTACCTCCTTGACGAGCCGCGCAGCATTATTAGAGCCGCGCAGGGTCACCCCTCCGTGCCTGCCTCAACGGCATAAGAGGGATAACAATTTTTCGAATAACTGCTTCACCTGTTTTCTTGTTTTGCTTATCGGACCGTTGTTGTCTATGATAAAATCCGCGTTAAGCGCTTTTACGCGTAAAGGCATCTGCGAGCGGATCCTCTCTAAAGCGCCGGCCCTTCCCAAAGCGGGCCTTTTTTTCAGGATGCGGCCTATCTGCAGCTTTTGACTTGAGACCACGACTACCGTGCGGTCAACCTGCTTATCAAAACCGACTTCGAAAAGCAGAGGCGCATCCACGACGACCAGACCCCGGCCGCCTTCTCTTATTCTTTTTTTTATGCCCTTGATTATCTCGGGATGAATAAGACGGTTGAGCCTGCTTAAAAGGCCCTTGTTGGCGAAAACATGTCGCCCGAGCCGGCCGCGGTCTATGGAGCCGTCTGCGGCCAGGAAGTTTCTGCCAAACTGCCTGACTATCCTTTTATGAACTTTGCTGCCGGGAAGCAGCAGGCGGTGCCCGATCTCATCGGCGTCAATGACGCGCGCACCCAAAGACCGCAATAACCGCACGACCGTGCTCTTGCCGCTGCCGCAGCCCCCGGTTACGCCGACGACTAAAAGCGCTTTTTTAGCCGGAGTTGGCTTTCGCATAAAGCTGTATGTATTTCTTTGCCGATTCTTTCCAGGAAAAATTATAACTCATAGCAAGCCTTACGAGGCTGGCCCATTTTTCTTTATCCCGCCAAACCTTCGATGCCTTCTGCAGGGTCTTGAGCAGCGCGCTCTGGCGGTACTCCTCAAAGACAAAACCATTCTTTCTGTTGACGGTGTCGGCAAGCCCGCCGGTCTTAAAGACCAGGGGGATCGTTCCGTACCTGAATGCGATCAGCTGGCCCAGGCCGCAGGGCTCATACTTGGAAGGCATAAGGAAGATATCGCTGCCGGCGTAGATCTTGTGCGCCAGGGGATCGTCGAAACGGATGTTCAAAGACATGACCTTGGGGTTCCTGCGGCAGGCCTGCTCCAGGATCTTCTGGTACCTCAGGTCCCCTGAACCCAGGATCACCAACTGCAAACCCATCCTGCAGACATCATCGATAACTTCGGAAAGTATGTCCATCCCTTTCTGCTCGGCCAGCCTTGAGACTACGCCGACTACGGGCACATTATCCTTGCGGGGCAGCCCCACCGCTTTCTGAAGCTCGGCTTTGCAGAACTGCTTGTCCTGGAAATTGTCCGCGGAGTAATTCTGGGTGATGAACCTGTCGGTCTGAGGGTTCCATATGGAATAGTCGATGCCGTTAAGGATGCCTGACAGGACGTTGCTGCGCTTGCGCAGGATCCCATCCAGCCCAAAACCGAACTCCTTGGTCTGGATCTCCATGCTGTAGGTGGGGCTGACGGTATTTATGCGGTCCGAGAATACCAGGCCCCCCTTTAATATGTTGACCCTGCCATAAAACTCCAGGCCTTCTACACCGAAAAATTCCCAATCAAGTCCGAGCTTGGGGAATTCGCTCTGGGCAAACAGCCCCTGATAACCTATGTTATGGACGGTAAGGAGCGTGGAGGTGGATTGAAAAAACGGGTCTTTGGAGTACAGGCTCTTCAGGTATACCGGTATGAGAGAAGCCTGCCAGTCATGCACGTGAATGATGTCGGGCTTGAACTTTATCTCTTTTAAAAGCTCCAGGCTTGACCGGCAGAAATAAGAAAACCTGTCGAGGTTATCGGGATAATCGCCGTTCTTGTCTGTGTAAAGTGCTTCGCGGTTGAAGTACGCCTGGTTCTCGACGAAATACACCGCGATGTTCTTGCCGATAAGGGCAGAAGAGAAGTTTCTGCTTACCTTCTTTATCTTGAACCTGGAATCGCTGATGCATTTATACCTGGGCATCACCAGGACAACCTGGTGGCCTTCGTCCTCCAGGGCCAAAGGTAGCGCTCCGGCAACATCGGCCAGGCCTCCGGTCTTGGCAAAAGGTACTATCTCGGATGCGGCAAAGACTATCTTCATTATCCGGTCTCCTCCATGTCTAACCAGTTTTTCCCTTTCTTGACACTCACCCTCACCGGGACATCCAGCCCCAGCACATTTTCCATCCTGTCTTTGGCCAATTCCCTGAAACTTAACAGCTCTTTTTCCGGCACGTCGAAGACCAGCTCGTCATGTATCTGCAGGATCATCCTGGACTTCAATCCCTTTTCCTTGATCAATCTGTGTATATCGACCATCGCCAGCTTTATCAGGTCGCTGGCAGAACCCTGTATAGGGGTATTTATGGCCTGGCGTTCGGCGAACTGACGGATACCCGGGTTTTTGTTGTTTATATCCGGTATATACCTCCTGCGGCCGAGGATCGTGGTAACGAACCCGGCTTTACGCGCCCTCTCCACCTGCTCTTCCATGTACAGCTTGACGCCGGGGTAGCGGATAAAATAAGCATCGATGAAACTCTGGGCCTCTGAGGCGGAAATACCCAGGTCCCGGGAAAGCCCGTAAGCGGTCAAGCCGTAGACGATGCCGAAGTTCACGCGCTTGGCCGTCTCGCGCAGGTCTTTAACGACCTGGCTTTCCTCCAGGCCGAAGATGAGGGCGGCGGTCGCCTTATGGATATCCTTGTCATCCCTGAAAGCGGATACAAGGCGCTGGTCCTTGGATATGTGCGCCAGTATCCTTAATTCTATCTGAGAATAATCGCAGGATAAAAGACAGCTATGCTCCGACAGCGGGACCACCGCCTGCCTTATCCTGCGGCCGATCTCGGTCTTGACCGGGATGTTCTGCAGGTTCGGATTAGCGGAGCTCAAGCGTCCGGTCTCGGTGCCCGTCTGATTAAAAGACGAGTGCACCCTGCCCGTGGCCGGATCAACCAGCTGCGGAAGCGCGTCTATATAAGTATTCTTAAGCTTTGTCAGCTGCCTGTATTCGAGCAACAAAGAGGGCAGCTTGTGTTTATCCGCCAGCCTCCTTAAAACCTCTTCGTCGGTGGAGGGGCCGGTCTTGCTTCTTTTTATTACCGGAAGCTTCAATTTTTCGAATAAGACCGAGGCCAGCTGCTTGGGGCTGTTAATATTGAACTGGGTGCCGCTGGACTCGTAGATATCGGCGATCAAACCTATCAGCTTTTTCTCGATCTGGGAAGAAAGTCCCTTGAGCAGCTCCAGGTCCAGCTTTATCCCGCAGCTCTCCATCTCCGCCAGGACTTCTTCCAGGGGCATCTCCAACTCGAAAAAAAGCTTGGACAAAGACTTCTCGCCCAGCTTATCTTCAAGCCCGGGCCTTAAGCGGATGATCGCATCCAGGGCCTGCCCTGAAGCAAGCCGGCGCGTATCCAAGCGCTCCTGGAGATAATCCCAGGCCAAATCCTCTATCCTGTATGCGGAGCTTGAAGGGTCTAGCAGCCAGGCGCAGATCATGGTATCAAAATATAATCCCTGTAAGCATATGCCTTCTTTTTCAAAATCTACCTTTATGGCTTTAAGGTCGTGGCCGAGCTTTTTTATCCGCGGATCGGAAAACAGCTCTTTTAGGGCAGCGGTTGAGCGCGGGCGGCAAAGACTATCCTGCGCGCCCAATACAAGGCTACCACCCTCCTCTCTCCAGATATAAAGCTCCTTTGACTGGCGGGCAAGCCTGTCAATCTCGTCCTCCTGCACCGGCTTTAGTCCCCCTTCGCCACTCTTTTCCTGCGGCGCGGGTATTTCTTTTAAAAACTTCTTGAACTCCAGGCGCTTGAATATCCTGAAGAGCGCCTCGTAATCGGGGGGCTTGGCCTTGAGCTTCTCGGGATCGAAATCAAGTTCCAGCCTGTCGTTGAGACCGACCAGCTCCCGGTTAAGCTTGAGCATATCCAGATGCGCGTTTACGCAATCGCGCGTCTTTTCCTTTTTTATCCTGTCCCGGCCCTTAATAAGGGCTTCCAGCGAGCCGAACTCCCGGATAAGCGCGCTCGCCGTGACCTGGCCTATCCCGGGCAGATTTGGGATATTGTCAACCGAATCCCCCATAAGCGAGATCATATCCGGGATCTGGCGGGGAAGCAGGCCGTAGACCTGCCGGACTTTCTTTTCATCGAAAAGCATATCCTGCTGCTTATTGGGGCTTAATACGCTGACGTCTTTATCTACCAACTGCAGCATATCCTTATCAGAGCTTACGATGACTACCTTAAAGCCCTTTGACTTGGCTTGAACGGCAAGCGTGGCGATGACATCATCGGCTTCAAAGCCTTCTTTCTCAAAGATCGCCATGCCGTAAGCAGAGATGATCTCTTTAATATAAGGAAATTGGCTGGTTAGCTCATCCGGCGCCGCAGGCCTGTTTATTTTATACTCGGCGAACTTCTTCTGCCTGAAGGTATCCCGGGAGACATCGAAACACACCCCTATATATGCACAATCGTAATCCCTGAGCAGCTTCTTGAGCATCCCCACGAACCCGTATATGGCGCTGGTGGGCTGGCCGAAAGAGGTAGAAAGATTCTGCCTCTGCAGGGCGTAAAACGCGCGGTAACAGAAAGCTGTGGCGTCAATCAGGTATACTTGCCTTGATCCCATTCAAATTTATCCGGAAATTCACCAATTTAGGAAGGAATCCTGCGGTTGTGGTTTGCTATCTGGTCAAAAGCCTCTTCTGGACCTTCTCGATGAAGTTATCGATCGCCTTATTTTTGGGGTCAAGCAGGTGCGCATCGATAGCCTGACTTAAAGCCTTTACCTCTTCTCCTTTTTTGAAGCTTTCCTTTGCCATGGTAAAGAGGTCCCTGGACTGCTCATGCGTATCCTTTCGCAGCACCTCTTTCTTCTGCTCGACTTCGCGTATCAGCCCCAGGACCTGCCTTTCCTTGCTTTCTTCCGGGCTGACAGATGTAATCAACCCTATATCGACGCATCTGGCCCTGGCCTTCTCGGTCCAGGGGTCATTGGCTAAGCCAAGGTCGGCTCTTTTCTTCCAATAATATGCCGCCTTGTCCAGGTCGCGTTTAGTCTCGTAGAAAAGCGCAAGGTTTGAGTAGGCGCTTAGGAAATTCGGGTCCGTCTTTATCGACTGCAGATATGAGTTTTCCGCGCGCTCTAACTCTCCGTTAGCCTCATAGATGATACCCAGGTCATTATAAGCTATTGCGTAGGCCGGATCAAGCTCTACCGCTTTCTGATAATAGGCCAGGGCCTTGCGCAGATCTCCCAGATTCTGAACCTGGAGCCCCTGCTGCCGGTAAATCCTGGCCTGCTCCTGCTGCATCGAAAGCTGCGGCTCGCTCCTGTCCGTTTTTGTGCCGCCGGCAACGGCCTCGGCAGAAAACAGAAAAAAGAAGATCAGCGGCGCATATCCGCAGGCAAATAATGAAGTTATAAATTTTGTTTTCTTGGGGAGGGGCGGAATGAACATTTGTATTGAAATTATTATACTCTAACCGCTTGTTACGTCAAGCGAAATTTGAAAGTATATATATTATCTGGCTTCAAGGCCTTGCACGCAATCTATGACTGAACCATCTTTCCTGAATCCGAGCCGGTACGCTGCCACTTTTGAGGCGATTTGCGAACAAAGAACGACTTGCTTGGCCAGCCTTTCCCTGTCCCAGAAGGCCGCAAAGATATACGAAGAAAGCGTTCTGAAGGCGCAAGCCGCAGGAACTCCGGTGATCCTGTTTTTGCGGCAATGGTAAATGAAAAAGATCTTTTTAAGAAGGGCGCTGCCGGTTATGGATGCGGAGTAATCGCTGAAGTTGCCGTGCCAGGGCGTGCCGTGCATAAGAAATCCGCCCTTGCCTGCGGTGATCAGCACGCGGTCGTCGTTAAAAACGCGGGCATTCGAAGACCTCCCCCATATACCGGCGATGGTAGATTTGCCTGCCCCGGAACGGCCGCAGAAGATCATGCCGCTGGCTTTCTTTTTGTCTATCCCGGCGCAGTGCACGATCACTCCGCCCCTATCCGCATAATAACCGATGAGCATGATATGGATGCAATCGTAAATGAGGTCTTCGCACGACCAACCAAAGCGTTTTTTACCGCCGTCCATATAAACCGCGGCCTTCCTGTAATCCGGGGTTAAGACCATCACCTTCTTCCTGGCGGCAAGGCGCTGCCGGAAGATAAAATACCCGTCTTTTTTGAATGCCTGCCAAGCGGTCTTGTCCCTTAAAGGATGGATAGTGGTAAACACGGGTTTAGCGCCTTTAAGCAGGTCTGACGGCAGGTCGCTCTTGGGCATTATCCGCATACTGCACTGCGAAGGCTGGCGCCCCCGGTAAATAAAGCGCGGGTACTTGAGGAAAGCCGGCGCATCTTTGATGTCGGAGCGGGCACGCTCGCTCTCCAGCCGCAACACAACATCCCCGATCTTAAGCCTTACTGTTTTCACGATGCCGTCCTTTGCGCGCAGGCCTGCGCCAGATCGCAATAATAGGCAACCGCTTTGTGCATATCGCCGCTCTCCAGAAGCGCCCTTCCCGGACAACGCCTGCAGCTATCCAGAAACTGGCAGGGCGCGCACGGTGAATCTTTTCTAAAATCCTGGCTGATAAGCCGGCTCAACGCCCTCATCCCTTTTTCAATCCCGTACCTGCCCAGATCGAAGCTGGGGGTTCTCACGGCAGTGCAGAGAAACATCCTGCCGCAGGGATCTACGCCAAAGCCGTCTCTTGCGGCATTGCACCTGAATAGCCTGCGGTTGCGGCCTTTGGGAGCTTGGTTTGCGCCCCTGCAAAACTCCGTATCCAGGCCCAATGAACCGTCCAAGCGGATTAAACTCGACGCATCCAGGCGGAGCGCGCAGACAGAGCTGTCGCGGTCAAGACGCGGCAAGATCAATGACGATACCTGGTAGCCACAGCCGAGGCCGGCGGCAAAACTTTTGATCCGGTTCAACTCCTGATGGTTATCCTTTAACGCCATGCTTTTTATCTTAAAAGCGATACCCGAAGCTTTAAGCATCCCGATCGAAGCCATGACCCTTTTGAGCACTCCCCGCCCGCCGGATATCCGGTCCAGCTTATGCGGATCAAGGCTGTTAAGCGTCAGCTCCACGCAAAAAGGCTTATGCATCTCTAAGACCCCGATCACCTCTTTATCGATAAGCATGCCGCTGGTGAATACCGTAATGATAAAACCCTTGCTGTGGGCATAAGCATAAATATCCGCAAAGTCGCTTCTGGCTAAAGGGTCTCCGCCGGTAAGGCCCAGCCAGAGTATGCCGTAATCATAAAGCTTATCCAGGACGGCGAACACCTTCTTTGTGGAAAGCTGGCGCCTTATAAATTGCCTGCGGTTGTAACAGTCGCTGTAACAATACCGGCAGTGCAGCGGGCAGGCAAAGGTCAGCTCAAACTGGCAGAGGGCCGGCCGCCCAAGCCTGCGGCTTGCCTTATGCGCCTGAAAGCTGAAATCTTTATACTCGAGATTGCGCATCTTTCTTCTTGCGGACAAGGTCCCTGGTAAACTGCGCCTGCTTACGGTAATACGGGTCGCAGCTGAAAAAACTGCCGTCATTAAGGTAGGCCCTGGCCGGACACCAGCAGCAGTAATCGAATACATCGCAGCTCAAACACTCCCAATCAACAGGCGGTTTTATGCGGTCACAAGAAGCCTTGAGCTCCTGCCATCCGGCGGCAAGCCCTCCCCGCAGTATATCGTAGCCCGGATAATCTATCTGAGTACAAAAGTTCATCCTGCCGCAGGCATCCACGCTAAAATGCGATTGCGCCACGCCGCAGTTAAAGATGCTTTCTTTGAACCTGCGCCTTGACACAACCGGCCCGTTCTTTTTGCCTGTGCCCGGATTATTGAACATTTCCGGATAGCAGGCCCGGCGCAATAAATAGCTCTCTTTGGGCGAAAGCATCCGGCGCATATGCGTCTTTGAACCGTCCAGGCGCGGCAAGAGCTCATTATCCAGGCGATAAATCACGCCGAGCTTGCGGGCAAAGGCGTTGACCTTGGGTATCTGGGATACATTATCCTGCATGCCGCAGGATTTTAGGGAAAAAGGCACCTTGTTCCTGCGCAATAATCTTATGGCCCTGAAGACCTTTTCCGCCGAGCCCCTGACCCCGCTTATCGAATCAAATATTTTTTCATCCATCGCATGGACCGTTATGTCGACCTTATTCAAAGATAACCTGCCCAGGGCCGCAGCCGTCTTTTCATCGATGAGCGAGGCATTGGTCAGGACGATCGTCTGCAAACCCAGCCTTTTGGAGTAATCGAGTATATCGAAGATATCTTTTCGTAAAAAAACCTCTCCCCCGGTAAATCCGACAAAGATGACCCCGATATCCCTCATCTGTTCCAATATAGAAAATACCTGCCGCCCGGAAAGCTCTTTGCCGGCCTTTAGAGACCTTCTTTCCGGAGGCAGGTAACAATGGAGGCATTGGAAGTTGCAGCGGTAGGTCAGCTCAAAGGCCGCCCTCAACGGCAGCCTTTGCTCTAGCGAGACGCTCGATAGGCCCCTTACAAACTCCTTATAATCAAGCTCTTTTATCATTATCCTTTTAGGTCCAAACCCGAAAGCTGCCTCTTTCTGGCCTTAGCCAGGCGGCAGTAGTAGGGCACCGGCGCATGGTTATCTGCGGTCTCCAGATACGCGCGCTCAGGGCACCAACTGCAGTAAACCCGCAGCCTGCAGCCTGAGCATTTTGACGCCTTGCGAAAAACCTCTTGGCTTAATCCTGCCAATTTTTTATAAAAAGCCCGCTTAAAGCCTGTCTTTAGCAGGCTTGATGAACGCTTGGAGCTTATATTGCAGAACTGCAGCCTGCCGTCGGGAGTCAGGAAGAACGAATACTGCCAGCTGTTGCAAAAGTACAGGAACCTGCCGGGCCTGGACCTTTTGCGTATCTGATGGCTGCTCTCGAGTAACTGCTTGCACATCTGGGCATCTTTTTCTTCTATAGAAATTATCTCTTTGGGCTCCAGCCTCCACAGGCAAGGCGTTTTATCTCGGTTAAGGCGCGGGAAAACAAATGCATCGAATTTGAACCTCCCCTTTCCCAAAAGCTTTTCGCTGAAAGCCTTAAGCCTGAGAACGTCATCTTTATTATGCTTTAGGCCGATGCATTTTACCACTGCGGGTATCCCTGCCTTTTTCAGGGCACCAAGCGCAGTCACGCTTTTATTAAACGAGCCACCAACCCCGGTAACCGATTCATGCGTTGCGGCGCTAGAACCGTAGAGGCTCACCTCTACCGCAAAAGGGGGATGCTGCCTGAAAAGATCAAGGAGCTCATTGTTTATAAGCGTAGCATTGGTGAAGACCGTGACCAGAAAGCCTTTCTTTAAGGCGTACCTGTAGATGGCCGGGAAATCTTTATGTAAAAGCGGCTCTCCTCCGCTAAAGGTTAGCCACAGGCAGCCTCCGGACCTTATATCATCGAGGATCTTTTTCCATCGGCCAAACCCCAGCTCCCTCAAAGATACCAGCGGCTTACCATGGTCACAGGTAAAACAATGCACGCATTTAAGGTTGCAGCGGTAGGTAAGGTTAAGGGTGGCTTCCAACGCTCCTTTATTCTGGCAAGCGCAGGCAAACTGGCGGTAGGCTAACTCCTGCATAGGAAAGGTATTAAACCAACGCTTTTATGTCTTTGAGGTCTTTAAGGAAAGGTGTCAGGGACGCATCCAGTGTTTCCGGCCCCACCGCGTACTCTCTGAGGATTATCCTTTTTATCGAAAAAATATCCTTTTTCCCGTCGAACAGGCTCCAGATGCGGGCGCCGACGGCATCGAGGGTGTATATACAGTCTGCGTCTTTTGAGCTCTTATAAAGCGGGACCAGGATCGTTTCCTGTCCGAAAACGCGGGTAACGACCTCCGGGTTTTTCTTATATATATAGGAGTCTTTCATTAGGCGGGTACTTGCGTCCGGCTCCGTTCTTTAGGTGTTTACCGCGCTTATCGAGCCGCCGGTACCGCAATTGTTGATCCAGCACATCGAACCGACAGGATTATTGAATACCGACTTGGTACCGACCGAACAACAGGCCAGGACCGCCTGCTCGGGATTAAGCCTGATCCTGGTGATCTCTGGATTGCGCCAGGCTTTTTTGGCTGGGGACTTCTGCCTTGCGCTTCGATGACCGCTCTTGCTGGTCGGCATAGATGATCCTTTGTAATAAGGCTGGATGCTTACCTAGTTATATTTTAATGTATGGCCAAATAAAGGTCAAGTATAAATTATAGCAGCGGCGGCATCTGGAGCGCCGGATGTTTTACTTTTTCAAGGTATGTCAGAAGCCCGCTGGATGTGGTAGCCACCGTCTCATCGGCAATGCGCTCCAGCAGGTCCGGTACGCCTTCTTCCTGGCAGCGCTTCTTGAGCTTATCGGACAAGACCTCTTTTAGCTCTTTAGGCATCCAGACCACGCGCCTCAAGCCTCCCTCTGCCCGGATGAACTTCTTGCTTACTACATAAAGCTTTCCCACCCCCAGGAACCCCGGCGTTTGCACGCCTCCGCCGACCGAACCGGCAAGAGTGGTAAAATTCATACCGCAGGGGGTCATGCCTACGTAGTCGCGGTTGACCACGATCACCCCGTTAGCTTCGGGTATTATCGCCACAATGCACTCAAAGCAGCCGCATGAAGACTGGGGTCCTTCCATCATCGAATACATGCTGACCTGCTCTACGGTCTTGTTGGATTTGGAGTAGATAAACTCATCTATGCTCTTCCATTCTCCGATGCGCTCATCGACCAGCCCGTTTTTGATTATCGGCTGGTTCGGGCCGGTAGGCATGATCTCAAATGATGCCTTGGCGTCAAGCCATGAGTAGGCCCCGCAAAGCCCCAGCCTTTCCGGGGTAATAATGCAGACATGATTCGGGGCGAACGACTGGCACAAGAGGCATGAGTAAAAAGTATCGACGCTCTCGTCGGTCATCCCGGCCAGGCGCTCATCCCGCTCATCATAGGAGAGCTTGGCCTTCTCCAGCAGCTTCTGGACATCCTCCTTGCCGGTATATAGCTTGACCTGCACCTTATCGACGATACTGCCGTACTCCTGATGGAGCATTGCATGAAGGATCACCCCGATATGCTTGAGGCGAAAGCCCTTGGCAAAGGCGTCCTTGGAGATCCTTATCCAGTTCATGTCGCGCTGGCCTACGTGCATAATGCCCATGGCGTAGTTGATAAAACGGTGGATCTGCCTTTCCAGTATGGGCTCGAAATCCTTCTGGGTCTTCCTGCCTGCCACCTCGACGATTATGGCCAGGGGCATGGACTTTTTTCCCGGCGCCAACTTATCGATATCTGGCCCTATGATCTCTATCTTGGCGTCATCGACTTCATTTAGCTGGCGGCAGTAGAGGTATTCGAAAGAAAGCTCGCCCTTCCCGCCGAATTCGACATAGAGCTGTTCTTTCCTCACCCTCTCGCCTTCGAATGCGGCCGCGTATGATACCGGGACATCGATGTTGGCGACTTTTACCTTCAGACCCCGCACCTCGATGCACTTGGCGGCAAGCTTGCCGTAATCCTTTTCGACAACCAATGCCTCGTATGAAGTAGTTTCGATCTTCGCCAGCTCCGGCACATCCAGGTCCGATATGATCGGAAAACCCAGGGCCAGCGCCCCTAATCCCGTGGCCACGATCACCTCATCGACGTGGCTTAAAAGCACTACAAACGCCGGAACCTTTTGACGGCTATACTCCAGGATCCTGGCCCACTCTCCGCTCTTAAGCCCTCCATACATCAGCGGCGCTCTTATCGCCCAGTTGACCGCGTATATCGCCGAAAGGTAGTCTTGGCCGAGAGGCACGATATAATTTTCCAGCCCCATCTCCACTTTCTGGTCTTCCAGCTGCTTCTTAAGGCTCAAGCCGTCTTTGCTCCCGGCCAAAAGACAGACAATGCTCCTGGCCTGAAAATCCCGCACAAGCCTTACTGCCGAATCCGCATCTTTGGCCGGACCAAGGATCACCGCGATACCGGCGATGCGTCCGTCTACCAGCTGGATACCCAGAGACCGCAGCAGCGTATCCGACAAGAACCCTGCGCAGCCCTCCTGCGGGTGGCGTTTTTGCGCATACTCCAGCGCCGCCAGGAGCTCTTCGCACAAAAGCGTTGCCAGCCCTTTGTTAAGCATGCCCGAGAGGGCACCCAGATATAATCCGTTTGAAGCAGGTTTATTCGAAGATAATTTTTTTGCGTCATCCAGGATCCCGCGGCAATCGCCGAGGCTCCTGGCTTCTCTGTGCAAAAGGGCGTCGGCCAAAGGCAGGTAGTAATTGGTCTGATCGAAGCTCAAGGGGTCTTGGCCGCCTTTCTCTTTTATGCGCCTATCCAGCGCATCTTCGGTAAGGCCCAATATCGCCTCTGCCCCCCTGGTCCCCAGTTGCACTAAGATGTCTGTTGACATAACGAGCTTCCCCTTTCGAGGCTGGCGATAAGGTTTTTGGCTACGATGACCCCTTCATTGCAGGACTCCTCCCAGCTCTTGCTTTCGCCCAGCTTATCCTCCAGGCAACAGACGCTGCCGCAGGCAAAAATGTTATCGAGATTGGTATGCATGAGCTCATCCACGATGATGTAACCGTCTTCAGCCCTGATCTGCGAGTCTTTCAGGAATTCAGTGCAGGGCTTATAGTTGCCGGCAAAAAGTATTAGGCTGGCTTCTATGGCCTTGCCGCTGGATAGCTTGTAAGCTTTTAACTCCGCCCCCTCCCCGATGATCTCGGTAAGAGTGGAATCGGCAATCCACTCGGAGTTCTGCGGCAGCTCTACGTCGGCCGGTTTGGGGGAAGCGATCACCTTTATGTGTTTGCCCGTCTTCGATATCGCCTCATGGAAGCCGAGGGCGGTCCCGGAGTCGGCGATAATGCAGACTGAGTCGATTATCTGCAGCCTCTCCCTCACAGCCTCAAACTGTTCCAGATTATATAAGGTAAAAACGCCGTTCTTGGTCTTGCCGGGGATATCGGGCAGGATGGTCTTACGGCCCGAAGCGATGATCAGAAAATCGTAGCTGATCCTGGTGTTATCCTTAAGGCAGACCCTTTGTTTATGCTCTTCGATACGGCTGACAGATGCGCCTTTTACCAGCTCTATATTGTTATCCCTGTAAAAAACCTCTTCGCAAAGAAAGAGGCCTTTTTCTTCAACAGAACCCCTTAAAAAATCCAGCAATAAACACTTGTTGTAAGGCAGGCAGTTTTCCTGCGTGAGCACCGTGATCTTGGCTGCTGCGGAAGAGGCGGCCAAGGTCTTGGCTGCCGAGAAACCGGCGGCGGAGTTTCCGATGATGAGTATTCTGTTCATGTTTTCTACAGGCCCGCGGCGTCCAGCACCAGGGGCACGTTTTTATTCCAACCGATAGGCATGATGTGTATGCCCTGGCACAAAGGCCTGAACTGCCTGATAAGACGGCTGGCGATATCCACGGACCTGGCGACCTTATCCTGCGCCGACTCCATCTCCCGGATAAGCCTCTCCGGCACGGTTATACCGGCGACGTTCTTGTTGACGAACCGCGCCATGGAGGCGGACTTTAAAAGAAGCACCCCGGCAAAAACCTTGACCTTGAGATGCCGAATCTTGTTCATGAAAATCTCCAGGACCTCCGGTTCAAATACGGCCTGGGTTTGAAAGAACTCCGCTCCCGCGGCAACTTTCTTTTCCATTTTGATGATCTGCGGCTCCAAGGGCTCTGAGCCGGGGTTGACCACCGCCCCTACGCAGAACTTAGGCGCAATGCCCTCCAGCTTGTTGCCGTTCATGTCCCGGCCTTCCTGGATCATTTTTACAACCTGAAGCAGCTGCACGGAATCAAGATCAAAAACGGGCTTGGCCTGGGGATGGTCGCCGAGCATCGGATGATCTCCGGTAAGTATAAGCAGGTTCTCGATGCCCATGGCCGCGGCGGACAATATATCCGACTGCAGCGCCAGGCGGTTGCGGTCGCGGCAGGCCAGCTGATATATCGGCTCCAGCCCTCTCTGTTTAAGGAGTGCGCTTACGGCAAACGAACCCATGCGCATCACCGAGCTCTGAAGCTCGGTGACGTTAATAGCGTCAACCCTGTCACGCAGAAGCTCGGCTTCTGCCAACACCAAAGACGGGTCGCTGCCCTTTGGCGGACCGATCTCGCAGGTAACGATGAAATCGCCCGACTTTATTCTTTCTTTGAATGTCATTGCGGCTGCGCGGCTATATTCTGACCTTGGTTGATCCTTGCCGATAATAACCTGTAGGCGTAAGCCTGGGCTACCATAGTCAGCGGTATGGTAATAAGCATCCCCAGCATAAGGGCCAGGAGCCCGGCGATATTTAGAAGCATAATGACCAGATACAGCACACAAAGCTGGCCCTTAAAACCACTGGTAAGGACGCTGCTTTTCTTCAACGCTTCGATCGGCCCGGCTTCCTTATCTACCACCAGATAAGCGCTGAGGCTGAATTTTATGCCCCAGACAATCCCGGGAACTATCAACAAAAATAATCCCAGTATCGTGATCAAACCCACCAGCAGCGAGGCAGCGAAGAATTTAAAGAATAGGCGCGCATGCATATAAAGGTCTTCCACTCTGACCTCTTGTGCGTCGTGAAGCTTGAGCGCTATCTTGATCAACCCGATCTGCATGACCATGCTCACCGCATACGAGAATAGCGCGACTACCAGGCCTACCGGCTGACGGCCCTCGGACATCTTCTGCAGTATATAGGTCACCACCTCTACCGAGGCATAAACAAGTATCGTTCCCAGGACAATCGCCAGATTACCCCTGACCCTTGCCCAGGCAAAACTCAAAGCCTCGCCCACACGGATAACCTTTTCTTGCATCTGGCCCTCCCTCTGGTTTATGATGACTGCGCAAGCTCGGCAGCTTCTACGAGATTGCGCATAAGCATGACCACCGTAAGCGGCCCGACTCCGCCGGGAACCGGAGTGATATAGGCGGCCCTGGTCCTGGCCGTCTCAAAATCCACATCACCAACTATATTAGCCCCCACCCGGTTAATGCCCACGTCAATTACCACGGCCCCCTCCCTGATCCAGGGACCCTTTATAAGATGCGCCTTTCCTGCCGCCACCACCAGGATCTCTGCCCTTTCCACATGCTCCTGGAGCTTGTCCGCAAGAGACGTACCTATATGGCAGACCGTCACCGTAGCCAACCTCTCCACCAACATCAGGGCCAGAGGCTTGCCCACGATCTCGCTGTGCCCGACGATAACCGTCTCCTTGCCTTTAAGATCCATGCCGGTGGATTCGATGAGCGCCATCACTGCCGCCGGCGTACACGGCAGGATGCGCCCCTTGCCAAAAACCAGCATCCCAACGTTGTGCGGATGCAGCCCCTCGACGTCCTTATCTGCGGGTATATAGCGGCTGATCTTCTTCTGATCGATATGCGAAGGCAGGGGCATCTGGATGATCACGCCGTTTGTCTTCTTATCGGAGCCGGCTTTCATCAAGAACCCGGCAAGCTCCTCCTCGCTTACGTCTGACTTAAAAGCATGGAGGCGGTAATCGATACCCAGCTCTTCGGCGCACTTCTCCTGACTCTTGACGTAACTGGCCGAACCGGGATTATCGCCTACCAGGATGCTTACCAGAACAGGCCTTGCCGCTAAAGCCCTGACCCGACAAGCAAGCTCCGCTTTGATCTTTTGGGCGATAGGCCTAGCCTCTAACAACTTTGCCAATTTTCTCCTCCACCAGTTTCCTGGTTTTCTTTACCAGCGCCTCTTTGTGAAGCAGCTCTTTGCGCACAGCCTTAGACAGCCTTTCGTCCTTTAACGCTTTAAGGTTTATCTCAACATTAAAGTAGGCTGAAGTAAAGGCTGCCTCCAGCATTATCGCCGCCACGGCTACATCGCTGATAAGGTTGACGTTCCCTTTTTTTATGAGGGCCGGGCACAGGCGCATGCCCTCATACGAAAGCCTGCATACCATAAGCGGAACATCCAGCGCATCCCTGATATTCCTGCTCTTATAAGCGACCACGTCAAGGTCGATGAGCCTGGTCAGCTCTTCGCGAAGCTTCTCGCAGCGATTAAGCATCTTCCTGAGATCCGCATCGTAAGAGGAGTAACGGGGCTTACCGACGGTGAAATTAACCACCATGCTGATAAGAGAGGCGCCCATTGCCGCGCTCATGGCCGCAGCCGAGCCGCCCCCCGGAGCGGCAAGCTTTGCCGCCAAATCCTCAAGGTAGGTGTTCAGATCCCGGTCCTTATAATCCATACTGACCTCTTTTTATAAACCTGGGTTTAATCCGCGTCAAAGGCATTCTTGATCAGATCGGCTTTCTTTGCGGGTGCGCCGATTATCGATACCACATCAAATCGCGCGCGATGGTCCAGGAGCCCGTTCTTTTTCAGGTAATCCAGAGCGCAGTTTTGCATCCGGCGGCGCTTGGAAAAATCCAGCGCCTCTTGCGGCAAACCAAATCTATCGCAACTGCGGCTCTTGACTTCCACAAAACAGTAACACTGCCCGTCCCTGGCGATGATGTCGATCTCCCCGTATGGCGAACGGTAGTTCCTTTTCAGGATCCGGTAACCGCTCTTCTTGAGAAGATCCAAAGCAAGCCTCTCGCCGTCCCTGCCTTTTTGTTGATTAGACACAAGAGAAGCTCCTGCGATGGATAAAACTCGGGCCCAGCGACCTCAAAACCTTCCTGTGTAAAGCAGTAGGATAGCCTTTATGACGAGAGAATCCGTATCCGGGAAACTGCCTGTCATAATCGTTCATGATATCATCGCGGCTTACCTTTGCCAGGATCGATGCACAGGCAATGCTTCTGGACCTGGCGTCACCCTTTATTATGCAGCTGTGGGCAAAAGGTATGTCCGGTGGGACATTACCGTCTATGAGCACGTGCACCAGAGACCGGTCAGCTAATACGGCCTTGGCGGCAAGCTCCTCTATCGCCCGGCGCATGGCCAGCCTGGTCGCCTGCAGGATATTGATCTCATCGATGGTTTCATGGCCGACGCAGGCAATGCCGTAGTCGCATTTAGCGACGATCTCTTTATAGGCCTTCCTGCGCTGGGCATCCGTGAGTTTCTTGGAATCGTCGATACGGCAGCTAAATCCTTCTTCGCTTAATATCACGGCGGCAGCTACAACCGGACCGGCTAAAGGGCCGCGTCCGGCTTCGTCCACTCCGATAAGCGTAGTAAAACCCTGCCTTTTGAACTTTCGCTCGTAATAGAGCATTGCGCTAACGTGGGGAGTTAAGGGATTTATCGGGTTCGGTGGGCCTTATAACGGACAGGGCTTAAGCGCTGGCCTTCTCTTTTTCTTCTCTGTCCTTGATCTTGGTCGCGCGCTTACCGACCTTCTCCCTCAGATAGTAAAGCTTGGCCCTTTTTACCTTGCCCCTGCGCACTACTTCGATACGTTCGATGCTGGGCGAATAGAGAGGGAACACCCTCTCGATGCCCTCTCCGTATGAGACCTTGCGTATGGTAAAGCTGGTATTGACCCCTGAGCCCTTCCTGGAAATGACCACGCCCTCACAGGGGTGCAGGCGTACCTTATCAGAGCCTTCCGGTATCTTGGTCAGGACCTTTATTGTGTCTCCTACGCCAAAGTTGGGCAGCTCTTTTTTCAGCGTTTCGGCATTGATAAGCTTTAATTTATCCATCTGGTGTTTCTCCTTTCAAAAGGTCCGGCCTTCTTTTTCTGGTGCGGCTGTGCGCCTGTTCTTTTCTCCAGGCCTCGATCTTCTTATGATCTCCGGTCAAGAGGAGCTGCGGCACCTTCATGCCCCTGAAATCAGCCGGCCGGGTATAGTGGGGATATTCTAATAGATTACCTTCGAATGACTCAAAATTCAAGGAATTTTTATCGCCCAGCACCCCCGGTATCAGCCTCACGACCGCATCAACTACTACCATAGCGGCGCACTCCCCCCCGGTAAGCACGTAATCCCCTATAGATATCTCTTCGTCTGCCAGGCGTTCTGCCACCCTCTCGTCAATCCCTTCATAGTGGCCGCATATTAAGATAATACTTTTATATTTAGATAATCTCAGGGCCCGCTTCTGATCGAACCTTTGCCCTTGGGCCGAAAGCAGAATGACGCGGCTATTGCGGCAGGCCGGTATTTCCTTTATCGCCTCCACAGCCCGGAATATCGGCTCAGGGCTCATCACCATGCCCGAGCCTCCGCCAAAAGGACGGTCATCGACCTTGCGGTGCTTATCCAGCGTGTAATCGCGCAGGTCATGCACATAAACCTTAAGCTTCTTCTTTTCCTGCGCGCGCTTGAGAATAGAATCATTGAGCACGGGGCCGAACATCTTCGGGAATATGGTTATTATGTCGATGCGCATACTTAAGTTATCCGGTTTCAGAGCTATTATACTTACTTAAAAACTCTTTTTTGAATTCCGTAAACCTGCCTGCCGCAATCGCTTCGCGGATCTTGCGCATCAAGTCCAGGTAAAAATGAATATTGTGCAGCGATACCAGGCGCAGGCCCAATATCTCTTCGGTGTTAAAAAGGTGTCTCAGGTAAGACCGGCTGAAGTTGCGACAACAGTAACAGGAGCACCCCGGATCAAGCGCGCCAAAATCCTCGGCATAGGGCGAGTTACGTACGGTAAGCTTCCCAAGAGATGTAAAAGCGCTGCCGTTCCTGCCGTAACGGGTAGGGACCACGCAATCAAACATATCCATGCCTTGCTCCACGCCCTCCAGTATATCTTCCGGATGGCCTACGCCCATAAGATAATGCGGGCTTTCGTCGGGAAGGAATCCGGCGGTGAACCTGACGATGTCATATATAAGGCTGTCGGGCTCGCCTACCGACACCCCGCCGATGGCATAACCGTCAAAACCTATATCGGCGATGGCCCTGGCGCAATCCTTGCGTAAATCTTCGTAAGTAGCCCCTTGTATTATCCCAAATAACAATTGATTCCCGGTGACCTGGTGACCCGGTGGCATGGCGGCCTGTTTTGAACGCCTGGCCCAGTCGATCGTCCTCTTCATCGCCACCTGGGCGTGATCCCTGCTGCAGGGGTAATGCGCGCACTCATCAAGCGGCATCATGATATCCGAACCCAAAGCCTCTTGCACCTTGACCACGTCTTCGGGGCCGAGAAAATGCTTCATCCCGTCTATATGCGACTGGAACTCAACACCGTCATCGCGAACCTTGCGCAAGAGTGCCAGGCTGAATATCTGATATCCGCCGCTGTCGGTAAGGATGGGCTTGTCCCAGGACATAAACTTGTGCAGTCCGCCGGCCCTGGCTATAATATCGGTTCCCGGACGAAGGAATAAGTGGTAGGCATTGGCAAGCATGATCTGGGCACCGCCGTCCAGCAGATCCCGGGGCGACAGGGCCTTGACCGTGCCTTGCGTACCTACCGGCATAAAGCAGGGCGTCTCAATTTCTCCGTGGCCGGTTGAGAGCCTGCCTAAACGGGCCCTGGTACGGGCGTCTTTTTTGATCAGCTTAAACATCGTTATTAAAACACAACCCGCTGCAGAAAATTAAAAAGATAACCTGTAATCATAATCGCCAGCGTTGCCGTCCCGAAAAAAATGGCGATCAATTGCAGCCTCATCGCTCGCCTGAGCATTATCGCTTCCGGCAGGCTTAGCGCAGCTGTTGCCATCATAAATGCCAACCCCGTACCTAACGGCACGCCTTTCTGAAATAATGCTACTGCCACAGGCACAATTGCGGCGCAATTAGCGTAAAACGGTATGCCGACAATGGTAGCAATAGGGACAGAAAATAACCCGGCTCTGTTTATTATCGACTCTATTGCCTGCTGCGGGACAAAGTTATGAATGGCAGCGCCTATGCCTACGCCAAACAGCACCCATAACCAAAACTTGGAGAGTATCGCAGTGGCTTCTCTTAAACCAAAATCAATCCGTTGCAAGAAGCCGGAAAACTTTTCCTCGGGTAAGTTTTTTCCGGAACCGGAGAGCATGTCTTTTGCGATATACCTGTCAAGGCCAAACTTACCAAGGACCGCTCCCGATACGGCGCCTATAACTATACCGCTTAAGACATAAGCTAAAGCTATTTTCCAACCGAAGAAACCGACCATTAACACCACCAGATACTCATTTATAATGGGAGAGGTTATGAGAAAAGACAAGCATACCCCCAAAGGAATGCCGGCCTCAAGAAAACCCATGAATATCGGAATCGAGGAACACGAGCAAAACGGCGTTACCGCTCCGAAAATGGCGGCAAACAAGTTGCCCATCCCCTTTTTTTGGATTATCCAGTCCTTGACTTTATGTCTTGGCAAAAACGACCTGAGCAACCCGATCACCCAGATCATAACGAATAGAAGCAGGATGATTTTTATAGAATCATAAATGAAAAAGTTAATCCCCGCGCCTAATTTCGAACGCGGATCAAGCCCTAAAACTGAGTAAGTGAGCCTGTCTACCGCTAACTGCAGCACGATTTATCCTCCGGCTTCTGATTGCAGCAGCATTTGGAGTTTTTGGCCTTCTCTTTCAGATTCTTGTCTAGATTAGAAAATAACCGGCTTAAAAACCCTGCTAACTTACCCTTTTTCTGGTTCTTATCAAACTGGTTCATGGCTTCCCTCCTTTTATCCTTAACCTACAATATTAGCATAGCGTCGCCATAGCTGTAAAATCTATATTTTCGTTCGATCGCCTCCCGGTAAGCCCTATGGGCAAGCTCTGTGCCGGCAAATGCGCAGACCAGCATGAAAAGGGTGGTTTTGGGAAGATGAAAGTTTGTGACTAGGCAATCGGCAAGCCTGAAGTTGAAGCCCGGATAAATAAACAGATCGGTCCTGCCCTCGCTTATTCCCGCCGCATAGGCCTCCAGAGCCCGCAGAGTTGTGGTGCCGACAGGTATTATACGCCTGTTGCCCCTGCGCGCCTCATCGATCATCGCACGGGTCTTTGCGGGGATAAAGAAACTCTCGCCCTCCATTTTATGTTTAGAGGGGTCTTCGGTTTTTACCGGCCTGAAGGTCCCCGGACCGACATGCAAAGTCAGATACCCTATATCCACGCCGCTGCCCCTGATTGCCGAAAGCAACCCCTCGGTAAAATGCAGTCCTGCGGTAGGACTGGCTATCGCTCCGTCGTTCTTGGCATATACGGTCTGATAATCCTGCCGGTCGGATTCCTGCGGCTCCCTTTTTATATAAGGAGGCAGCGGCATGACCCCTGCCTTATAAATTTCTTCAACGCTGCCGGCTTCAAATGCCAATTTGTCTCTGGCGATTATCGTGGCGTTAACGCCGGTCCCATCGAAGCTTATCTTTTCCGAGAGCTTGAGTCTGGCGGGCTTAAGCATTGCCTGAAATACAAGACCGCCCAGATGAGAAATAAGCAGCGCTTCCACCCTGCCTCCGGTCTTGCGCCTGCCCAGCAGCCTGCAGGAAAGGACCCTGGTATCGTTTAGCAGAAGAAGGTCACCCTTGCTTAGATACAGCGGCAGGTCTTTAAACTGCCTGTGGGCGATATCTGCCGAATGCCTGTCTAAGACCAAAAGGCCTGCCTTGTCTCTGTCTTGGAGAGGATGCTGGGCTATCAGCTTGCCTGGAAGGTGGTAATCAAAACTGGAGAGTTTCAATTTTGCATCCGGGGTAGTAGTAGCTGATGATCTCTTCGGCGCTCCTGCCAAGCTTGGCCTGGAAGTAGGCGCCCCATTGGCAGAAGCCCACGCCGTGGCCCCAGCCAAACCCTTCAAAGATCACGTCTGCGTCGGCCATGGTCAGGGAGAAGTTGGTGCTGCGCACAAGGTTAGCCCCCAGCGCCAGGCGGAAATCCTTAGCCGGTATCTTAATGGCGTCTTCTTTGCTTTTTATGCTTATGTCGGTGATGCGTCCGGAACGGTCCCTGTCCAGGATGGCTATCTCCTCAATAGCGCCTACCTTATAACCTGCCTGGCGCAGCTTATCGGCCATCTGGAGCCTTGAACAGACATAAAACCATCTGTAATGCGGCGCTTGCTTGCAAAAACCGCAAGGAACGCCTTTGAGCGGCTCAAGATCCGTGTTCCAGAGCAGGCCGGCATCTTCCGTATGCCCGGCGCAGGTAGCATGAAAATAGGCCGGGAGTATCTGATTTTTATACAGGATAACCTTGCCTTTGGTCTGGTCTACGGCATCGTTGGTCCGGTAGCGTTCGGAGGTCTTGCCCCCGTATACCTGCGAAAAGACATCGCTGGTAGCGTCAAAATCCTTGGACTTATTCTGCTGGGCCAAAAACAGCGCGAAGGTGCGCGAAACGATGGCCTGAGCCTTAATCGCCTCTATCGGCCAATAGTGGGATATCTCATGATAAAGTATGCCCCTGACATAATCCTCCAGCTCTATGAAATTTACCGCATAAAGTGCGTTACGGCCTCTGCGCAAAAACTCTATCCTGCCCCTGAATTTTCTGCCGTTAAGCGAAACATGCCCGTTGGGATCGGCGGCCTGAATAAAGATCTTGTCCTTGCCAAAGCTTTTTTCTCCAATAGTTATCCCGCCGGAGTATGCGCTGACAAAAGAATTCAGGTTTTTTGCGCGAAAGAAACAGCGCTTGCCGCTAATATCCGTAACCTCGTAATACCCCTTGATGTTTACATTGATCCTCGAGGCATCGCGCATGACCGCCACGCGGATGTACTTCTGGGCGAAGGCCGGGGTAAAAGGGCCAAGCACTATGACGACGCCTAGAATAAAATATCTTATTTTCTGGAGAATAACCATAGCGCAAGACTCAGGATCACGCTGATTAAAAGCGAGGTCGTCAGAGGAAAGTAGATGGTGAGGTTTTCTTTCTTTATCAGGATATCTCCGGGGAGCTTTCCCAGAAAAGGGATCCTGTTAAAGAAGGCGCACAGAAACCCCAGGCCCAGGAGCAGCGCTCCGAAAACAATCAGCATCTTTGCCAAATACGCCATTACCTCTTTCTCCTTGCCGACCTTTCAATATCGGAATAAACGCAACCGCAATACTTCTGGCAATACAGGCCCGTTGCCCTGGCCTCTTCGTGGGCCTTGGCAAAACCCGGGCGGAAGTCTTCATAATAAAACCTTACTCCCGCATCCTTTTCTGCCTCCTCCCCCAGCTTTTTTATCATCTCCTGGCTCTGATAAGGGCTGACCAGAAGAGTAGTCGTGAAGGCATCGAATAATTTATCCTTGGCGCACCTTGCGGCCTGTTCAAGACGTAGCGACCAACAGATAACGCACCTCTGGGGGCTGTTCTCTTTCATATTCACCGCGCGGAAGAATTCGGTAGGCTGATACTCGGGTATAAACAGCTCCAGGCCTGCGCGCAGGGCAAAATCCTCGGCCGCGCGCCTGCGCAGCTTATACTCACCGTAGGGATGGACGTTGGGATTGTAAAAGACCCCGGAGACTGAATGACCGGATTCCTTTAGCCGGCGTAAGGGATATATGGCGCATGGCGCGCAGCATATGTGAAGCAGGAGCTTCATTTGCTAACCCCTGCGCCTGCCTGAAGGTTTGTTGGCGCCCAATCCCCTCTTAAATATCCGCCTAAAACAAAAGGCAGCCATGCCCAGGATAAAAAACCAGGAGACCGCCATAAATACCCAGCCCCACGGCTTCATCTCTTCCCCTTTCGAAACATTAGAGATATATCATATCACCGGAATGAAAAAGCGAAAGGAATAAAAGCAGATAGTCCTTAAGGTGGCGCGTCAGCAGGAAATTATTCTTGACGTGCTCCTTGCCGTTCTCTCCCAGTCTTCTGGCGTAGGCGGGACTATTGAGGATCTGCTTTATCGAAAATGCAGCACCCTCCACGGAGTGGCAAAGTAGCCCCGAGTATTTATGCTTGATCTGAAGCGGTATGCCTCCGACATTAGAGGCTACTACCGGCTTGGCTTTCCAGAGGGCTTCGGAGACCGTCAGGCCAAAACCTTCGCGCAGGGACTTCTGCAATATCACGTCTGAGGCCCTTTGCAGGGCGTTGACTTCGATGTCGTTATGCGGCAAGAGCAGCACGTGTATATCTTTGTCGCCCTTAGCCCTTTCCCGCACTTCATCCAATACCTGCAGCCCTTCGGGATCGTCGCTGGCAGTGCCTCCCGCAAGGACCAGCTGGCAATCGATATACTTTTTGACCCGGGAATACGCCTGTACTACGCCGACCGGATCTTTTAGCCGGTCAAAACGGGAGATCTGGGTGATCATGGGCTTATCCCTGGTCAGGCCGTATTTAGCCAGGACCGCACTGATCGTTTCCTCCGGCAGCTCCCTGTTTTTATCGCTTAACGGGTCGATCGAAGGAGCGATCAAGAACTGCCTTATGGGCAGGGGCCGGGAGAAAGAAGGAGCGGAGAAAACGGATGCGTCGTAACTTTTGATGAAATCCATCAGGAAACCCCATACCTGTTGGTTGGGATTGGAGACGTCGATATGGCAGCGCCAGATCCATTTATTGGAAGCCTTCTTCTCGATAAGCGCGATAGGTTGGGGGTCGTGAATAAAGACCACGTCTCCGTAAGTTTCCACCTCTTCGATGTTCTTGCGGCTGGTCTCCATGAAGGCCTCGAAGTCCGCATCGCAAATCGGCTCCTGTTTGCCGTGAAGCAGATTATGGAACTTCTTGGTCACGTCAAAAAAACGCTCGCCGCCCTTGATCAGGTCCCAGCGCGCATCCACCCCCAGTTCTTTAAGCAGCGGGACCATGCGGTTGAGTATTTCGGCCACCCCGCCGCCGACCGAAGTGGAGTTGATGTTCTGGATGACCTTGCCTTGGAGCTTCTCGGCAAGCATCTTAAGGCCATCGACCAGTTCGCTTCCGATTATGGGAGTATAATCCTGTAATCCTGCCATTTTTTATGCGAACATCTGCGCTATTTTGATCAGAGTCAGCCTCAATTCTTCCATCGTATAAGTATAGGGGTCAAGCCGCGAGATCTTTTCCGCCAGCACTTTGTTACCCAAGGAAGAATCGATCCACCAGGAGAAATCATTGGTTGTCTTACCCAGGCGCAGGCGCGCTTCAAAGATATGGAAATAGAGAGAGTCAATGCCTACCTTCTTTAGTATTTCTACGAAATCCGCCAGATTGCTTGCCGTATAAGAAGTAGGGAGGATAAAACTGACCGACTTTATGAAGTTGAACTCCTCTTCGCTCCTGCAGAACTTGAGCTTGCTTAAGGGGTTTTCCCCCAGGTAAGCCTCGATTATCCTTACAAACTCTTTCCTCAGGTCTTCCAGGCAGACGAACTGTATTACGTCGACACTGGCCAGCTCCTCGGCAAGCCTGTCTTCGCCCAGGGCCTCCGCCACCCAGTAAGAAAAGTCATTCGGCGGCTCAGGAGAAAAAGTCTGGTGCTGCTGAAGGAACCTGTGGGTGTGATGGTAGATGCAGGATTCCGGGACCTGCTTGACCAGGTCCAAGAGCTGGCCCAAGGTAGCGGCACGCAGCCCCGTAAGCTCGGTTAAATGAAGCCTGGTATAAAACCTGAAACCCTCTTTGGCCTGTTGATCCTGGCTCATAATCTGGCGACCCTCAGCTCAAAAAACCTGTTCAACAAAACCCCTGTTTCCCTGCAGTTATTCAGGTAATAATCCGAAGAGAACGCTTTCTGGGGCTTGCCCACCAAAACGGTCAGGCCTTTTCCTTTGAGCGCCCTGAACGCGTCCTCATCGGTAGAGTCGTCTCCCAGATAAACGGCTAATACCTCTTTTTCGCAAGCACGCAGCTTCTCCCGGGCCAAAAGCCACATCACGGCCTTTGCCTTGTTCCAGGACAAAGACGGCCTGACCTCAAGCACCATTTTCCCCGCCTTTACGGCCACCCTGCCCTCCCTAACATAAGGGGCCAGGACATCACGGAACCTTTTTTTAAGCAGCGCCTGCTCGCTTTTGCGGACTTTACGGTAATGCAGGGACAACGTAAAATCTTTATCCTCAAGTATCGCCCCTTTAATGCCTTCCAGGGCGCATCTTAGCCCAAAACAGATCTCCTTGATCTGCTGCTTTAGCTGCGGGCTCATGTAGCTGTTGAACTTTATATACGGACCCTCTATCTCCATGCCGTGATTGCCGCAGTAAACGATACCTTTGAGCTGGATCTTCTCCTTTATATCAGCCAATGACCTGCCGCTTATAATAGCCAGCCTTACCGAAGGCAGCACCGAGATGGCCGCCAGGGTAAGCCGCACCTCCTGATGGATAAGCGCTTTCTCCGGAGAAGAGACGATAGGGGCGAGCGTGCCGTCGTAATCAAGAAAAAAATAGACGTGCTTTCCGGCAAGCTCCCGGGAGACCTTCTTCCAGTCCTTGAATAGATGCCTCATCCCTTAAGCCTTCCTTAAAGAAACCAGCTCCGTGATTATGTCCCCGGCCCAGCGATAGACGTTGTTCTCCTTTATCATATTGCGCATGCTTTCCATGCGTCGCGCCCTTTCTTCCATGGGCATCTCCACCGCCGTTTTTATGGTGTCGGCAAACTCCTCGATGGCGTAAGGATTTATCTGCAGGGCATCATTAAACTCCCGGGCCGCTCCGGTAAAACGGCTCAATATCAGGACCCCGTTAAGATCGGTCTTGGAAGCTACATACTCTTTGGCCACCAGGTTCATGCCGTCATGCAGGGAGCTTACGATACAGATATCCGCAAGGCTGTAAAACGGCAGTATCTCATCGGCGGAAAAATGCTTCTTCAAGTATATTATCGGCATCCACTCCCCGTCGGAGTATTTCCAATTCTTTTTTTCCACCAACTCGTCGATCTCTCCCATGAGGTCATGGTAGCGTTTGATATGGGTGCGGCTGGGAGCGGCAAGCTGTACCAGGACGAATTTATTGCGGTACTGCGGGTACTTTTCGATGAACCTGTCCACCGCCATGATCCTCTCCGCCAGCCCCTTGGTGTAATCAACCCTGTCCACGCCTACGGCAACAATCTTATCCTCCAGGCCGAACTCCTTACGGATGACCTCTATCTTTTTCCTGTCGGACTCCGGGATGCTGGAAAGGCAACCCGCTACGCTGATAGGAAAAGATTTAACCATGGTTTCTTTGCCGAAACGCACCACGCTGAACTTCTCCGTATCGACCCTGGATTCAAGAAGCCTGTTTGCGGTATCAAGAAAGTTATTGCAGTGGTTCTGAACATGAAAGCCGATCAAGTCGCAGGACAACATCCCTTCCAGTATCTGCTCCTGATAAGGACAAGTGGCAAAGACCTCCGGATTCGGCCAGGGTATATGCCAAAAAATGGCAATTATGGTATCGGGACGCTTTTCCTTGATGAACTTGGGCAGGAGGGTAAAATGGTAATCCTGGACAAAGACAAACGCCGGTTTGTTCGGAAGCTCCTCCAGAAGGCTTTCGGCAAACTTGCGGTTTGCCTTCTCGTACATCTTCCAGTCGTCTTCCCGGAAGATCGGACGGGTATGCGTGATGTGACAGAGCGGCCAAAGGCCTTCATTTGAGAAACCGTAATAATAACCTTCCTCTTCTTCCTTGGTAAGCCATACACGTTTTAAGATATAGCGCTCATCCTTCGGAGGCACACCCAGCTTATTCTTGGAGTTGACGAATTTTCTATCGGCATTGCCGCTTCCGTGGCCCACCCACATGCCGCCGCAGGCGCGCAGTATCGGGTCTAGCGCCGTAACTACGCCGCTTGCCGGCCGGAAGCATTTGTAATTACCCGTGGCCTCATCTATCACATGCATGTACGGCTCACGGTTGGAGACCACGAATAAAGCGTTATCTCCGAGCTTGGCCCTGATAAGATCACGAAGTTTAGCCTCAGTCCAGATCTCTTCTTTGGCGATGCGCTCCGCGGCCTTATCGGATACTACCCGTCGGGCAACCCGCAGGCTAAGGGCTATCTGTTCTACTTCGCTGGCAAGCTTGCCGAGGTCGTCTTTAGCCTTAATGGGATGGGGGATATCGGTCTCGCCTTTCTGGAAGTAGTGAAACCACTCCGTAAGCCTTTTAACCGGAAGGATGAATATCCTCCATTGTATAAGCAGCATGGTCAGGAGTATCAGCACCAGAAGGGTGATCAGCGATATGCTGATACGTCTCCAGAGCTCCGCAATAATCGAAAACACATAGGAAGTGTCGTAGACCACCTCGACCAGGCCCAGGATATTATTTTCTTCGTCTTTAACCGGCAAAATATAGCTATATACCGAAAGCTCCCTGAACTGCTCCAGCGATGCGCGCGGCTGTTTTTTCTCGATTATCTCTCTAAGATATGGCTTGTCCTTTTCTCTCCACTCCGCCAGCCTCTCGGTTATAGCTATTATCTTGCCTTCCTTGTCGTAGATAACGCAACCCTGAAGCCGCTCCCTGTTCTGAAAGCTCTCAACCAGGCGTTTGGCGCTCTTCAGGTCGTTTTCGGAAAAAATATGTTTTGCCGTAGCCTCGATACTCTCGTCCACCGCCCTGGCTTTCCTTTTCAAATCATCCATCAGCCGCTCTTCTTCAAAGCGGACCTGACGCACCCCGAAGATGGCGAACACCGCGGTAACGATTATCAGTATCGGCAGTATGAACAAAAGCAGTCTTTTCATTTATGACTTTTTCTCCTGTTCGTAATTGATCGCCCGGATGGGATATGGAATGATTATGCCTTCTTTGGCGTAACGCCGGTGGAGGCGCTTTATGAACTCGTGCTTAATAAGATACTGGTCCACGAACTCCAGCGCGCGCAGTATCACCGTAAAGTTTATGCTGAAAGCGTCGAACGTATGATACCGGATAAAAGGATCGAAGCCTGCCACCCCGCCCTGGACTTCCTTCATTACTTCCTTTGCCACCTCGCAGGTAACCTTCTCGACTTTTACCAGGTCACTGTCATAATGCACCCCGATGTTTATAAGGACCGCCATCTCTTTGTCCGGCAGATAAAAATTGGTTATGATGGCCTTGGCCAGCTTTTCGTTGGGCACCAATACCACATTGTTAGGCAGCATCCTTATCTTGGTAGTACGCCAGCTTATATCGGTGACGTAACCCTCCTCTCCCGACTCTATCTTGATATAGTCGCCGATCTTTACCTGGCGGGCGGCAATGATATGGAAACCGGAGAAAAGATTAGACAGGGTATCCTGAAGCGCCAGGGCAACGGCCAGGCCTCCTACGCCAAGCGTTGCCAATATGGGGGTGACCGAAATACCCAGGCTGTTGAGTATAATAAGGATACCCAGGCCGAAGATTATTATGCGGGCTACGTTGCGGCTAAGGGACGATACTGCTACGGCCGTGCTGAACTTGCGCGCATAAAGCTTTATCAGGCCGCTGGATAAATTGGCAAGCGTAAACGTCACCGAAAGTATGCCCAGGACCAAAAGCAGGCGGCTGAGGAACTGCGCTACCGGATCGGAGACGGTAGCCGCCTTTACCCCAAAGAATATACCCAACATGATAAACCACAGGATAAAAGGGTGCTTTATGGACCCGAGTATGACATCGTCAAGCTCGCTCTCGGTCCTCTTAGACCAACCTAACAGCTTGAAAAACAATATCTTGCGAAGTATATATCCGAAAATGACCGTTAAAAGGAAGACGGCAGCCGGGACAGCCAACATCAGAGATTTATCGAGCAATATCTGTATATAATCCTGCATTCCTACCTCCATAAAAAAGCCGGCACCTGCAAATTCTGCAGATGGCCCACCTGCAACTTTTTGTGTGTTTTCATTATAGGCGTTTTCCTACCGGATTTCAATCATTTTCTAGTCTTTGATCACAGACTTAAGTCTTTAGCGCGCTAATAGTTAGCGTATAGTTCTTTGAATTACGGCCTCAACCTAAAAGCCTGTTTACTTTTCTAACCAGCTCGGAGATATTCTCGGATTTACAGTAATAGTCATCGGCGTCAAATACCGCCAGCTCCTGTTCTTCTACCGGCCAGACGCTTGCTACCATGACCTTTATCCCGGGAAAATCGTTCTTTATCCTCTCATAAAGATCCATCCCGCTGGAAAACGGCAGGATGAGATCAAGGATGACCAGATCCAAACCTTCCTTTCTGAGGAGCTCCAGGGCATCCTGCTGGCTCTGCGCACTCAGACAGCAGTAACCCGCGTCTTTGAGCTTGCGGGAAAAGATCTCTATTAAACCCCGCTCATCCTCTATGATCAGTATGCGCTTCTCCTGCTTCTTCGTCATGGCCTATCGTATTACGCACCAGTTTTAAGAGTGAGTGTATCCCCTGCGACTTGTCAAAGTATCCCTGGGCATCGGGGATATGCTTCTTCTGCTCTTCGACAGGGTAAACGCTGGCAACAATTACCTTTGTGTAATTGTGGAACAGCCTGATTATCTCATAGAGCGTCACCCCGTCGACTTCCGGCATCTTGATGTCCAGGAGGACGAGGTCAAACTTTTCTTTTTTGAGCTTATCGTTGGCCTGAACGGGATCAGTCACCCCTACAACTTCACACTCCGCCGAAGACAGAAGCCTGCTGAACACCCAGTTGATCTTCTGCTCATCATCTACTATGAGGATGCGCTTTTTCATCTTGCCTCCTTTCTAAGCTAAAACCAGCTTATCAAACAGGCAATTAAGGACGAATGAATTTAGGATTAATTTTTCTTAATGGGCGGGGATCTTAAGGCAGGGGCAGCTTTACCGTAAAGACAGAGCCCTCGCCGTAGCGGCTGGAAACCGTAACCTGGCCGCCATGGGCCTTGGCGATTGACTGACAGATACTTAGGCCCAGTCCGCTTCCGGGTATTTCTTTGGCTTGAGGCTGGCGCGTCCTGTAGAACTTCCTGAACAGGTTCGGCAGCTCTTCTTGCGGTATGCCTCTTCCTGTATCGGCGATCAAGATATGCGCGTCGTTGCCGGAAAGCTCCAGCTTCAGGTCTATCCTGCCGCCTTCGGAGTTGAACTTCATGGCATTGTCCAGAATATTGAAGAAGAGCCTGCGCAAGGTAAGCTTATCCCCTTTTATGTATAACGGACCGGCAGGAAAGCTGCAATTAACGGTAATTTTCTTTTTGGCCGCCAGGAGCTTGGCCTGCTCGCAGATCTCGCCAAGAAACTCCGTCAGCTCGAACTCCTCGGATTTAAAGGCATCTTTTTTGAACTCGAGCCTGGTAAGCAATAGCAGCTGATCTATGGTCACCAGCATCCTTTCGGCTTCCGCCAGGACCTCTTCCATTGCCGACTTGTACTCTTTTACGGACCTGTCTCTTTCCAGGGCCAACTCCGCCTCTCCCCGGATTATGGCCAGCGGCGTCTTTAGCTCATGAGTGGCGTAAGCAGTGAAGTCGCTCATGTACTGGAAAGAGTTCTCCAGACGGCCAAGCATATCATTAAAAGAATCGGCCAAAAACCGCATCTCTTCGTCCATACGTTCAGTCTTGAGGCGGCGGCGCAGGTCTTTGTAAGATATGCCCCTGGCCGTAATGGCGATATCCATGACGGGGTTGAGTATCCTTATGATAAAAAGCCTGCCGATGAGGCTGGCCAGGACAAGGACGATGGAAAGGCCGATGAGATTTTGTTTTAATCTGCTGGTCAGAAGATTGTGTATGCGCTCTATATCGACTCCCGCAAACAGGATGTAGGCGCCATCCCCTCCCCGGGAAACGGTCCTGCGTATAAACCTTAACGCATGATTCTGGTGATGAAGGTTATAGATTTGGTTTCGCTGCCAGTTACTCTTATAAAAAACCGCCTTTATCTGCTCGGGGATGTTCTCCGTAACGTATATGAGCCTGCCCGCGCTATCCAAAACGCAGACATAAAGCTCGTCATTAGCGGGATAAGAAGCGGCCTGGGCCGCATCATCCTGGCTATTTTTAAGCAGCTCGATGCGCGGCGTAACTCCTTTTACCGCCGAGACCAGCGCATCCGCATCCGCTTTCTCAGCCGATAATCCGCTGCTAATAGCAAAGGCTATCTCTTCTGCCTTAAGCTGGAGCGTGGCGTCCACATGCGAGTAGAGGCTGCGGTACAAACTGATAAATAAAGCCCCCCTGTAGATAATAAGGATCCCCCCGAGGATAAGAACATATAATACCGTGATCTTGAATTTTATGGAGCTAAACTTCATTTTTACATCTTAAGAATATATCCTACGCCGCGGATGGAGCTTATCAGGTTGGTCTTAAATCCGGAGTTTATTTTCTTACGCAGGTTGTTGATATGGACATCGATGACGTTGGAGAAGCTGTCGAAATCCTCATTCCAGACATGCTCCGATATCATCGTACGGGTGATGACCTCGGTGGGATTGAGCATAAAATACTCCAATAACGCGTATTCTTTGGCCGTAAGCGGGATCGGTTTTCCGCATCGTCTTAGCTGACGCGTAAGCTGATCCAGCTCCAAATCCTCGAATTTAAGCAAGCTGGTCTTCTGCTTCCTGTTCCTGCGTAAAAGCGCCCTGACCCGGGCCAGGAACTCCGAAAAAGCAAAAGGCTTGGCAAGGTAATCGTCCGCCCCGCAATCGAGTCCGACAACCGTATCCCTGACGCCGTCTTTGGCGGTAAGGATCAGCACCGGGGTATCGATCTCTTGTTTCCTGAGTTTTCGGCAGACGGACAGGCCGTCTTCGCCCGGCAACATTATATCCAGTATGATAAGGTCGTAGGGGTTGGTCTCTGCCAAAAACAGGGCGTTTTCGCCGTCATAGGCCAGGTCAACCACGTAACGCGCCTCTTTCAGGCCCCTGCGGATGAAGCTGGCGATCTTTTTTTCGTCTTCCACTACCAGGATTCTCATGGCAATTACCTGTGCTTGAAATACACGACGCAGTCGCAGCCGGAGTACTCTTTTATCAAACGGCGCTCGAGATTCTCAGCCAGAAGCCTGGCCTGCCTTACGGTGAGCTCCCCGCTGACCAGCAAACAGACGTCCAAAAACAGTTTGCGACCGGCTTTTCTTACCCGGACGCGTTCGATCTCCAGGACATCAGAGCCTTGCTGACAGGCAAGCTCTCTTATCTTCTCCTGGATACCCGCTGATGGAACGGCATCAAGCAGTTCGCGGATGTGCGCGGGGATACTAAGAAGCGGTATGCGCACCAGCAATAAAGCCAGCAGTATCGCCATCACCGGATCGACATAAGGGGTAATCCGGGTAAACCCGAGCCTACCCAGGACCGCGCCTGCCAAAAAACCCAAAAACATACCCAGGGAAAATGCGGCATCGATGAACCAGTGGGAAGAAGAAGTCTTAAGCACCGATGAGCACACATACCGCGAGACTTTTCTAATGTAGAGGCCCAGGGCCAAAGCGATAAGACAGGTAGAGAGCGCGGCCAGGACCGGGATATCGTAACGGACGATATCTTCCGGATGGATGATATCCTGAAGGGCGAACTTAACGCCCAGGAGGCAGGTTATTATGATCGCGGCGTTCTGCAGGAGGACCGTCAACGGCTCATACTTATCGTATCCGAAATTGAACGAATCATCAGGCGGTTTGCCGATCTTTTGGATTATGCGGCGGACAAATACTGACACCAGCACGATCACCAGCCCCGTGGATGCATCCAGCAACAGGGTCACGGAATCGCAGATTATCCCGGCGGCCAGCGAAATAAGAAAAACCACCGCCGCCCCCGCCACAGACACGCCTGCCGCAAAATCCTCTCTGCTACGCTTAACGTTGTTGTCCATGTGCGCGATCTTCGAGTTAAAACAGTTCTTTTTGTTTCTCGCTTTTTATATTGAAGTGATCCAGGGCAAGACGTGTGGCTGTGCGCCCACGCGAAGTCCTTTTAAGATATCCGGCCTTAAGCAGATAGGGCTCAACGGTATCGGTTATGGAATCGACTTCTTCGTTGAGGCTGGCGGCGAGGGCTTCGACGCCTACGGGGCCGCCGTTATAGGTATCTATGACGAGCCTGAGTACCTTACGGTCCATCTCGTCAAGCCCGGCCTTATCTATCCCTAAACTTTCAAGGGTGGCGCAGGCAGAGGCGATATCGATCTTCTCCAGCTTCTTTACCTGTATGTAATCGCGCACCCGGCGCAAAAGGCGGTTGGCTATCCGGGGGGTACCTCGCGAACGCCTGCCTATCTCCTCGGCTGCCGCCTCGTCTATGCGCACACCCAGGCTTTTAGCAGATGAGCCTATGATCTCGGCCAGATCTGCGACCTTGTAAAAATCGAGATTGTAAAATAAACCAAAGCGGCTGCGCAAGGGTGCTGCCAGGAGGCCGCTGCGGGTGGTAGCGCCAACCAGGGTAAAAGGCTTGAGGTTGAATTTTATCGTCTTGGCGTAAGGGCCCTTATCGATGACGAAATCGATCTGGAAGCTTTCCATCGCCGGATACAGAAACTCCTCGACAACCTTGGAAAGCCTGTGGATCTCATCGATAAAAAGCACGTCTCCCTTCTCAAGGTTGGTAAGTATGCCTATAAGATCTCCGGCGCGCTCGATGGCCGGACCGCTGGTCGAAGTGATCTTGGAGCCCATTTCGTGGGCGATGATATGGGCCAGCGTAGTTTTGCCCAGGCCCGGGGGGCCGCTTAACAACACATGCTCCAGCGGCTCCTTTCTTTGGGCGGCGGCCTGGATGGCGATCTTTAAGTTATCCGCCATGTCCTTGTGGCCTACAAAATCAGAGAGCCTGCGTGGCCGCAAGGAAAGATTCAAAACCAGGTCTTCCTCTGACTCCTGGGGCCTAACCAGCTGTGTCGGCTGCGCAGGAGCCTGGCCCTTGAGCAGCGTCTGCCTGTCTTCCCGGCTCATCTTTACTCTCCAAGCTTTTCTCCTCTAACGGAGTGATATTCTCGGTGTTGCGCACGATCTCTATCTCCTCAAACGGTGCTTTCTGGACGGCGATTATCTCCTTCATCTTGATAAGCTCCAGCACCGAAAGGAACGTCACGATTATCTCGATCTTGTTCTTTGACTTGTCGAACAGCTGCGACAACCTTAACCTCGGCTGCACTAACAATAGATGCAGGAGCGAGTGCACCTTCTCCTCGACAGTAAACTCATCCTTGATGACCTCATAAAAGATCTCTTTGGGTATGTCTTTGAGCGCCTGAGAAAAAGCGCTTATCAGATCAAAGATGCTTGCCTCAAAGTACGCTGGCCTCTCCTGGGGCAGGTCCTTTAATTCTACCTCGCTCTTCGGCCGCTTAAAAACCTCCCGCTGCGCTTCTTCTCTTTTACGCAGCTCTTCGGCGGCCTGCTTGTATTTCTCGTACTCCAGAAGCCGGCGGACCAGCTCTGCGCGAGGGTCCTCTTCCTCCTCGGCCTGGGCAGACTCTTCCACGGGTAAGAGCATCTTGCTCTTTATCTGCATGAGTGTGGCCGCCATAACCAGGAATTCGCCGGCCACCGACAGGTCCAAAAGCTGCATTAGGTTGAGATACGCCAGATACTGTTCGGTAACTTTAGCGATAGGGATATCGTAAATATTGAGATGGTCCTTCTTGACCAGATATAAAAGAAGATCAAGGGGGCCTTCGAACATCTCCAGCTTTATTTTGTAGGACATATTAAAAAGTTTATTGATTACGGTGATTTCAAAATGATCCCGGTGATCAAGCCGTTGCGTGTTAAGTATATTAATCTAGCATTGTATCTGCATAACCTCTTTTTAAATCACTGTAATCGCTTTTAAAACCACTACGATCATTCTAAATATTAAGTATTTTTCTCACCTCTGCCATCGTCTTCTGCGCCGAGGCCCTCGCCTTTTTATTGCCCTCTTCCAGGATGTCGCGCAGGCGGCCTTTCTCTTTTAGTATCTGGCGGCGCCTTTCCTGTATCGGCTCAAGGTGTTTTATGATTATCTCGGCCAGCTCTTTCTTGCAATCCGTGCAACCGATGCCGGCCCGCAGGCAAAGCTCGCTTATCTGGAGAGCGCGTTGCGGGGCGAATAACTCGTAATAACCGTGGAGATTACAAGCCTGGGGATGGCCGGGATCGCCGACCTTTACCCTTGCCGGATCCGTAAACATGCTCGATACTTTCTTGCGGATATCCTGAGGTTCATCGGAAAGGGCGATGAAGTTATTGTAGCTCTTGCTCATCTTCCTGCCGTCAAGACCGGCCAGGCGAGGCTGCTTGGTAAGCAGGGCTTGCGGTTCAGGGAAGATATCGCTCCTGTAGAGATGATTGAACTTCCTGCAGATCTGGCGGGCCAGCTCCAGATGCGGCAACTGATCTTCGCCTACCGGCACGGCCTCGGCCCTGTACAAGAGTATATCCGCCGCCTGCAGGACAGGATAACCCAGAAACCCGTAAGTACTAAGATCCCGGTTAGCCACTTCCCTGAGCTGCTCCTTGTAAGTAGGGCACCTCTCCAGAAGCCCCAAAGGCGTAATCATGGAAAATACCAGGTAGAGCTGGAGGTGCTCGGGGATGACGGACTGGATGAAGATGACCGACTTCTCCGGATCTATGCCGCAGGCAAGCCAGTCCGCGACATTATCGATAATATTGTCTTTGAGCCCTGAGGGGTCGGCGTATTCGGACATCAACGCATGCCAATCCGCGACCATAAAATAACAGTGGTATTCTTCCTGAAGAACCTTCCAGTTATTCAGCGCGCCCAAAAGATGCCCCAGATGGAGCCTGCCCGTCGGACGCATGCCGCTTAAGATTACCTTTTTCATATGATCGCAATAATAATTCGGGGTCACCGGGTCACCGGACAAACGGCTGACTTGGCGACTTTGTGCCTTAGTGGCCTTATTAAAACTATTCTAGTTTGCGCAGTATCTTCTGTGTCTCGAAGGCCTCGATTACGTCGCCTTCTGCGATCTGATCGTATCCGGCGATGCTCATGCCGCATTCAAAACCTTCCGCCACATCCCTTACATCATCTTTGAAGCGCTTGAGGGATGAAAGCTTGCCTTCGTGAATGACCTCTCCGTTACGCACCAGGCTTACCTGCGACTGGCGGTTGAATTTACCCTTGGTAACATAACAGCCGGCGATGATGCCGCGGGTCAGCTTAAAGACCTTGCGGATCTCCGCCCGCCCCAAGAAAACTTTCTTGAGCTTCGGCTCAAGCATGCCTTCGATCGCCGCCCTCAATTCGTTGGCCAGCTCATAGATAATATTGTAGATCTTTACGTCTATGCCTTCCTTATCGATCATCTCTTTGGCCCGCTCATCCGCCGAGATATTAAAACCCATGATCAGGGCGTCGGATGCTACCGCCAGCACGACGTCGGAAGTATTTATGTTACCTACCCCGCTATGTATCAGCTGGATCTTGATCTCCGTCGCGGGTATCTTGGATATCACGTCCTTTATCGCCTCCAGCGACCCCTGTACGTCGGCCTTAAGGATTATCTTAAGCTCCCTTATTTTTCCTTCTTTTATCTGGATATGCAAATCCTCAAGGCTTACGCGCTTGATAGGCATCGTGGAGAGCTCTCTCTGGGCCTGCTGCCTCCTGGCTGCGATATCTTTTGCAAGCTTCTCATCCTCTATAACGTAGAACTGTTCTCCTGCCTCGGGCACTTCGGTAATACCGAGGACCTCCGCTGCTACCGATGGTCCGGCGCTGGCGGTATTCCTGCCGCGGTCATCGAACATGGCCCTGATCTTTCCGTAGAAGTTACCCACCACTATATTATCATTCAGGCGAAGAGTGCCGTTCTGGACAAGAAGAGTGGCTACCGGGCCCCTGCCTCTCTCCATTTTTGCCTCAATCACTATCCCTTTGGCGCTACGGTCGGGGTTTGCCTTAAGCTCGAGCATCTCAGCCTCAAGCAGGATCATCTCCAGAAGATTATCTATGCCTTCTGCGGTCTTGGCTGAGACCGGCACGACAATGGTCTTGCCTCCCCAATCCTCGGCAAGCAGGTCTTTGGACTGGAGCTGCTTCTTGACCCGGTCCGTATCCGCCTGAGGCTTATCAATCTTGTTCAGGGCTACGATTATAGGCACGCCGGCGGCCCTGGCATGGTCGATGGCCTCTTCTGTCTGAGGCATAATGCCGTCATCGGCGGCAACCACCAGGACCACTAGGTCCGTGACCTGCGCACCGCGGCCGCGCATGGCGGTAAATGCCTCGTGTCCCGGGGTATCCAGGAAAGTTATCTCGCCTTTCTGCACCCTGACTCTATAGGCGCCGATATGCTGGGTGATACCGCCATGCTCTGACTCGGCGACCTTGGTCTTGCGGATAGCATCAAGAAGCGAAGTCTTGCCATGATCGACATGGCCCATGAAAGTTACTATGGGAGAGCGCGCTTTCAGTTTTGAAGGGTCGTCTTGCTGCTCGTGAAGCTGGAAAGCCTGTTCGTCCTGGGTAAGCGCTTTTTTGATGACGCATTTATATTTGGCGCATATCTTCTGCAGCACATCTTCCTGCAGGGTATGGTTGATGCTGACCATCACTCCCATGCCCATCAGGTCCTTTAAGATCGCCGACGGCTTTTCCTGAAGCTTCACTGCCAGATCCTTGACCGTGATCGGCAGCTCCAGCTCAACTTCACGCCTGCCCGCAGGAATGCCGGGCTCAATTGGGGCCACAGCCTGGGGTTCTGGCGTTGCAGGCTTGACAGGCGCGACGGACTTTACGACATGCTTATGAACAGGCGGCTTGTGTACTTCCGGCCTGGCCGGTGCCTGAGGCGCGGGTATCTCGATCTTGGGACGCTCTTCTATTTTAGGCTTTGGAGTATGGACTGCCGGCCGGACAACCGGCGCAGCCACAGCCTCCTTGGGGGCCTCTTTAACTACGGCAGCCTGCGGATGATGCTTGGGCGCCACGTGCCTGGCCGCAGAAGGCTCAACCTTAGCCTTGATGGCAACCTTGGGTTTTAGGCCGGCAGTTTTCTTTTCGGCCGGCGGCTTAGGCGCGATCTTCTTTGCGGCCGGGGCTTTTACGGCCGCAGCCTTCTTTATCCTGGGTTTCGCATCGACCGGTTTCTTGGCCTTATCGACGGCTGCTTTTATTTTTTTATCCTTGATCATAACTCTCTTCTTTCCGGGATTATTTATTTAGCTTTTTTGGCTTGTTCAATAATCTTCTCTGCCTTCTTCTGCCCTATCCCTTTTATCTCCAGGAGCCCCTCGACCCCTGATTTCAGTATATCCTCTATGGATGCTATCCCCGCCTCTTTTAGGCTCTCCATGGTCTTCTGGCCTATGCCATCAAGCTCCGCAAGAGACAAACGCGCTTCTTTCTTTTTCCTTCCTTTGGGTTTTGCCGCGGCTTCTAAGGGCAGCTCCTGTGCAGGCGCCGGCTCCTGAGCGGATGCGTCCTGGGCAAGGGTAACCGCCTCTTGCGCCGGACCTTTGCCCGCGCTGTCTTTGGTGCGGATATCCAACTCCCAGCCTACAAGCCGGGAGGCCAGGCGCACGTTCTGGCCGTGTTTGCCGATAGCCAGCGACAGTTGATCGTCGGCAACGATCACTTCGGCCTTCTGCGTCTCTTTGTTCAGTTTTATCTCGCAGACTTGAGCCGGAGAAAGCGCGGCCTTAATATACTCCCTCATATCCTCGTTGAAGCGCACGATATCGATCTTCTCCCCGTGCAGCTCCGTGACAATGTTCCTGACCCGGTTGCCGCGCATACCGACGCATGCCCCCACGGAATCCACCTTGTCGTTCTTGGATAAGACTGCGATCTTCGTGCGCTCGCCCGGCTGGCGGGAGATGGATTTTATCTCCACTATCCCCTCATATATCTCCGGGACTTCAAGCTCGAAAAGCTTCTTAACGAAGCTGGCGTGGGTGCGCGATAGTATTATCTGGGCCCCCTTGGACTCCCGTCGCACATCCACGATATAGGCGCGGATGCGCTGCCCCTGCCTGAACTCCTCCTTCGGTGACTGTTCGCGCTTAGGCAGTAGCCCCTCGGCCTTTCCCAGGAGGTCTACTACGATATTGCCTTTTTCAAAACGGTAGACCGTGCCGCTGACGATCTCGCCTACCTTTCCCTGGAACTCATTGAAGACCACGTCCTTTTCCGCTTCCCGGATCTTCTGGATGATCACCTGGCGGGCGGTGGAAGCGGCGATCCTGCCAAAGTCCACTGCCGTTACTTCTTCCTCGTTGCGGAAAACCCTGATCTTGGCCGTGACCCTGTCCAGGCTGACTTTAAGCTCTTCCTCGGGCTTGACGTCTATTACCTTCCTGGCCGCGCTTAACAAAGCACTCTCTATGGCCTCGATCAATACGTCCTTCTTTATGCCCTTCTCGCGCTCTATCTGTTCGACTATCGCCAATAATTCCTGACTCATCTTGGGTCTCTCCAATCCTAAAATAACTGTTTTGCCTTATTGACCTTTGACAGGGGTATCCGAATCGGACCGCCCTCGCCTACCAGAATGAGCGCTTCCTCATCGGCTGAACCGATCGAGCCTTCCCACTCCAGCTTATCCTCCACCTTATCATTCAAAAAAACCCGCACCCGCCTGCCCAGACAACGCAAAAAATCGCTTTTATCCCTCAATGGGCGATCGAGCCCGGGAGAAAATACCTCTACGATATAAGAACGTTTTATAAGCTCCTGCTCTTCGATGGCCCCGGATATAAAACGGTTAAGCTCCAGGCATTCCCGCAGGGTTATCCCGCCCGCGGGCCTGTCCGCAAGTATCCTGACCGCATACCGTTCACCTTCAAATCTAACGGAGAAATCCACCAGTTGGAGATTTCTGGCTTGGAGCATGCCTTGGACCAAATCCCGTATTTGCTGGCAAACAAGGGCATCCGTCATCTAAAACCCCTTTATCTGAGAGACGATCTCTTGACTGGATGCCACTATCTTCTGCTGTGTCCGGCGCGTCTTTAACTCTATCTTGCCCTCTTTTAGCGAGCCCTTTCCCACGATCACCTGCAAAGGTATCCCCAAAAGATCCGCGTCCTTGAACTTCACTCCCGGCCTTTCGTCCCGGTCATCGCATAATACCTCGACGCCCTGATCCCCCAGCTGCCGATAAACGGAAAGCGCCGCTTCCATAATCGCAGTATCCTGCACATCAAGGGGCAGGACGATAACTTTGTAGGGACTTACCTGGGCCGGGAATATGATCCCGTCCTTATCGTGGTTTTGCTCGATTATCGCCGAAACCAGCCTTGAGACGCCGATGCCGTAACATCCCATGATCACCGGCTGCTGCCGGCTATGCGCGTCGAGGAAGTTTACGTCTAAGGCACTGGTATACTTAGTCCCCAGCTTGAATATATGCCCGACCTCAACGCAGTGCGTCTCTTCGAGCACAACCTTACAAACCGGGCATGACTGCTCCTGATTTACTGCGGGCCTGGAGTAGCCGCATTTCGGACAGGAAAGAACAATGTCTTCCCCGCTTTCCGTAGCCACCATAAACTCATGCGAAACATCTCCGCCCATGACCCCGCTGTCCGCCTCGCTGACAAGCGCCTTTATGCCGCAACGGCCAAATATCCGGTTATAGGCGGCCTGCATCGCCTTATAGCTTTTATCCAAACCCTCCTGGTCCTTATCGAAGCTGTAGGCGTCCTTCATGATGAACTCGCAGCTGCGCACCAGACCGAAACGCGGCCGCATCTCGTCGCGGAACTTGGTCTGGATCTGGTATAATATAATGGGCAGCTGACGATAAGAAGAGATGTGGTTTTTTACCAGCTCGGTTATCACCTCTTCGTGGGTCGGGCCAAGGCAGAGGCTCCTGCCGCGCCTGTCCTTGAAAGCGAACATTATATCGCTGATCACCTTATCGCGCCCAGACTTCTGCCAAAGCTCCTGCGGCTGCAGGGCGGGTAGCAATACCTCTGCCGCGCCCGCTGCATCCATTTCCTGACGCACAATCCTCTCGATATTATCAAGCACCCTTAAGCCCAGGGGCAGATAAGAGTATACCCCGGCCATGAGCATGCGCACCAGGCCCGCGCGCAGCATAAGCTTATGACTGACAGACTCCGCCTCCTGCGGCGTCTCTCTTAAGGTCGGAATAAAGCTCTTGGTCCAGAACATCTTTCTTTTACTCTCTCCTGAACTGGTCGTGCGAAATATCAAGCCCCACTTTTCTAAACAGCGGATAGAAAACAGGCTCAATGCCCGTGGACTTCCACCTGCCGCTGATGGACCCTTCGGCGCTCACTTTCTCTATATCGTAGATGAATATGTCTTCCAGCGATGCCTGGCCGTCTTTTATGCCGTTGACCTGGGTAATATGCGTGATCTTCCTTGAGCCGTCGATAAGCTGCTCCTGCTGGACGATAAGATTGAGGCTGGAGGCGATCTGACGGTGTATTGCTTCAAGGCTCAAATGTATGCCGGAGGTCAGGATCATCGTCTCCAGGCGATAGAGGACCTCCTGAGGGGAATTAGCGTGAATTACGGAAAGCGCTCCGCGGTGTCCGGAGCACATCGCCTGAAGCATATCCAGCGCTTCCCCGCTTCTCATCTCGCCCAAAATCAGCCTCTGCGGACGCATGCGCAGCGAGTTCTTGAAAAGGTCCCTGATGGAGATCTCGCCTTTGCCCTCGATGTTGGGCTGCTTGGTCTCAAGCCTCACCACATGTTCCTGGGCCAGGTGCAGCTCCGCGGTATCCTCAATGGTTATAATACGCTCATCGTGACCTATATAGGAGCTCAATACTCCGACGGTAGTAGTCTTGCCGCTGCCCGTCGCACCGGCAAACATGATATTGACCTTGGCCTTGATGCAGGCGACCAAAAAATCCGCCATCCTCTGGTCCATGGTCCCCAACGCCACAAGATCTTCCACCTTCTTTATTTCCTTTAAGAACTTTCTGATGGTAACGGTCGGGCCGTCCAGGGCCAGCGGCGGGATGATGATATTTACGCGCGAGCCGTCCTTTAAAGAAACATCGGTATAAGGATAAGATTCGTCGACCCTCCTGCGGGTGACGCCCAGGATCTTCTGGACCATATACATAAGCTGCTGCTCGTTATCGAAGGCCGCCTTGACAAGCTGCTTTTTGCCGTGGCGCTCGACATACACCTTCTTGGGCCCGTTGATCATGATCTCGGTGACGGTGGGGTCCTTCATGAACTCCTCGATCGGGCCCAGCCCCGAGAATTCGTCGAGCATCTCGCCGATTATCCTCTGCTTGTCTTCTTCGGTTAAGCTCCCCCTTGGCCGCGAGACTATAGAGTCCAGCACCTGCCTTATGGCGCACCGCAGCTTGTCCTGGTCGCGCATGTTGTCAAAGGCGGAAAAATCAAAACGTGCAAAAAGCGCTTCTCTTATCCTGTCCTTGAGTGTCCCTGCCATTTATCTCTCCAGTTCTTTCATTAAAACGCCGATGCAATCTTCTGCGCCGATCTTTCTGACCGGTTTGCCGGCTTTGAATAAAAGAGCTTTGTCCTTCCCGAATGCCACTCCGATATCGGCTCCCCTGGCCTCGCCGGGACCGTTAACTACGCAGCCCATAACGGCTATTTTCTTATGTTTTAAACTGCGCCCGTTAATAAGGGCTAACTGTTCTTCCAATTCCCTTACTATCTTGATCAGATCGACTTCACAGCGGCCGCAGGTAGGACAGCTTATGACCTCCGGACCGAAGCTACGCAATCCCAGGGCCTCCAGGATCGCCCTTGCCGCCTTTATCTCTTGTTCCGGGGTATCGGTCAAAGATACCCTTACGGTATCACCGATGCCCTCCATCAGCAAGGCCCCCAGGGCGACAGCCGATTTTATCGCCCCGCCATAAGGGGCGCCCGTAGCGGTAACGCCCAAGTGCAGCGGATAATCGCAGCGTCCGGCGATCAGACGACAAGCGTCTACCGTATCCATCACGCTCGAACCCTTAAGCGAAACGACGATATCATAAAACTTCAAGCTTTCTATCAGCCGCAGATAATCCAGGCAGCTTTTTACCAATTGCCTGGCAAGCGGCACTCTTTTTAGAACCCCTCCTCTTATCGAACCGGAGTTGACCCCTACGCGCAAAGGGATCCCGGCCTGCTTCAGTGCGCTGACTACCTGGCGCACCTCTTCTTTTTTATAAATATTGCCCGGATTAAGCCTTATTTTATCGGCGCCGCTGTCTATGGCCTTAAGGGCAAGCTTATAATCAAAATGGATATCCGCTACCAACGGCATGCGTATCGCGCGCTTTATGGCCCGTATTGCCAGGGCGTCTTCTGCGTCCTTTATTGCTACCCTGACGATCTCGCAGCCGCAGCCTTCAAGCGTCCTGATCTGGGAGACGACCTTATCGACGCGCGAGGTCTTTTCCTTGGCCATCGACTGTATGGCCACGGGAAAGCCTGCCCCCACCGAGACGCTGCCGATATGGATTACTCTGGCCTTCCTTCTTTTTAGAGGCATATAAAACCTACTTGCCGATAAATCCCGAGATCCTGTCTCCGAATATCCTGACTATATCATGGTAAGTGACAAAGAGAGCCAGAAAGATAATGAAGCTGACCCCCGCACGGTTGATGATGCGCTCGGTCCGCTCGCTTATATATCTGCCCCTTATCTTCTCAACCCCCAGCAGGAATATGTGTCCGCCGTCAAGTATGGGCAGCGGCAGGAGATTGAATATCGCCAGGCTTATGCTTAGGATCGCCACCAGGCTTAATACCGCCACAAACCCCAGACGCGCGGCCTGGGAGGTGATCATGAAAATACCCAGCGGACCGGCCACGGAATCCTTAAAAGGGATCTTGCCGCTTATCATATACCAAAGCCCCTTCAGAGTGATCGTAGTAATCTCGCCGGTCCTGACAAATGCCGCCCACATGGATTTGGCCGCTGTGTACTTGAGGATAACCACGTCTTCATGAGGGGTTATGCCCAGGAGGCCGACCTTCTTTTTCTGGCCCAGCGCGTCATCCAGCCCCTTCTCCTGTATGGTTATGTCCACGTCCAGGCTGCGTCCGGAACGCAGGATGGTCACGCGCACCTTTTCGGATGCCCTTCTTTTATGAATCTCGGCCTGCAGGCTCTCCCAATACTCCACCGGCTTGCCGTCTACCGCAATTATCTGATCGTTTACCTGGACGCCGGAGCTCTGAGCCCCAAACCCGTCTACCAGGCCTCCTACTTTAGTGGTAAGGGCAGGGTAGCCTATCATGAATATGAACCAAAAACATATTATGCCCATCATATAATTGAGCAGCGGCCCGGAGAATATTATCCAGAAGCGCTTGCCTACAGGCTTAGAGAAGTACTCGTCCTGCTCGCCCTTGCATTCGTTAAGGCTGTCACCGGCCAGCTTCACATACCCGCCGAAAGGAAACAACCCCAAGCTATATTCAGTCTGGCCTTTCTTGACCTTATAGAACTGGGGGCCAAAACCGATGGAAAACTTCTCCACTTTTACTCCCGCTTTACGGGCGGCAATAAAATGCCCGAACTCATGGACTACGATGAGTAGCCCCAGAATGACGAAAAAGATCACAAAACTCATTTTTAATTCATCCTTGCGATCGCTTCTTTTGCCCTTACCCTGGCATGCCTGTCTGCCTCCAGCACATCAGCCAGAGCCGGCCGGGACATGATCCTGTGCCTGGAAAGGACTCTTTCGATAACCTTGGGAATGGCGCTGAAAGCAAGCCTGCCCCTGAGAAACTCCTCGACCGCTACTTCATTGGCGGCATTCAACACTGCCGGGGCCGTCCCCAGCTGTCTGGCTGCCTCGTACGCTAAGGCCAGGCAGGGGAATTTATCCATATCCGGGGATTCGAAGTGGAGCTGCTTAAGGGCGTAGAAATCCAGCCACTTGCCCGAACTGTTATCCAGCCTCCTGGGATAAGAGAGCGCGTATTGTATGGGTATGCGCATGTCTGTTTGCGACAACTGCGCCATTACCACCCCGTCGCAGAACTCTACCATCGAATGCACGATGGCCTGCGGGTGGATAACGGTCTTGATCTTTTGCCAGCCCACATCGAACAAAAACATCGCCTCCAGCACTTCCAGCCCCTTGTTCATAAGGGTAGCCGAGTCCACGGTGATCTTTTTACCCATCTTCCAGCGCGGATGCCTCAATACCTTCTCAAGGCAGACTTTTTTCAGCTGCGACTTCTTAAGCTTAAGCAGCGGCCCGCCGGAAGCCGTCAGGTATATCCGGCGCAATCTCTCTTTATCCTCTCCGTCCAGACACTGCCAGATCGCGGACTGTTCGCTGTCAACAGGCAGGATCCTCGCTTTGCTTCTTGAAGCGGCCTGCCAGATAATCGGTCCTGCCATGACCAGGGCTTCCTTGTTAGCCAGGGCCACTTCCTTACCGCACTCGACTGCCTTTAACAGCGGCTTAAGGGCCCCGGAGCCGCTGATGGCCAGCAGCACCTTGTCTGCCTGGCTGTATAACATCCCGCAATCATAGGCTTCATCGCCGCAATAAACCTTTACGCAAGAAGGCAGCTTCTTCTGAAGCCTTGATCCGGCCCCATAGTCCTGCACGCAGACAACCCGGGGCGCAAACTCCCTGATCTGCCTGTATAAAAGAGCGGTATTGGTTTTGGCGCTCAAGGCAACAACCTTGAACTCACCCGGGAAACGCCTTACTACTTTAAGCGCACTTTCTCCGATCGAGCCGGTAGAACCGAGGATCGCGATACGCGTCATCTCATCAAAATGTTTATGTAAAAATAAAACGCCGGGGCCGTAAAAAGAAGGCTGTCTATTTCATCGAGTATCCCGCCCATCCCGGGAAGCAGCCCCCCGGAATCCTTGACCCCGCAATCCCTTTTGATCAGCGACTCGGAAAGATCACCCAGCTGCCCCAAAACCCCCAAACCTAACCCCACCAACACCAGGTGCGGATAAGAAAAACCCAACAACGGTTGACTGGCCAGGGCTGCGATGACGCTAAAGACCAGGCCTCCTACGGCCCCTTCAACGGTCTTCTTGGGGCTGATCTTGGGTAAAAGCGGCGTCTTGCCGAAACGGCTGCCGACCAGATACGCCCCGATATCGCCAAGTTTGGTAATAAGCAGCACTGCCGATAAAAGGCCCAGCCCGCCGGACAGATACCTTATTTTTATAAGAAAACTAAAGAACCACGACACATAAAGTATGCCGAAGATCGTAGTCGAGATATCGACGGTAACACCCGAGTTCTGCCTGCGCCTGAACTGCATGATGACCAAAAACAGCATGGCCAGGACTATGAATAACAGCTCCCAGCTCTTGGTAGTCTCAAAACGGGCCATGATCGACAAGGGTATGGCCAGGCCCATGCCGATACCGAAGTACTTATAGACATTAATGCCCTTCTTCTCCAGCATCGTGTAGAACTCATAGAGCCCCAGGGCGATAAAGCCGGTAACGGCCAGGGAGCAAAGCCAGTCCAGGAATATCACGGCAATGATTATGCCGATGAGCAATACCGCGCTAAAGACCCTTTTTAAAAGCATCTACTTTCCCGAACCTCCTTTCACGCTTACGGTATTCTCCGATCGCCTGATCCAGGTCTTCGTCCTTGAAATCCGGCCAGAATTTCGCGCAAAAATAAAGCTCGGCGTAAGAAAGCTGCCAAAGCAGGAAATTACTGATTCGCTGCTCGCCGCTGGTGCGCACCAGGAGGTCTGGATCCGGTATACCGGAGGTATAAAGGTATGAAGCAAATATCTTCTCATCAAGCGTATCTATCGAGATTTTCCCGCCCAGGACGTCGCGCGCAAAACTTTTTGCCGCATCCACTATCTCCTGCTGCCCGCCGTAATTAAGCGCCAGGGTCACTGTCAATCCGTCGTTGCCGGCGGTATCGCGCTCGGCTTGCCTTATCTTGTCCTGGAGCCTGGCCGGGATAGGCTCGCCCCTGCCCACGGCCAGGAAGCGTACGTTATTGGCGCTGAATTCCTTGATTTCGTTATCCAGGAACATGTCGAGATAGCGCATAAGCGCCTCTATCTCTTCTTTGGGGCGGTCCCAGTTCTCCGTCGAGAAAGCAAAAAACGTGGCAAACCGGATCCCGATCCTGGCCGCATGGCGGATGACTTCCCTGACTCTTTCGATGCCCTCCTTATGGCCGGCTATCCTGGGCAGGTTCTTGTCTTTGGCCCAACGGCCGTTTCCATCCATTATGAAAGCTATATGGAGGGGAAGATCGTTTTTCTCAGGCATACCTAAAAAATCAAATAGCGTTAACGGCAGAATCCAAAAGACCGAATCAGGCCTGCAGGAGCTTGCCTATAACGCCATTGACCCTTTAACGTTATAAGATTGGTTTAACCCTACTGATGGAGGCGATAATCTATGCCGGGGAAAAGATTATCTTTATGCTCGATATCCGCAAGCCACTCCTCGTCAACGGAGTTGGACCTTATATCTTCATAAAGGCGGCCGAACCTCAACAGGTGCTCTTTAGTGCGGCGTACAGCGTACTCCACATGGGTACCCGTGCCCATAATAAAACCCCAATCCGAGCTCTGGGCCAGCAGGAGTTCTCTTAAGGCCTGGTTCAACGCCCTCTTTAGCAGGCCGTTGGTGTCCTGGTAACTGCGTGCCAGCTGCGTCATGCGCTCGGATGCGTTGTGCAGATGCCGGTAGATCCAATCGTTTGAACCCTGAAGCCACATCTCGCTGTAACCCTTCCAGCCCCAGCTCGACATCGAAGGCACGATAACCTGATTGCGCGGGTTCTCCGCCAGATACTCGGAAGGGGTTATCAGCCTTATCTCATCCTGATCAAAGTGGATCTTCCTGATCAGGAAATCCAGCCACTGCGGACCTTCGTACCACCAGTGGCCGTAGAGCTCGGCGTCGTACGGAGAGACGATTATCGGTTTCTTCTGCATGAAGTCATAAAGGTGCTCGATCTGTCTCTGGCGGTTGAACATAAAGTTGCCGGCATGGTCCGCGGCTTTATCCCGCGCCCACTGCGGAATATACGGCTCTTTATTGTTGCCGGTTCCCGTGATCCGGTAATATTTTATCCCGGTATTGATGCGTATGCCATCGGGATGTATATAGGGCTTTATGTAGTCGAACTCCAGGTCAAAACCTATGTCACGGTAAAACTCCCGGTAATTGTAATCTCCGGGGTAACCTTCTATTGACGACCAGACCTGTTTCGAAGATTCGAGGTCCCTGGCAAAGCAGGCCACTCCCGTGCCCTTGCAGTAGACCGGGGCGAATACCCCGTACTTCGGGCGAGGCGTGCCGTGCAGCACGCCGTGAGAGTCGCTGAAGAAGAAACGGATGCCGGCTTCTTTGAGTATTTCGTCCTGACCCGGGTAATAACCGCACTCAGGCAGCCATATTCCGCGCGGCCTCCTGCCGAAGACGCTTTCATAATGGGCTGCCGCTACCTTTACCTGCGCGCGCACAGACTCCCTGCTTACCTCCATCAAAGGAAAGTAGCCGTGGGTAGCCCCGCAGGTAATGATCTCCAGCTTTCCCATATCCTGAAAAGACTTGAAGGCATTGACGAGATTGCGATTATAGCGCTCGAACGTATCCCTGGCCCTGCAGAAATTATTAAGGTACATCGTAGCCAGCCCCTGAAAATGGGGCTGCCACATGTTCCTTTCGATCTCGCGATGCGCCAGCTCTATCAGCCTGTTTATGTGTTTGAGGTAGCGGCCCTGCAGCAAGGGATCCGCCAGCATCGAGATAAGGGTAGGGCTTAAGGTCATGGTGAGCCTGAAGTCCACTTTATCCGAGATCAGGTTCTCAAAAACGTTGATGAGCGGCACATACGTCTCGGTTATCGCCTCATAGAGCCAATCCTCCTCCAGGAAATCCTCGTGTTCCGGATGCCTGACAAAAGGTAGGTGCCCGTGCAGAACAAGACAAAGGTATCCTTTATGCATTTTTCTCCTATTACTCCTTTACCAAAGAGCTGTATTTGGTCTCGCGCGAGACTATCGGGGTAACTGTCCTTTCCTCTATCTGGTCGGCCGATACTGCCTTGACCGGTATGAATTGTTTGCCGTCAGGCAGGGCGTAGCGTAAAGTGAATGTGCCGTCGGGGCGCAGCTGGATCTGGCGGCCCTGGACCGTCACCTTGGCGTCGGGCTCGGTAGCCCCGTAAACTATCAATTCGCAGTCAACCCACATCCAGAACTTGCGCGCCTTTTCGCCTTTCTTGACGGGGCTGGCCATGGAAGCCATGCCGGGTGAAGCCAATACTCCGGAGAACAGCGCCCTCTTCATCTGCTCCTGCCAGCCTTTGCCGGGAGAGCTCTGCCCAAGGCCAAAACCCATGCCGTATAGACGGGCGAACATATCATCGGGGATCATCCATTCTTCGTCGGTTATCCAGGAAGGCCCGTCCAGAGGAGTCTGCACGACGTTAGAGCGCAGTATCACCACGAACCTGCCGTCAGGAAGAAGCAACCCCAGATCCACGCACCAGGACCTTCCGGGTCCGGCGGTATCGATATACCAGCTGTTGGCGTAATCGTTGATATGTATGTCAAATGACCGGTTGGCGTTGGCGCCGTTAAAGATGATGCTGGTGACATCGTAAACCCTGAGTATCTTTTTGGACCGGTAAAAATCATCCCTAAGCTCGTCCTTTAACCGCTCGTAAGTAGCGCCCCTTACCTCCCAGTAAGCGTGAAGCCACCAGGGGTCGCGCACCTGAAGCACCATCCTGTCTTTATCATACTGATAAGGCAGCTCCTGCGGCATCGGACGGCGCATACGCGGCACTTCCGGATGCGAAAACTTGGCCGTACCTATCACGGTCTCCTGTGCGCCCAGGACCTCTTTCTGGGCCGCTGCTGCGGCGACGGGCTTCTTTTCGCTCTTCTTGACGGCGTCCCTCTTCAAACTCGGCTTTGCTACGATCTTCTTGATCCGGTCTTTGATCCTTCTGATAATCGCCATATATCACCCCTCCTGTCTGTGACGGCCTAAACTAAAAAAGGGGATCGAATCCCCTTATCAAATAGAACTGCGGCTCTTCGTCCTCCTCGTTATTTTACATTATCTTTTACGCGTATCCGATCTATCGGCTGAGCGCGCCGTATTACCAACGGCGCCGGATCTGTTATGCTTGGCCAGCTCTTCCTTAAGGCTATTGTTTACCAGCTGCTCTTGAAGGAGCGCTTTTTTGGTCGCCTGATGCGCGGCCCTTTCGGCTGCCAGCTCATCCTCCTTGGCCTTTAGCCTATCGTCAAACTCCTGCCTCTCCTGGCTAAACTTTACCAGCTTCTCTTCCGCATCAAGCCTGGCAGCCATCTCTTTATCGCGGGCCCTCTTTTGACGCAAGCTGCCGTTACAGGAGTTGATACTGGTGATGAAGAAAATCGCACAGATGATGCTTAAAATTATCGTGGGGCTATTCTTAGCCATTATACCCTTGCCGGCCTATTGAAATGGTTTTTAAGCTTGGTTTACTTTAGGTAACTGGCGGCCCCTGCGGAAGGGAGCTCTTCCCCGCCCTTGACCTTGGTGATCTTGGGCATAACCACTATCTCAACCCTGCGGTTTGAATGACGGCCTTCGACCGTATCATTGGAGGAGACCGGCCGATATTCGCCGTAACCGATCGCGGATAGGCGTTCCGGGCTTATCCCTCTTTCGTTGACCATATAATGCAATACGCTCAAAGCCCTGCCGGTGGAAAGCTCCCAGTTGGATTTCCACTTCGAGTGCCTTATCGGCTGGTTATCGGTATGACCTTCGATGCCGACGCTGTAAGAAGAAAGCTCGTCCTTGAGGATGGAGCTGACTTTATCAAGAATGGGATAACCCTCTTTTTTGATCTTGGCCTTTCCCGAATCAAAAAGCAGGTCGCCTACGACGGTGATCACTAAACCCTTCTCCATCATCTGCAGCTTAACCTGGCTGTCGCCTATTTCGGTATTCAGCCTCTCTTCAAGAAGCTTTCTGGCGCGGCTGAGCTCATCAACCTCGTCTGCCAGCTCCTGTATCTTCTCCAGGTCCGAACGCCTGCCTTTTTGGATAACAAAGGTGCAGCCGCTTAAAAAAACGAATAGAACGACGAAAGCCAACCCCTGGAAAAATTTACGATTCATGGAAGACCTCCTTTAAGATTTTCCGAAAAATCACTATAACACAAGGCTGAACCATAGTCAAGAATTTTTCGCTAAGCACTTTTTATGTCAACTCCTTGCCATGTAGGGATTTATATAAAAATTGTCTCGTCTCTGGCGCTTCCCACCGAGATCGCGGTAATTTTTGTCCCTACAAGCTCCTGAAGGGTCTTTAAATAATCCTTAGCGTTCGGGTGAAGCTGGCGATAACTCTTTGGTTTATCTCCGGTTTCGGGCCAGGCTGGAAGCTCTCTGTATACGGGCCTGGCGTTTTTCAATACTTCGGCGTCGTAAGGGAACTCTTTGAACTTTTTACCTTTATATTTATAGGCCAGGCATACGCGGATGCTCTTCAGGCCGTCAAGGACATCCATCTTCATCACCGCCAGCTCCGAGATGCCGTTGAGCATCACCGATTCTTTTACCTGAACGGCATCAAACCAGCCGCATCTGCGGGGCCTGCCGGTGGTAGCGCCGAACTCATGGCCGCGCTTGCGCATAAAATCGCCGAACTCATCGTCGAACTCCGTGGGGAACGGCCCCTCTCCCACCCGCGTAGTATAAGCCTTGGCTACGCCAACGACCTTGTCGATCTTTACGGGAGACACGCCCGTACCCACGCAGGCGCCTCCGGCAGTGGCGGAAGAAGAAGTCACAAACGGATAGGTGCCGAAATCAATGTCGAGGAACGTCCCCTGCGCCCCTTCAAAAAGTATGTCTTTCTTGCCGGCTATCGCCTTATTCAAAAGATGCGCGACATCACAGACATACGGGCGCAGGAACCTGCCGTATTCAAGGTATTGCCGGAAAGTCTCTTTAAAGCTGTAGCCGGGATGGCCGTAGACCTTCTTGAATATCTCGTTCTTCTCTTTCAGGTTATCCTCAAGCTTATGCCTGAGCGCTTCCGGGGCCAGAAGATCCGTGATCCTGATGCCGCAGCGGGCGATCTTATCGGCATAGCAGGGGCCGATGCCCCGGCCGGTAGTGCCGATCTTATTGCTCCTTTTGGTCTCACGCAGCCTGTCCAGTATCCTGTGATAGGGCATGATCACGTGCGCCAGGGATGATATCTTGAAGCGGCCGTCGATGCGTACGCCCGCCTTCTTAATGCCGTCGATCTCCTGACGCAATACCTGGGGGTCGATGACCACGCCGTTACCGATGCAGCAGATCTTGGACCTATGCAGTATGCCGGAAGGTATAAGGTGGAATATATACTCCTTGTCGCCCACCACGACCGTGTGCCCCGCGTTATTGCCGCCCTGATAGCGGACGATATAATCCACTTCGCGGGAAACGATGTCGATCATCTTGCCCTTGCCTTCATCGCCCCACTGTGTTCCGACTATTACGATATTCATGGCATCCTTTGCGCCCGTTTACGGCGTCATGGTAAAGATCTTCTGCGCGATATCCGGGTATTTAGCGACAAACTTCAGCTCGTCGTCTACCAGGGGCTTCTGGTTATGGACGTTGGCGTAACGCACCAGCTCCAGGATCTTTGCAGCCTGCTCCTCGCTATCAAAGGCCACTTCCAGCTTATCGTAAACATTCCTGAAGCCCTTGATCCCCGAGTATTCTCCGGCGGTGATCTTGCGGCCGGTCTCGATTATCTCGGGGTCCCCCCTGCCCAGCTCCTCAAAGTCGTAAAGCTCGTAATTACGCCTGTCCTTCAGGGCCCCGTCGGCGTGTATCCCCGACTCATGGGCGAAGGCGTTTGCGCCTACCCCGGGCTGATTGATGGGAATGGGCACGCCGAAAGCATACGAAGCGTAAGTGCATACCTTCCACGCTTTTTTAAGGTCGATGCGCTCATCCAGGCGGTAATCTTTCATGCCGCTTCCGTATTTAATGGCCAATACTACCGATACCAGGTCAGCGTTACCCGCACGCTCCCCCATGCCGTTTATGCAGGTGTTGATGAAGGCATCCTGCCCGCAGTCATTGGCGGCCCTGGCACCCGCGATGGAGTTAGCCACGACCAGACCCAGATCATTGTGACAATGTATCTCTATCGGTATCTGGACGGCCTCGGCCAGCTTTTTGATCCTTTCGTATATGCTGAAAGGCGTGTCAAAGCCCAGCGTATCGCAGTAGCGGATCCTGTCGGCTCCGGCTTCTTTGGCGGCCAGGGAAAACTCAATAAGGTAATCCATGCGCGTCCTTGAGGCATCTTCGGCGTTTACGCCCAGGGCCTGTGCGCCGGCCTTGCGCGCCTCCTTTACCGCCTCCGCCATCTCGTTGATCACCGAAGCGTGGTCAAGCTTGCCTTTGAATTTATGCATGATCATCTGGTCGCTGGTGGAGATGGAAAGGTTCAGGTATTTTATATGCGGCACCGACTTGAAAGCGGCCCTCACGTCTTCCCTGGTAGCGCGGATCCAGCCGCTCAGCCTTATCGGAGACATAGCCCCGGCCTTCACCAGCTCGAGATTGGCGTTTAGATAATTGGTCTCGTGCCGCGTTACCGGAAAGCCGAACTCGGATTGGAACACCCCGAATTCGTTGAAATAAAGATTGAGCATCGTCTTCTGCAGCTTTGAGAGGCATATGCGCGAGGTCTGCACGCCGTCCCGGTTAGTCACGTCGATTATATAGATATTGGGCGTCTTCTTCATTTATCGTCTCCTTTATTGCCTCTTGAAAATCTTCTTAAGCTCTTCTTTGCTGGGGGCCTCTGCCCCGGAGCTGTAGATCTCCTGGTTATTGACGAAGTATACCGGCCCGCTGCTAATCTGCAGGCTTCGGCCCAAGGACAGGTTGTTCTCCAGGAGCGCCTTGCCTTCTTGCGAGCGCGCGCAAGCTTTTATCCGTTCGGCTGCCGCAGGCCCGATACAATCTTCCCACCAGCTGCTGTTAAACCTTGTTGCCCTGCAGATAATGTAATCCCAGAATTTTCCCGGATAAAGCCTCTCAACGCATACCGAGCGCAGATACTCCTCCGCCTCGGGATCCCCCTTGGTTTTATCAAGGCGGCTGGAGGCAAGCGGCAGAAAATGCACCCTGGGTTTGAAATCCTTCACGTTCGCCAGTATATCGGCGGCATTGGGATCATACAGGCTTAAGAAAACATCTATCTGCCCTTTTATCCTGGGCCGGTCCAAAAAGTAGGATATGCCGCTAAGCCTCGATGATAACAGGTAATACTGGCCTTTCGGCTCAAGGTCGGCCTTGAGCATCTTAAACCCATACTCCTTATCTATATCCTTGGCGAACAGATATGCGGGCAGGCTTTTAATGGCCAGTTCGCCGACAAGCTGCGCCGCCTTGGCGGAGTTAGGATAATATATATGTGAAACCGTCAACCCCGGAAACCTTTTTTCCAGAAATTCTATCAGCGGAGAATTATCCGTGGGAAGCTGGTCCTTGGGGGTAATTACGGTCAAGGCGACCTTAGTGGCTGCGCTAAACTGGCAGCGAGAACCGGGCAAGCCCTTATCCCGTTTTGCCCGTTCATGCCCTTTTTCGCACTTTGGGGGTTTTTAAAACCCGCGCGGGATATTGGTGGCCGTCTTTTTATCGTGTGGCACATCGCTGGTCAGCCTTATCCTGCGCGCCTTCCAGGATTTGATACTGGAACCTTCCACCTCCAGGGATAGCTCCCCCATCTCTCTGCCCTGCCAGAATGAATTAAGCATGATCGTCTTAGCGAACGCGCTGCCGGCAGGCATATCCGCGATCCTGCTGTTTGAATTTATATAAACATCTATTCCCTCTACCGTATTAAGAAGCTTCAAAAGCTGTTCTTTTTCCAGGCCCCCCAATACGACGATAAGGCAGGCGCCCTGCTTCTTAAGCTCAGCGACTGTCTTGGCTGCTGCGGCTACCGGGTCGAGTATCCGCGCGTCTTTGGGAAGCTTTCGCGGGGCCGGCATATTGGCGAGCGCCAGGACTACGACCTTGAGACCTCCTATCTCATTCACGATATATTCCTGTGCGCCGGGCATCTTTATGTTGCTGCAGACGAAATAAGGCCCGGTATCTAATACGCTCTTCTTAAGGAAATCATAACCAAAATTGAACTCCTCCTGAGTTATCGCAACCGCATCATAACCCATTAACCCCATGGCCCGGACATTCACGCTGCTGCGCAGCTTATCCAGATCTTCATTCTGGGAGTATTCGTCAAAGAACCCGCCGGCCAGGAACCCTCCGGCATCCAGGACCAGAAGATGCGCATGCTTTTTACGCATGTCCCTTAAAGCCGTAGCCCTCCGGGCAACCCCTCCTTCGGGACTCTTAGGGCAGCGGCAGGGATAAAGCGCGGCGTGCGTCTGTCCGGTGTAAATAATGGCGAGCTTCTGTGAAGCTTCGGCTTTAGCCGGCGCCTGGGTGAAAAAGAGGCAGGCTAGCACGCATAACCTGAGCGCTATCGCATTATTCATGGCCTTTTTATTTGTCTTCAGCATTGCCTGATGGCTTTCACTCCCAGGACATTTTCGATCTTCCTGATCTTTTCCAAGAGCTCGTTGGATATCTGGCTGTCGACATTAAGCACGCTTATGGCCCTGCCGCCCGGCTTGTCGCGGCCGAAGGTCATCGCGGCAATATTGATATGTTCCTTTGCCATAAGGGTGCCCATATTCCCGATAAGGCCGGGTTTATCCCAGTTCTGCAGGAAGATCATCTCGCCGACCGGCGCTACCTCAACGTAATACTCGTCGATCTTGACTATGCGCGGTTGTTTATTCGAAGACAATGTGCCGCAGATCTTCTTGGTCTCTTTATCGGTCTTAACGGTCAGCTCAACGAGGTTAACGAACTCCTGCTCCTTGCTGGACTTGGCTTCTTTGATGTTTATGCCGCGGCCCTTGGCCAGGGATACCGCGTTGATGAAATTCACCGTCTCTTTAAGTATCGGCGAAAGCATCCCCTTTGCCAGCGACATGGTCAGGGGGCTTAAGTCGTGCTTGGTGATCTCACCGCTGTAGGATATGTCCAGCTCCAGAAACCTGCCTTCTACCAGCTGCGAAGAAAAGATCCCCAGCTTCTCGCACAATACGATATAAGGATCGAGTATCCTGCAGGTCTCGGCTTCCAGGCACGGATAGTTGGCGGCATTGCGTATACCCCTGCCCAAGAGCGCATCTCTTACGATCTCGGCCACCTCTATGGCGACGTTGACCTGCGCTTCTTCGGTGGAGGCCCCCAGATGGGGGGTCAGGATCACGTTATCTAGCTTGAGCAGCTCATGATTGGGGTCAACGGGCTCTTTTTCGAAGACATCGAGGGCAACCGCGGCGACTTTCCCCTCTTTTAGCGCGCCAACCAGCGCAACTTCATCGATGATGCCGCCCCGGGCGCAGTTGACCAGGCGCACCCCCTTCTTCATCTTGGCAAAAGCATCGGTAGAGATCATATGCCTGGTCTCCTCGGTTAAAGGCGCATGCACCGTCAGATAATCTGCCTGGCTGAAGATATCGCTTAACTCCATGCTCTCGATGCCCAGGCTATCAGCTACCTCTTTTGACAAAAACGGATCGTAAGCAAGTATCTTCATGCCGAAAGACAACGCCCGCTTGGCCACCTCTGTGCCGATCCTGCCCAGGCCTATGATACCCAGGGTCTTGCCATAGAGCTCCACCCCCATGAACTTGGAACGTTTCCATTCGCCTTTTTTGGTGGAGGCGTTGGCCTGAGGGATATTGCGGGATAAAGACATGATCATGCTAAAAGTATGTTCGGCGGTAGAAATAGTATTTCCCGCCGGGGTATTCATGACGATTATGCCTTTTTGGGTGGCAGCATTAAGATCTACGTTATCCAGCCCCACGCCGGCACGGCCGATGACTTTAAGGGACGAGGCTTCGATGATATCCTTGGTGACCTTGGTAGCGCTCCTCACGATAAGCGCCTGGTAGTCCTTGATCGCTTCCTTTAAGGCATCGGGTTTGAGGTCCGTCTTTACGTCGACTTGAAATTCTTTTACCTCTTTGAGGATCCTGATCCCTTCATCTGACAACTGGTCGCTGACTAATATCTTATACATTTAAATCCTCCCGTTCGAATACAATTAGAAAGCAGGAGACGCCGCCTACTTCAAAAACACCTCTTCGGCCGCCTTGACTCCCTGCCCCATGATAAAGGCATAACCCATCCCAGCCAATACCTTTTCAAGGCAGGAGATACCGGCAATAATATCGAACTCCTCGATAAATCCCATGTGCGCGATCCTGAAGACCTTGCCCTTTAGCTCGTCCTGTCCTCCGGCAATAGTCACGCCGTAGTTGTCGCGCATGGTCTTAACCAGCTTTTCACCGTCAAGGCCTTGCGGGACATTCACTGCCGTCACAACGTCCGAGGCCGCAGTCGGCGCAAAAAGGCTCAAGCCTAACGCCTTCATCGCGGCGCGCGCAGCATCGGCCATCTTTCTATGGCGGCTGAAGATGTTCTCCAGCCCATCCTGCTTCATCATCTTCAACGCCTCGTTAAGCGCTATAATCAGGGTGATCGCAGGGGTAAAGGGCGTATCGGTCTTCTCCAGGGCTTTCTTGGACTTACGCAGATCAAAGTAGTAGCGCGGGGATTTCGAAGCCTCGACCAGCTTCAGGGCCTTGGCGCTTACCGATATAAAACCCAGTCCCGGAGGCAGCATAAGTCCTTTTTGCGAGCCGGAGACTACCACATCGCAGCTCCAGGCATCGGTCTTTAAGTCTATGGCGCCCAACCCGCTTATGGCATCAACTACCAGGACCGCAGCAGTATCCTTTACGACCTTGCCCAACTCTTCGATGTTGTTGACTACGCCGGTGGAAGTCTCGCACAACGTAGCAAATACAGCTTTTATCTTAGGGTTAGCCTTCAATCTTTTGGCGACTTCCGCGGGATCCACGGCTTTTCCCCACTCCACATCGATTATCTCGGGAGCAACCGCGTAGGCTTTGCACAACTCCGTCCATCTCTCCCCGAATTTCCCGCCCTGGATACATAATGCGGCATCTGCGGGAGAAAGAAGATTGGCTACCGCAGCTTCCATGGCGCCGGTTCCCGAAGAAGCAAGCATGTATACATCGTTCTGGGTCTGGAAAATATATTTAAGGCCTTCGCTAACCTCCTTAATCACGGCTTGAAACTGCGGGGTGCGATGGTGGATGATCGGGCGCGCTGCAGCTTCTCTAACTTGCGGGGGAAGGGGTGTGGGCCCGGGTGTCAATAGGTAGTTCTTGCGCATTGCCAATCCTTTCTTTTAAAAGTTTACAGTTGTTGATTGTCGGGCGGTAAACGGTTATTTTTTCTTGTGCGGGACGATTACCTCGTCAATAAGTCCGTATTCCCTGGCTTCTTCTGCCGACATAAAATAATCCCTGTCCGTGTCTTTCTGGATGCGCTCCATGGGTTTGCCCGTATGATTAGCCAGTATCTCGTTTATCTTGTCGCGCATCTTCAATATCTCCTTTGCGTGGATGGAGATATCTGCCGCAACTCCCTGAATGCCTCCCCAGGGCTGATGGATCATGATCCTGGAATTAGGCAGCACGAACCTCTTGCCTTTGGCCCCGGCCGCCAATAGCAGCGCCCCCATGCTTGCCGCCTGACCCACGCAATAAGTAGCCACGTCGCATTTTAAAAACTGCATGGTATCGTAGATCGCCAGCCCCGCGGTCACCGATCCCCCGGGCGAATTGACGTAAAGATTTATGTCTTTGGAGGCGTCTTCCATCTGCAAAAACAGCATCTGGGCGATCACCAGGTTTGCCACATAATCATCGATGGGCGTACCGATAAAAAGGATCCTGTCCTTGAGAAGGCGCGAATAGATATCGTAGGCCCTCTCGTAGCCCCTGGAGGTCTGTTCGATGACCATGGGTACAAGGGTCTGCATCTTTGTGCTCATAACTTCCTCCGGATTTTGGTGTTTCAGCCTTCTATCTGCCAATCAGCTTCCTTGAGCAAAAACTCCATTACTCGGGTGGACATCTGGTTATCGAAAGCTATTGCCTCTCTTTTGGCGATCTCCGCAAGAACCAGGTAGACTTTTACCTGTTTCTTGGCGGTTGCCTCGAACTCCGCGCGCAGGCCCTTATCATGCTCTTCTATCTGCTCGCGGGTCAGCCCCTTCAGGGCAAGGTCGAGCTTCGCCTGTTTTACCAGGTCTGCCAGCTGCCGGCTCACCAGCGACGAGGGAAGATTGAAATCGAGATCCTTGGTTATGGCCTCGGCTATCTGGTTTTCCATCTTCGCCCTTTCCTGCTCCTCTTTGCGCATTAAGATCTGCCTTTCTACGGACTTTTCCAGCTGTGCAAGTTCCGGATAGGCAAGACTGCGCGCGAATTTATCATCCACTACTTCGGCCTTGCGCGCCTCTTTAAGGGAATCGATGCTGCGTTTTACCTCATCGGCGCTGACACTCGCCTTCTTAAAGACGAGTTTTATCCCTTTGTAGTTTCTAACCTTTATCTCGGGGGCTACTTCCACGGTTGCAGTAAAGCTCAAGTTCTCTTTATCCAAACGCACATCGCTTATCTGCGGCAGCTCCAGGACATCCAGCTTTTCCTGATTGACCGCCTCTTCATAGACATGGGGCACCAGCTCTTTAAGGACCTGCTCGTGGATAAGGCTGGAGTACTGCTTTTCGATCATGTCCCGGGGGGCGTGCCCAGGCCTGAAGCCCGGGATCTTGGCTTCTTTGCTGACGCTTTTATACACGTCCTCGAATTTGTTCTTGACTATCTCTCCGCTTACTGCGACACTTATCTGGCGTTTTATCGCGTCGATCTTCTTGACTTCGGTCTTCATTTTGATCCGGTTTCCTTTCGTAAGATTTGGCTGCTATGATGAATTCACATCCTGAACTTCTCGCCCAGATATATCTGGCGCGCCTGGGGGTTGTTGATCAGGTCCTGGGCGCTTCCGGAGATCAGTATCCTGCCTTCGGCGATAAGATAGGCCCTGTCGGTGATGGAAAGCGTCTCCCTTACATTATGGTCGGTAAGAAGTATCCCCAGCCCCTTGTTCCTGAGCTCGCGGATGATTTCCTGGGCCTCGCTGACTACTATCGGGTCGATTCCCGAAAAAGGCTCATCGAGAAGTATGAAAGAGGGGTTAGTCACCAGCGCCCGGGTGATCTCCAGCCTTCTCCTCTCTCCTCCCGAAAGCGTATAGGCCTTGTTCTTGGCCAGATGCGCGATGTTGAGCTCCTTCAACAGCTCTTTGAGGCGGCTATCCCTTTCGGCCCGGCCCATGGGCAGGGTCTCCAGGATCGCCATGATATTGTCCTCTACGGAAAGCTTCCTGAATACGGAGGCCTCCTGGGATAAGTAACCTATGCCGTAACGCGCGCGCTCATGTATAGGCATGCGGGTTATGACGGTATTATCAAATACTATCTTTCCTTCATCCGCCGCTATTATACCCACGACCATATAGAAAGTGGTGGTCTTACCCGCGCCGTTGGGGCCGAGCAGCCCCACGATCTCGCCGCGCTTGACCAGGATATCCACGCCCTTTACGACCTGGCGGCCGTCGTAGGATTTGGTTAAACCCTTAATCTCGAGAAGATGCATTTATTGTAGCTCCTCGGCAGAATAGATTATAAGCTCCGGGCGGCCGTTCAAAGTGATCTTTCTGTCTTTGACCGAATAAACCGCCTCATCGCTGGTAGAGATATTGTCGCCCTGGACCACCTTTACCCGGCCGCGGGCAACGACCTTGTCGATCTTGCTGCCGGCAAGCGCCTTTTCTTTCCCGGATGCGCCTTTTTCCTCAGGGCTTGCCGTAGATACGAAATAGACGTCCATCCTGTCGCTGTAGATGGTGGAATCAAGCCTTTCTACTTTAACATTATTATAAAAAGAAGCAATATTTTTTTCATAATCGATATCCATGGGCCCGTCGCAGGTGATCACTATCTTCTCTTTGCCCACGGGGCTCGGCTCCTTATCCAGCGGCAGGGGGTTGACCTGGACTTTTACGTCCTTTTCCAGGGCTACCTTTTTTAATCCCGGCTGGCCTTTGGCCCCAAGCGCATCGGCAACTATATTGTCGCGCCGGATATTCACGGGGCTGGCGGTACTGACCAACTCCTGCTTCCTGTCCCAATCAAGCGAGTCGGTAGTAAGCCTGGCACCCGCAGGGGTGGTGATGACGACATTCTGCTGAAGATGCACCTTGCCGTCATTCTTGTTAAAATCGCCCTTATCCGCCGAAAGCTCCACCTGCCCGTTATCCTGATAGAGGTTGCCTTTAATATCGTCGAGCTTGACGGAGTTAGCGAAGATATCGGCGGTCTTGCCGTAAAGATCCCAGCTCTTTTTGCCTTTTTCTCCGTAACCGGAAATGGAAAAATCCCCCATCTGCTGCTCTGATTCTACCGAAGGAGGCTGCTCTTTGGCGGATACGCCGGATACCAAAAAGAGAATGAAGACGTAAAGAAAAACATGGCTCCTAAATATCATATCTTTTCTGTATAAGCGCCTGCCACTTACCCTGGGATTTAAGTATCAACTCCGCCACTTCCCGCACCGCGCCCCTGCCCCCGACCCTTACGGTGATATAACAGGCCGCCTGCTTTATTTCGGATGCGGCGTTAAAGACGGCTACGGGAAAACCGACCCTTTTCATCAGGCACAGATCGACCAGATCATCCCCCACAAAACATACCTCATCCGCTCCTACCTTATATTTCTTAAGTACCCGCCTCAAGGCCGAAGATTTAGGGCTGACGTCCTGAATAACCTCGGCTACCTGCATATCGCGCGCCCTGGGCCTTATGGCCCGGGAGCCCTTGGCGGTAATCAGCACGGTCGGGATATGCGCGCAGTTTAAAAGATGCACCCCCATGCCGTCGTGGACATCAAAAAACCTCAGGTCCCTGCCCGCGGAATCATAAATGATCCTTCCGTCGGTCAGTACGCCGTCGACATCCAGAAGAACAAGCTTTACCCTTTGCGCCCTCTCCCTTAACTCCTGTTTTATATCGGTGGTCATAGCGACTATACGAGGCCGGCCCGAAGAAGGTCCTGCACGTCCAAAAGACCAAGGGGCCTGTTATCCTTATCCACCACCGGCACTTCGTCGATCTTCTTTGAATGAAGGATATGCATCGCCTCGGCTGCCAGCATGGAGGCCCGGACAACGGTAGGGGATTTGGTCATCACTTCGCTTATCCTGCGGCTGGTCAGCCTCTGGTCGGTCTCAAGGTGCCGGCGCAGATCTCCGTCGGTAAAGATGCCGGCCAGGCGGCCGCGCCCATCGACGACGCTAGCACAACCCGCGCGCGCGCGGGTGATCTTCAAGAGCACCTGCGAGACCTTCAAATCCTGCGAGACCACGGGGTGCGACTGGCCGCAGCGCATGATATCTTCGACTTTCAGTAAAAGCTTCCTGCCCAGCAGCCCGCCGGGATGAAAGAACGCAAAATCCTTCTCTTTGAATCCTTTAAGCTCCAGAAGGCATACCGCCAGGGCGTCCGCCATCGCAAGGGTGGCGGTAGTAGAAGCGGTAGGCGCCAGACCCAGCGGGCAGGCTTCTGTCTTTACCGAAACATCCAGGACCACATCACTATACCTGGCTAGTATCGATTTGAGATTGCCGGTAAGGGCGATGATCCTGGCCCCGATCTTCTTTAAAAGCGGCAAGAAATGCTTCATCTCTTCGCCCGAGCCGCTGTTAGAGATAACCACCACGGTATCTTCTCCGGTGACCCTGCCCAGATCACCGTGCACGGCCTCTGCCGTGTGCAGAAAAAGACTGGGAGTGCCGGTTGAAGCCAGTGTCGCGGAGAACTTCTGGGCGATGATGCCGGTCTTACCCATTCCGCTGACCACTACGCGGCCCTTGGTCTTGAGTAAAAGCTCCGTTGCCTTCTTAAATGAAGCTCCGATCCTTTTCTTCAGGGCCCTGACCGCTTCGGATTCGGTCTCCAAGACCTCCCTGCCGCGCCTGACTACGTTGATCATCTTTTTTTTCATATTAAAGCGCCTTTTCTATGCTCTTTATCTGCTTTAAAAGCTTCTGGAGCGCCGCTATATCTATCATGTTCGGTCCGTCGCAGGGGGCCTTGTCCGGATAGGGATGCACCTCCAAAAACAACCCGTCGCAGCCAAAGGCTACCGCGGCCCTCGAGAGGCCGGCGACAAACTGCCTCTGCCCGCCGGAAGAGCTACCCTTGCCGCCGGGGACCTGCACGCTGTGCGTGGCATCAAAGACGACCGGATACCCAAGCTCGCGCATTATCGCCAGGCTCCTTAAGTCCGTAACCAAATTGTTGTAACCGAAGGAAACTCCTCTTTCGGTAATAATGATCTGCTTGTTGCCCGTAGATTCGATCTTTTTGATGATCGGCCCCATGTCCCACGGAGCCAGGAACTGACCCTTCTTGATATTTATTACCTTGCCGGTCCTGGCAGCCTCTACCACGATATCCGTCTGGCGGCAGAGGAATGCCGGTATCTGGATAACGTCAAGCACCGCGGATGCCTGCCTTAAGTCTTTTACGCAATGCACATCGCTTAAAACAGGGACATTCAGTTTTTCTTTGACCCTGCGCAGTATATCAAGGCCTGCTGCAAGCCCCGGCCCGCGGTAAGACTCCCCGGAAAGCCGGTTAGCCTTGTCAAAGCTGGATTTAAAAATGAAAGGGATCCGCAGCGAGCGCGCGATCGATTTTATCTTATCGCCTGTCTCCAGGCAGTGCTTCTCGCTTTCGATGACGCAGGGTCCGGCGATCAATACCAGAGGCATGCCTTCCCCTATTCTAATATTCTTGACCTTTACTATGCACATAATAATTGCCTTACCTTTTCCAGGTCCTCGGGCGTATCCACTCCGACGCTGTCGTATTTGCTTTCTACGACCTTGATGCGGTGGCCGGATTCCAGGACCCTAAGCTGCTCCAGCCTCTCGGCCTTCTCCAGCACCGATGGAGGCATGTTCTTGTAAACAAAAAGGAAATCTTTGGTGTAACCGTAAATACCGATATGCTTAAAATATACGGGCTCCTTTATCCCGGAGTTAACCGGATAATGCGGGATGGCTGCCCGGGAAAAATACAGGGCGAAGGCGTTCCTGTCCGAAACAACCTTGACCACGTTGGGATCGTTTATATCCTGGTGGTTGTCTATCCTCTTTGCGGCGGTAGACATGGTAATATTTTTGTCGTCGATAAGCGCCTGGGCCACGCTGTTAATGGTAGTATGGTGTATCAACGGTTCGTCCGCCTGAATATTGATGACGATCCTGGCCTCCCTGAAGGTCACGGCCTCGATAATCCTGTCCGTGCCGCAGGAGTGGTCTTTGGAGGTCATTACGGCCTTGGCCCCGAACCTCCCCGCCGCATCCATGATCCTTTCGTCGTCGCAGGCGATGATCACCTCATCCAGTGCGCGGGCTGACTTTGCCTTCTCCCACACATGCTGGATCATCGGCTTGCCCGAGATATCAGCCAGCACTTTTCCTTCGAACCTGGTCGATGAGTAACGCGCCGGAATTACCCCAAGGACATCCATCTCAGCCCAGCCTCTCTACGAGTTCTTTACGGTCGGTTGTGGCCGTGCCGAGCTTTCCGACCACTATGCCGGCGGCGTAGTTAGCGATGTAAGCGGCTTCTTTCTTGCTGGCGCCACAAGCCAGCCCCAGGCTAAATACGCTGATCACCGTATCGCCGGCGCCCGAGACGTCAAAGACCTCCTGCGCAACCGTCGGTATGTGAGTGATGCGTCCGTCATTCTCAAAAAGCTGCATGCCATGCTCTCCCAGCGTCACCAGTATCGACTCCAGGTCCAGATACTCCAGCACGCCGCGCGCCGCGCGGTCTATATCCGAGTCGCTGTCGAGGCGGTCGTTATGAACCCTGAACCTGTTTGTGGTATCCCTGATCCTCAGGTTCCTTATCGCGTTCTCAAGCTCTTTGCGGTTAGGCGTGATAGCGGTCACGCCGCGATAATACTGGAAGTTCTCCTCCTTGGGATCAACGGTGATTATCTTATCGTGCGAACGCGCCAGACCTATGACTTCTTCCAGTAATCTGATATTTATCACTCCCTTGCCGTAATCCTCGATTATCACGGCATCGAACTCATCGATATTGCCCCTGATAAAACCGGCGATCTTGCGATTCAGGCTCTCGGGCAACGGATGCGTATGCTCCCAATCGACCCTGACCACCTGCTGATGGCCGGCGATGATCCGGGTTTTGAGCGTCGTGTGCCTGCTCTTTTCCTTAAAGACGCCCCGGGTATCTATGCCCCTTTTCTTGAGCTCCGAAAAGAAGAAAGCCTGATTCCTGTCCTGCCCCGTGACACCCACCAGACATACGCCGGCACCCAAGGCGCGAAGATTATTGGCGACATTGGCCGCTCCTCCGGGAACATACGTCCTGTTGTTTGCCCAGAGCACCGGCACCGGAGCTTCGGCAGATATCCTGTCAACCGTCCCCCAGATATATTCATCGAGGATGAGGTCCCCGATGACCAGGACCTTGGCCTTGTTGAACCTGCCGACAATGCCTTTTAGCTTCTTTATATCCTTCATAGTTTTTCGATGATTGCCTGGGCCAGGAGAGGAAGCATGATCTCATGGTGGCCGATCACATAAAACCCCTTCCCGCCTGCCTCGACCGGGCGAGCCACAACGTTTAGCTGCGGCCGGTAGTGATAGATCATATCGAAGTTGGCGGTAATAAAATCCCTGACGGGATTACCCACGTTCCTGGCCAGGTTTAAGGCCTTCAAGAACACCTCCGGCAGGATCACCGCAGAGCCGAAGTTAAGCAAAACGCCCCCTTTATTAAGACGGCAAACGCATTCGCTGAAGTTGAGGAAGTCGCGCGCGCTGGCGCTTCCGGTAAGGGCGCCGTCAAAAGAAGGATGCTGATGTATGATATCCGTACCTATGGCCACAAATACGCAAACCGGTATTTTATGCTTATAAGCGTTATAAAGAAGGCTGTGCTCCTTAAATGGGAGCTTCTCGCAGGCTATCCTGGAGGCCACGCTCTCACCCAGGCCCAGCCCCTCCTGCGCGCCGCAGTTTACGGCGTTGTTTATGAAATCCGCGGTCTCCCGGCCCATGCCGAACCGCCCCGCGCGCAGGTTCTCGGATACGTCCTCCGATGTCCTGCCCTGGAAGGCGACCTCGAAATCGTGGATCACCCCGGCCCCGTTAAGGCATACGCAGCTGATGGCACCCTTTTTTATCAGCTCAATCACCACCGGATTGAGGCCGCACTTGATGACATGGGCGCCGGCCATGAATATTACCGCTTTATGTTTCTTGCGCGCCCCGGCAACGCTGTCGGCGATAAAACGCAGATCTTTGGCCTTCAATATATGCGGCAGGGAATCAAGAAAACCCCGGAAGCTGACGAGCCTGCGCGGGGGACGGGCAAAATCGGTTTTACTGACCTTGCTATAGCGCTTTTTCACCGGATATGTCCTGATCTTTTTGGTATTGATCATACTAAATTATTAATTTTAGCACAATTCCCGGGTAAATCAATCTTAAGTTGCGGTTTCTATCCTGGGGACGGTTGCGGGACCACGGTCGCGCGACCGCCACCGGGTTTTCACTGAGGCGGACCGTGATACTCGCGCATCTCCAGAGTATAACCCAGGCTGCTTGAACCTTTTATCTTCAGAGGAACGCGATGGCTGTCATCGCTTATCCATATCTCAAACTGCCGGGGAGTGCTGGTAAACTTATAAGCCACGAACCTGCCGGCCGGGACTACCACCTCTTCCTTGGATACCAGCCTCAAGCTGAACTCTTTTGTGGGGAGCCTGGCGATGAGGCTATAGCCTATGTCAAGCGCGGCGTTCTTGCGCAGGTAAAACGGCAGGAGTATGGCGTTGTTTATGACGTCGCCCTTTTTTATGACGAGGGTCGGCTCCTTTCTGTTGCCCTTGATTTTGCTTACGACCACCTTGAAATCCTTTTGGTCGTAATCTTCGGTTATCTTCTCCGTAGTCGGCCACATGTTGACAAGCCTTTCCACTCTTAAAGGTAAATAAGTCACGGGGTCGCAGTAGATCTTTTCGGTATCGGCGAAGCGCGCAAGCTTTGTCTCGAACCTGACGACGCTGACCGGCCTGCCTTCCAGCTCCTCATCGGCAAGGGTTGTAAAAACCGACCTTCCCAGAGAGAGCTTGCCCAGATGCACTTCATAAATAACCTTCTCTCCGGGGTGACCCGGTTTTTTTAACTCGGTATACGGCAGAACGGACCTATGCCCAGGCGCGCTTTCATAGATATTCCTAAAGAAGATAAGCGGACTAAGGAAAAAGACCGCTACCAGGGTAAAAAACAGTGCGCGTAACAGGCGGCGCCTTCTCATCTGTCCAGGGCCTTTCGTGCAGCCTCAAGCACATCATCAACCGTTATATTCTTAAGACATTTGAATCCGTTAGCGCACTCATGGGCAAGGCAAGGCAGGCAGCCCCCTCCTTTATGCACATAAATGCCGTTCTCGGCGCACGGCCCCCAGCGCCGCGGGCTTAAGCCTTTTTGGTCTCGGCCGAAGATGGACACTACCGGCACTCCGAGGGCGCAGGCGATGTGTACGGGCCCTGAATCGTTAGAGATAAAAATACTGCTTCTTTTTAACACGCTTGCCAGCTGGGCCAGCGAAGTCCTGCCTGCGAGGTTTAGGACGTTATGGCGCATCGCTCTTTCGACAGTTGCGGCCTGAGCCGCGTCACTACTGCCGGCAACGATCACGGGCTTAAATCCGTATTCATCCGCCAGGCTGTCGGCGACGAGGGCGAAGCGCTCGGCCGGCCATATTTTAGACAAGCAGCTTGCCCCGGGGTGGACACATAACAGGCGGTCCTCCTGTTTTATCCCTGAACGCTCAAGTAGTTGGCTCAGCCAGGACTCGGCGCCGGGTTTTATCGGGACATAAAACTCTTTATTTTGCCCGTCGATCCCAAGCTGCCTTACCAGATCGAAGTTATAATCCGATTCATGCCTTAAGCCCTCCTGTTTTTTGTGGGCTATCTTTTGGGTAAGCAGAAAAGCCCACTTACGGTCATAGCCTATTCTCTGGGGTATGCCTGCAAGAAAGCTTAAAAGATGCGCGCGTATTGTCGGATGCAAGACGATCGCCAGGTCGAACTTCTCGCGTTTTATCCGACGGGAAATCCTCAGCGCCCCTAAAAGCCCCCTGTCCCTGGATCTTTTGTCCAAAAGGACGACCTCATCCAGGTAGGGGTTGCCTGCGACGATATCCCCGGCTACGGCGCTAACCATCATTGCCAAATATGCCTGAGGGTATTTCTGGCGCACGGCCTTGATAACGGGAGTGGAAAGCACTACATCTCCGATGCGATCGGTGCGTATGATAAGTATGCGTTTTGGGCCGCTATCTTGAGCCGGACGGATGCACGCCGCAGCCTTATCAGATAAAATATCCCGGACCCGCTCTAAAACTTCCTGCGGCTTTAAAAACGACATGCATCGTGCGTCTTTATAACGGCATTGGGCAACGGTGCATGGCCGGCAGAACAGCTCTCTTTTTATCACCATGCTCCCCGAAGACCATGGTCCGTATTTTTTCTCGTCGCTGGGTCCGAAAAGCGCTACGGTCGGGATGTCCATATAGCTGGCTAACTGCAACGTACCAGTATCGCAGCTGACCAGGGCCGCTGATCTTTTCAAAAGATAGGCCAGCTGCCTCAGGCTTGTCAGGCCCGTAAGGTCCAGCACTTTATCCGGACAGCGCCCGGCTATGTAGCGGTTGGTATCGCTGAATGCCGCTGACCCTATGACCGCTACCCTTGCAAAAGCCGACAGATCACAACAGAGCGAAGCGAACTTATCCGCCTCCCACTTCCTCGTCCCTCCCCCGGCGCCGGTGGAAACCAGGACTATCTTCTCATCCCGGCGCACTCTCCTGGCCAGCAGCAGCTCATCGATGTAGCTCTTGTCTTGGTCGCTATAGCTGAAGCTGGGGTTTTTGGGCTTAAGCGACAGGTCTAGTTGAGGCAGGGCGTTCTTTAGCCGGTAGAGGTTACGCTCTTTCATATGCTTGATCCTGCCGGGGATGATCAAGAAAGGTGACGTGCGCCAGCGGCAGGGAAGCAGCGCGCCGTAAAGGCTGTTGCGGTAATCCAGGACCGCATCGAAGTTTGCCCTTTTAAGACGGAAGAAAAGCTTCGTCTTTTCTGAAAGCCTGGCGTGCTTGTCATAGACGATAATCTCGAATCGCGATGCGGCGTTTGAAAAGATCTCTTTTGCCCGCGGGCCGACCATCACCGTGACTGCGGCCTGGGGAAAATTAGCGCACAGCGCATCCAGCACCGGCAGCGTAAGGATCACGTCGCCGAGGTTGCTAAGCGTGATCAAAAGTATTTTCTTGGGCGGCTTCATCGAGGGTTTTGTATGAAGAGGCGCGCCTTCTCAAATACCTCTTCGCAAGTTATCGCTTTCATGCACCGGTTGTCCTTGCAGCCCAGGGCATAACAGGGAATGGGACAGCCGACATCCTTCTGCAATACGCTGACTTCTTTTAGGGGGTAAGGCCCGGTGACATCAACGGCAGTAGGGCCGAAAAGGGCGATGATCTTACAGCAGGAAACGGCATTAGCTATATGCAGAGGACCGGTATCGGCAGTTATAAAGACCCTGATGTGCCTAAACAGCGCTCCTAACTGTTTTATGTTAAATGCCCCGCAGCCGATGATGGGCTTTTCGCGCATCTGGCCTCTTATGCTCTCAGCAAGCTTAGAGTCCTGCGGACCTCCGGTGATAATCACCCTGGCCCCAAGCTGCAATATGAGCATATCAGCAAGCCTGGCCCAGTTGAGGCTGGGCCAACGCTTAGGGTCCCAGTTACCTCCGGGATTTACGGCAATGACCAACTCCCCCTCGCCGATATTATGCCGCTTCAGGAAATCCCTGATCGCCTTCTCGTCCTCATCGCCATAGAAAAACTCCGTGAACCTGTCCTCGACCCGAAGACCCGCTTTCTCGACAATGTTAAGGTAATAATCTATGCGGTGCAGCGAATCCTTCTTAGGCATGGGGATCTTCTTGGTGAGAAGAAAACCTCTCTTCTTGGTATAATAGCCGATCCTTTCCTTTATCCCCGCAAGCCGGCAGATAAGCGTGCGGCTAAACGACCTGTGCAGCAGAAAGACCGTATCAAAGTTCTTTGATTTAATGACACCTACGAAATCCATCTGACGCTTAAGCCCCCTGTGCCTGTCTTTCTCGTCATAGATGATGACCTCATCCAGGTGGGGATTGTCTTTTAAGACCGGATAACAGCGGCTGGGGACAACGCAGGCGATGAAAGCCGAGGGAAAGTTCCTGCGGATATTGCGGATGGTAGCGGTGGAAAAGATTACGTCTCCGAGCCAGTTGACGTTAAATATAAGGATGCGCCGGTTTTGCGGCGCCTGGTCTTTGGGCTTCATTTACGACGCCTCTCCTTGAAAAATGTATAATATCCGGATGATTCAAACCAGAATACAAAGAGATTCCTGGCGTTCTCGGAGATACGTATGCGCTTGAGCAACATAACATCGTCAGAGGGGTATTTTCTGCCGGGAGAAGTAGCCACCGCCACCTGATACCCGGCCTCTCTTACCAGCCTTCTTATTGTATCATTAAACAGACCTTCGGGATAACTGAAAGCGCGCACCTCCCGGGAAAGCCTTGCCTGAAGGGCGTACTTGGATGCGAATATCTGCCTTTTGATCTCAGGCCTGGACTTAAGATTCACCAGCGGCTCGGCATCCAAACAGTGGCTGCCAAAACTGACCAGACCTGAATCCTGCATCTCTGTTATCTGCTTCCATGTCAGACGCGCGTCCCCCGGCTTAAGATCGGCGGTAAGCGGCCTGCCCACCTCATGGACGATGATAAAGAGGGTCGCGGGAATGCCATATTTCTTGAGCACCGGAAAAGCCCAGGTATAGACATCCTGATATCCGTCGTCAAAAGTAATAGCCACGGTCTTGGCAGGTATCTTGCGCCCCTCCCTTACCAGCTGGGCCAGGTCTTCCAGCTTCATGATATTGTATTTGCGTTGACGCAGGAAACGCATCTGGCGCTCAAATGTATCGGGTGAGACGATCAGGCTTTTTATCTGGGGGTTCGGGACGGGGTTTACGGAGTGATACATGAGGATCGGCACGACGTAATGCCTGCTTACATAAATCCAGAAGCCGGCGGAAGAAACAATAAGAAAAATGGCCAACCCCGCAAAGATCCTTTTAAGCCAGCGCTTCATAGTATACCCTTTCTGTCTCTGTGACCATCTTATCCAGCGAAAAGTTGTCTTTGATGAACGTCCGGGCGCAAGCGGCAAACCCGGCAGCCTCCCAGGGATTCTCTAACAGATAAATTATCGCCTGCGCAATAGACTGCGGGTCTTTGGGCCTGGTCAGCAGGCCGCTATGTCTATCGCAAATAAGCGTCCTGATGCCTCCGATATCCGAGCCGATAACGGGTATGCCGGCAGCCATAGCCTCCATAAGCGCCAGCCCCAGCCCTTCTTCTAACGACGGAAGGACAAAAATATCCATGGCCGAGAGGGCATCCCGAGTATCTTCGAGCTCGTCGATGATCGTAACATTGTTCTCTATCCCCAGGGAGCGCGCCTGGCTAACAAGCGCATCTTTGGTCTGGCCCTCCCCGGCAATAAGGAGCCGGGCGCGGGGAAACCTTGCAACCACCTCTCTCATCGCCGAGACCAGATACGTGTGGCCTTTGACGCTGGAAAGCCTGGCGATGATGCCGATAACGGGTGAGCCTTCAAGGCCGAACTGTTCACGGACCTGCATCTTCTTCGCGGGCCCCTCTACCATGAACTTTTCTACGTCGATGCCGTTATGAACAAGGCGGATATCCCGAGACTCTATTTTAAAATCATTGACGAGGTGAGCCTCTACCTCCTTGCTGATAGCGATCACTTTTTCCCCCCGGCACGGCAGCATCTTTCGAAAGAGTCGCGGCTTAAAAAATCCGTGGCAGGTCCATATATGCGCCGGCCCCGCCCTGCGGCGCAGAAGCTGGGCAACTACCTGGGTCGTGCGGCTGTTGGAGTGCGCGATATCGATCTTATGGCGCCTGGTAAAGCCCGACAGCTTAAGAAAGCTTAACAAGACCGCGGGACTTATCTCCTGCTTGGTCCTGATCGGTATCGGGACGAACTCCGCGCCTATCTGCCTGAATTTAACAAGCAGCTTGCCTGCGCTGGAAGCGATATAAACGCGATGACCGCGCCCAAGCATGCCGCTTGCCAGGCTCAACACATAGCTGGTGATGCCTCCGACGTTCAAGTGATTAGTTAGGTATAGAATATTCATTTTTAACCAGCAAGCTTCTTTACCGCCTCAAGCACTTCGTCTACGCTGATAAGCTTCATGCATTTTTTGCTCTGGCATTGAGGCCTATAGCAGGGGCTACAGCTAAGCTCCTTCTTAAGCAGGACACAGTTATCGCTTCTGACCAGATGCCTCCTGGGATCAGTAGGGCCGAAAAGGGCGATAAACGGCGTGCCCACGGCGCTTGCCACGTGCAAAGGCGATGAGTCCGCCGAGATATAAACAGCGCATCTTTTTATAAAACAAGCCAGCTGGTTGATAGTGGTCTTGGCGCATAGATTAATGACCTTGGGGTCTTTGGCCGAAGCGCAAACGAGATTGGCGCGCTCCCGGTCGATCTCCACGCCGGTCACCGCCACCCTCATGTCGACCTTGCCGAGCTCTTCGCAGAGCTTGACCAGATGCTCCAGGGGCCAGCTTTTCGATTCCCACCTGGAGCTTGAGCTTATGTTTATCCCCACGATCTTCTGGTGCGGCTTTATCCACTGCGAACTCAAGAGCTCCGTAATATAATTTTCATCCTCCTGGCTGGGCCAAAGCTCAAGGCTGTAATCATCCTGCTCTATGCCAAGCCCCCGCAGTATCCTGAACTGGTGCGTCAGCGGATCGGCCCGGTCCTTATCGTCCTTGATGCCGCGGTTGAGCAAAAATCCCAACTTGCGGTCGGCGTATCCATAGCGGTCAGGGGCCATGCTTAAGAGGCTTAAGATATGGCTTCTGCGGTTATTTTGCAGGTCAATAACAATATCAAAGCCTCTTTTTCTCAGGCCCCTGCCCAGGGATAGAATGCCCCGCAACCCCCTGTCCTTTGCCTTGAAATCCGCCACCAGCAGTTCATCGATATGAGGAGAACGCAGCAACACATCCTTTGTCTCATCCCCCACCAGAAAGCTAATGCTATATCCGGCCCCGGGGCCTGACCGTCCGAAGTTTGTCCTGATAGCCTTTAGTGCCGCGGTTGAGAGTATCACGTCGCCCAAAGAGCTGAGCTTGATGACCAGTATTTTAAAGCTACCCAGGGCCTCTTTATAAACATCGATAGTCTGCCTGACCATCAGTTCAAGGTTATACTTCTCTTGGACCTTCTTATGGGCGTTCTCCGCCAGGCTTCGGGCCAGCTCCGGCTCCCGGTATATCCTGATCACCGCTTCGGCGATCTCGTCAGGGGAACCCGGCGGCACCAATAACCCGTTCTTCTTGTCTTCGATAATATCTACGACCCCTCCTACTTCCGTAGCCACTACCGGCACACCCGCTGCCTGCGCCTCAATGATCACCCTGCCGAAGGCCTCGTGAGTGGTAGTAGCCATGACCAGGCAGTCCAGATGCGAGAGTATCTCCGGGATATCCCTTTGTATGCCCAGGAATTCGGTGCAGTGCCAAAGTCCGAGCTGGCGGATAAGGACCTGCAGCGATTCCTTGTAAGAAGACTTGGAGGCCGGGGCGTCTCCGACGATCCATATCTTTATCTGAGGCAGGTTACGCATGACCCTGGCCATCGCCTTTATGAAATGCAGATGCCCCTTAATAGGGGTGATCCTGCCGATTATGCCTATGTTAAATACACGCGAGCGTTTTTTATCGGGGCTTAAATACTTGAACTTCTGCAGGTCAACGCTGCGCGGGATGAGCCTTATGCGCTCATAGGGGACGCCGAAATCCTCGATCATGTGTCGGGCGATGACATTGCTTAAGACGATCACGCGCTTGGCCCAACCCATGACAAAGCTAAGAAAATGTTTTTTGTAATAACCGTGGCAGGTCGAGATAAATACGGTCTTGGTGGCCCGACAGGCAAAATAGGCGATCCAGGCCGGCACGCGGCTCCTGGCATGCACGATATCGACCTTCTCCCGGCGTATGATCTCTGCCAGCGGGTTAATGAGCTTATACATGGAGAAAAAAGATTTTTTATTCACGGGCAGATGATAGTGAGTGGCGCCCATAGCCTCCAGCTCTTTAACCAGCAGGCCGCCGTTGGAGACGACCACCGCCTTATGGCCCTGCTTTATCAGGTGCCTGGCCAGGTCCAGGGTCCCGGTTTCCACGCCGCCGACGTTAAGCTCCGGTAATATCTGAAGGATATTCATATTAAAGTATCTTTTCAAGCGCCGTTTTAAGACGCGAATTATCTTCTAATTTCTTCTTCTCGGGTTTATTTGACCAGAGCGCTTCGACTTCCGCGGACAGCCCGGATGGATCGACCATCCTTATGATACCGCAGCCCCTCAAGTTAGCGAGAAAACTTCTATGTTTTGCCCTTAAACCTTTGCAGTCGAAGACCAACACGTATTTAGCGCTGCTTGCCGCTTCCGACACCATCGAGATGCTTTCCGGAGAAACAATGATTATGTCGCTTAACCCCAGGATGCCTCCCACTGCCTCCGGTATATTCTTTTCATTGGCGATCACCAGCAACCGGCATAAAGGATAACCGCTAAGCTCGCCTTTTACCAGCTTCTCGATGGCGGGGCTTGTGCGGCGGGAAGTAGTGACCAGGAGCTGGGCGCCCATCTTCTCCGATACGCTTTTGATCTGCCGGATGACCTCCCTGACTATATCGACCGATAAAAAGAAGTTCTTTGTGTCGCCTCCGAGCAACAGGCCGATCTTGGCAAGACGCGGATCGCCGTCTACTCTTGTCCCGGAAGATACCAGCGCCAGGCCCTGACGCTCAAGATACTCCTTATCGATAAGGTTGAGCGCCCCGTCGGTCACAACTACTGTTTTTCTACGGGCAGGCTTGTCATGCCTGGGCATGACTACCAGGTCGAAACGCCCGAAACCCAAGACCGAGGGCTTGAGTACCGCCACCGATTTAGCAAGATTCTCCCGCGAAAGTATGTAATTGAGCGCCGCTAGGCCCGAACCGCTTGAGACGACGATATCAAACTTATCTCTTACCAGGCCCTCATAGCTTTCCTTGTCCAGGCTGCCTTTCAGGCACCAGAGACAGCCCTGACAGGAGTATTTACCCGCCAGCAGCCCGCTTATCAGTATCTTTAGCGATGAAAAACGCCCTCTCGTGCTTACGCGTACGGTCTTTACTTCAAGCTTGATCCCTTTATCGCGCAGGTGCTCCCCGGCAAGCTTGGCTACCGCCTGAGACTGCCTGAGATGCCCGGTCTTTCCGTCATCAAGGATAAGCAGGGTTCTCTGGTCACTGTACTTCCAGATCTTATATGACCAGAGATATTCGTGCGGGTACCTCCTTATATACTCCTCAAAGATTCCGGTAAACTTCTGCAGGTTATCGCGCAGGTCGCGCTCATGGTCCCCGGTTTCCCTTAGCTGTAAAGGCGGGTGAATGACGACCTTGATATAGGGCCCTTTGATACGCGCGTAAAAAGCCGGCAGGAGCTCGGCACCGTATCTTAGGGCAAACGTTATCGCTCCTATCGGCATCGAGGCGTTCTTGCCGAAAAACTTCACCAGCATCCCGTTCTTGCCTCCCTGGTCCGCGGTGACCCCTATTGCCTTGTTGTCCCGAAGGGCGCGGATCAGGCCGCGCACCCCTTCCTTGGCCTGAACGATGCGGCAGCCCTTCTTCTCACGATAATCATTGAGCAGTTTATAGAGCCTCGGGTATTTACGCTGCTCGCGCGCGAAAATATAGAATTGGAAGCCGAGGTTGGCCGAAATGATATTGGAAAACTCCCAGCTGCCCTCGTGCACCCCGGAGATGATCACGCCCTTGCCCTTTTTAAAGGCTTCGAAGATATGCTCTTTGCCTTCAACGGTTATGTATTTATTGAAGTAGCCGGCATCGACCGCGGGTATATAGAAAAGCTCCATGATGTTCTGGCCGAAGGCACGGTAAAACCCGGCAACGATCTTCTTTAACCGGCAAGGGGGAAGCTGGCGGCCGAGGGCGCATTTGATATTGGAATAAACCAGCGCCCGGCGCCTGCGGTCAAAAAAACATAGCAGATCGCCTATCCTCCTGCCCAGGAACAACCCGGCCTGAAATGGCAGCAACCTGACCAGGAATCCGAAGATCTTAAAGAGGATATAGAGCGTATAATCGGTCAAGGAATTCATGTTCATCTCTGATCTTTAGCTTTAGCCTCGCAACAAATATGTCCACGCCGCAGTCGAAACCCCCGAGAAAAGAAAGCCTTGCCGCGTCTTTTTCGGTAGTAATGAGCGCCTCGGCTTCCGATCCGCGGGCCCGGCTGGCTAACGACTTGATCTCATCTATGGTATAAGAATGGTGGTCTGCGAAAGCAACGCTTGAAGCTATCTTAAGGCCAACGCCCCTGGCCAGGCTCAAAAAGGCAGAAGGATCGGCGATGCCGGAAAAAGCAAGAAGCCTCTTATCTTTTATTTTCGCAGCATCAAAGATCTCCTGCGGCCTGCCCAGACTGAAGATGCCTGCTAATTGGTGCTCTGCCTCGAATATGGCTGCTGCGGGATTCAGCTTCTTGAGCCTATCCTTGATAGCGGCATCATGCCTGGCGATGTTGACCTTGGTCAGGATGAATATATCCGCTTTATCCAGGGTTTCAATAGGCTGACGCAGAAGGCCGCGCGGCAAAAGATGGCCGTTGCCGAAAGGATTACCCGAATCAATGGTGACTATCTCTAAGTCCTTATGTATGTGCCACTGCTGCAGGCCGTCATCATAAATGACCGTATCCGCGTTGTAGTCTTGTATCGCTTTATCAGTAGCTGCCGCCCTGTCCTTATCGGTAAGCACCGTAACGCCTTTTAGCCTGCGCGAGAGCATCAGTGACTCATCGGTAAACTCTCGCCCTGTCTTGATATGAGTCTTGGCATAGCTTCGCGATATGACCGCTACCCGGCGGCCTTTCTCTGCAAGACGCGATGCAACCAACTCTACCAACGGAGTTTTGCCTGTGCCTCCTACCGTAATATTGCCGACGCTTATGAGCTTGCAGGGAAAATGCCTGCGGCCCAGACCCCTTACTGTTATCAGGATCCTGACGATAAGGCCGTAAATAAGCGAGAACAGATAAAGAATTAATTTGACCGGATAGGCGGCCGGGCTCTTATTGTTATCGGTTGCTATAGCGTAAAGGTAGCCAAGCATGCTATTGACCCGTTAACTGAACGACCAACTCCCTGTCCCTCGGGCGGTTGTCGAACTCCGCCAGGACCACCTGCTGCCATCTCCCCAGAGACAGCCTCCCTCCTGAAAAAGGAATGGTGATAAACGGCCCGATGAGACTGGCACGCAGATGGCTGAACCCATTGGCATCGCCCCAGGTAAGGTCATGCTGATAACTTTTGTTGCGCGGCACCAGCTTCTCATAAAGCGCCTTAAGGTCCTCGACTAACCCCGGCTCAAATTCGAAGGTAGTAATAGCCGCGGTAGAACCGACCACAAATACCGTAAGCGTGCCGTTGGTGAGCTTAGAGGTTGACAGTATCTGCGCGAGCGAATCGGTAATATTAATCAGGTCCGGATCGCCTTTGGTCCTGAAACGAAGGGTCTCGGTTACGATCTTCATCGTCATATGAGCTTAAGAAACATTAAGAGCCCTATTATCACAAAAATCCCGGCCCCAGCAAGCCTTACAGTCTCAGGCGGGATAAAACGGGAGATTACCGAACCCAACAGCACCGAGATAACGGTTACCAGCGCATAAGCCGCTACCGAGCCGGCCCATACCGAAGCCGGTTTGCCTGACTTTGCGCTCATCCCCATGCTTACGATCTGGGTCTTGTCTGCCAGCTCCGCCAGGAACACTGCTCCAAAAGTAGCAAAAAATATCTTCCAGTCCATTACGGCTCCTTTTTACAGTAACCCTTTATATGGCATAAAGTTAACTTCTTATTTTAACATAAGTGATTAAGGCAGGCAAATGCTTTCGAGCAAAGGGCGGCGCAAATCGGAAAGGTTCATTATGCATCGATGGGAATACTGCATTTCAAACGAAGGTTAACGTCTGCAGCTTCTTTCGATCAGCGCAAAGATATCGGCAAACTCATCCACGACGATATCCGCGGCCTTCAGGTAGGGTCTGGGCAGGCTGGTAGTTATGGCTATACAATACATCCCCGCCTTCTTGGCAGAGCGGATGCCTAAAGGTGCGTTTTCCACCACAACGCAATCCCGGGGCCGCACACCCAAGGCCCTTGCCGCTTTCAAATAAGGCTCGGGGTGGGGCTTGCCGTGCTTGACGTTATTCCCGGCGATGACCACATCAAAATTGGAGCGTATCCGCAGGGGCAGGATCCTCTTAATCTCATGGGTCGGCGTGCCGCTGACAAGACCCAAGAAATAGCCTTTGGCCCTAAGGCAGGACAAAAACTCCGCCGCGCCTTTAAAGATAAACCTTTTAAAGTACTTCTTGAATATATGGCGGCGCAATACAGAGATCTTATTCAGGGTCGAGGCATCGGGGCGAATGCCGTGCAGGCCAAGGAAGCTCGTCAAACTCTTATCCCAGCGCTCCCCCTCCCTGGAGTAAACATCAAAACAGCTAACCCTTACCCCGTAAGGCCGCAGCGCCTCGTACCAGGCGATAAAGTGATAAGGCATGGAGTCGACGATCACGCCATCCATGTCAAAGAGTATCGCGCGCGGTAAAAAGGGGAGCTTTTTCATCTGGATTAATCGGTCGATAGGAACGAGACGTTCCTCTCGATGAAATTGACCAGCTTCTGCTGGGCTTGTGACGAGATATTGCTGAACTCCACCCCCATCCCGGGATGAAAATGGATCTGGGCCTCTTTGTCCGGGATCCAGACGACCTTGGCCTCAAGCTCCATCACTTCATCCTTCGGCGGAAGTTTGAACTTTATCAAAACGTCATCCCCGAGCTTGAACCTGTCGCAGCCAAAGATGAAAGCCCCGATCGCGCTTAGATTCAATACGTCGGCATGTTCACAGTGAGGGCCCTTTTCATACTTGCCGCGCAGCTCAATTTTAATATCCAGGGGCAGACGCTTGAACCTGCGCCTTAATTGCATCTTCTTTATGTTTTCTATGATCTGGTCTTCCTTGAAGCTGTTTAAGGCCGTATCTTCGGAGGCGAATATCTCGATCGTGCGGTCCAGCCCCGAGACCGAAAGAACTCCTCTTAAATGCGCCGGCACGTTTACAAAACGTATCCTTCCTCCGTGGTTGACTGCTTCTCTATAGGCGATGACCAGGACCGAAACGCCCATATAGTCTATGGACTCGACATCCTCGAAGTTGCAGAGTATGTCCTTGTAGCCCTCATGCACGCACTGGCCGACCGCCTCGACGAAATTGGCGGAGTCGACATCGACCTTGCCTGCCAGGTCAAGTATGATCACGTCCTGTTTTTTACGCGGCCTGATAAACATAGTTAAATTAATTTTTACCGCCACCGAAGGGCCGGCCTTTAAAGTATCTTTACAGCCAGCCGCAAAGGGTAAAGGCGCAGATCGTTTTGGCGTCAACGATCCTGCCGCAGCCAAACATGGCCTTAAGTTGTTTGCGGCCGATTATCCTTACGCTTATGATCTCATCGGCCTGAGGATCTCTCTTGGCCTTCTTTAAACCGTCGGCCCTATAGACGGTTATCTTCTCCGTTGAGTAACCCGGCACCGGATAAATAAAACCCAATCTCGTAAGCTTGCCTGCGCTATAGCCGGTCTCCTCAACGATCTCTCTGCTCACACAAGCACTCTCCCGTTCACCGGGCTCTTTTGTCCCCGCGGGCAACTCATAAATATATTTATTTATCACCGGACGCAACTGCCTGAGCATTATGACTGAATCGGACTTCAAAAACGGCACGACCAGCACCGCTCCGGGATGCTCTATCAGCTCCAGGTCCATGCGGTGGCCGTTGGGCAAGAGCGTTTTTCTCCTGCATATTTTAAGAAAAGACATTACTGGCTATCCGGTTAAAAGGTTAATTTTATCAGTAGGCACTTGATTTCTGTAGCCTTGCCCAGGCCTCGAACAACCTCAGGCTCTCCTGCCGCAGCAGGCCTCCTTTTATTTTGATGTTGCTGCGCCCGTAAATCTTGAGGCGCTTATCGGTTATGGGCATCTCGTTAAAACCGAATGAAGCCGCATCTTTGATACCGGCGCCGAAAACTATTTTTCCGATCCTGGCCCAATGGCAGGCAGAAAAACACATGGGGCAGGGCTCGCAACTGGAATATATCACGCAACCCGACAAGTCTATGCTTTTAAGTTTTTTGCAAGCAAGCCGTATGGCATTTACTTCGGCATGCGCGGTAATATCCGCCGTCTTCCAGACTGTATTATGGGCGGAACTTATCAGCCTTCCGTTCTTGACTATACAGGCGCCGAACGGTGCCTGATCGCCCTTTACGCCGGATAAAGCCTTGCGGATGGCAATACGCATGAACTTTTTGTCATCCATGCTATATCAGCGTCTTTATCAGGGAGAAACTCTTTTCCGTGGCCCCCTGGTTAGAGAGATACAGCTCGATGGCCTTGGCAGACATGCGGCTGGAGGCTTGCGGGTCGGATATTATCCGCGAAATCCCGGATTCCAGCTGTGCCGCATCCTTAGCCATCAGTGCCGCTTCGTTTTTAAGGAAAAGGTCGGTTATGTCGCTAAAGTTGAAAGTGTGCGGGCCGAAGATAACAGGTTTTCCCAGTGAAGCCGGCTCAAGTATATTGTGGCCGCCTTTCTTGACAAGGCTGCCTCCCACAAAGACCAGGTCTGCGGCGGCATAGAACTGCATAAGCAATCCTATCGTATCTACGATAAACACCGTCTTCTTGCCCAGGATCGTCGATTCCGCAAGAAGAGAAAAGCGCTGCGCGGAAAACCCTTTATGTAGAATAAGCTTTTCGATCTCGCCTGCCCTTGCGGGATGGCGCGGCGCCAGGATAAGCCTTAGATGCGCGAACGTATGCAGGAGCCTGGCGTAAATATCAACCAGCAGCTCTTCTTCTCCCGGGTGGGTAGAACCGCATACCAAAAGCGTCTCTTTGTCGCCGACCTTGAGCTTTTTCCTGCATTCAGTCGCGGAAAGCCTTGCTGTCGGCGCAGCTTTAATGTCAAACTTCATATTACCGGTTACCTGTATCCTTTTTTCCCCGACGCCCAAAGACGCAAACCTTGCGGCATCGGTCGGGCTTTGCACGCAGAACAAGGCTACTTTCTTAAGGATCGGGCTGAAAAAAAATCGCGCCAGCGAATATCCCCTTAGAGATGAATCGGAGATCCTGCCGTTAACGGTCGCAACAGGGATGTTGTAGCGTGCAAGCGAGCTGATGAGGTTGGGCCAGATCTCAGTCTCGGCCAGGATAAAAACGCAGGGCAAGAGCCTCCTGATCGCCCTCCTTATGATGAAACTGAAATCCAGCGGCAGATAAATCAGGAGGTCTTCTTCTCTGACCAGCCCTTGGGCGATCTTATGGCCGGTTGGGGTAACGGTAGATATAACGAACTTCTTATCCGGATAAGCCTGCCTTAAACGCTCAAGCAGCCCCTTGATGACCATGACCTCGCCGACGCTGACCGCATGTATCCAGACCGGGCCGTGAAGGTCACTGCGGCCGGGCAAAAAACCCAGCCTTTGCGCAAAACCCTTATGGAATTTGCCGCGAAAAATATATACCGGCAAGTAGAATACGAGCAGGATCAGATAGATCAGATCGTAGATAAAAATCATAATTCTTAGGTTGGGGACGGTTCTGGGACCAGGTCCCAGAACCGTCCCCAAGGTTTTAGGCCCGAGGGTGCGCTTTATCGTATACGCTCTTTAACTTCTCGGTAGTCAGATGCGTGTAGATCTGCGTCGTGGATAAATTCGCATGCCCAAGGAGCTCCTGCACTGTCCTTAAATCGGCCCCGCGGTTTAAAAGATGGGTAGCGAAAGAGTGCCTTAAGGTGTGCGGCGATACCCCGCCTTTGGTCCCGGAGGCCAGCAGGTATTTATGGACTATACCGCGCACACCGCGCGTGGTAATGCGCGAGCCGTTTTTGTTGACGAAGACCGCGCGGTTGAGCTTTTTCCTGCGGTCCAGATACTTCCTGACCGCCCCCATCGCCGTATCGCCGGCAGGCACGATCCTCTCTTTTTTGCCCTTTCCCCGCACCTTTACGATCCCGGAGATGAAATCGATGTCATCCACATCCAGCCCCACCAGCTCCGAAATGCGCAGCCCCGATGAATAAAAAAGCTCCAGTATCGCGCGGTTGCGCAGGCCCAGGTCATCCGCGGCGTCTTTGGGAAAAGCCGACTCTATCAGCCTGTTGACCTCTTCTTCGGTCAAGAACTGCGGCAAGTGTCTTTCCTGCTTCGGGCTGGAAAGCACCGCAATGGGGTTGGTCTTAACGTAGCCTTCGCGGGTGAGGAATTTAAAAAAAGTGCGCAAGCTAGACAGGTGCCTGGAGACGCTGCGATTGGTCATCTTCTTCTCTTTGAGCACCGCCAGGTATTTGCGCAAAGCCAGGTAATCGACTTTTTCAATATCGGCCCCGGCAAGGAAACCAGCGAAATCCTTAAGGTCAAGCTGATAATTCACTATTGTGTGGGGGGAGTAATTTTTCTCGATCTCAAGATACCGCATGAACTTCTCGATAAACTTCTCCATTTACCCCTTTTCCTCCTTTGCCTCATCGGGCAGGGAGCGAGAGGTATAAGTGCATTTGGGAAAATTCGAGCAGCCGTAAAAGAAGCCGCGGCGAGACCTTCGTTCTATGAGCTCTCCTCCACAGCCTTCCTGGGGGCATCTTACCCCGGAACCGATGGACTTGGAGTGTTTGCAGGCGGGGAAATCCGAACAGCTTAAGAATTTTCCCCTGCGCCCCCATTTTACGATCATCGGCTTGCCGCACTTCTCGCACACCTCATCGGTAGTGATCACTTCCTTCTTGATATTGTTCTGGGCAAAATCCAGGGCCTCTTTAAAAGGATTGTAGAAGTTTGCCAGGACTTCGGTCCTGCGGATCCTGCCTTCTTCGATATCATCGAGCTCTTCCTCCATGAGCGCGGTGAATTTCATATCCATGACCTTGGGAAAGAACTCAACCAGCAGCTCGCATACCTTGCACCCCAGCTCCGTAGGGGTAAAGTAACCTTTTATCCTTCGAATATAATCTCGCAGCACCAAAGTCGATATGATCGGGGCGTACGTAGATGGCCGGCCGATGCCGTTCTCCTCCAGGGCCTTGACCAGCGAGCTGTCGGAGTAACGCGCGGGGGGCTTGGTGAAATGCTGCGAAGGCTCGATGCCGAGATTCTCCAGCTCTGCCCCCTGGGAAAGCTCGGGTATCTGATTCTTCTTTTTAGCGCCGTTCTCTTCGCCGTCGGTCTCATCCTCCTCGTTCCTGCTGTATGCCGCCATAAAACCGTCAAAAACGGGCTTGCTTCCCGTGGCGCTGAATTTATATCTGCCCGCGGCAATATTGACGCAAGTCGATAAGAAACGGGCGGGGGTCATTTGGCTGGCCACGAACCTGTTATAGATCAACTCGTAGAGCTTGTGCTGTTCCGGGGTAAAGAACTCTTTCAGGTTATCGGGGGTCAGCATTACCAGGGTCGGCCGGATAGCCTCATGCGCCTCCTGCGCAAGCTTCTTGACTTTGTAGGCATTGGGAGATTCGGGAAGGTATTCCTGACCGTACTTCTTCTCGATAAAATTCCTTACTTCGCTTATCGCCTCCGGGGCCGAACGCGTGGAGTCCGTGCGCATGTAAGTGATAAGGCCTACGGGATTGCCCTCTCCGATATCGATACCCTCATAGAGCTGCTGGGCTATGATCATGGTCCGGGAGGCGTTGAACCTGAGCTTATTAAAGGCCTCCTGCTGTAAAGTGCTGGTGATAAAAGGCGCAAGCGGATTCCGTTTCTTTTCGGTCTGCCTGATATCCGCGACCCTGAATTGAGCGCCTTTAAGCTCTTCGACTATTTTCTCGGCGGACTGCCGGTCCTTGATCTGGGCCTTGTCATTATCGATACCATCGAGCTTCGCACTAAAAGAATCTTGGTTTTTGGCGCCTTTGGGCAGAAGCTCGGCCTCGATCTCCCAGTACTCGTCCGGCTTGAAGGCGCGTATCGCGCGCTCCCTCTCTACCACCAGCCTCAACGCCACCGACTGCACCCTGCCGGCGCTTAAGCCCCGGGCGATCTTGCGCCACAAGAGCGGGCTTAAGAAGTAACCCACTATCCTGTCCAGGACCCTGCGGCCAACTTGCGCTTCAACCATATTGTTGTCGAATTCGCGCGGATGGCCAAAGGCCTCCTGCACCGCTGCGGGCGTGAGCTCATGAAAAACCACCCTGAGTACCTTTTTGTCTTTGGCGATCCTGTCCTTGATATGCCAGCCGATGGCCTCGCCTTCCCGGTCAGGGTCGGTAGCGATGTAGATAGCGGACTTATCCTTGGCTTCCTTTTTAAGCGTTGCCAATAACGTCTTCCTGCCGGCGAGGACCGCGTATTCGGGCTCAAAATCATGCTCGATATCCACGCCGAGGTTCTTTTCCGGCAGGTCTATGACATGGCCCATGCAGCTAAGCACGGTGAAATCCTTTCCCAGGATCCTGCCGATGGTCTTGGCTTTTGTAGGCGACTCGACTATTACCAGGTTCTTATCCATACGCTCACTTTTGCGAAATATATTTTCCGGGCAACTGGCGGACCAATCCTGCCAAACTTAACTTTAAAAGTATAGCAGAAATCTCGGGAATATCCATACTTGTCTTTTCTCTAAGCTCATCTATATGTATCCTGTCATCATTTATCGCTTCATAGACCAGCCGCTCCCTCCTGTCGCCTATCAGCCCTGATGCAGGCATTTGAGGGGTTTTAAGCGGCCGGTGAGGCAAAGATAGCTTGCCGGCATACTCCTCAACCAGCTCCCACACGCAAGTAACCAGCTTTGCGCCGTCTTTTATCAGCTGGTTCGTGCCTGAGGCGTTGGGAGAATCAAGGCAAGCCGGTAAGGCAAATACGTCTTTACCCTGTTCCAGGGCAAAATCCGCGGTAATGAGCGCGCCGCTGTTAGAGGCGGCTTCTACAACCAGGACGCCGAGGCTTAATCCGCTTATGATCCGATTGCGGCGGGGAAAATTCTTGGCCAGGGGAGGCTCTCCGAAAGCAAACTCTGAAATCACAGCGCCGTTATCCGCGATCTGGACGGCAAGCTCTTTGTGTTCGGGCGGATACACCCTGTCAAGGCCGCTTCCGATAACCGCGATGGTGCGTCCCCCTGCCTTAAGCGCCCCCCGGTGGGCCGAAGCATCTACTCCCCGCGCCAGCCCCGAGACGATGACAAAACCGCATTCGGCTAAACCCGAAGCAAACTTAGAAGCCTGATTGATGCCGTAGATTGAAGCGCGGCGCGAACCTACCACGGCCAGACAAAGACAATCCTGCGCTCCGATACTGCCTTTTATGTAAAGTACCGGCGGCGGGTCATAGATGTCTTTAAGGCTGGCAGGGTAATCCGGCTCATCCCAGGTCACGATCCTCGCCCCCTGCTTACCTGCCAGGCTTTCCTGCCGGTCTATATCCGCGACTCTTACGCAAAGGATCTTGCGGCATACCGCTTCTGGAATGCCGCAGGCTTGCCGGATCGCTGCGGGACCGCTCTTAAATACGGATGCCGGCCTGCCCAAAAATCCAAGCAGGTTCTTGAGCCTGGCCCCGGATATCTCGGGGATCAGGTTAAGACCAATGAGGGCCTGTCGGTCTGTCATCTTTAAGAAGGGATCAGTTCAAGAAGCTTATCCGCTACCTCGTTTACGCTAAGGCATGAGGTGTCTATGGTATGGTGCGCCTGGGAATAAAACCGTTGGCGCTCCTTCAGGAGCCCTTCGATCTGCTCGCGGGGGTTGGGGACATTAAGCAACGGACGGTGCAGACAGCTGGAAGTACGTTTAATAATCGATTCAACACAGGCACTAAGGCAAACAATGACCCCGGTATTCTTCATCAGCTTGATATTGTCTTCGTTGGTCACGATACCTCCGCCGCAGGCGACCACAAAATCATCCTGAATGCTTACCTCTTTTAAAACCAGTTTTTCGATTCTGCGGAAATAAGGCTCGCCCTCCCGGGCGAAGATCTGCGGGATCGGCCTCTTTTCCTTTAACTCAATGAGCTCGTCCAGATCAACAAAGTGCCGCTTAATCCGTCGGGCGACCTCTTTTCCGACGCTGGTCTTACCCGTGCCCATGAATCCCACTAAATATATATTATTCATATACCGACCGATAGACAGCCTGTGAATATTATCAGCTTTAGCGGTTAGCGTATAGCGGGTAGCGGTTAGAAAAACCTAAACGCTATCCGCTAAACGCTATACGCTCCTAATCACTCTTGATAGGCAGCCATGACCGTCATCTCCAAGGCCTTCTGGGCATCTTCCGTCTCGGGATGAAAGGTATGGTAGTATTTGCCGTCTTTGGATCTTTCCTGCGGCATGGCCAGGAACAGGCCTTTCTTGCCTTCTACCAGGCGCAGGCCCTTGACCACATACTCGCCTATCGCCACATCCACAAAGGCCTTTACCTTGGAATCGCCTTCCAAGCGAAAAAGCCTGACTACCTTAAGATCTTTGTCCACAAGCGATCACCTCCTTCGCCATAATAGACGAAAGGATCCCCGGAATCTAACAGGGATTTAACCGCTCTTTAATAGGCGCTTTCGGTGAATATCTCGTAACGGGTTATCTGCTTATAGACCTGGTCGTATTCAAGGTCTTCGGCGGCCTTTTCAAAAGATTTTGTCTGGTTATTGAGCAGGCCGTTGACAATAACCACGAAGTTGGCCAGGGGTATGTTCTTGTTGAACACTACCACGCGCACGGCAACGGCATTGTAGTTCTTGCCGGAGCGGTTATTCACCTCGCCCTTGACCAGGAGGCGCTTGCCGTTTTCTTCCTTGATGAAGCTTATGTTATAGTAATCGAAGCTCGGCATCGACTATTTGATTCTGCTCTTGTAAAAACAATAAGCCTTCTTTATATCCGCAAGGCTGTCGCAGCCGAACTTCTCCAGGAGCGAGTCGGCCAGGACAAAGGCCGCTGCAGATTCTGCCACAACCCCTGCCGCCTCAACTACACAGGTGTCCGAACGTTCGGTCGCGGCCTTAGATCTCTTCTTGGTCTTGATGTTCACCGAGTCCAGCGGATTCATAAGCGTGGATATCGGCTTCATGCAGGCGCGTATGATGATATCTTCGCCGTTAGATATGCCTCCTTCGATGCCACCGGCATTGTTGGTCTTGCGTAAATACCCTTTAGCAGCAGAGTGGTATATCGCGTCATGCACCTCCGAGCCGAAACTAACGGAGTAACCGATGCCCAGCCCAAGCTCAAAGCTCTTAACTCCCGGTATCGACATTATTGAGGCGGCAAGCCTTGCGTCCAGGCGCCTGTCCGGCTGAACGTAGCTTCCCAGCCCCACGGGGACCCCTTTGGCCGTAACTTCGAAGATGCCTCCTACAGTGTCCCTGTTTTGCATTGCTTCGGTTATCTTGCGGATCATCCCGGATTCCGTACTCTCTCCGCCCACAGCCAATGCCCTGCTTGAGATCTTGATGCCGAACTCAGCCAGGAGTATCTTGCACAGCGCGCCAACTGCCACGGTCTGCGCGGTACTACGCGCAGATGCCCTCTCTAAAACTTGCCGTATATCGCTAAATCCATACTTCAATAACCCTGCCAGATCCGCATGCCCCGGGCGGGGAGAAAAGACCTTATGCAGGCTCTCGATCTTATAATCTTTGTTGCGGATCAACAGGGCTATCGGGCTGCCAAGAGAAAACCTGCCCTTGAGCCCGCAGAGAATCTCGGCAGTGTCCTGCTCGATACGCATGCGCCTGCCTCTGCCAAAACCCTGCTGACGACGCTTTAACTCTTTATTGATACCGGCAACATCGACCTTTAAGCCGGCAGGCAATCCTTCGATTATGGCCAACAGCCCCTTGCCGTGTGATTCACCAGCAGTCAGACATCTCAACATATAAACCTCTCTTTTTTATTTCCATAAACCCCGGCGATTCTGCCGGGCCTCCTGATATAACCTTAAGAACAGATCCGCGTATTTTACGTTGGGTGGATAGGTAAGAAGCGAGGCATAACCCTGTTTCACTATCTCGGCATTGACAAAAGTTCTGTCCTTCAAATACGCATAAGCCAGGAGCCTGCCGTAGTAATCGCGTTTTTCCACGTCAAACTCTAAAGTAACGTACTTTCCTTCAACGAGTTTGCGCGTAAACTCATAGGACTGCCTTCCCAGGCGCTTGATAACGCTTTTGTCTTCGCCGCTCCTGCGCGAGTCTTTATCCAGCTTGCTTGAATCATGCATCTCCGGAGTATCTATGCCGATAAGCCGCACGCGAACGCCGTTCTCAAGCTTAAGCGTATCGCCATCCACTACCCGGATGACCAGGGCGTTGGAATAATCATACGAATCCCCGAAAGGGATGGAGTACTTGATCTCGCCGTTTCCGGAGTGGACATTCTTAAGTATCTCCTCGCCAAAGGAGTGCCGGGTCCAGAGCAAGGCCAAAAATATCAGGATAATATAACGCATCGCAGATCTCATTGAAGTACCGTTATTATAATCCGGCCGCAAGCATCTGGGCCAGGATAACAATATCTTCGGTGCAGAAAATATGGGTAATGCTGCGGTCAAAGAGTATATTGGCCTCTGCCCCAAACTCCTCATCCGCTCCCCAGAGCTTGACCATCGCCGGCACCCCTTCAAGCAGCTCGACGATTATGGCCGCGTCTGCCCCTTCGGCTTTACGCGAAGAAAATCTTTCCAGGGCCAGAAACAAGCCTGAGGGGTTCCTGCCGAACTTCCTGATCAGCGGCTCGATGCAGCGCCGGCGAAAAGCCGGATAATACCCTTCTATACCGGAGAGCTCCCGGAAGTTGAGCCACTGGCCGGTGGGCCTGGGCAGGCCTTTGGCCTTCTGTATCAGATAATGCAACAGGATTATGGCCGTAAACTCCTTGGCCGGGACATTGCAGGAAAGCGAGATTATGCTGCGCGCCTTGGGATCAATGCTGTAATTATCAGCCAAAAACCGCACCGACGTAAAGCTTGCGCCTTTAAAGCTTGAAAGCTCGTCCCAGGCCTTGTTGACCGCAACCTCATAGCCCATATGTATTTCCCGACTGATGCGGATAGAGCTGCATATAATATATAATTTATTATATGCGAATTGCCGGGATAAACAAGTAAATAAAAGGCTAGGTCAACAAAGGGGACGGTTCTCAGGCTGCAGTGTTGGGGACGGTTCTCAGGCTGCAGTGTTGGGGACGGTTCTCAGGCTGCAGTGTTGGGGACGGTTCTCTTAAGAGAACCGTCCCCAACAATAGAAGATATTTAAACCTCTCTCCTTTATTTTCATTAGATTAAGGCGCGCTTTTCAATTATAATGTAGGCTATGATCTACGACCGCTTCCAGCAGGAAGCCATTGACCACATTAACCACGACTTCTCAGTCATTGTCTCGGCTCCCACCGGAGCGGGAAAGACCGCCATAGCCGAACACGTCATCACTACTTCTCTTGAGAAAAACATCGGGGTAATCTACACCGCGCCCATCAAGGCGCTCTCCAACCAGAAGTTCCGCGACTTCCAGGGCCAATATACGGATAATATCGGCATACTGACCGGGGATGTCTCGATAAACGCTTCGGCGCCGGTACTGATCATGACCACCGAGATATTCCGCAACAAAATACTGGATGAACCCGAAAGCCTTGCGCGCTACTCCTGGGCGATATTCGATGAGATCCATTATATCGATAACCCCGAGCGCGGCACGGTATGGGAAGAATCCCTCATCTTTCTTCCGGCGCACATGAAGCTGCTGGGCCTGTCCGCTACTATCCCCAATATTAAACAATTTGCCGCCTGGATCGAATCAATACACAATAAGCCCGTAAAAGTAGTCATTGAGGATAAGCGGCCGGTGCCGCTGCATTTCCGTTTCCAGCACCGCGACCAGATCGTTGATAATGTCGGCGCCCTAAAAAGGTCTTACGGCGGCAAACCTAACAAGCTGAGTACCCTTATCAATTACCTGCGCCAGAACGATGGCCTGGCCTGTATCTACTTTGTCTTCGGCCGCAGGCGCGCAGAAGAGCTGGCTTATGACCTTTACGGTTATCAGCTATTGAACGGAAAAGAAAAACAGGAGATCTCCGAATTATACAGCTCTTTATGCGAACGCTTTGATCTAAAGGGAGACCGCACGGCGGCAGAAATGCTGCCCCTGATCCAAAGAGGCATTGCCTATCACCATGCCGGGATGCTTCCTACCTTAAAGGAAGTAGTAGAACGCCTCTTTACCAGCCGCCTTATAAAGCTGATATTTACCACCGAGACCTTTGCCTTAGGGATTAATATGCCCAGCCGCTCCGTTGCCTTTGATGACTTAAGAAAGTTTTACGGCACCTACGTGCGCAACCTCAAGACCCGCGATTTTTACCAGATGGCCGGGCGCGCCGGACGGCGCGGCATAGATGAAGAAGGTTTTGTCTACTGCCGCATAAACCTGGAAAGGACAAAGCTTGAAGAGGTCAAGAGGATCATATATGGGGCGCCCGAGCAGGTAAAAAGCCAGCTGAATACCTCTTACGCCACCATACTTAATCTGTATGAAAAACATAAAGAAGAGCTCTTCAAGATTTACCCCCTCTCCCTCCACTACTTCCAATCCCGCCCTAATGAGCGCAGAGAAGCGCTCAGGCTCTTTGAGGCCAAGCTCAAGCTCCTCAAGGACTGGAATTATATAAATAATCAAGCACTTACCCAAAAAGGAATGTTTGCCAAGACCGTTTACGGTTACGAATTGATGCTATCGGAACTTTATGACCAGAATATCCTGGAGCAGTTGGACGAATTCGGGCTGGGGATACTGGCAGCTTCGGTGGTATTTGAACCCAGGAAAAATCAGCATGCTGCAAGCCTCTCCAAGAACGCCAAAAGGATAAGGCATGCCTGCGAAGACATATTCGCGGATATCAAAAGGAAAGAGATGCGCTACCGGATTTATCCGGTATCCAAGATGCCTTATTTTAATTTAAGCAATGCAATGGAGGCCTGGCTGCGGGGCACAAACTTTGAAAAGGTAGTGCAGATAACCGATACTGACGAAGGAGAGATCGTTCGTTACTTCAGGATGAGCGTGCAGATACTGCGTGAGATAAACGAAGCCAAAGTTGCCTCACCTATCTTAAAGGATAAGATCAAGGAAACTATCCGCGTGATCAACCGCGATGTAGTGGACGCTGAAAAACAGCTTCGGGAAGGCTAATATGTTTTGTTACGAGTTACGTGTTAGCGTGTTGCGTATTTAACCCGAAGCACGTAACCCGAAACACGTAACAAAAAAAGACGACTCCTTTTTACGGGAGCCGTCTTTTTTATGAGCAAACAATTGAAGTTTAGAGCGAATCTACGATGACCAGCGCCTCTTTAAGGGCGTTATCCACTGGCTGCACAGCCTCTTCCTGAAGCCTACAGATACGCATTAAACAGCTCATTAACTCTTCCTGATGACTAACCAGCTGCTTTTTGTGATAGCAGGCAGCGATCAGCTCTTTGACCCTCTCACCGGAAGGGGCAATACCGCGCTCTACCATCAGGTTTATATCTTTTAACTCCTTATCTACGTTAATTGAGGCTAACCCCGCAGGCCTGGGCAGGGCAAAGCTTAAGCCGCAGAAACCTCCCATGGGCTTGCAGGTCATGGGAAGGGCGCGGAAGTCAATTCCTCCCAACTTTTCTTCGGGGGAATTGATGCCGCCGGGGTTAAGGGGAGAACTAGACTCCTCTTCTTGCTGCCTCTGGATACCCGTGCGAACTTTGTTTTCGCTTCCAGAGGAAGATTCTCCTTCCTCAAGCACGATTGCCCCATTCAATCCTTGCAATCTTCCTCGCCAAAAGACCTGCCTGTCACTGTTGAGGGAAACAATTATATCGTAAGACTTCTTATCATAATTAATCTCATTGTTTATTTTAGGAGGCCGCGCCTTAAATTCTACCCTTTCCTGCTTTCCGGAGATCACCTCTTCTATGGCACGGATAATTTCATTTTTAAGTAATGGCTTGCCGGCATCATCTACTATGTGCCACCGCTTGTAATAGATATCATCTAAAACCTCAGCTGCTTGCTGCACCGGCGAGCCAGAAACTGAATTTTCAATCGCGGGGATATGGATCAACCCTTTACCGGAATAAATGCTCATTCCGGTTTCTGAGGCCTCATTTAAACCATTCACCAACTCTATAGCTTCTTTTATCTGAGATTCAGTGACCCTGAATTCTTTCTTTAGCTCTTCGATATGCAAAACTGAACCAGGAGTTGCTCCTATAAGTTTATCTGTCAACGCTGCCCTGCCGCGCGAAGAATTACCCTGCACCGGAGAGCTGGAACGCGCCAGGATCCTTAGACTGTTTCGGTCGATCCGGTTAAGAAACTCTCGAAATTTCTTAATTGTACTTTCAGGAAAATTAAGCTTATGCATCTCATCGAATACTACATAACCATCATCCCCAAGCTCCATCAAAGGGAATCTTATATTATCTGACGCCCTCCCCAGATAAAGTATGTACCCGGCAGCCAGTATCTCCAAACGGCTTACTTCTGATGAACCCTTATTTTTGTACTCATCAGGAATACCTACATAAGGATTATTAACGACTTCCCTGATGCCCTTCTGTGCCTCAGGGGTAAGCATGTAATATTTTAATACTCCACTCTTATCTTTTCTTAATAACCACATGATGCTTTGCAGGATCTCAGAATACCTCAGCCAGGATTTTTCTGAGTAAATCAAACCTGACTTTCTGGAGCGGGCCCAAGAAACCCCAATTATCTTCAAAGCCCTTTCTTGTTCTTCTAAAGTAAGAAAACCCCAATTTTCATTAATGGACTTTATCTCTTCACAGGAAACGGTGATCTCAATCCGTTCTTTAAAATTAGCCTCCAGCTTCCTCAAGTCTTTCTTCACCTTGTTATAGATTATAGGGCTAGAGGTATTTATAACCGGCGAGCTTTGGCGCGCCTGTGTGTTTGTTCCCTGCACCGGCGAGCTGGACACTTCTTCATAGTTTGTTAAATCTTCTGTTCTCGTGTTTCTCCAAACGGGATCATGCCAGGTCCTGACAGCCTCAAATTCTACTTTCGTTTTATTGCAAAGGAGCAAATTTGCAGCTACTTGGCGATACTGGCGATTATTGACGAAATCCCCTCCCGAATCATCTGACCTGTAATAATCCGCCGTTTCCAGAAAATCATCTTTGAGCAACTTAATATCGTTTTTATTAAGCTCTATGATCTTATTTTGCTTTCTTAATTCCTTGGAGAGCTCTAGTAAAGCAGAAATAAGGTGCGGGATATCGTCACGGAATGTAAAATCGTTTCGATTCTTAACCAACTCCCTGTAAAAAGAAAACAGCTTGCCTATCAACTCGCTTGTTTCCGGAATATCAATCAGGGATGCACGAAGCAGATAAAACGCTTCTAAAACCTCTCCCATGCGGCGATGATCGTCAAAGCCGTAGCGCTCGCTGTAACTGGGATAATGTCTCATATCCAGATATTTATCAATCAGCTGCGATACAGCGGTTAGTTTCTCCTTTTTGGAAGCAGCAACATTATCTGCTATGCTTATGATCTCTCTAAGACTCATATCCTTGGCGCTATCGATAGGCGAACTTTGGCGCGGCTTGTCCTTTGTATCCTGCTGCGATTCGCTGGAGCCGGATTCATCATCATCCGAATAGAGGGAAGAGTACAGATCCTCATCGTCCGTTTCTTCTCTTGGCTCCTCTGCGCTATCATCATCCTCCTGCCTGCCTTTACTGACCTCGTACTCTTCTAGCTCACCTGCGCTTTTTCTTATAGGGCTGGAAGAGATCTCGGTCTTTATGGTGTCCCAATCGCTAATAATCCCTGCCAGCCTTGTCTTGGCTTCTTGGATAACGGACTGCCCTGCAATATCATCCTTGGAAAGCTTCAAGAATGAAGCGTTAGCCTCAACGGAAGATATCAGCCTTTTAGCATCAAGGGTATTAAAATTATCCGAGATTATATAGTCGATCTCGTAAAGGCTGTCATCGTTGATCACCAGGCCTTCTTTTTGTTTAGGCTTATACTCGATTATCATGTCCTGAAGCACCATACCGGCCAGATTGTCCTTAAAGGGGAGGTTCTTTATCCTTTTCATCAACCCGTCAAGCCTGCCGGCAACAGCTTCAATACCTTTAACCGGAGAACTGCCCGCGAGCATCCCCACTATATTTGAGGCGTTACCGACCTTCTTAAACTCATTTCTATCCAGCTTCACCGTCTTCCAGTCTTTCGCCTGGGCTTTAATGATCTCTTTTGGATTAGAGCTGATGAACAGGCAGTTTTGAGGACCGAGATCTTTTCTGTTTCCCAACAACATGGCTGCGGTGTGATTACCTATTGTTTCTACTCCGCTGGTAATAACGATATAACGCTCGTTGCTGGCTGAGGCTTCGTTGAGATACTTTCCCGCAGGGGCCTGCGTATCTATTGCCTCCACAAAATAAGCGGGTAGAAAGGCCTTCTCAGAGACAGGGACAACTATTACCTTGATCAAAGACTCTTTCACTTCAGGCATAAGCGACTTAAATCCGGATAAAAGAGGACTCAGGTCTTTATTTTTGTTATAATCATCGACCAAGGCCGCTATTGTCTCCTCTGTAACTATGGGGCTGGAGGCGGCCGCCTTGATGGCCTCTTGGGCCAGACGCTCCTGCATATCGGTATCCCACCAAAAAGCTCCTATTTTAACGCCGGGGCCGCCGCTGTATTCGATATAGATAGCTGAGGTGTAACTTATGTTTAAAATGCTTGGGGCCAGGCTTCGGATGACCCTGTCAAGTTGAACGGAAGTATTTCTGTCGGACGAGGCTTTCTGGCGGGCCTTTAGAATATCATCCAATATGCCTTTGACAAAACCAGGGATATCCTTATCAGCGATCTTTGATCTGATATATCCCTGGATGATGCCGGCCATATAATCATAATTACCACGAGCATCTTTCAGCGCAGCCTGGATCGCCTTGCGGGCCGAGGCGAAATCCATATCCTTGCTTAAACTTAAAGGACTGGAAGAGATAATATTTTTGACTTCCGGCATGGCATTGCCGTTCCAGCTTATAATAAAAGCATCCGTAGTATTGGATTCTTCGGGATCGTAATTGTTCACATGGATGCTATTGGGGCTATAGCTTATAGTAAAAGGAAGGCGCCTTCTGTCTTTAATTCTGGTGGCATCGAACATGCTGGCTTTCTGCGTTAATATACTTTTGCCTTTATTGGCCTCCTCCAGGTATAGCGCGCTGACCAGCGAATTGCCTCCCGCATTAACCGCAAAACCCCGCGTTATCAACTCCTGCCTGAGCAGATCATCAAACATCCGCGCCTTACGCACAAACTCCGGGCCGGCAATGGGGCTGCTGGAATCGTCATCATCCCACCAAACATCCTCATGGTCCGATTCGTCTTCGCTTCTGTCCGGCGCTTCAGGCTCCGGGATCACCCCATCTTCGGGATTGATATTCGGGAACTTAGGCTCTTCATTGTTTTCTCCCTCGGTATTAGAAGGACGAAAACCGAGAGGGCTGGAACCGATCTTTACGCTTGCCAGCGGGTTTCCCGCCGTAGCGGGCACAGAAAGATGAACGAGCCCGGTATTAGCGGCAGGCGGGACCAACGCTGCCTTGCCGCTAAAAACATTGAAGATGCTGATGGGGCTGGAAAAAGACATGTTCTTGCCGGTAAAATCTGCGCCGCCTGAAAAGTAACTCCTGATAGATGCCCCGGTAAGAGTGCTGACAGGGGTCTTAAGATTGTATTCTCCCTTGTTAAAAGAATCCTGGTATTGTTTAAAGTACTCTGTTTTCGACCAGCTTTGAGTTGAAGTAAGATCGGCCAAGTTCTGGCTATTAATATAGGAGGAGTACGTGCCGCCCTTGCCGTAGAACCTGGATTTGAACCAACGGGCCAGGATCAGAGAGTAGTAGACCTGTCTTAGCTTAGCATAAGACCTGGAGTTGTTTACCTCTTTAGTCAGCTGGGGAATGATGAGCTCGCGGATGAGCCGGGATGAGTATTCATTGAGCTCTTTCTGCCTGGGATCATTGAACGAATAGACTGCCGAGTCCTTCAGATGGTCCTGTTCGAGCATTACCCTTAAGTTTGCTTTGTAGATATACGCGGAGTTTTCTGATTCACGGATGATTATCTCACCCGGCACGATCCAGGGCCGGGTGAGCGTAGGGATGGAGACGTTCTCCGTGCCAAAGAGCTCAGCTGCTTTCTTATAGAGCTTATCCCAGTAGAGCTTTCCGTTAGGAGTTTGTGGCGAGGTAAGACGCGCGGTATCTTTTTTAAGCTTGAGGTCTGCCCCTAACAGGATCTTTCCCACATCGGTGCGCGCCAGAAGACCGGAGATAATATTATCTTCTGAGTCAGGCCTGAGATTCACCCAGAAGTTATCATCGCTTAAACTAACGCCTATAAAAAAGTATTTCAGGAGCTCTTGGCCGGAAGCCTCAATAGAGGCGTCCTTAGGCTGCTTAAGATCTCCTTTATCTAAAAGCAGGTTTATACTGTTCGAAGGCAGGTCATAGGAGAAGTATCTTAGGTGCGGCAGGCGGAACTTTTCTACGCTTAAACGCGAGCCTAGCACTCCCATATGGGAGGCAAGATTCAGGTCTACGGCTACCTGGGCAAAGCCAAGTTGAGTGAAAGAAAAGATGAAGACTAGCATTAGCGATACTATCTTCTTTGCCATCTCAGACCCTCCATTTAATAAATCTTTCGCAAACTGTTTAACAATCAAAGACAAAAAAGGGAAAGAAATTGTCAGCAAAGGAAACCGTGGCAATTTCCTTCCCTTTAATGATACGAAACTAATATTATATAAAATTTAACATATATATCGCCTTTGTCAAGGCTGGAAAACGATTCTTGGCAGGAGATTTAGCGTAGAATGCATAATATGTTGGCATCCAATCAGTTACAGACTAAACAAAGTTTATATAAATATCAAAAATTTAAATATTTGAGAAATAAAATGAGAAATAAAAGGTGCCTGTTCTAAGGTTTCAGTGTTGGGGACGGTTCTCTTAAGAGAACCGTCCCCAATTTAGAAGGATGCCTTGAGCAAAGATAAGCTTTGCGCAGTATCTGGCAATCTTAAGAAAACTCCTAAACCGCCTGCTTCCTGGCGTAGCTCGGTAAGGGCTTTAAATGAAGCTTCGGCAAAATAATCCCTGACCATATGCGAAGGTACGCCGTCTAAATATCCTTTGGCAAAACCTACTGCCGGATATGCATAGCCGAAGTCTTCAGGGACAAAGGAAATAATTAAAGGAAGGAACCTTTGAGGCTTGGCAAGCACCTGCTGGTAACTGATGTGCTGGTCGCTGGTCCCTTGCATCACCCACTCCTCTCCCTTTCTTACCAGGTAGTCCCTTAGGCTATAGAACTTATCTGCCTCAAGATAAATAAACGGGATAAGCTTGCGGCCGGATTCACGGGTGATCATCTTTAGCTTGGTTACAAGCGAAACCAATTCCTTTTTGCCTTTAATGAGCTTTAAGGATTTAAGTTTATCGATATTTGACTGCACGGCTGCTTTCCCGGCCTGCTGCTTAATAAACGCCTCGGCCTCATCCACGGCTTGGGGCCTTGCGTTACGGGCTTCCTGAAGGGCTTTCAATTTTTTTTCAAGCAATCCTTTGCCCAGCTCAACGTATGGCTGGCGCAGGAAAAGATTCTGCTGGATGATCCTGGTAGCAGGATTAGCGGGGTCGTTTAAATCCACTGCCTCTGCCTTAAGGCCGGCTTTGCTAAGCGCGCGAGCAATAAGGCGCGTGCCTACGGTATTGGTCATGCCGTAGAAAGTACTGAACAACCTTGCAAGAAGCATTGCCAGCTCCTGTTTGGCGAGGCCCTTGAAATCATCGAGCTCGATATTAAAAACATTGGCAGCCTTAATGCTTCCTGCGGCCTTTATCCTGCTTAGGTTTATCATTAGCCTATTGGCCTTTTTGACATAGCGCTGTTTTTGGCTGGGCCAGTCTTTTTCCCTGACAGCGATAAGATTTATGAAGCCGTCCTGCCAGATGCTCTCGTTGAAATTCTGCTCGATGGATTTGCCGAACCAAAATAGATAATCGGGTAAAAGCAGCGCTATATCAGTTACTCCTTCATCGAGCATTTTGTTTCCCAGAATCACGCCCAGATGCTCTCCCCGGCGGATATCGGATATTGCCTGCCTTCGGCACTGCCAGTAAGCCGAAGCATCCAGATCGTAATAGGCCAGAAAGGTCATCATGTGCAGGTCCGCGGTCCAGCGGCCGCCTACGTTATCGAACATCGCCCCAAATCCAGGGGCATCATCGCCAAACTCCCTGTCTAAACCTGAATTCCTGATAAAAGCCGAAAGCCTTGAGGCCTGCGGCCTGTCGGTAGTCTCAAAGAACATATTCCCTAGCACGACAGCCAGTATCTGCCGCGTCTTTTCAACGGTTATGCTTATGCCGCATCGGGCGGCGGCATCTTTGACTTTTGCTACACTAAAACCCCTGAACAACTCCTCACTCTTGCGCTCGACTCCGTCAATAAAATTTATCTCATGCAGAAGGTCCAGTACGGTCTCGGCGAACCTTTTACCGTCCACATCCATAACATATGCCACCTTCTCAAGCAGGAGCGCGAATATCTGGACAAATATAAGCATGGTTTCATCGGTTGAGCCGGATTTGGAGCTGGGGATAACTACGACCTGGTCCCATCCTATGCCAAGGCGCCTGACCTCATCTTCCATCGAACGGCGGTAGTCTTTGCCTAACTCGTACTCACCGGTGATCTTTACCGAACCGCCATCCAGTCTCTCGAATGCCGAAGCGATCCCCTGAAATGGAGTATGTTGGCCGCCGATACCGGGCTTTATAACATACCTTATCGGCCTGCCTATACGCTGCTGGCGCCGCCGGAAAAACTCTTTCATCCTGCGCACCCCGCTTAGGAATATCTCCTGGCCGCCGTCTGCGTAATAACCCTGATTGCCGCTGAAAGCGTGGGAGCCGTCAATGGCCGCACCCTCTGCCACCCCGTAGCCTGACTGGAGGTAGCCGCCGCTTAAGAATGTTGCCGCGGTATCCTTGTTACCCGCAGCGTATAGGGGGGCCGTAAGCTTCTCTCTGATGACCTGTGCCTGCTGTTTTTCCATAGATTATTGCAGCTTCTTAAAGTTAAAGTAATCCCGGATTATATCTTTATGGTCAAAAGCAAAGCTTATTCTATCCAAATCCGCTTCTTTGATTATTCTGATATCAGCGGCATCGTCGCCTGCTTTGGGCACACCATGCGCCTCAGCAAAAAACACAGTACCTATGGTATGAAAGCGGGGATCCCTGGCAGGATCGGAGTAAGTGTGAAACTGCTTTGCATCCGTTATATCAAGCCCGGTCTCCTCCTTTGCCTCTCTTGCCACCGCCTCTTCCAGGCTCTCGCCGTAATCGACAAAACCTCCCGGAAGCGCCCAGCCAAAAGGAGGGTTGCTCCTCTCGATCACCACTACGCCCCCGCCTATCTCGATGATCGCATCTACTACTATAAAAGGCCCGTTTTGCAGGACCTCCACCGCGTGCTTGAGGTAACTCAACAGGCTCTTCTCAAAGACCCTGAATGCCTCTTCATCATATAAACAAACGGTGATTTCTTTCAATGAACTTTTGCCGAACCTTGTGTGCCGGTAGATCTCCTGGGCCATGATCTTGGATGCGGCCAAAAGCGCAAATCCGCCTGTGCCGCAGCCTAACGCAGGAAACGCAACCGAGCTGACCTTCAGCTCCTCAGCGGCTCTCAGGGCACTACGGCAGGAGCTTCTGATCTTGATCTCATCGGTCTTAAAATCCATACCCATAGTAGCAGCGTGGATCACGTATTTAGCGGGGAGCTTTCCCGCCGACGTTGCCACAGACTCCCCGATCTCTATCGGCCCTTTTTTAACTGCTTCCTCTTCGATCTCTTTGCCGCCTTTTTTTCGGATGGCGCCGGCCACACCCCCTCCCATGACCAGCTTATTGTTGGCGGCGTTGACGATGGCGCCGACCTTGAGATCAGTGATATCGGCTTTAATGACTGTGATTTCGGTATCTTTAATCTTCATAATGTTGTTGCGTGTTACGCGTTGTGTGTTACGAGCTAACACGTAACCCGTAACGCCAAACACGTAGCAAAATCTTACTCTCCTATCACCTTAACTAGCACCCGCTTGCGGCGCTGGCCGTCGAACTCTCCGTAAAATATCTGCTCCCAGGGCCCAAAATCGAACTTCCCGCCGGTGATCCCTACTACTACTTCCCTGCCCATGATCGTGCGTTTTAAATGCGCATCCGCATTATCCTCTCCGCTAAGGTTGTGCTGATACTTGTCTTTGCCGTAAGGGGCCAGCTTCTCAAGCCAGGCGCCGAAATCCTTATGCAGACCGCCTTCATCGTCATTAATGAAGACGCTGGCGGTGATATGCATGGCATTTACCAGGCATAGGCCGTCCCGGACCCCGCTTTGCTTTACGATCTCCAGGACCTCAGAGGTGATATTGATAAACTCCTGGCGGTCCTTAGTCTCAAACCATAGGTATTTAGTGTATGTCTTCATTCTCGCCTCCGCGCCGATGAGTTCTCTTGGTCTTAGGAAAATCCTTTATCGCATCCAATGAATTCACCAGTTCATCCTCAGGCAGGGCATAATCGTTAAGCTCTCCCGCCAAATACTTCTCATAACCCGCTAAATCCATTAGGCCGTGCCCGCTATAATTGAAAAGGATCACCTTTTCCTTTCCCTCTTCCCTGGCTTTCCTGGCTTCATCGATCACGCAGGCGATGGCATGGCTGGTCTCGGGCGCGCAGATCGCCCCTTCCGTCCTGGCCCAAAGAAGCGCTGCTTCATAACACCTGATCTGGTCATAAGAAGCGGGCTCCAGCAATCCGTCTACGATCGCATGGCTTACTAAAGGCGCCATGCCGTGGTAGCGCAGGCCTCCGGCGTGTATCGGCGCCGGCACAAATTTATGACCCAGGGTAAACATGGGCAATAGCGGGGTCATTCCCGCAATATCGCCGAAATCATAAGTAAACGGACCGCGGGTGACCGTAGGGCAAGCCGTAGGCTCAACCGGTATAATCCGTATCTTCTCGCCGTGTATCTTATCGCAAACAAAAGGGAAGGATATCCCGGCAAAATTACTGCCTCCTCCTACGCATCCTATGACTACATCCGGGAGCTTCTCTCCTGCCAATTTCAGCTGGGCCTTTGTTTCAAGGCCGATGATCGTCTGATGCAGCATTACATGATTAAGCACGCTGCCCAGGGAATAACGGGTCTTTCCGCTGGCATCGCTGACCGCCTCTTCGACCGCTTCACTTATGGCAATACCCAGGCTGCCCGGGGTCTTAGGCATCTTCTTTAATATCTCCCGCCCAACTTTGGTGTCTGGGCTGGGGCTGGCCACGCATTTTGCCCCCCAAACCTGCATCATGACCTTACGCATCGGCTTCTGGTCAAAGCTTATGCGCACCATAAAAACTTTACACTCCAGCCCGATCAGGCTGCAGGCAAAGGCCAGGGCGCTGCCCCACTGGCCAGCGCCGGTTTCGGTGGTCAGTTTTTCTATCCCAAACTGCTTGTTATACCATGCCTGGGCCACGGCGGTATTGGGCTTATGGCTGCCGGCGGGGCTGGTGCTCTCATCTTTATAATAAATGCGCGCCGGTGTCTTAAGATGTTTCTCAAGGTATTCGGCGCGCCGCAATGGCGACGGTCTCCAGCGATAGAGTATTTCCAATATCTCTTCGGGTATATCAATCCATCGCTGTCTGGAAACCTCCTGTTCGATAAGGTTTGCCGGAAAGACCTTCTCCAGCATTCTAGGGTCTATGGGCTTGCCTTCGGCAGAAAGCAAAGGCTCCATAGGCGTAGGCAGGTCTGCAACCAGGTTATACCATTTTCTGGGGATATCCTTCTCTTCCAGGTATATTTTTTTCTGTGACATAAATTCTCCTATCGGCTCCTGACAACTCCTCTCCTGCTACATAATCTAAAAACAAAACATTTGGAACAAAAAGGCGAAACCGGCAAACATATATTCTGTCCGAAGCCAACCATCAAGGTATTTAATTCTATCCAGAGCCTGCGCGGCACTATCTTTTTAAGTGCTTCTTGCGTATCTTCGGGGTTGCCGGTCTTAACCCATCCCAGGCGGTTGGATATACGGTGCACATGGGTATCGACGCATATCGCCGGGATCCCAAACCCCAGCCCCAGGACGAGGTTGGCGGTCTTAAGCCCCACCCCTTTGAAGGAAAGCAGGCTTTTGAGGTCAGACGGCACCTTGCCTGAAAAATCCCTTATGATCCTGCGGCTTAAGCCAAGGATGACCTTTGCCTTGTTGCGATAGAAACCTACCGGATATATGAGATTTTCAATGCGCTTAGATGTTAATTTTACCATATTAAAGGGATCATCCGCAATCTTAAATAACTTTGCGGCGGCCTCGACAGTAGTCTTGTCCTTGGTGCGCAGGCTTAATATACAAGAGACCAAAACCCGATAAGGGTCATTTTCGAAGGAGATGCGGGTGACCGAGGGAATAATAAAAGGCCGGACCTGCCGCCTTATCCGGCTAATCACTAAAAGCGTGCTTTTGGACATGTTAGATGCGATTGCTGGCCGAGATCATGGTGCGGATGCCGTTATTGACTCTCTGTTTAAGCAGATCTTCCAGGGATATAGGAATTCTCAGCGACCAGTTGCGGGGATCGGTGGTGCCGGGTGAGTTGATGCGGTATTCGTAGGGATCTCCTTCCAGGATATCGGTCAGATACAGCCAGTCGATGATCGTATTGATGCAGAACACGGAACTTGAGCCAAGGTTCATATCAAATGCCTGGCGGGTTATATGCGCATCGCTTTTCTCCCGCATGGCGCCCTTAATCGCCAAATGCTTCCAAAGCTTTTCTTTCTCAAGGTAGGTATTCTGATACATATCGATAAAATCCGCCACCTCTTCCTTCTTCTTGCCCAGAGTCTCTACCAAAGTCTCTGCGGATTTCACCTCTTCGCGCCAGCGCAGCCTCCCGTGGCGGCTGCGTTCGGGATCAAAGAGCATATTTTTTATTCGTTCGTAATCTATGTGCCGGTCACTGCACTTACGCATGAACAGGGCTTCGTCGACCGTTCCAGCTTCATTCTCCCACCAACCGCAGAAATTAGTGGTGTCATGGGTAGAAAGCATTGTCACCGATATCGTCCGGTATTCCTGGGGAGGAAGGAAATCATGCTTTGAAACCCAGTCCTTGACCCAGCGCTGCACGTCGTTTCCGGGAATGCCGAACTCTTCCAGGGCTTCGGTGCAGGTCTTAGGGACTACGCCCAGGTCTTCGGCGCAAAGAAGCATCGAAGTATTATTGATAATAAAAGTGAGGATGTTGCGGCCGTGTTCTCCCCAGAGCTTTTCATCCCGAGGGTCAAAGAAACCGTTTAAACCCTGGTTCTCCAGCGGGTCGGCGTATGGTATGCCCCAAATACGGAAAAGCCCCACCACGTGGTCTATCCTTAATATATCGTAGAAGTTCTGGGCGAACTTGAGCTTTTCCTTCAGATACCTCCAACTGTCAGAAATGATCTTTTCCCAGTTGTAAAGAGGCATGCCCCAGCGCTGACCTTTAGCGCAGTACATATCGGGAGGGGCGCCTGCGGCAAAATCCAGCTTGAAAAACTCTCGATGCGCCCATACATCGGCGCTGTCGCGGGAAACCAGGATCGGCAGGTCTCCTTTGATGAGGACGTTTTTTTCTTTGGCGTACTCTTTTACCTGCCTGAACTGCCTGAATAACTGCCACTGCAGCCACATCTGGAACTCGATCTGCTGCCTGTAGCCGGAACGGAAATCTTCAAGCTCTTTCTGGTGGCGGTCGCGGTAGGCAGGCGGCCATTCATACCACGGCTTCATCTGATGGCGCTCTTTGAGCACCTTAAAAAGCGCCAAATCTTCAAGCCAGTAGCTGTTTTCTCCTTTGAACTTCTCAAAGGCAGAAGACTCTTTGGCGACACCTTCATAAACCGCACCTAAGAACTTTAACTTCTCCTCTTTGATCTTATAATCGACGTGCTTCTGGCTGCAGGGGTATCTGTCCCTTAAAGAACTGATCTCCTTTGCCGCCGCCCCTGGCCCGCAGAAATGTTCCAGGCCCATATACATCGGCTCCAGGGCAAAAGAGCTGATGGAATCATAAGGACAAAAGGCAGAGCCGACCTCGTTCATCGGCAGCAACTGGATGATGGAGTTACCCGTAACTTCGGCCCAGTCAATGAGCAGCTTGAGATCGGGGATCTCGCCGATACCCGTACTGGCCTTGGAGTAAAGAGAGAAAAGCGGGGCCAGGACCCCGCTTCTGCGCTTAATCTTCACCTTTTTCCATTTATTACGGGAAGCGGTCGTTAAAAGACCTTCGAGGGAGTCGGTGTTTGCGGGCAGGCTTGGGCTCATCGCAGGAATATAAGCCTTATCGCCTTATCAAACCAGAAAAGGGCTATGAGGCAAGCCAGGGCCAGAAAGGGGCCGTAAGGCATGGTGTGGTCTTTTTTCCTGATAAGATTGTAAATTCCGAATACCAGACCGAAAAACGGAGCAATAAAAAAGGTAAGGGTCGCCCTCTGCCAACCGAGGAACGCGCCGATCATAGCCAATAGCTTTACGTCTCCGCCCCCCAAAGATTCTGTCTCGCCCTGAATAGGAGGCCTTTTTAACAGCTTAAAATACACTAAATCAAAAAGAGAGCCGGTCAAGAAGATGAGCCCGCCGCCGACCACCGCTCCAACCAGGGAGTTGACCAGCGGTTTGAACGAAAAATAAAACGGCGAAAGCTCTACCCCCCGTATGGCGCTCAAGACAAAACCCAAAAGCATGCCTCCGATAGAGACTTCGTCTGGGATGATGCGCTCCCTTATGTCGGTGAAAGTAGCTACGATCAGGCCGCAGGCAAACACGATATAAAAGAAGAAATCATAGCTTAGGCCGTAGCGGGAAATCAGCGCCGCAAATATCGCCGCCGTTATCAACTCGACGACAAAATACCGCACTGATATCGGCTGGCGGCAGTCCCGGCACTTTCCCCTAAGGATGAGGTAGCTTAATAAAGGGATGTTATCATAACCGCGTATCTTCTTACGGCATTTTGGGCAGTGAGAACGGGGCCAGACAACCGACTCACCCGACGGCAGGCGAATGATGCAAACGTTAAGAAAACTGCCCACCAGCGCTCCGAATACAAAAGCAAATAAGCCTGAGATCATATTTTGCCGACTCCTTCGTTTAGCGCCCGGGACATTATCTGGATAGGGGCAGATACCCCGGTAAAATGCCCAAAGGAAAGGGCGCCTTGATATAAAAGCATCCCCAGGCCGTTGGCGGTCTTTGCGCCGACTTTCTTGGCCATAGATAACAGTTTCGTTTCTGCGGGATTGTAAATCAAATCGTAGACAAACAACCCTTTATGCAGCATCTTTTCTTCTATCAAGCAGGGATCGGATCCTTTTAATCCTACGGGAGTGGCATTTACAAGCAGGGCCTTATCTCTTATCTCTAAGTCCCGGATGCCGGTTGCTATGGACATTTGAAAATCAGGGAACAGGCTTTTTATCATATCGGATAAATTTCTTGCTTTGGTCTTATCGATGTCAAAAACAGCGGTTTCTGCGGCTCCGAGCTTGGCCAAAACGTAGCTGACGGCCCTGGCAGCCCCTCCTGCTCCGATTATGGCAGCCTTTTTATTGGCGGGCTCGAAGTTCTCTTTTAAGTGCTTTTCAAAACCCGGGATATCCGTATTAAAACCTTTCCAGGAGTTGTTCTTCTTTACCATGGTGTTGACGGCTCTTACCTGTTTTAAATAAAAAGACTGCCGGTCAAGCTCGACGTAATTTAATACCTTTTCTTTATAAGGGACAGTGATGTTCAGGCCGCAAATACCGCTTTTATCCAGGTCTTTTAAGAACCCTTCGATTTCTTCGGGCGCTACTTCGAAGGCCTTGTATTCTGCATTAATATCCAACGCGCAAAATGCCGCGTTGTGCATTAGGGGCGAGAGGCTGTGTTTTACCGGATAGCCCAATACGCCGTAAATCGCTTTACTTCCATCCTTAGTCATCAAGTATGTAATTTTTTCGTTTTACGTAAATCGGTTGCGTAGTCAGAATCGTAGGTCGTCTTACGTTTTAGGTCACGTTATACGTATAACGATAAACGTTTCCAGCTACGCAACCGTATAACTATTTACGTTAATTAAAGGCTCTCGATCTTGTTAAGCGCGTTGATGTATGCCTTAAGCGAGGCCTCGACGATATCGGTAGAGGAGCCGCGGCTGGTAACGGTCCTGCCCTTGGCCTTGAGCCTCAGGCTTACCTCTCCCAGGGCGTCTTTGCCCTTGGTAACGGCTTCGATACGGTAATCCTGCAGTTCGCCTTTTACGCCGGTGATCTTATCTATGGCCTTAAAGCAGGCATCTACCGGGCCGTCTCCGCCGGACTTGGCGAAGATCTCCTTACCTTTGTATTTAAGGGTAACTTCGGCGGCGGGAGCCACCTTTGTGCCGGAAGTAGTGACAAAACTTTCCAGCCTCCAAACGGGCTTGATGCTGCCGGTATGATCCTCAACAATGGAAACGAGATCGTCGTCAAAGATGTTCTTTTTCTTATCCGCCAGCTCCTTTAGCTTTGCGTTGACTTCGTCAATTTGAGCGGCAGTCAAGTTGTATCCAAGCTCCTTGAGCCTTTCTGCCAAGGCGTGCCTTCCCGAATGCTTGCCTAAGACGATGCCGGTGCCTGTAAAACCCACGTCCTCGGACCGGATAATCTCATAGGTTGACCTCTCTTTCAACACTCCGTCCTGGTGTATCCCGGATTCATGCCTGAAAGCGTTAGAGCCGACTATGGCTTTGTTAGGCTGGACCACGAATCCGGTCAGCTTGCTTACTAAACGCGAGGTCTTGTATATGTTAGGCGTAACGATACCGGTCTCTACGTCGCCAAAAAGATCGCGGCGGGTCCTGATGGTCATGACGATCTCTTCAAGCGAGGCGTTACCGGCGCGCTCGCCTATGCCGTTAACGGTGCATTCGACCTGGCGGGCGCCGTTCTTGATCGCGGCCAGGGAATTGGCAACGCCTAAGCCCAGATCGTTGTGGCAGTGCACGGAAAGCACCGCCTTGTTGACATTGGAGACATTTTCTTTAAGGAACCTGATCAAGCTGCCGAACTCCTCAGGATAAGAATAACCTACCGTATCGGGAATGTTTACCGCCGTAGCCCCGGCATCGATCACCGCTTCGACCACCTGCTTTAAGAAGTTGCGCTCGGTGCGCGAGCCGTCTTCGGGAGAAAAATCAACCTCCGCGCAGTATTTTCTGGCGTATTTTACGCTCTCCACCGCCAGACGCAGTATCTCATCCTCCGCCTTTTTTAGCTTATACTGCATGTGGATCTTGGAGGTGGCCAGGAATACGTGTATGCGCGGCCTCCTGGATAAGCGGACCGCCTCCCACGCAGCGTCGATATCGGCCTTTACGCAACGCGCCAAAGCGCAGATAACCGGGCCTTTTATCTGCTTAGCGATTACCTGGACAGAAGACAGGTCTCCGGGGCTGGATATCGGAAATCCCGCCTCGATCACGTCTACTCCCAAATCCGCCAAGGCGCGGGCGACCTCAATCTTTTCCGCCGGGTTCAGGCTCGCTCCGGGCGCCTGCTCCCCGTCCCTTAAAGTTGTATCAAATATTATAATTTTGTCCATGTTCTACCACTCTATCTTATTGTTTCAAGTTGTGAATTCTGCTGAGCGGGTGGCTTGGTTTGATTTTCGAGTTGCGTGCTGCGGCGAGAAAACAAACCAAGACAGGCCCCGCGAAGCCTAGCACAACTTGAAATCGTTTTACTTCTTCATCCAGGGCATTAAATGAGGCCACGACTTACGGAGCCCGAAGGGCGAGGTAAGTCGTTGGGCCGAATTTACGCCGAGCCTGCTCAAAAAATTTATATCAAATTTTTTGAGCGCTTAGGCTAGGCGCTACTTCTTCATCCAGGGCATTAAATGAGGCCACGACTTACGGAGCCCGAAGGGCGAGGTAAGTCGTTGGGCCGAATTTACGCCGAGCCTGCTCAAAAAATTTATATCAAATTTTTTGAGCGCTTAGGCTAGGCGCTACTTCTTCATCCAGGGCATCATCTCCCTTAACTGCCTTCCCACCTTCTCGATCTGGTGCTCATCGCCTTCTTTAAGCAAGCGGTCAAAGTTCTTGCGGCCTTCCTCATTCTCTTTTATCCACTCCTTGGCAAATTTACCCTTGGTTATTTCTTTGAGCATCTTCTTCATCTCTTTGCGGGTCTTCGCGGTAATAATCCTCTTGCCGCGGGTAAGGTCGCCGTAGCAGGCGGTATTGGATACCCTGCGCCTCATGCCTGATATTCCGTACTCCTGGATAAGGTCAGTGATGAGCTTTAGCTCATGCAAGACTTCAAAATAAGCTATCTCCGGCTGATACCCTGCCTCCACCAATGTATCGAATCCGGCGATTATCAACTCGCTGACGCCTCCGCAGAGCACCGCCTGCTCGCCAAATAGATCGGTCTCGGTCTCTTCGTTAAAGGTAGTCTCGATCACGCCGGCCTTGGTGGCGCCGATTGCCTTGGCATAAGCCAGGCCGATCTGCTTGGCGCTACCGGAAGCATCCTGAAATACAGCCAGGAGGCTTGGCACGCCTTTACCTTCTTCGTACATGCGCCTTACTAATGCCCCCGGGCCTTTGGGAGCGACCATGAATACGTCGACCTTCTTGGGCGGCTTGATCTGCTTGAAGCGAATGTTGAAACCGTGAGAGAAACAAAGCGCCTTGCCCTTCTTAAGGTTCGGCTTTATCGCCTCATTATAAACCTTGGCCTGGACATGGTCTTGGGTGAGTATCTGGATGATGTCGGCCTTCTCTGCTACCTCGGCCGCCGGCATCGGGCTGAAACCGTCTTTTTTGGCCTGTTCGTAATTCGGGGTCCCTTGCATTTCGGAAACAATAACATTGCATCCGGAATCACGCAGGCATAGCGCCTGTCCGCGGCCCTGTATGCCGTAACCGATAATGCCGATGGTCTTTCCTTTTAATAAATTCAAATCCGCGTCATTTTCGTAGTAAACCTTGATCATCTTCCTACCCCTTTCTTTTATGCTATCGCGATCCTGCCGGTCCTGGCCAACTCCTTGATCCCAAACTGGCCCAATCCTTCCAAAAGCTGTTTTACCTGCGCCTGATCACCCACCGCCTCGATTATCGCCTCCTCCTCTTTATGCTGTATGAGCTTGGCGACATGTTTATTAAGCAGTGCTTCGATCTTCGGCTTATCTTTCGAAGAGTAATTTATCTTTATCAGGACAAGCTCGCGGTCAACGTGTTCCTTTTTGGTAAAATCCGTCACGGTGATCACATCGATGAGCTTGTTGAGCTGCTTTTTTATCTGCTCCAATATGGCCTCGTCCTTGGCATCCACGACAATGGTCATATAAGAAACCTGCGGATCCAGCGTCTCGCTGACTGCCAGTGAGCTGATATTGTAACCGCGGGCAGAAAATAACCCCGCTATGCGCGCCAGAACTCCAAACCTGTTTTCAACCGTAAGCGATATCGTATGTTTCATAAGCTCACCCGTTGTCTGCTGCCGGCTTCTGGGCGTATAGAAAAATCGATACCCCAAAATACTTAACTAAAGGCACCTTCTTCAGCGCTGCCGTCAGCTTATAATTATAAAAGTTACTGAAAATATCAATGTTCTTAAACCCCGCCGCCTTTATCCTCTTGCTTAATCTGAAAGGATTAAGAAAGAGCTCCTTGCACAAAGATCTCTGGATGACTTCGCCGCTGGACCAATCATAACAGCTTTCAAAGGCGCGCATGGGATGACAGGCCGGCTCATAAAATATAAACCGTCCCGACGGCTTGAGTATTGAATGCACCGCTTCCAGGAAGCTTGCGTATTTGAGGAAATGGTGCAGTATGCATTGACCGATAACGATATCAAACGTTCTCGCCTCAGAGATCAGATCCTGGATGCTCTTTTTCTGAAGGCAGGCGGGATCCACGCCAAGGCTGGAGGCGATATTCTTTCCTGTCTGTATGCGGTTGGTTGAGAGGTCGATGCCCTGGGCCCCGGGAAAACCCGCAAGCCTCAAAAGCAACACCGTATCGGCGCCGTTACCGCAACCTATGTCTAAAATCTCCAGCCCTTCTCTGGCGCGCCCCTTAAAAATATCCGGCATCATAAGCTGCATGCCGTTGATTATGTTGCGCGGGCTAAAAAGCAGGCCCAGATCCTTACCCGCTCTAAGATTATCCTGCGAAGGCGCCTCGCCCTCTTGCTTATCAAAGTTATCTATCTGGCAGTTCAGATCCTGCTCGATGCTCATAAAAGAGGGCTCCTTAAGCCAGCCCGCCTATTATCTTATTTATCGCCTCGCCTGCAGGCACCATCGGGAAAACGTTCTCTTCTTCCTCTATCCTGAAATCGACAAATACGGTGTTTTCAGTGTGTACTGCGCGCTCGATCGCGGGCCTAACGTCTTCCTTTTTCTCCACCCTTAACCCCACTGCCCCGTAGCTTTGGGCAAGCTTTACGAAATCGGGGCCGGTTATCGGAGTGTATGAGTATCGGCGCTTATAAAAAAGCTCCTGCCACTGACGCACCATCCCCAAATAACCGTTATTAAGGATCATCACCTTGACGTGGATCTTGTTTTCCACGCAGGTAGCCAGCTCCTGGATATTCATCTGGATCGAGCCGTCTCCGGCGATATCAAAAACGGTCTTTTCCGGACGGCCAACCTTAGCACCCATTGCCGCCGGGAAGCCGTAGCCCATGGTGCCCAGGCCTCCGCTGGACAAAAAGGTGCGGGGCTTTGTGTATTTATACCATTGGGCAGCCCACATCTGGTTTTGCCCGACTTCGGTACAGATTATGGCGTCCCCCTTAGTGACTTCATCGATCTGTTCGATAACGTACTGCGGCAGGAGCTTGGTTTTTTCTTTATAGAACATGGGGTATTTTTTCTTCAACTCCTCCACATGCTCAAGCCATTCGGCTATCTGCAAAGATTTGTCTATTTCATCGATAAGCGACCTTAATACGCTCTTGCAATCCCCTACTATCGGGATCTCTACCTTTACGTTCTTGCTGATAGAGGAAGGGTCGATATCAATATGGATGACTTTGGCGTCGGGAGCAAAGGCGTCGAGCCTGCCCGTGACGCGGTCGTCAAAACGCGCGCCTACCGCTATTATCAGATCAGACTCCATGATGCTGTGGTTGGCGTAAGCTGTACCGTGCATCCCCAGCATCCCCAGCGACTGTTTATGCGCCGCGGGAAACGCCCCTATGCCCATAAGCGTCCAGGTGGCCGGACAACCCAGTTTTTCGGCAAGCTCCTGCACCTCCAATGCCGCACCGGAGGTAATCACGCCTCCCCCGATATACAAGAGGGGCCTTTTGGAATGCATGATAAGCTTTGCCGCGCGTTTAATCTGACCGGGATGCCCCATATAAGTCGGGTTGTAGCTGCGGATACTGACTTCCTGCGGCCAGTCAAACTCAGTTTCGGCAAGCTGCACATCCGACGGCAGGTCTATTAACACCGGTCCGGGCCGGCCGCTGGAAGCAATATAAAAAGCCTCGCGCACGATGCGCGCAAGGTCTCCTACGTCTTTAACCAAGAAATTATGTTTGGTGATCGGCCGGGTGATGCCGGTAATATCGGCTTCCTGAAAGGCATCATTGCCTATCAAGGTAGTGCGCACCTGTCCGGTAATGGCCACCATCGGGATAGAGTCCATATAGGCGGTGGCAATACCGGTCACAAGATTAGTGGCACCCGGACCGGAAGTAGCAATGCAAACCCCTGTTTTCCCCGTTGCCCTGGCGTATCCGTCGGCGGCATGGGCCGCCCCCTGCTCGTGTCGCGTCAGGATAAATTTCAGGTCAAAATCGTAGAGCTTATCGAAAGTGGGCAGGACCTGGCCTCCGGGATATCCGAAGATCACCTCCACCCCTTCGCGCTTCAAACACTCCAACAGTATCGAGGAACCGTTTAATTTCATGTTTAGCGTTTAGCGGGTAGGGGTTAGCGTTTAGGGTTAATAATTCTAACCGCTATTCGCTATCCGCTACACGCTAACTCCTAAAATGCCGACTACAGCATTATCGCGCCCTTATCCGCCGAACTAACCTGCCTGCTGTAGCGCGACAGATAACCGGTCTTGATCTTAGGCGCAACTACCTTCAGACTCTTAAGCCTCCTCTTTAGTTCCGAGGAGCTTAATTTCACGCTTATTTTTCGGTTAGGGATATCGATTGTAATAATATCCCCGTCTTTTAATGCCGCCAGCGGCCCTTTGGCTGATGCCTCAGGCGAAATGTGGCCGATGCACGGCCCTTTGGTCCCTCCGGAGAACCTTCCGTCGGTGATTAGCGCCACCGAGTCGGCTAAACCTAAGCCCACGATAGCCGCTGTAGGGGCAAGCATCTCGCGCATGCCGGGTCCGCCTGCCGGGCCTTCATAACGGATGACAATGCAATCCCCGGGTTTTATCTTTTTATTCATGATCTGGTGCATCGCCTCTTCTTCGCGGTTAAAAACTCGGGCGCGTCCGGTAAACTTCATCATTTTAGGCGAAACCGCAGCCTGCTTTACCACTGCTCCGTCAGGAGCAAGATTACCGTAGAGGACGGCAATCCCGCCTTCTCTATGGTAAGCCCTGCCAAAAGGCCGGATCACTTCTTCATCAAAAATCTTGGCCTCATCCGCGATATCATAGGTTTTTTTACCTGATAAGGTCTGCGCATTGTTGAGATTACCTTTCAAACGCTTCAAAACCGCGGGGATCCCGCCGGCGTATTCCAGGTCTTCCATATAATGCTCACCCGCTGGCTCAAGCAGGCTGATATGCGGCGTCTTCCTGCTTATCTTGTCAAAATCCTTGAGATCGATCTTCACCCCTGCTTCATGGGCAATAGCCATCAGGTGCAGCACGGTATTGCTTGAGCCGCCTAAAGCCATATCCACGGTGATCGCATTCTCAAGCGACTGCCTGGTAATGATATCGCGCGGGCAGATATTCTTCCTTACTAATTCCACGATGCGTTCACCGCTGGCCTCGGCGATCCTGCGTTTCTTGGCAGATCCGGCTAAACCCGTGCCGCATCCGGCCAAAGACATTCCCATGGCCTCGGTAAGACAAGCCATGGTATTGGCGGTATATAAACCCTGGCAGGAGCCGGGTCCGGGGCAGGCTTCTATTTCAATGCAGGATAACTCGGCTTCGGTAATATCGCCTTTTCTAGCGCGGGCCATGCCTTCATAGGTATCGTGCACAAAAGCCAGCTTCTTCTTGTTGTATCGTCCGGATAGCATCGGGCCCGCGGTAACAATGATAGAGGGGATGTTCAACCTCGATACTCCCATAAGCATTCCCGGGGTGATCTTGTCGCAGTTGGTCAAACACACTAGCCCGTCAAGCTGATGGGCATTGCAGACCGACTCGATTATATCGGCAATTAATTCCCGTGAGGCCAGAGGATAACACATCCCCAAATGGCCCATAGCGATCCCGTCACAGATGCCCGGAACTCCAAAGAAAAACGGCACGCCCCCCGCCAAACAAACGCCGCGTTCAATGAAACGCTCAAGTTCGCGCATCCCGACATGCCCGGGGATGAGGTCGGTAAAAGAAGTGGCTACGCCGATGAACGGACGACCTAAATCTTTACGGCTCAGACCCGTGGCGTGCAAGAGCGCGCGATGCGGTGCCCGCTCTAAACCAATCTTTGTTATATCTGAACGCATGTCCCCTCCGAAATCATTCAGGGCCACCAAGTCACCCGTCACCACGTCACCGGTGACTCGGTGACTTTGTGACCTGCTGACCCTAAGCCTACCTTCTAATCAGCTCCCTCTCCGTCGTGAACCACATCCTTGTCCTGGCGCTTGCGCACGATGACGCGCTTTAAAGTAACAAATTTGTCGATCAGGGGTTTATTATTTACGGCATTAAGCTGCTTGAAAAGGAAATCGAACTTCTGCTCCACCTCCGCCGCGATCGCATCGCGGACTTCCTGGGGGAGTCCCATGATCTCTTTCTTAAACGGCCCAAGCGCTTTTTTACGGGCTTTGTAGAAAAACTGCTCTTCGGAATCCCCTTCCTTCTTCTCGCTCTGGGCGTTGGCTTGAAGCCATTCATAGATCCTGGACTTGAGAGCCGCCGGAAAATGTTTGCTCTCATAGATCATGTTCTGGAATTCGGTTGCCAGATGCACTTCCGCGGTTTCGGTCTCGGCGAACTTATGAAACGCCTCGGCAGGCAAAGTGGAGGCCCCATGCTGCACTGCACCGGCCATGCCGTACTCTTTTCTGGCCAGGTCCGAAAGGTTCTTTAAAGTATCGAAGTCGAGCTTTACCTGGGCGACTTGTCCGTTAGGAAGTACCACTCCGCCGTGAGAAGTGCCGGTCTGGATAGAGATCTTGCTGATACCGACCAATCCTTTACGAAGCCTGGCCTTAAACCCCTCCATGAAAGCGCGCAGGTCTTCGGGTGTCGAATTCTTATGCCCTACTTCCCCGATCTCGCCTCCTACGGAAACCGTGATCCCCCGCGGCTCTATCCTTCGGATAAACTGCGTAAGCTTTGCGCACACCTCGTAATTAAGATACTGCTGCTTCTTTACGTCGGGCTTGGAGAGATCGACAAGTGTAGAAGAGTCAATATCGATGTTATAAAAGCCCGCGGAGATGGCGTCAGAGATCAAATCCTGCAGCCCCTGCATCTCTTTTTCGGGATTCTCCTGGTATTTCTTGGCATTGGCCTGGAAATGGTCTCCCTGGATAAATACGGGCCCGGCATATCCTTCTTTGATGGCCGCCCCCAAAATAACGCTTGAATACTCTATCGGCGGCTGGTTGGTATAGCCCATCTCGGATTTGGCGATCTCGAATATAAAAGCGCCGCAGTTATTGTTTTTTGCGACCCTGAAGATCGCCCGGGCCAGATCGTAGGTCAGGCTTCTTAAGTTTATGGCCGGAACGGTAAAGCCCGAGAACTCACCCCTGCCCCTGGCCATATAGAAATCATGGATACTGGAAAGATATATCCCCTTCTTGTATGCGATATCCGAGATCTTCTTGGCTAAAAGCTTCTTTTTGGCCTTATCCTCGGATAAAACAAGCTCCATGATGATCTTATCGATGTCTGTCGGTCTTCTGCCCATTTGAGCTGTTCCTCCTTAAGTTAAAACTTTAATAAGTTTGTACCACTCTTCTACATGCAGGTCTTTTGTCTTTATAGCTTCTTGGAAGTCTACGGTGCCCAGCCTGCCACAGCACAGCCCCACCGCGATCAGGCTCTTGCCGGCCAATAAAAGTTCTACCGCTTCAAACCCAAGCTTAAGCGCCAGGTCCCGGCTGAAAGCCGTAGGCCTGCCTCCCCTCTGCACGTGGCCCAGGACAACGGTGCGCGTCTCCAGACTTGTAGTCTCGCTTATGCTTTTAGCGATATCCTCTGCCTTGGCCGCACCCTCCGCCACTACGATGATCCAGCTGATCTTGCCTCTTATGTTGCCGCCGACGATATCGTGGCAGATCTTATTAAGGTCGAATTTAAACTCCGGTACGATCACGTCTTCGCATCCGCCGGCCAGGGCCACCGACAGGGCGATGTATCCGGAATCCCTGCCCATGACCTCAACCACAAATATGCGTTCCATGGAGGTAGCGGTGTCGCGGATCTTATCTATCGCATCAAGGGCGGTATTGATCGCCGTATCCGCCCCAAAAGTCATATCTATGCCGTTAACGTCGTTATCTATGGATGCCGGGATACCCACGCAAGGGACATTGAAATTCCTGGAGAATATGCCAGCGGCGGTAAAGCTGCCGTTTCCGCCGATGACCACCATCCCGTCGATATTATGTTTCTTCAAATTCTTGTAAGCGCGCTCCTGGTTTTCTCTGGCGCGAAACTCCGGGCAGCGGGCTGTTTTTAAGACGGTCCCTCCCTGGTTTATGATACCCGAAACAGAGCGGTGGTCTAAAAGCTTGAGCTCCTCATTGATGAGCCCCCACCAGCCGCGGTAGACGCCCATTACCTCGACCTTATGATGGAGGCCGCTCCTTACCACGGAACGTATGGCTGCGTTCATGCCGGGGGCGTCTCCCCCAGTTGTCAGTACCGCTATTCGTTTCATATTATGCCCTTTAGCGCGTGTGCCTGTAACGCCTACGTCCCCATCTCCCAGCTCTCAAGGTACTTCTTCTGCTCGGCGGTGAGAGTATCGATCCTCATCCCCAGAGACTTTAATTTAAGTGCAGCGATATTATTATCAATCTCTTCAGGTATCTTATAAACGCCGTTGTTGAGCTTCGCATGGTTCTTAAGCATGTATTCGGCGCTCAGCGCCTGGTTGGCAAAAGACATATCCATTACCTGGGCAGGATGGCCTTCGGCAGCTGCCAGGTTGATAAGCCTTCCTTCGCCTAACAGGTAAACCCTTTTGCCGGTGTTCAAGGTGAACTCCTCGACAAAATCCCGGATCATCTTCCTGGATTTAGCCAGTTTTTCTAACCCCGGAATATCGATCTCCACGTTAAAATGTCCGGAGTTGGAGATTATCGCTCCGTCTTTCATCAGGGTAAAGTGCTCGGTGCGGATGACATTGATATCTCCGGTAACCGTAACGAACACGTCTCCGATCTTGGAAGCATCCTTTATAGGCATTACTTCGTATCCATCCATGACCGCCTCAAGGGCCCGCAGGGGATTGACCTCGACAACCACGACCCTGGCTGCCATGCCTTTTGCGCGCATGGCTACGCCTCTGCCGCACCAGCCATAACCGCAGATGACTACGCATGAGCCGGCTATCAGTTTATTGGTAGCCCGCAGGATCCCGTCCATGGTGGATTGGCCCGTGCCGTAACGATTATCAAACAGATACTTGGTGGAGGCGTCGTTAACCGCTACTATCGGATAACGCAGCTTGCCCTGCTGGGCAAGGGCCTTGAGCCTTATTACTCCGGTAGTAGTTTCTTCCGTGCCGCCTATGATATTGGAGTGGGCCGACTCATCCCTCTGATGGATCATGCTCACCAGGTCTGCCCCGTCGTCCATGGTGATCTGGGGCTTTACCGCTAATGCCGCCTCAAGATGCTTATAATAGGTCTTGGTATCTTCTCCTTTAATCGCAAACACCGGTATCTTAAGGTTGGAAACGAGGCTGGAGGCAACGTCATCCTGAGTCGATAGGGGATTTGAAGCGCATAAAGCCACCTCTGCCCCCCCTGCCTTCAAGACCTCCATAAGCACCCCCGTCTCCGTAGTAACGTGAAGACAGCAGGAAACCTTTATACCCGCCAGAGGCTTGTCTTTTTTGAAGCGCTCCGCGATAAGGCCTAACACCGGCATATTGTTACGCGCCCATTCGATGCGCAGGGCGCCCTTTTTGGCTAACTTCAGATCTTTGACATCGTAGTTCATTTCTCTCCTTATTTAATTCGCTATGGCTGGGGACGGTTCCGGGACCTGTCCCCGGAACCGTCCCCAAAATGGAATTACAGTCTGGCCGCCTGCTTCTTCAGCGTCGCCGCCTTATCGGTAGCCTCCCACCTGAATTCGGGCTCGGTCCTGCCAAAGTGTCCGTAACAGGCAGTTTTTACATATATCGGCCTTAAGAGGTCTAGAGTCTTGATCATGCCTCTGGGAGTAAGATCAAAATTATCCCTGACCAGCTTTGCCATTGCCTCGTCAGATATCTTTCCCGTCCCAAACGAATCGACCATAATGGCCAGAGGATCAGCTCTGCCGATGACATAAGCCAGGTGGAGCTGGCACTTGTCCGCAAGCCCGGCAGCAACGATATTCTTGGCAACATAACGGGCCATATAAGCTCCCGAACGGTCCACCTTTGTCGGGTCTTTACCGGAAAATGCGCCGCCTCCGCTGGCAGCCATGCCGCCGTAGGTATCTACGACGATCTTGCGGCCGGTCATGCCGGTATCGGATTGCGGCCCGCCGACGACGAACTTGCCGGTCTCGTTTACGAAGAACTTGGTGTTCTTATCCATGTAGCCTTTTAACACGGGCTTGGCAATGGCTTCGATCATCTCAAGCCTGGCGGCCTTGGTGATCTTCTCTCCGGTAGAATCCAGGATCTCCTCCAGGTGCTGGCAGGCCATAACGCAACAATCGACGCGCTTGGGCTTGCCGTCATGATACTCGACGCTCACCTGCGATTTGCAATCCGGCCCCAGGTACTTCAATATGCCCTTACGCCTGACATCGGCCATGCGTCTAACCAGGCGTTGTGCCAGCATTATCGGAAGCGGCATCAATTCATCCGTCTCGTTGCAGGCAAAACCCACCATAAACCCCTGGTCGCCCGCACCACCCGTATTAACACCCTGGGCGATATCCGGAGACTGGCTATGGATGGTATTTATTACCGCGCAGGTGTGGTAATCAAAGCCATACTTAGGATGGGTATAGCCTATTTCCTTTAAAATGTTTCGCGTAAGGTTGCCTACATCGACGTAACCGGTAGTGGTGATCTCGCCGCCGACTATCAGAAGCCCCATCGTAACATATGTCTCGCATGCGACCCTTCCGTAAGGGTCCTGCCTTAAGACCTCATCAAGGACCGAATCCGATATCTGGTCGCAGACCTTGTCCGGGTGACCCTCCCCAACCGACTCCGAAGTAAAAAAGAACTTTTTTGCCCCCATTTTCCTCTCCTCCTATTTGAACCTTCTCTTTGCCTGCCGATAGCACTTATGGTCTCCGATATCAAACCAGCGCCCGGAAAAAACATAGGCGTAAACCGGAAGCTTTTTTATCAGCCACTCTATATAAAAACCAACCGCATCGTGCTTGCCGCGCCTGGCCCTCATATACTCATCGACCAGCCCCGCCCTTGCTTTGTTGAAATAATAAAGGCACATGGCAATAAGGGTAGACTCCGGATGCTTCGGCTTCTCCTGAAAGCCGGTTATCCTGTTGGTAGCATCCATCTTTAACACGCCGTACTTTGAGGCCTGCTGCCTTTTCTTTATGTCGTAGGCTCCCATCACGGGGTTGGGCTCGCTTGCTTTGGCATACGCAACAAAACCCTCCAGGCCCTCATCGAATATATTATCCCCTCCTAAAACCAAAAGGTCATCCCGGAGCTTGCGCTTTTGGATTACGAAATGCATATCGCCGACTGCCCCCCGGCGGTCGTCCAGGTTTCTGGTCAGGTCATCCACGACGACTACCGGCTTCTTGACCTTGAGCCCCATCGACCAGTCTTCAAAGTGCCGATAAAACCTGCTGTTGGTAACCACCAGTATTTCGTCAACCTCTTTTAAGCGCTCGATTTTCTCGATAATATGATCAATGATGGGTTTGCCGCCTACTTGAAGCAGCGGTTTAGGATAATCCTTGGTAATCGGATATAGCCTGGTGGCATACCCCGCCGCTAATATAATCGCCTTCATTGCTGTATTAACTCTTTGAGCTTATTCTGGGTGAACTCTTCGACTTCTTTACCGGTGGACAGGCTCATGGCCGCTTCAGATATCTGGCGAGCTTTTTCCATGCTCACCGCGCGGATGATATATTTTAACTGTGGAATGACCTGGGGAGGCATGCTGAACTCATCAAGCCCCATACCCAAGAGTATAAGCACAAAGCTCGGGTCCCCGGCCATTTCTCCGCACATGCCCACGCTTATATTGGCGTTATGGGCGGCCTCAATGATGTTCTTGATCAGCCGCAGCACCGCCGGATGCGCGGGTTCGTACAGGTAAGCCACTTTTTCATTGACGCGGTCTACCGCCAGCGAATACTGGATAAGATCGTTGGTGCCGATGCTAAAAAAGCTTACTTCCTTGGCCAGTATGTCCGCGGTCATTGCCGCCGATGGGACCTCGATCATCGCCCCAACCCCTATCGCATCATTAAAAGGCTCGCCCTTTGCGCGCAGCTCCTCTTTTGCCTCATTGAGAATGGCGTTTGCCTGCCGCAGTTCTTCGACGCCCGAGATCATCGGATACATGAGCTTGAGGTTTCCATGCACCGAAGCCCTTAGTATCGCGCGCAATTGAAGCTTAAATATGTCCGGACGGGCAAGGCAAAACCTGATCGCCCTCCATCCCAAGAACGGCTGCATCTCGCGCGGTATCTCGAACTGAGAAAGAAACTTGTCCCCTCCGAGGTCTAGGGTGCGGATGATGACCGGATAAGGCTTCATCTCCTGCGCCACGTATTTATAGGCCTCATAATGCTCTTGTTCGTCAGGAAGGTCTTTTCTGTTCATGTAAAAAAACTCGGTGCGGTAAAGGCCTATGCCCTCTGCGCCATGGAGCTTGACCGAAGGGACCTCATCGGGAAACTCGATGTTGGCGAATACCTCGATATGCCTGCCGTCGACTGTAGTAGCCGGCATATCCTTGGAGGGGATGAATCTTTCGGCTATACCTTTAAGGCGTTCGAACTCCTGCTGGTAGAACTGTAATGTCTCGTCGTCCGGGTTGATGATCACCATGCCGTTGGCCCCGTCAACGATGAGCATGTCTCCCGACTTTATCTTGGCGGTAGCAACTTCAATGCCTACGACAGCGGGGATCTCCAGGGATTTAGCCATGATCGCCGTATGCGAAGTCTTGCCTCCTATATCGGTGACAAAACCGGCGACGTTCTGTTTATGCATAGCCGCGGTGTCCGATGGCGACAGGTCATGCGCTACCACGATCACTTTTTCACTCAGATCGCTCAGGCTTTTACGTTCCTTACCCAGAAGATTACGCAGGATCCTTTTTCCTACATCGTCGATATCGGCGATGCGCTCCTTGAGATATTCATCTTCTATCTTGGAGAATACCTCTATGTACTTCTTCAGTACTTCAGAAAAAAGGAAAGGTACCGCGACCTTTTCCTTCTTGAGCCTCGAGATTATCTCCTCGATAAGCATGCGGTCTTCCAGCACCAATAGATGCGCGTCGAATATCTGGGCCTCTTCCTGCCCCATCTCCTGGGCGATCCTCTTCTGAAGCTCGATGATCTCCCGGCGCGTCTTGATCAGCGCTTCTTCGAAGATCTGGATCTGCAAGGGGATCTCCTCTTCGCGTATCTCCTGACGGATTACGGAGAACTCCTCTTTGCCTATCCTGAAGGCGCTTGCTATGCTGATGCCGCTGGCCGCGGCTATTCCTTTAAGCTGTATCATTTCTTCGGTCATTCCTCAAGGTGAAGTATCTTTTCCAGCTCCGCCACGGCTTCCTGGGCATCGCTGCCGTTGGCTTCGATTATTATGGAGCAGCCCTTTTCCGCCCCCAGCATCAGTATCCCCATGATCGATTTACCGTTTACCTCTTCTTTATCGCGCTTGACGCTAATACGGGAATCGAACCTGTTGGCTACCTGGACAAACATCGCCGCAGGCCGGGCATGCAGCCCCTGTTTATTATTGACGACTATTTTTTTTCTTACGATGGTCATTGGTTTTGTCTTTTACCGTACGCCTTCGGCGTACGGTATTAGTTCGTTCATACACTTACGTCTCTAAAGCTCCGTAAGCCTAGACCTCACTAAATCTCTTCTATCAAACCCAGGATGATCTTAGCCAGTTTTATGGGATCATGCCTGATCACGTCTTTTTCGATGGTAGTAAAATCATCCTCTATCACGCGGTAGCCCATATTTTCTATCTTACGCCTGTCGTTTATTACAAAGTAAGCGTTCTGAGAGGCATAACGCCGGCGTATATCGGTAGGCACCTCTCCCGTATTAATGATACAATAATCAAGGATCCGGGGGTGGCTATGGTTGACCATCGCCCGGATATGGTCACAGACACTATAGCCGTCGGTCTCACCGGGCTGGGTCATCACATTACAAACATAAACCTTGGTCGCCTTTGATTCCACGATCGCGTCAGAGATCTCCTTTATCAGGAGGTTCGGGATGATGCTGGTATAGAGCGAACCCGGTCCGAGGATTATGATCTGAGCTTCCTTTATCGCCTTTACCGCATCCGGGGTCGCTTCCGATGCCACCGGGTCAAGCATTACCTTGTTGATCGGCTTCTGCGCCTTGGGGATCTTCTCTTCCCCCACGGTGGTAGAGCCGTCTTTGTGTTCGGCGACCAGCCTCACATTGTTAAGGGTAGAAGGGATGACCTGGCCTTTCAGGGCCAGGACCTTGCTTGTTTCCTTGATCGCCTTCTCGAAATCCCCCGTAAGACGGGTCATCACGGTAATAAACAGGTTGCCGAAAGAATGGCCCCCCAACTCGGATTTAGTGTCAAAGCGGAACTGAAAAAGCTCCCTCATCAGCGCCGGAGCGTCCGCCAACGCTACCAGGCAATTGCGGATATCTCCCGGAGGAAGAATATCGAACTCCTGCCGCAGCCGTCCGGATGAGCCTCCGTCATCGGCGACGGTAACGATGGCCGCGATGTTGTTGGTGAACTCTTTTAAACCCGTCAAAAGCACCGAAAGCCCCGTCCCTCCGCCGATGGTCACTACCTTGGGTCCCCGGACAAGATGTTTCTGGTTATAAAGCATGTCCACCAGGCCAAAATCCCTGGAAGACGGCATAAAAGCGGCCATGAACGAGCGCATCATCCTCTTGATGCCTAAGATAAGGATTATGATACCGGAAATTACTATTACGGCATCCAAGAGCTGCATCGCCCAATACTCTTCGCTGCGCAGGTAGCTTGCCCCGAAGATAAGAAGCAGCACTCCGAAACCGCTAAGGCCTATCCAGCGCTTGATGCCGATACCCGGATACAGCCATTTAAGATTGTCGCCAAACCCTCGCTTCACCTGGGCCTCTTTGGGTTATACTTTTTTCTCGTCTTCTTCGCTAATGATCTTGATCACCGATTTCTCGTCGGAACAATTGCGCAGGGTATCGCGGAAGTATTTGTCCTTGAGAAGCCTGGATATCCGGGCAAGGGCCTTGAGGTGTGGCCCCGCGGAGTCCTGTGGCGCTACCAGCAGAAAAAAGATATAAGCCATCTCTCCGTCGAGAGAATCGAAATCCACGCCTTTCTTGGAAAGCCCGAAGGCCCCGATCAGCTTCTCAACGCTGTCGCTCTTGGCATGGGGGATGGCGATGCCCTGGCCGATGGCGGTAGAGCCCAGGGACTCCCTGGCCATGAGCGCTTCGATCAGCTTGTTGCGCGAGCGTTTTTCGATCTCGCCGGAGTTGATCAGGGCGTCCACCAGCTCCTTGATCACATCCTCCTTCTTCGTGGATTTAATATCGATCACCACGGCTTTTTTTGACAAAAAATCCATTATCTGCATATACTTTTCTCCTTTCAGGCGCTTCTCGTCTTAAAAAGGCGGAGTTGAACTTACTGCTAAAGAGTGGAGCGGGAGGCGGGATTCGAACCCGTGACATCAACCTTGGCAAGGTTGCGCTCTACCAGCTGAGCTACTCCCGCGTCGTTCGCTAGAGCTTATTCTACGCTAGCAAACGGTTAATTAAGTAATAGCTGTACCTAAAACATTTTGGGGTTTCCAAGGACGCTCACTCCCCAAAGGGGCTTTGCCCCTATGGCGCTCCCCCCTCGACTGTATTAGACACTCAAACATAAATGATTGTTTAGTGCCCGCTCACTACGGGGGTCGCTGTTACCCCAAAAGCGTGGGGAAAAATGCTTTTCCCCACACCACTTTTATGTTCTTAACAGCCGCTGCTGCTTATTTGCTGCGCCAGCGCTATCGCGCTAGCTGTTAAGAACATGTCGTATTGCTTTAACTCAACAAACTCGCTCAAGAATGCCGAGTGACGTTAATTTTGGAAACCCCTTTCTCATTACCAATCCGCAATTTTTAGTGGGCGGAAGAGGATTTTCCCGCCCTACAATTTACTTTTTAAAATGCGGACGGAGGGATTTGAACCCCCAAGGGTTTCCCCAATAGCTCCTAAGGCTATCGCGTCTGCCAATTTCGCCACGTCCGCGAATTTTATCGGGACTATTGTCTTGGCAAAGATCCTATTTTCTTGAATAGGTTATTTGTACTTTGCTTAAACCTGTACATTTATATCAAGGTAGCGCAAAGTACAAAAATTTTTGCGCAGCAAAAATTTTTGAGCCTCCCGAGACCGGCCTCCCCGTCGCTTGGTTCAGGGGAGGACGTCCCCCTCGCACAGCTAAATTCAGGAGGGGGATCTACTTCGACTCAAGTTATTTTACATGAGCCTCCCGAGACTCGAACTCGGCACACGCGGCTTAAAAAGCCGCTGCTCTACCAGATGAGCTAGAGGCCCTAATTTCAATTCTTGCCTCTAGTCCTATGAGTCTCACTTCAGGAGGACCGAGGCCCTAATTTCAATTCTTGCCTCTAGTCCTACTGAATTTTAGTTCAGGAGGACGAGGCCCTGATTTAGTTAACAGTTAACAGTTGACAAGAAAATCTGTTAGCTGTTAGCTGACAACTGTTAGCTAATCAGTGCTCCAGCACTTCCTTTTCTTTGGCCTTGAGCATTTCGTCTATCTTAGCGATATACTTATCTACAAGCTTCTGCAGCTCATCGACCCCGCGGAACTTATCGTCCTCCGAGATCACCTTATCTTTCTCGAGCTTCTCAACCGCCTCCTTGGCGTCCCGCCTTATAGTGCGCAAAGACACCCTTCCCTCCTCCGACATTTTATGCAATACTTTGGCCAACTCCTGTCTTCTTTCTTTGGATAGAGGGGGGAACGACAGCCTTATGACCTTACCGTCGTTGGAAGGGTTTATGCCAAGGCTTGATTTATTGATGGATTTCTCTATTTCGGGGATCACGCTGGGGTCCCACGGCTGGATCACCAGAAGATGGGCGTCGGCTGAAGATATAGAAGCCATTTGTTTTAGCAGGGTAGGCGTACCGTAATAATCCACGTGTAAGCCCTCGACAAGGTTGGGACTGGCCCTGCCGGTCCTGATCTCGGAGAACTCCCGGGCCACGGAATCATAAGCCTTTTTCATCTTGTCTTCGGTAGCATGCAGCAGCTCTTTTACCGTCATAAACGCCCCCTATTCTACTATTGTGCCTATCTTTTCACCCAGTAACACGCGCTTTATGTTACCCGGCTTGTTCATATTGAATACGACTATCGGCAGATTATTGTCCATGCACAGGCTAATCGCGGTGGCATCCATTACCTTAAGCCCCTTCTTCAATACATCGATATATTTAAGGCGCGAATACTTTTTGGCATCCCTGTGTTTTACGGGATCGGCGGAGTAGACCCCGTCGACTTTCGTGGCCTTAAGCACTACGTCTGCCTTTATCTCCGCGGCCCGCAGCGCCGCAGTAGTATCGGTGGTAAAATAAGGATTGCCCGTACCGGCCACAAAGATCACCACCCGGCCCTTCTCCATATGCCGTATCGCCCGGCGACGGATGTAGGGTTCGGCGATCCGCTGCATCTCAATAGCGGTCATCACCCTTGTCGGGACGCTCATCTTCTCCAGGACGTTCTGCAAGGCCAGGCCATTGATGATCGTCGCCAGCATACCCATATAATCGGCGACAGACCTGTCCATGTCCAGCCCGCGGCTGGCGGTGTTCTCCTGGCCCCGAAAGATGTTGCCGCCCCCCAGGATTATGGCGATATCGACATGCAGCTCCTTTAGCTCTTTTATCTGGCGGGCAACCGATACCAGGACATTATAATCTATCCCGTGCGACTGTCTGCCCTGCAGGGCCTCACCGCTGAGCTTCAGGACAACTCTTTTATATTTTACGGCGCTCATTATCTTCCGATCTGATAACGCGAGAACCTTTTAATCGAAATGTTCTCCCCGAACTTGGCCAGGAGACTTCCTAAATAATCATTGATGGTAATACTGGCGTCTTTAATAAACGGCTGTTCCAGGAGGCAATGTTTTTTATAAAAATCTTCTTTGTTCTTTTCCTGCTCGATTACCGCAGCGGGGACATCTTCCTTCTTGACGTACTCGGGATCGCAGGCGGCTATCTGCATAGCCACATCCTTGGAGAACTTGGCGAACTCCTCGTTGCGGGCGACAAAATCCGTTTCGCAGGCTACTTCCAGAATAACCCCGATCTTGTTGCCGTGGTGGATGTAGGCCTCGACCCTTCCTTCCTTTGCCCCCTTATCCCGCCTTTTGGCCGCCACCTCCATGCCTTTCTTGCGAAGTATAACGACCGCCTTCTTGATATCTCCCCCTGATTCCTCCAGGGCCTTTTTGCAGTTGGCCACGCTTGCCAACGTCAACTCCCTTAACTCCTTGATAGACTCCACTGAAATCACCATGACAACAATCCTCTCTTCTTTATTGCGGGTATGAATTTTATCTGTATCCTATTTTCTTTTTACCTTACCGTGTTCATCAGGAGTATGCTTAACGCGGCCTTTTTTGGCAGGCTTGGCTTGGTCCGCTTCAGAACCTGTATCCTTGACTACTTCTTCGTCTATTTCCTGGATCTTCATCTCTTCTTCGGGCAGGATCTGCGGGCTTGCCCCATCCTGCTGCTGGCCCTTAAGGCTGACCCCTTCCTGAGAAAGATAGGAAAGGAATTTCTTGCGGCCTTCCAGTGCCGCATCGGCCATGAGAGAAGCGACCAGCCTTATGGACTTTGTGGCGTCGTCATTGCCGGGAATGGGAAAAGCGAGCGTATCGGGGTTGGAGTTAGTGTCGATCAGGCCGATGATCGGGATGCCCAGCCTCCTGGACTCCTTAACGGCGGTATCTTCCTTTTTGATATCCACGATAAATACGGCCTTGGGCATAGATTCCATCTGCACAATACCGGAGAAGTTCTTATTTAGCTTGGCCAGCTCTTTTTCAAGGCGGGCGATCTCCTTCTTGGTAAGCTTCTCGAAGGTCCCGTCCTGGCGCATCCTCTCTATGTCCTTAAGACGGTTGATGCGCTTCTTGATGGTAGAAAAATTGGTCAGCAACCCTCCCGGCCAGCGTTCAGTTACATAATACATGCCGCAGCGGATAGCCTCCTGCTGGACCGCCTCCTGGGCCTGTTTTTTTGTCCCCACGAACAGTATCGCCTCCCCCTTGGAGGTGATATTGGTAAGGAAATCACGGGCCTGGTTTATGCACTCCTCGGTCTTCTCCAGATCGATGATGTAAATGCCGCTCCTGGCACCGAATATGAACTTCTTCATCTTGGGGTTCCAGCGCTTGGTCTGGTGCCCAAAATGCACCCCTGCCTCTAACAGCTGTTTGATCAATTCTGAAGGCACTTCATTTCCCTCCTCTTCATTGTACCTGTTAACTCAAAAAGATTGCCAATCCAAAGATATCTTTATCTTAGGTTAACAGCCTGGGTTAAAAAACTGCTCTCCCTTAAAGCGGTTTTGGCTTTAAGGTAATTTAATGAGTATAGCATAAATTATTTATTATGCAACAAATTTTATTGATTAAAAGGCGCAAATTCGGACTTTTTCAGTAACTTCATGGCAGAAGATAAGATATGCTTTGAAAAAACGACCGTCAACGACTATTTCGAATACAATGAAAGCCACATCCCGTCAAAATTCCCCCTATATTCAAGCTTAAGCGTTGAATCAAGGTAATCCTTGACTGCCTGAGAATTCCTGTCCAGCCCCCCTGTCCTGGGCCCGCCATCCGTAGAAAATACCCAGATCCTGCGAAATTCTATCTGGTTGATGTCTCCCAGGAAAAGACAGGTCTTGCAGGGGTCGATTTTTGCCAAATTCTTGGCGATCGTCTCGTTAGCCATTCCGCTATAAACCAGGGTATAGCAGCGTGTTGGCAGGTTATATTGAAACCAGGTATAATAGAAAATAGAAGGCGCATAGGGAGGGTTTAAGTTTGTAGCGGCGATCGCATCTCCTTCCCTGAACCTTTCGGCAATAAACTCGGCCATGGGCCTGAAGGGCTTTTTCAGGAATACCCCGAGATGGTACTCCATGGGAGCGGGCATCTTATCCTTGAAATACCCGACGTTACCCAAGACAAGCATCAGGCTAAAAGACCCGATTAAGGCGTACCTGACCAGCTTCCTGTTAATAGAGTCTATCCCGACAGCTAAAAGCAGATAATAGAATGGGCTTGCCGCTATTAAACCGCGCGGAACATACAGGGGGACCACCAATATCGATGTCAAATAAAACAGCAGGATCGGAGACAGGAACAAGACAGAGCAAACCATAAACCCGCTGCGCCTGCGCCCTTCTTGCCTCAACCAGGATAAAGATCTCGCCAGGATCACAAAACTAAGGACCAGAGAAAGAAAATAGAGGCCTTTGTCCACATTGTAGCCCAGGTTGAAGTTCGCGATGGTTATTAACAAGGATTTGATGCTGGGCACGGGGATCCAATAGCCCATCATTACTATCCCCAGCCTCGCGTACATCTTAAAAACCCAGGGCAAGAGCAATAAGATAAGCAAAGAATACGGTATGAAGCGGGAGGGGTGCAGCGCCTGCCTCCTGAAACGGATAAGAAGATAGAGGGACTGCGGAATAAACAGGAGGGCGTAAAAAAAGTTGGAGTATAAGCCGCATAGCGAGGCCAGGATAAAAACCGTCCAATGCCGCCAGCCTCCTTTGTCCGTTATTGACAACAGGCTAAATGTCGACAAAATCCCAAGCAGGGTGATGAGGGTATATGGCCTGGCCTCCTGCGCGTACCATATCTGAAAAGGCGAGAAGGCCATCAACAGCGCCGCGTATAAGGCTATGCGCCTATTAAATAGCCTCTTTCCCAGCATATAGATAAACGGCACGCATAAGAAACCAAACAGCGCCGAGGGCATACGTAAAGATGATTCCGAAATCCCGAATACCTTTATCCAGAAGTGAATCAGGAAATAAAACAATGGCGGCATGTACGGCACATCCGTTTCAAATACCCTCTTCATCGCATCATCGTCCTCCGATACGTAGAAGATATTCACCTCGTCGTACCATAGATCCCTGTCACCAAGGGCATACAGCCGCAGCGCCAGCGCGGAAATAAACACCAGTAACAGCAGAAAAAACCATCTTTTGCTTGCCGGCAGAATCGATAATTTCAATCGTGCCCCCTTATCCCGATCCCGAAGTTTTTTTCCTTTAACCCGGACAGAGAAGACAAAACGCCTGCGAAAAAGGCGGCTTTACATAAATTGACCACTAGAGAATATACCGGGCGCGCCCAAAGAGGGATGCTTGGCCGCGGATAACGGTATGTTTTTCCGGAACAAACCCAGGACGGCAAGAAGGATTTGAAGACCTGTTTCAACGAAAGCCCCATATTTACCCGGATGTGGATGTAGCCGTGGCCGTCCCTATACCTCTTTTTTAACAACGGCCAAAGCTTCCTGGGGGGATGATATATTACGGCCTTGGGGCAATAAACCAGCCGCGCCCCGCCCTTTACCGCCCTTTGCGTCCACCTTAAGTCTTCCCCGGTGATAAAAGACCCGTAAAATCCTCCGATCTCCAGGAACAATTTTGATTTCACCAGTAAGTTGGCCGTAATAGCGCCCTGCATTTCTGCCACATAATAATCATTGCGCATGCCCTCCAGGGAATCATAAATTTGAGCCAGGGTGGGTTGAGCCGGACGATTAAACGCGATCCTGCCTGCCACCATGTCCGATCCTGCAGACTCCATAGCCTGCAGGGACTCGGCAATCCAGGCAGGGCTGACGACGCAGTCCGCATCGGTAAAAGCGATGACCTCGCCGCTAGCTTCGGCTATGCCCCTGTTCCTGGCGGCATAAGGTGATTGTATTAGGTTTTCCTCAAGGAGAACGACGGGATACCCCTTGATGCTCTCCGAGGTATTGTCGCTAGACATGTTATCGACGATAATTACCTCGGTAAGCTCCCTGGGGTAATCCAGCTTAAAGAGCGACTCCAAAAGCCCGGTTATGCATTTTTGCCCATTATGCACGGGGACGATTATGGATACTCTCGGCCGGAAATTACTTTTTGGCTCTGACATAAGGACCTAAGAATGACCGGAATATTCCGGCGGCCTGGCAAGCCTTACATAGATAATCGACCAAAAACAGGCCTAAGACCATGCCGCGGGTGCCTGTCAACCTTTCTTCTTGCATTTTCTTCAATATATAAAGAGAGTTGGCCGGGAAAAATAAACCCGCAAAATAACGCGCCTTTTCCAGAAATCCGCCTTTCATATCGGCGCGGGCGTTGATAAAGCCCCTGCCGACACGATAATTCTGCCTCAACAGCTCTTTGAAGCCTCTGGCAGGATGCAGCACTAAAGCTTCGGCTGAATAAATCAACAGATACCCTTTATTGACCGCCCTTTGCGTCCAACCCAGGTCCTCACCGGAAATAAGGGGCCTGAAATAACCTGCCCTGGCAAACATCTCTCTTTTGACGACTAGATTTGCCGTGATAGCGCCGCGCATCCTGCTTACATAATATTTGTTATCCAGTCCGATGAATGAACTGAATAACTGTGCCGTGCCGGGCCTGACAGAACGGATAACCTTGACCTGTCCGGCCACCATATCGCTGTTTCCTGAAACCAAGGCTTCGACTGCGTTTTTTAACCATTTGCTGTCTGCTGCGCAGTCGGCATCGGTAAAAGCGATAAGCTCGCCCCCGGCCGCGGCTATGCCCCTGTTCCTGGCGGCGTAAGAACTTATGACCCCGGTCTCCCGCAATAAAAGCACCGGATACCCCGCGACTATACCGGCGGTATTATCGCTGGAGCCGTTGTCGACTACGATTATCTCCAGCGCCTCTTTGGGGTAATCCAGATCCAGCAGGGACTCCAGGAGCCTGGCAATGCTTGCTGCTGCGTTGCGGGCGGGGACAACCACAGACACCTTGGGTACTATGTTGATTTTACCTTCGGGCATTTATGCGGGATTTAACTTTGTAATTCCTGAAAGGAGTAAAGCTGTTTGTACAAACCGCCTTTCTGCAGAAGCTCGCTGTGGCTGCCTTCCTCAACGACCTGCCCTTTATCCAGGACTACGATCTTACCGGCATGCTTGACAGTGGAAAGCCTATGAGCGATAACGAAAACGGTCCTTCCTTCAATAAGCTTATCCAGCGCATCCTGGACGATACGCTCGGCATGAGTATCCAGCTGGGAAGTAGCTTCATCTAGTATCAAAATAGGCGGGTTCTTAAGCAGCGCGCGGGCAATCGCGATACGCTGGCGTTCGCCTCCGGAGATCTTAGCCCCTCTGTCGCCGATAACGGTATCATAACCGCAAGGCAGCTTAACGATGAAATCGTGGGCATGGGCCTTTTTCGCCGCGCTCTCTATTTCGGTCTGGGAGGCAGAAGAGGCCCCGTATGCGATATTGGCCCTTATCGTATCGTTGAACAATATGGTCTCCTGGGTAACGATCCCTATCTGCTGACGAAGGGACCTGAGCGTAAACTCCCTGATGTCGGCGCCGTCAATAAGCACCCTGCCCTTTTTGGGATCATAAAAACGAGGTATCAGGTCCAAGAGGGTGGTTTTTCCCGTACCGCTGGGCCCGACTACCGCCAACATCGATCCCTGCTTTACCTCAAAGCTTACGCCTTTAAGCACCGCGTGATCAGCATAGGAAAACCATACGTCTTCGAAAACGATGCGGTCCTTGAATCCGGTAAGCGTGCCTGCGTTTTTTCTGTCCGTTACCGTGGGGGCGGTATCCAGGACTTCGTGTATACGCTGGCTTGCCGCTACGGCCTGTTGGTTCAGGGAGTTAACCTGGCTTAGCTTCTTGAAAGGCCGGATCATCGACAGGAGACTACCCATGAACAATCCGAATACCCCGAAGGAAACTTTCCCGGTGATGACCTCTCTGCCTATGATATAAAAAACGCTTACGCCCACCACGCACCCCAGGATCTCGGTAAGAGGGTTAAGAATGAGTATGCGCTTGATGGATTTCATCGCTAGGCGGTAATAATCGTAATTTACCCGGTTAAACCTGTCTATCTCATACTGCTCCATATTGAAGGCCTTGACGATCCTGACCCCGCTTATGGTTTCATAAAGCAGGGAGTTGGTATCTGCCATCTTCTCCTGAGACCTGCGGGAGAGCTTCCTTAATGCCTTACCTACCTTTATGATCGGATAGCTTATGAACGGCACCAGGATTATGGAAACAAAAGCCAGCTTCGGATAGATAAGAATGGTCATCGTCAGGAAAGTCGCTACCTGCAGGGATTGGTAAACCAGGTCCGTAGAGCCGTAAGAGACGGCGTTTTCGACGATGCGCACGTCATTGGTGATACGCGAGATAAGCTCTCCGCCTCTCTTATGGGTAAAATAATCAAGGGACAAAGTCTGGAACTTCGCGTATAGCTTGGCCTTTATATCCCTGACCACGCGCTGCCCCAGATCCGACATAAGGTAGCTCTGGAGGAACCCGAAGATCCCTTTCAACACGAACAGAAGGATGACCGCCACAGCCATGTAAGTCAAAAGCAGCTGCGGGGACATGTTGTTTATCTTATCGATAGAAACTGCGGCCCAGTCAGGGAGCTTGTTGGGGATGATGATCTTCTTGTCGGTCAGGACCTTATCGGCCATCGGCACGATCATCGCCAGGGTCGCGCCGTCGAATACGGCGGAAAACCCCATGCAGATAACCGCAGCGGCAAACAGCCACTTGTAGGATTTTATGTATTTGAGCAGCTTCAGGTAATCTTTCATCGATCTCCTTAAGAAAATTTATTTTATCATACATGTATGGGGCTAGCAATACCTTTTACCTTGCCTATAAATATTCGTTGCAACCTGCCCCGGGCTCTGTTAATATTTTTATTATGGAAAGGCTGAGGGTCGGGGTCGTGGGCGTCGGGCATCTGGGCAGGATACACGCCAGAATATACAAACAGCTATCCGGCTGCCAATTAACGGCTGTCTGCGATACCGATGATGCCAGGCTTAAGGAGATCTCGCAAGAGCTGGGTGTGGCGGGCTTCTGCGAACACCGAAAGCTTTTTGGCATGGTTGATGCGGTGAGCATCGCCACCCCCGCGCGCTCACATTTTGCGATAGCCTCGGATTTCCTCCTGCACAATATTCATACCCTGGTGGAGAAGCCCTTCACCTCGGATCTTGGCCAAGCCGACTCCCTCATCAAAACGGCGGCAAAGAACAAACTTATCCTGCAGGTCGGCCACATCGAGCGCTTTAACTCGGCCTTCGCGGCCACCAAAGAGCTGATCGTCAACCCCCGCTTTATCGAATGCCACCGCCTAAGCCCTTTTCCCAACCGCTCCCTTGATATCGGGGTAGTCCTGGACGTGATGATCCACGACATTGATATCGTCCTGGGGCTGGTCTCTTCCCCCGTCAGGCGCATAGATGCCGTCGGCATCGACGTCCTTACCCCGCACGAGGACATCGCCAACGCCCGCATTACTTTTAAGAACGGCTGCGTGGCAAATCTTACCGCCAGCCGGGTATCGGATGAAGTGATGCGCAAGATCCGGATCTTTCAAAAGAATACCTATATCTCCCTGGATTACAAGGAAGCGCGCGCCTGCCAGTACAAAAAAGACGGCCGCCAGATAATCAAAAGCGACCTGCCCATAGAAAAAGAACAGCCTCTGCAAAAAGAACTGGCCTCGTTTCTGGAATGCGTGATCAATAATGCCAGGCCGCTGGTATGCGGAAAGACCGCCAGAGACGCCTTGAGCCTTGCCCTGGAGATCCAGAAAAGAATATGGACCGGATAAAACACTTCATCATCGTTGCCGGAGAGGCTTCCGGCGATCTGCACGCCGCTAATCTCGTTGAGAAGATGCTCCTGATAAACCCCCGCTTGAAATTCTCCGGGGTCGGAGGAGAGATGCTTCGCAAAGCCGGCTGCCAGGTGTTTTACGACTTAAGGGAACTGGCGGTAATGGGGTTATTTGACGTGATCAAAAAACTCCCCGTCTTCCTGAATCTAAGACGCCTGCTGCTCCAAAAGATCATGAGCGATAAACCCGCAGCGCTGATCCTGGTGGACTTCTCCGGATTCAACCTGCGCCTTGCAAAGGCGGTTAACAAAAGACTGCCGGTGATATATTACGTCAGCCCACAGGTTTGGGCTTCGCGAAGGGGAAGGCTTAAGACCATACGCAAGTACGTATCCAAGATGGTAGTGCTTTTTGCCTTTGAAAAGGAGTTCTACCGCCGCCACGGCATAAACGTCGACTACGCCGCAGGCCACCCGCTTCTGGATACGGTAAAACCCGGCTCAGAGAAGAAAGAATTCCTCTCCCGCTTCGGCCTCTCTGATAAGACCATCACCATCGCTCTCCTGCCCGGCTCCAGGATATCGGAGATATCCCGGATATTGCCGGTAATGGTAAAAACTGCCCGGATAATCGCGCGCAAGCTGAATCAAGTCCAGTTTCTGATAGCAAAACCGAATCAGGCCGGCGGCCAGATCTACGATAAGATAATCGCAGGCTCTCACCTTAACTATAAAATAGTGGAAGGAAAAACCTACGACTGCATCAACGCCTCTGATTTCGCGCTGGTCTGTTCGGGGACGGCGACCCTGGAGACGGCAATCTTAAAAAAACCCTTCTTCATAGTCTACCGCATGGGAATCCTGAACTACCTGCTTTACCGGCCCCAGGTGCGCCTGCCCTTTATTGGGCTGGTGAATATCGTAGTGGGCAAAAAGATCATTCCGGAGTTCATTCAATTCGGGGCCCAGCCTAAAAAAATCGCCAAAAAGGCGCTGGAGATCATCGAGAACCCGCTCGAGCTTCTTCAAATGCAAAACAACCTTTCGCATATCAAAGCCTGCCTGGGAGAGCCCGGCGCGACCCTGCGCGCGGCAAGAAACATCCTGGATTTTCTCGCAAAAATATAATATTAAGGGAATTTCGGTTCTTCGACCGCAGGCGTGCGGGGAAAGGTCTTGTCCATATCGGCCTGCACCTGATCCAGTTGCTTTACGGGTACCAGGCCGCTGGAGTCGGTAGTGACCTTTACCGCAGGGGCATGGCCGGAAGGATGTTCTGTCACGGCGGGTTTGGCTGAAGCCTGCCCATCGGCTTTAGCTACGGCTTTCTCTTTGTCGCTTTTGGCTTCGTCATCAAACTTGGGAGGGACGTTTTTTATAAAAAAGACTACCCGGCGGTTACGCGCGCGGTTCTCGGGAGTATCATTAGGGGCGCGCGGACGGAACTCCCCGTAACCGATAGCGGAGACCCTGCGGGGATCAAGCTGGTGTTCTTCGATCAGATGGTGCAGGACCGTAAGCGCCCGGGCAGAAGAAAGCTCCCAATTAGAAGGGAACCTGTCCGTGTCAATGGGGACATTGTCGGTATGCCCCTCGATAAGGACCTCATTGGGCATATTCTTTAAGAGAGGGCCGATCTTCATCATAAGGTGCACCATTTTCGGGGTCAGGTCTGCCTTACCTATCTTAAAGAACGAATCCGCTCCCCCCTGATCCTCCAGGGTCAGCCTTATGCCTTCTTTGGTGATCTTTACGTCTGCCTGCAGCTGCTCCTCTTCGATTATCCTGTCGATCTCTTTTTTGGCCTGCTGGATGTTTTTGCTAAGCACCGCAGAAAGCGCGTAAAGTATGATAAAGAAGCAGACCATCTCGGTCATCAGGTCAGCATAATTAACAAGCCAGGGCGGAGCGGGATGCCCGAAGCGCGACACCTGCGGGTCGTCTTCTTCGATGTATCCCCTGGGGACCTTGTTTTCCGTTTGCGCAAAAGCCATAAGCTTAAGCCCCTACTTCTTGGGCCCTTCCGTTGGTATCCTCTTTGACGGATTAAGGAAAGCGTGCAGCCCGGCTTCTATCAGCCTTGGGCTGACCCCCGCCTGCAATAACAGCACGCCGCGGATGATTATTTCGTTTACGAACAGCTCTTCTTCCGAGCGACGGCGCAGCTTCCCCGCCACGGGCATGAACAACAGATAACCCGCGCCTAAGCCATAGAACGCGGAGGTCAGCGCTATAGCCATGCGCGCCGGGACCTGCTCGACGTCAGTGATAGAGTGCAACATAAGTATCATTCCCAGGACCGTACCGATGATACCGAAGGCCGGCGCATAGGTACCCAGCGCCCAGAATATCTCCTGCCCCACCTTGTGCCTCTGTTTTATGAAACCCATCTCCGTTTCCAGCATCGTGCGCACGAAATCCTGATCCTGGCCGTCGATGACCATCTGCAGCCCGCGCTTCATGAAATCGTTGTCCAGCTTTTTGACCTCGTTCTCCAGGGCGATGATCCCTTCCCTGCGGGCCTTTTTGCTCAAATTCACGAAAGAACCGATTATCTGATTGGTATCGACCCTCCTGGCAAAAAGCGCTTTTTTGGTGACCTTGAATACCCCGATCACCTGCGAAAGAGGGTAATTTATAAGGGTAGCGCAGAAGGTCCCCCCGATAACAACCAAAAACGCTTCGGTATTGTTGAATATTGCCAGTCCTTCGACGCCCTGATGCAGGACTACCGCGAATACGATCAGGCCGACGCCAAGGGCAGCACCTATAATCGTAGTAATATCCATGACTGCTTCTCCTCTCTGATATCCGGATAAATTTACGGATTAACAATCCGTTATGAGGCGGGAATTGTAGAAAGATTATACCCTGTTATCCGTGTTAAATCAAGAATTATGAGAGCTTGCGCGCCAGGGCTATGCGCTCATCGATAGGCGGGTGATCGAAGAAAAAAAACCTGATAAAAGGGTGCGGGCAGCGGTCCGCGAGGTTCTGATCGGCGAGCTTTTCCATCATGGAAACAAAGGCGCCGGGGCAAGCCGTGGCTTCTATGGCCTGCTTATCCGCGCTTACCTCAAAACGGCGGCTTAGCCAATTTTCCAGAGGCCTGGTGATCAGCCCAAAAATAATAAAGTACAGCAATACCAGCGGCATCGCGGCAAGCTCGGCCAGGCCGCCGAACCCGAAGTACACCGCTGCCCAATCGCTGCTGCGAAAGATTATGTAAAACAGCGCTGCCGTGACCGCCGAATCGGCGGCAAGGAGCTTAAGGATGTGCTTCGATTTATAATGGGCGAACTCGTGCGCCACGATCACCTCGACCTCTTCAGCGCTATACCTGTCTTTGAGCGTATCGGCTAATAACACCCTGCGGGAGGCACCCGTGCCGACAAAAGCAGCGTTGGCCTTGAATGTTTTTTTACTCAGATCTATCTCCAGGACGTCCACAAGCCTAACGCGCATCTTTTCGGCAAGCCTGATGATCCTGTTTTTTAACTCCGGGTCGCCGAGGTCTTTGTATTTAAAGAAAAGGGGTATTATCAATACCGGGAATAAACGGGTAAGGACCAGGTTGAAGATTATCCAGAATGCCGAAGCCGCCAGCCACCAGTGATCGGGCAGTGCGCCTAAGACCCGATAAAAAACCGCAAACAATATGAGGCTGAAAATATAGGAGAGAAGCCCGGACTTAAGCTGGTCATATAACCAGCCGCTTATCCTCTGTCCGGAAAGGCCGAAACGGCGCTCCAGGAGAAAGGAGCCGTAAAAGGTAAGCGGGAAATCGAGCAGATAATAACCCAGGCTGGCGCATAAGAGGTATACCGGCAGGGCCAGGGGGCCGGGCCCGGTAAAATAAACCACCTGTTCCAGGAGAAGCTTGGAGCCGCCGGAAAGGATAAAGACAAAAAGCAGAAAAATCAGATACAGGATATCCGCCAGGCTTAAGGCATACTTAATGCGCGAATATCTTTTAGCCCTGCTTAGGGCCATTTCCTCCTGCCCCATATCAACGCGATGATTTATTCTCTTCGCGCCTTATGCCGATAAAAGTGCGGAATTTCCCGCGGCTGGTCTTCTTTCTGCTGAAGTATATCCTGCCGCAGCAGATCGCATAAATTGTGCCCAGGCCCCTGGTGTTGAGCCCGGCCTTGTAAGTATCTATGCCCCTGCAGAGGATCTCGCCGGTCCTCACTATTTGCCCCGCTGAAACCTTAAGGGTTTTGTCCTTCTTTGGTCTTGCCTTTCCGCCTGCCATATCAAGCTCCTTTTTTAATTAGGGTTTAAAACTATTTTAAGGCGATTATATTAACACACAATCCCTACTCTAGCAACACTTCTTCGTCGCTCGAAGGCAGGTACGCATCCAGCCCCATCCCGGAAAGGCCTTCAAAAAGCGCCTGCGACTGTTCGCTGTCACCGTGAACAAGGAAAATCCTCTTTACCGGCAGACAGTTGTTAACAAACTCCAGCAGCTCGTTTTTGTCGGCGTGCCCCGAGAATGCGTCGATCACCACCACCTCGGCGTTCAACTCATGCTCTATGCCGAAGATGCGCACAAAAGGCTGCTTCTGGACGATCCTCCTGCCCAGGGTATCCCTGGCCATATAGCCGACCACCAGGACGGTATTGCGCGAATCTTCGATATTATTGGCAAGGTGGTGCAATACTCTTCCCGATTCGCACATGCCGGAGCCGGCCAAAATGATCATCGGGCGGCGGTCGGTATTCAGGGCCTTTGATTCGTGCTGCTGACGAATGAATTTAAGGTTAAGGAACTCAAAAGGGCTTTGGCCCTTATCGATATAGTCCCGCGTCGTAGCGTTCATATATCCAGAGTGATACTTGAACATCTCGGTGATATCAAAGGCTAAGGGGCTATCCACGTATATCGGCATGGCAGGAATAGCCTTTTCTTTCAAAAGCTCGCTTAAAAAGTAGAGCACCTCCTGGGTGCGCTCAAGGGAAAAAGCAGGAATGATGATCTTGCCCCGGCGCTCCACCGTCCGGTTGATCACATCCTTAAGTATTGACTTGGCTTCTTCTATCGGGGCATGCAGCCTTGCCCCGTAAGTGCTCTCCAGGATAAGATAATCCAACCTCTCGGGGACCTCGGGGTTGTTGAGTATCGGCAGGTTCTTCCTGCCCAGATCTACGGCATAACCTATGCGTATGGGACGGCTGCTTGAACCCTGGACATCCAGAAGCACAATGCTTGAGCCAAGGATATGTCCGGCATCTATAAGGGTAACAAATATCCCCTTAGCTATGCAAAAACGCTGGTTATAGGAGATGGGGCGAAAGAGCTTTATCGCCCTTGAGGCTTCCTTGCGGGTATAAAGGGGTTTACGCGCAGACAGGCCCATCCTTTTGTTTATTTTATTGAGATAGCGGATATCCTCTTCCTGTATCTTGCCTGAATCCTCAAGCATGAGCCTGGCAAGGTCTTTGGTGGCGGAAGTCGCGTAGATCTTGCAGCGCATGCCTTTCTTGATGAGGCTGGGGATATTGCCGCAGTGGTCGACGTGCGCATGAGAAAGGACCATGGCGTTGAGCTTGCGGGGATTGAAGGAAAAATTGGTATTTAACTCATAGAACTGCTCGCGCCGGCCCTGGAAGAGCCCGGCGTCGATAAGTACATCGGAGTATTCGGTAGAGACCAAGTGCGATGAGCCGGTAACGCTCCTGACCCCTCCCAGGAATTTTATTCTCGTCTGCATGCCTATCCTTTGGATTTCAGCTTGATTATCACCAACGGGATGAGGATCATGTACAATGCGCTTACTAACAGCAAAAGCCTGTTCTTCATGAAATAATCCATGAGCACGGCGGGTTCAAAGACGCTGCTGCCTACGCCGTAGAGGATGTACTGTATCCAGAATATCTTAAGGGGCGAACCCAGGAGCGAAGCGGTAAAATACTTGCCAAACCCTATACCCGTAAGGCCCGCAGCAATATCGAGGAAGCGATACGGGATCAGGGGCGCAGCCCGGAAAACGAATAACCAGGCAAAGTTGATACTCCCCAGCTTCTCATCAAGCCTTTTGTATCTGCCGCTGAGGTTCTTCTCCAGGAACCCCCGCCCCAGGCGGCGGGAGAGGTAGAACAGGATGATGAGATTTACCATCTCCGCTGCCAGGATAAGAACGGAGCTGCCGAAAGCCCCGAATAAAACCACTCCCATCAGCCAAAAGGCGTCTTTTGCCAACCATACAAAAAATGTGATCGTTACATAGAGCAGAATAAACAGGAATCCGCTTAACAGGAGCGGGACGCCGCCCAGCCTGTTCTGGATCATGCCGAAATCCAGACCGCAACTCCTGCCATGGCAGAAAAGCAAGGCGGAAAGCACAAGCAGTATGATAAAACCTATCTCATTGCGGTATTTTTTAAGCTCCATGGAAATATCAAGTCACGAATAGATTACGGGAAGAGAACCTGCCGTCGGTAGTAAGGTTAACCCCCAGGCGTTTGAGCCCCACTTCGTCTCCCGGGGTGGGTATATGGGTCATGTGGACCTCGCAGCCTTTAAGCTCCGAGAGTTTTTTCATGGCAAGCTCCGCGGTATGATTGGTAGTGGCGCTGATGGAGAGGGCGATCAGCGTCTCTTCCAGATCAAGGCTTTCTGACTCCATGCCCAGGATATCTTCTTTAAGGCGGGCGATCTGGCCGATGACATGAGGAGATAATAATAGTATCTCATCCGGGATCCTGGCCAGGACCTTTAGGGCGTTTAATATGAGGCTGGAGGCGGCGTGCATAAGCTTGGAGTTCTTGCCGGTAATGATGACGCCGCCGATAAGCTCCATGGCTGCGCCGCAATAGATGCCTTCATTGCCTTTGCCGCCTGACTCGGCTTCTTCGGCTGCCCGGCGAGAAACCTCGACAACTTTGCGGTCGGTAACTTTTACCCCCAGCTCCTCCATCAGCATCAAGACCCTGTCCACGGTCTCTTTTCTCTCCACCCCCAGCACATACTCGCTGTTGTAGCGGAAGTACCTTCGGATGAGCTCCTGTTTGGCGGCCTCCTGAACGACTGAATCGTTGATGATGCCAAACCCTGCACGGTTGACGCCCATATCCGTCGGAGACTTGTACATAGGCAGGTTTACGTTTTGGTCCAGTATCCTGGAGAGCATCAGTTTAAGTATGGGAAAACTCTCCACGTCCCGGTTGTAATTTATCGCCGTTTCCTTATATTCGCTAAGATGGAACGGGTCTACAAGGTTGAAATCCTGGATGTCGGCGGTCGCCGCTTCATAAGCGACGTTAACCGGATGCTTCAGGGGGAGGTTCCAGATCGGAAAGGTCTCAAACTTGGCGTATCCCGGGTTCAGGCCGCGCCTGTGCTCATGATAGAGCTGCGACAGGCAAATGGAAAGCTTGCCGCTGTTAGGGCCGGGGGCAGTGACTACTACTATAGGTTTTTTTGTTTCTATATACTCGTTCTTACCGAAACCCTCATCGGCGATTATCGTATCTATATCGGTAGGGTAGCCTTCGATGGGATAATGCAGGCATACCTTTACGCCCCTTCTCTCAAGCTTGTTCTTGAATATCGCCGCCGCGGATTGCCCCGAAAAACGCGTGATCACTACCGCCGCCACATCCAGACCCCAGCCTCTTAAATCATCGATAAGCTTAAAGGTCGCCGCATCGTAGGTTATGCCGAAATCGCCCCTAACCCTGCCCTTCTCGATGTCCGCCGCATATATACCCAAGACAATGTCTATCTTGTCTTTGAGCTGCTGCAGCAGGCGGATCTTTACGTTGGGGTCATAACCCGGCAGTACCCTGGCGGCATGATAATCGAAGCAAAGCTTGCCGCCAAACTCAAGGTAGAGCTTGTTACCCAGCTGCTTTACGCGCTCAAGTATCGCATTTGTCTGTTCGCGAAGATATTTGTCGTTATCGAATCCGCGTGCATTCATATTTTTGCCGATGAATATTATATGGGAATGGAGGCGGTTTGTAAAGCAAGAACCTTGCAGGGGAGAATACTGTTGATTTGTGCCGGATTCCGAGTTATGATACGCCTATAACATGAAGAAAACGGTCAATTTGCTCTTGATCACGCTGATATTATTTGCGCAGGTTTATGTCAGCTATCTTATCCTTAAAAGAAACGAGGTCCCGCGGCTCTTCGATGAATACGCCAGGGTAGAAAAGTTTTTCGTCCTGCGTTATGGCTTGATCGACAAAGACAACCTGCCCCTTTTTGCCAGGATCAAAGAGCACCTGCTTACGCTTGATACCGCACAGGCCCACCCCCACTTCTACGAGCTGGTCGGCGCTGTCTCCAGGAAAATACTAAGGACGCTGGGGATCTTCGGCATAGACGAGGCCATCCTCCTGGCCGACGGTTTTTTCCTGGCCATGCTTCTTTTTAGCATCTACGGCCTCGGCTGCCTAATCTTAAGCCCTGGCGCAGGGCTACTGGCCGCCGCGATGATCTCGTGTTTTCCCCTCGTCTTTGCGCACTCCAGGGTAGCGATGCTGGATTTTCCCCTGATGTGCATGTTGACGCTGACCTTCTATCTGCTGCTGCGCACGCAAGGATTGCGATCATTGACATTCAGCATACTCACCGGCATCTTTTTGGGTCTGGCCCAGCACACCAAAGAAGGAGCGATCTTTTTCGCGCTCCCGGTGCTGGCCTATTTTTTTATCTCCTGCCTGAAAAACCCCGCAAATAGAAAAAGGGTCCTTTTGAACATCTCGGTGGTCACCGTGCTGTTTCTGATCATTGCCGGCAGCCTGTTCTTCAGGAAAGAAAACAGCTTTGTGTTTGCCATCGCCCTCCAGAGGACGCTATACCAAAATAACTTTTTCGACCCCTTCTTCTATTTCAATCACCTGGTAGACATCATCGGCCCCCTGATGCTGGTATTTGCCCTGCCGCTTGCTGCCAGCTACCTGTTTAATCTGCGCCAAAGGAACAAGCTTTTATTCCTATGGTTCTTTCTACCTTTGGCCTTCTTAAGCTTCCTGCATAACCGGGAAGCGCGCTTTCTCCTGCCCGCGCTTCCGGCGCTGGCGCTGATCGTCTCTTGCGAAATATCAAGCAGCGATATCCTCAAAAAGGCAAGGAGCATAGCCGCCTGGCTCCTGGCATGCCTGTGCCTGGCGCAATACGGCCTATTCAATTTGGGCCTGACAAGCTATGTGCTGTTGGGGCGGGGCAGTTGGCATCCTTCTCAGGTAGGCGTGCTAAACGCCAAGAATAAATACAAGAACTCGGGGCTGGCAGGAAAAGTGCTGGAGGCGCTTAAGAGAAACCCGCTTACGGATAAGAAAACAGGCAAGATAACTTTTATCTGTAATATCGACGGCGCCGAATACGCCCTGAATCTTAAATTACATCAGACCGAGATTGGCCTGTACGCCCGCAACCCTTTGGGCGTGGACAGCATAGGTTATGTTTACGACAAAAGGGACATGGAGAAGACGATCCGGGATTCGGATTATGTGATAGATATGCCTAAGGAACATAAAAAACCGAAGCCTCATATGCTGCGAAGGCTGGAGGCACTGGATGCTGTTTTTGCCAAACAAAAGGATAAATTCACCAAAATAGCTGAAATCCATACCGATGACGGGATCCCGGTAAGCATTTATAAAAGGGATTCTCCTTAAAAATGCGCCGATTCGGCGAAGACTTATTTATCGTAGGTGGAATAGAAATACGGGGTGTGGGCCTGGAACTCGGCGGCGCAGGTATCGACCAGCTTGAAATCGGGATTAACATCTTCGGATCTGCGTAACTTTGAGATCTCATCCTCGGTCCTTTTAAAAATCCTGGCCAGCTGCGTGTCGCTGAATCCGTTTTTCTTGGCCTGGATCAGGACGTCTCTGGACGGAGGGTATGCTTGGCAGGCGAGCTTTCTTTCAAGGTCGACGATCTCCTTTATGTTGCTAAGGAACCACTTATCGATAAACGTCAATTCATGGATCTTGTCTATATCCATGCCGCAGCGCAAGGCGTCCCCGATATAAAATATCCTTTCGGCGTTAGGCGTCCTTAGTTTGCGGGTTATCTCCTCTAGCGCCAGATGGCCGGCAGCCGTATTGCGCACGTCCTTAAATAACATGCTCTCAAGGCCTGACTTTTTTATCTCGAGGCTGCGCAGGCCCTTCTGCAGCGCTTCTTTAAAGGTCCTCCCTATGGCCATCGCCTCCCCCACCGATTTCATGGAAACGTTAAGACTGGGGTCGGTGGATGAGAACTTTTCGAAAGTAAAGCGCGGGACCTTGACCACGCAGTAGTCGATGGCCGGCTCAAAACAGGCGGGGGTTTCGCGGGTTATGTCATTGGGGATCTCATCGAGGGTATAGCCCACAGCCAGCTTTGCCGCGATCTTGGCTATCGGAAAACCGGTAGCTTTCGATGCCAGGGCGGAGCTGCGCGAAACGCGAGGGTTCATTTCGATCACCACCATCCTGCCGTTTGAGGGGTTGACCGCGAACTGTATATTGGAGCCTCCGGTCTCAACGCCTATCTCTCTTATGCAGGCGATGGCCGCATCGCGCATGTGCTGGTATTCTTTATCGGTGAGCGTCTGGATAGGCGCTACCGTGATGCTGTCACCGGTATGCACGCCCATGGGATCGAAGTTCTCGATGGAGCAGATGATCACAACATTGTCTTTGAGGTCGCGCATGACCTCAAGCTCAAACTCTTTCCATCCGACCACCGACTCTTCGATAAGCACTTCGCTGATCATGCTGGCCTCCAAACCTATTTTGGCAAGCCGTTTGAACTCCTCGATATTGTAAGCGATGCTGCCGCCGGTTCCGCCTAAAGTAAAGCTGGGGCGGATTATTGCGGGAAACCCGATATCCTGGGCGGCGGATACGGCTTCGTCTATCGTATAGGCTTTGCGGCTCTTAGGCAGGTCCAGCCCGATCTTCTCCATCGCCTTCTTAAAAAGCTGCCTGTCTTCGCCCTTTTTGATAGCCCGGATGTTGGCGCCTATGGTCTCAACCTTGTACTTCTTCAAAACCCCGCTTTCTGCCAACTCCACGGCTCTATTCAGCGCGGTCTGCCCTCCAAGGGTGGGCAGAAGCGCCTGCGGCCTTTCTTTGGCTATTATCTTCTCTATCGCTTCAACGGTTATCGGTTCAATATAGGTAGAGTCGGCGATCTGAGGGTCGGTCATGATGGTCGCGGGGTTGGAATTGACCAGGATCACCTTGAACCCCTCTTGCTTAAGGACTTTACAGGCCTGGGTCCCTGAATAATCGAACTCGCAGGCCTGCCCGATGACGATAGGGCCGCTGCCGATGATTAGGATCTTCTTGATGTCTTTGCGTTTAGGCATGTATTAAACAGTTATACCGGAAATTTATCTCTTCGTGCGCTTGTGTTTCTTCATCAATTCTACGAACTCGCCGAACAGGTAGCCTGATTCGCGCGGTCCGGGAGAAGCTTCGGGATGGAACTGGACGGAAAATACGGGCAGCTTCCTATGCCTTAAGCCCTCCATGGTCTTGTCATTAAGATTTATGTGGGTCATCTCGATCTCCTTCTTATCCAGGGAATCGATGTCCACGCAGAAGCCGTGGTTCTGGGAAGTGATATAAACCCTTCCCGTTCGCAAGTCTTTTACCGGATGATTGGCTCCGTGATGGCCAAACTTCAATTTGTAGGTCTTGCCCCCGAAAGCCAGCCCCAGCATCTGATGCCCAATACAATTGCCGAAGACAGGGAGTTTTCCGACCAGCGACTGCACGGTCTTAACGACATAGGTGACCGGCTCCGGGTCCCCGGGACCGTTGGAAAGAAGCAGGCCGTCCGGGCAAAAACCCATTATATCTTTTGCCGGCGTACTGGCAGGCACCACGATCAGACGGCAATTATGCATCTGGAGCCGGCGCAGCATATTATACTTTAGCCCGCAATCAAGGACGACTACGCATAGAGACCTGCCTTCGGCCTTTTCCCACTCATATTTTCTCTCGATGGCAACGTCCTTGACCAGATCAACGCCCACCAAACCGCAAGAATCCTTGGCTTTCTTTACAAGGCTGGCCTCATCGTGGTCGAGCGCCGAAATAACAGCCTTCATCGCTCCGCGTTGGCGGATATGAAGGGTGAGCGCGCGGGTATCTATCCCCTCTATGCCCACTATTTTGTTAAGCTTAAGGTAGTCGCCAAGTGAGTTTTGGCTGCGCCAGTTGCTATGAATCTTGCTGTATTCCCTCACCGCAAATCCGCTCAAGAACGGACGCCGGGACTCAATATCAGTTTCGTTTATGCCGTAATTGCCTATTAAAGGATAGGTCATGGCCACGATCTGTCCTTTATAAGAAGGGTCGGTGATTATCTCCTGGTAGCCGGCCATACTGGTGTTAAACACCACCTCCCCGAAGCTCTCTCCGGACCAGCCGAAAGATTCTCCCTTAAATACCGCTCCGTCTTCCAGCGCCAATACCGCCTTCAACTCGAACTCCTTTCCAGGGCCGCTTTTATGAAATGCCTGAACAGCGGATGCGCGTTATCGGGCTTGGATTTGAACTCCGGATGAAACTGCACTGCGATAAAATAGGGGTGCCCGCGCAGCTCAACGATCTCTATCAGGTTCTTTTTCTCATATACCCCTGAAAACACCAATCCCTTGTCTTCCATTCTCTTCTTGAACTTATTATTGAACTCGTACCTGTGCCTATGCCTCTCCGATACCGAAGTCTTTGCGTAGACCCTGGAGGCCAATGTCCCTTTCTTTATGCGGCAGGGATAAGCGCCCAGGCGCATCGTGCCTCCGAGGTCCTTGACCTTTAACTGCTCCTCAAGCAGGGAGATGACCGGGTATTTCGTCCGGGGCCTAAACTCCGTAGAATCAGCGCCCTTCATACCGCAAGCCCCACGGGCAAACTCGATAACTGCCGCCTGCATCCCCAGGCATAATCCCAAAAACGGGACCTTATGCGTGCGGGCATAATTGATCGCCCGGATCTTTCCCTCTACCCCCCGCCCGCCAAAACCTCCGGGTATAAGGATACCGTCTATACCGGCAAGCATATCCTGCGCCTGCCCATCTTCCAGCTCTTCCGAATCTACCTTTTGGATCTCAACCCTGGAGTCATTGGCAATCCCCGCGTGGATCAGGGCCTCATATATGGACTTATAGGCGTCCTGAAGCCCGATGTATTTACCGACTACCGCGATCTTGACTTTTAGCTTTGGGTTAAGCGCTTTTTCTACGACACCGCGCTCCCAGTCTTTTAAGTCAGAGGCCCGGCTTATCAGGCCAAAATGCCCGAGTATTATCTCATCAAGTATCTGGCTCTTGAATACCAGCGGAACCTCATAAATAGAGGCGACGTCTATCGATTCGATCACCGCTTCCTTGCGGACGTTGCAAAACAGGGATATCTTTTCCTTGATCTCCTGCGACAGGGGTTTTTCGGTGCGGCATACCAGAATATCAGGCTGTATGCCGATCTCGCGTAAGGTGCCTACGCTATGCTGGGTAGGCTTGGTCTTGATCTCCTGCGCAACCTTGATGTAGGGCACCAGGGTCAGATGTATATAAAGCGTATTATTGCGGCCCACATCGAGTCCGAACTGGCGTGCCGCCTCCAGAAACGGCAGGCTTTCGATATCCCCCACCGTCCCGCCGATCTCGACGATCGCTATCTGCGCCCCCGAAACCTGCGCAACCTTGGCGATCCTTTGTTTTATCTCATCCGTAATGTGCGGAATGACCTGGATAGTCTTGCCCAAATAATCTCCCCGCCTCTCCCGCGAGATGACCTCATGATACACCTGACCGGTAGTCGCGTTATTGAACCGGGTCATCGTGGCGGAGGTAAACCTTTCGTAATGGCCCAGGTCCAGGTCCGTCTCCGCCCCGTCATCGGTGACATATACCTCGCCGTGCTGGTATGGATTCATCGTCCCGGGATCCACGTTGATATAAGGGTCGAGCTTCATCAGTGTTACTTTTAAACCCCGGGATTCCAGGATCTTGGCGATGGAAGCGCTAGCAATGCCCTTACCGAGGCTGGAGATCACTCCGCCGGTTATGAATATGTATTTGGTCATAAGCCGCCTCTACATATAAAAAGGCGTTTTCAGCCGACACTCCTGCTGAAAACGCCATTGTTTGTTATTAACCAGTTCCTCTTTGAACCGTCTTTATTATAGCAAGCGGGCGGGAAGAAGTCAATTCCTTTCTGGCCTAAAGCTTGCGGCAAGGCTTACGTAATCCTTACCCTCGGTGTAGGGGTTAAGGTAGCGCTCTATCTTGATCTTGTCCTTGGAGGCCCTTAAGTCCGCTATTTCCCTGGCTTGTTCGGGATGTATTATCCCCACCTTAGGAGAAAATATATCGTCCTCGTTCTCGTCCGTGACGACGCCGATCCTTTTATCGGAAAGCTCCACTATCGAACCTATCGGCCAGACGCCCATAAACTGAAAGAACCTGTCCGCCAGCCACGGATCGAAGGTGCTCCCTTTGTCGCCGGATATAATGCTGTAGATCTTATCCGGCGGGTAATCCGCCTTATAACCGCGCCGCTCCGAGAGCGCGTCGTAGACATCGCATATGGAGACGATAGAGGAAGCCAGATGCTGTTTCTTGGGATTATATTTCATCTTAGGGTAGCCCTTCAGGTCGAATTTTAGGTGATGCTCGAAGGCTACCACCACCGGTAATATCCCTAATGTATCGGTATACTTCAAGAGGAGCTGCGAACCCTGCACCGTGTGGCTGTTCATCTGGGAGAACTCTTCATCGGTGAGCCTGCCGGGCTTACGGATGATCCTGCGCGAGATCAGGAGCTTTCCGATGTCGTGGAAGAGCCCGGCAATGCCTATCTCCATCACTACATCCTTGGCAAACCCGAGCCGGGAGGCAAAATGCATGGCCAGGATCGAGACTTTGAGCATATGGGCGTATGTGCCCATGTCGTATCTTTTCAGCGTTATAAGCTTAAGGAACTCCTGGTGGCGGCAAATAAGATTTTCCAGGATGCTGTTGATGGCGAATTTGAATACCGTGCCGTCCACCGCCTCGGCGTCAATGACCCTGGCGATAGACCCGGATATATTATCCGCGCTGTTCTCAAAGACATCCAGATCGTAAGCTTCTTGGCGCGTATCGGCGCTTTGGCGCGCCTTCGACTGGCCGGCCTTAAGCTTACCGGCAGTGACGTTCTTGATGCCCAGCGCCGACAGCTGCTCCTGAAAATCTTTCCCGCTTTCTTCCGTCGGGGCCAAAAGGAGCTCTATCAGGCCCTGGAGCTCTTTCTTCGCCAGGCCCCGGTAAAAAGCGATTCGCTCGATGCCCCTGCTCTTAATGAAGAGTATAGCGGGTTTATTCATTTTGCTTAGCTCAAAAAATATATCTTTTTCGAAAGCCAGCTCCTCGCCGATTATGCCGAAGGTCACTTCGGATCTGTTCTGCAGTATCTGAGTAAGGCCCTGGTAGGCCTTCTCCACCGCCTTTTCAAAAAGAGGGTGGTTGGCCCCGTATAGCCTGGAGGCCTGGATACCGGCTAACAGATCCTTGAAAAACTGCTCTATATTAGCTGACATCCCACTCCTTTAGTATCCGGCGGGCAAGCCCGCGGACCTTCATGTTCCATAAAAAATGCCTTTTGGCCAGCCTTTCCAGATGCCTGCGCGCACACAACGCCCTGGCTTCATGCACCACTAAGATATTTTCCAGGATAAGGCTGTTTTTCGCACCCCAGGGGCTGGGTATATTCAGGAGCCTCTCTGCTGCCGCATCCCCATACTGCTGGTCGCGCATGAGAAGCAATAGGGCTTCTTTGCGCAGCGGCACGCTCTGCGAATCGAGAAGGCCCAAGAGGTACTCCGGTTCGGGCTTGGTTATTGAGCGCATGGCCCTGACCGCCTCGATCTTTATGAACTCGTTTGCGAATGAAACTATGTGCTTGAGCGCCTCCAGGGATGCCGGAGAATCTACAGCCGAAAGGCTAGCGATAAGGCGCGACAAAAAATCCATATCGGAATACTTCGACTCAAGTATCCGCAGGAACGCCGGGAAGGACTGCGGGAAAAACTTAAAGAACATGCGCAGGACATAGGGATTGAAGTTGCCCTGCCTGAAGATGTTATCCAGGTAGGTTTCCGTAGTGAGGGTGCTCTGTGAAAGGTGCTCGATAAAGAAAGACAGCTCTTCGGCAGGCCTTTGCTCCCAGATCATTTTTTCGATAAAAGCACCTATCTTTTTTTCCACCTCCAGGAAAACATCCCGGCCTAAACAATGAAGGCCTTCTTTGCGGATCAACAACTCAAGCAGTAACCTGAGGTACTCAAAATCCCGCCCCTCTACCATCTCTGCCATGCCCAGAGAAGACTTTTTAGCGACAAGCTCCGCATCCTCCTCAAGACTGGCTGTTTCCAGCAGGTTAAGAAGTATATAATGGTAATTAATATTAAGTTGCCCGCGATCAAAGGATCCGGTCTTGGTTTGAGAAAGGTCTTTAAGAAGGGTGGAGAGCGTGCCGCGGTATACCTCGGGGATAAGCTTATCTTCGGATAAGGACAGAAGCTCCTGTATTTTTTTGGCTAATTTCAGGCTGTCCTGCGCCGCCGATTTGGCCTTGGCTTTATCCAGAAAGGATGAAGCGATATCCTCCTGCCGGCTTTTTTCCGTAAGCCTGGAAAAGAGCTTGAGGCTCAAGGCGTCGAAGTTGCCGTCCGAGGAGACCCCTTCCCAGAGCAGGCCCGCAAGGTCCTCTTCGCTGAAATCCTGGAAAAGCTCCTTTATCCCGCCGTGTATCTCGGTCTCGGATATGTCTTTGGAACCTAACGCAAAACTGAACAGCTCGTTTGAACATTTATGGAACTTTTCTTTTTGGTGCTCTTTTAAATATACCAGGAACCCGCGCAGGCCCTCTTTTAACTGCGGGTCAGAACTGAGCTGCTGGGGCTTAAAGCTCCTTACTATCCTTTCAAAATCATCCGCATACTCATCGATCTTGCAGGAATCTTGGGCCAGCACGGCGTCGCGAAAAAGATGGGCCCAGACATCTTTGGCCTCCTTACCCTGCGTGCCCAGAAGCCCGGAGTAATCGACTTCCTGGACGAAAACGTTGGAACAATTGGCCTTCTTCAGGATGGCGCCTGTTCCGCCTGCGCGCAGCAACTCGCCTGAAGGCATGGCGATGGCGCTTAAAAACTCCACCAGCTCCCCGAGCCTTGCCCCCGGGTTTATCTGGATGCTCTTGATTTTGCGCAGGTGCAGCATCTGGGCCAACTCTATGAAGAACGATTCCCTGGAAAGCTTGACTTCTTCGACGATCATGAAATCCGGCGCGACATTTATCCTGATGGGTTTTAACACTAAAAGCAGCTGATCGGCTTTCTGTTTGAAGGTCTCTGCGCTTTTTAAGAAGTACGGGTGGTCTTTGGGGTAGGCGGCGGCGTTGTTTAATACTATGCGCAGGCTCTTTACGAAATCGATGATCAACTCATCTTTGTTCATACGCCAGTTATTTTACCCGTAAATCCGACAAAAGACAAGCGGCAAATGGAAGGGGCGGGTATATCTACCCGCCCCTTTCTGCCTATACCGGGATCCGGCGAAAGAACAGTATTACACCAGCCCCTGAGCCATCATCGCCTCGGCCACCTTGACGAACCCGGCAATGTTGGCGCCATTGACATAGTTGATATAGCTGCCTTCTTTACCGTATTTAACGCACTGCTCATGGATTGCGATCATGATCTGATGCAGCTTCTGGTCCACCTCTTCGCGGCTCCAGGACAGCCTCATGCTGTTCTGTGACATCTCCAGCCCCGAAGTAGCTACGCCTCCGGCGTTTGCCGCCTTGCCGGGGGCATAAAGTATCTTGGCCTTCTGAAACACCTCGACCCCCTCGGCCGTTGTAGGCATGTTTGCCCCTTCCCCTACAGCCATGCAGCCGTTCTTAACGAGCATCTTGGCGTCGCTCTCATCGATTTCGTTCTGCGTGGCGGATGGAAAAGCGATATCGCATTTTACCGACCAGGGCTTCTCGTTCTCAAAATATTTGCAGTTAAACTCTTTGGCGCACTCCTTGATCCGGGCGCGCTTAACGTTCTTTAAGTCCATTACGCAGGCCAGCCCCTTCCTGTCTATGCCGTCTTTATCATAGATATAGCCGTTGGAATCCGACAAGGTCACGACTTTAGCGCCTAATTCGTGAAGTTTTTCCACGGTATACTGAGCTACATTGCCCGAACCGGATACTGCGCAAACCTTGCCTTTCAATGTCTCGCCTCTGGTCTTGAGCATCTCCTGCACGAAGTAAACGCATCCGTAACCCGTAGCCTCGGGACGGATAAGGCTGCCGCCCCAGCTCAAGCCTTTTCCGGTAAGCACGCCCGTAAACTCATTGCGCAGCCTCTTATACTGGCCGTACAAAAAGCCTATCTCGCGTCCGCCCACTCCGATGTCTCCCGCCGGCACGTCCGTATCCGGGCCGATATGACGGGCCAGCTCTGTCATAAAGCTCTGGCAGAAATGCATTACTTCATTATCTGATTTTCCTTTCGGGTCGAAATCCGATCCGCCTTTGCCCCCTCCCATGGGAAGAGTAGTAAGACTGTTCTTAAAAACCTGCTCGAAGGCCAAAAACTTCAGGATCCCGAGGTTTACGCTGGGATGAAAACGTAACCCTCCTTTATAAGGGCCTATCGCGCTGTTCATCTCGATGCGGAAACCCCTGTTGACGTGGATCTGGCCCTTATCATCAAGCCAGGGGACGCGAAACATTATCACCCTCTCCGGCTCGACTATTCTTTCCAATATTTTTGCCTCTGCGTACTTCGGATTCTTCTCCAAAAAAGGCTCCAGCGATTCCGCTACCTCCTGCACCGCCTGGTGGAACTCCGGCTCACCCGGGTTCCTGGCCTTAACCGACGCCATAAACTGCTCTGTCTTCTTTGACATAACTTCCTCCTTACGCGGCGGCGTGCGCCGGCCAATCCGATATGCCGGGCGCTTACGCAGCCTGACTAACTCTGCCTTAAATAATCCATGATCGCCTGGGAGGCGCGCTTGGCCATCCCCATCGCCTCGATCACCGTTCCTTCTCCTCCTACTATATCGCCTCCGGCAAATACCCCCTTGATAGAAGTCTCCATGGTCCCGGGGTCAACCACGACATCCCCATATTGGTCAACCTTTAACTGCGGGGTAACTTTCGTAAGTATTTCGTTGGCCTTAAGACCGACGGCAATAACCGCCATATCGCAGTCCAATTCAAAATCGCTGCCTGGCACAGGAACCGGCTTCCTTCTGCCGGAGTCATCCGGCTCACCGAGCTGGCACCTAAGGGCCCGCATCTTTCTGACAAAACCGTTATCGTCACCCAGGAACTCCTGCGGCTTGACCAGGAGCTTGAAATCAACCCCTTCTTCCTTGGCATGCTCGATCTCGAGCCTTCGCGCCGGAAGCTCTACTTCGGTGCGCCGGTAAACAATCGAGGTATCCGGGGGTATCCCGCTTATCTTCTGCAGCCTGAGGGCGACCCTGGCCGCGTCCATCGCAGTGTTGCCTCCGCCTATTACTGCGATATGCCTGCCGATATTGACCGGCGTATGCGCCTGCGGGAATTTATAGGCCGACATGAGGTTTACGCGGGTAAGGAACTCGTTTGCCGAATAAATATTGCAGAGGTTCTCGCCCTTCACTCCCAGGAAAGAAGGGATCCCCGCTCCCAGGCCGAGAAAGACTGCACGGTAACCCTGATGCATGAGCTCGTCAAGCGAAAGCGTCTTTCCGATAATATAATTAGGGATGATCTCTACGCCCAGCTTCTTAAGATAGTTGATCTCAAAATCAAGTATATCGCGGGGAAGACGGAAAGGCGGTATGCCGTAACGCAGGACCCCTCCTGCCTGATGCAGCCCTTCAAAGATAGTTACCTTGATCCCGGATCTTGCCAGCTCGCCGGCGCAACATAAACCTGCAGGCCCCGAGCCAACGACCGCTACCTTATGTTTTGAAAGCGCCTTATCGGCTTTGGGCTCAATCGCAATGCTTTCCTTGATCCCGCAATCAGCGGCGAACCTTTCCAGAAAATGGATGTTTATCGCCTGCTCCGAGGCAAAGGGCTCGGTCTTCTTGGTAAAAACGCAGGCCTTGCGGCACTGGTACTCCGCCGGACAAACCCTGCCGCAGATAGCCGGAAAGTTATTCTTCTGACGGATGGTAAGATACGCCGACCGGTAATCCTTTCTGACTATTTCAGAGATGAACTTTTTGATATCTATTCCTACGGGGCAGCCGGCGATACAGGTGGGGTTCTTGCACTGGATGCAACGCGAGGCCTCCAGAAGTGCTTCTTCTTCGCTGTAGCCGCTGACCACCTCGTTGAAATTCGCCGCCCTCTGCCCGGCAGGGGCTTCCCTAACCTTCACAGGCTCTTTTTTCATTTTATTAAAAGATTGCAGATGTGCTTTTCTTTATCGCTGTAGATCTTATTGCGCTTGGCGAGCTCCTCCCAATCAACCGAATGGCCGTCAAAATCCGGGCCGTCAACGCAGCTGAATCTGGTCTTTCCTGACACGCTAACCCGGCAGCAGCCGCACATACCGGTGCCGTCAACCATCAGGGCATTAAGGGAAACTATCGTCTTAATTTTATATTCGGCAGTAATGGAAGAGATTACCTTCATCATCGGGATAGGCCCTACCGCATAGACCAGATCATACTTGTTTTTCGCCAAAAGCTCCTTGAGTATATCGGCGTTAAATCCCTTCCTGCCGTAAGAGCCGTCATCAGTGGCTACATAGAACTCGTCAGAGGTGCCTTTAAGCTCACTCTCCAGGATAAGCAGGTCCCTGGTCCTGGCGCCCAATATGGTAGTCAGGTGATTGCCGGCGCTTTTCCAGGCAGAGGCAACCGGATAGATCTCGGCTATCCCCACCCCGCCGCCAAGAATAACGACCCTGCCGAAGTTCCTGGTTTCGGTGGGCTGACCCAATGGTCCGACCAAAGCATAGAGACTATCCCCTTCTTCCATCTTTCCCAGGAGCCTGGTTGTAAGCCCTGCCTCCTGGAATATAAGGGTAACGGTTTTCTTTTGCTGATCCCTATCCACCAGGGTCAGAGGGATCCTTTCGCCTTCAGGATGGGTCATTAAGACCACAAACTGGCCTGCCCGGGCCTTGGCCGCGATATCTGCGGCACTGACCTGTATCTGGATGACCCGGGCTCCCGGGATGTCGGCTAACACTCTTTTTTCGGTTATCTTAAACACGGAAGGCTCCGTTTAACGGGGAGTAAAGAAAATAGCGCCCCCTCTTTATATTTTTGACGATAAAGAAAGGACGCCCTTGTCCTTTGGTGGAAATTAGAAGGATTTTAACATATGGGCCCTGTTTGTCAAGGGAATTCATATAGGCAGATATTGCCTAATCTTTAGGCACCGGGACCTTTAATACTGCCTTTTTAACTGTTTTCGCCTTTACGCCGGCTGCCAGTCCCGGTTTATGTGCATCGCCAGGGAAGAATACCGCAAAAAAATTTTTCTCCATCAAGACGGAAACCGCGAGAGGCCGGGATTTATACAGCGTTATATCCTTCTTACGGTCATAGCCTTTTAACAAGCGAAGGTTTGCGGCAGGGGCCCAGCGGATGCGCTCTTTTCCTATGACGACACGCTGGATATCGATGAATCTGCGGTGACTCTCAAATATGCCATCATCCTGCATTTTGGTATCATAGGAGCTGACGATCAGTTTCAGGCCGCCGGCAAGCTCCCTTGTCCCCGGCCGGATATCAGGCCTTATTCCTGCTATCAGGATCAGGCCGCGCTTAAGCAGGGGCGATATTTTAAAGTAGTTTTGGATGTTTTTTAAGCCGTCAAAGATCATATCTGAAAGTCAGCGGCTGAGGGCTTTTTTCGGACAGGCGGCAATGCAGAGATCGCATTTAAGGCAATCCGCCTCCCGAACCATCCGCCTGCCCTCGGCTTTGTAAGCGTAGGGCTTAATCTGAACGGGACAGGCATTAGCGCAGGCCTTACAATCGATGCATGACTGCGAGTCGATTAATAATGGGTATTTAGACCTGCCTATAAGGTTTAAGACAGTGCCAATGGGGCATATCATGCACCAGCTGCGCTGATGGAAAAATAAAGCAAGGATTATGCCGATAGCCGTGGTAACCGTAAGCATTATCAAAAAGAACTTCCCGATAGATACGATATCCGGCCATAACCTGATGAGATTGGCAAGCATTATTGACAAAAGCAGGACGATTACGAAAATACGAAAACGAATATTTTTAAACACAGCGGGTATTTCTTTCTTGGGACTGACAAGGCTTACCAGGCAGTCATAGAAGCTGCCCCGCGGACAATACCAGTTGCACCAAACCCTGCCCCGCCGAACCCCGAAAGCTATGCCGGCCAGCATGCATAAGGGGATAAAGAAACCCAGTACCGGGTAGCGCCAGCCAAAAATAAGGATAAGCAGAAAAACCAGGGCTGTTAAAAACTGCTTGGCTTGTCTGAAGCGTTTGAGCCTCTCAAGTTGTTCAGGCATAGGTTTAGAATTTATTGCGCGCCAGGTAGTTGAAGGCGGCCAGCGCCGCTTTTGAGCCTTCTCCGGCAGCGATGATTATCTGCTTCTCCGGGACATTGGTGACGTCTCCTGCCGCAAAAATCCCGTCGATGCTGGTCTGGTTGTGCCGGTCGACTTCTATCTCGCCGAACTCATTCTTCTTTACGTCTTTTAAGAACTCGGAGTTAGGTATAAGCCCGATCTCAACAAATACGCCTTCAACCGCGATAATATCTTCGCCGCCATCCTTCTTTATCTTTATGCTTTTTACGAACTTGTCGCCCGATACGGAAATGACCCGGGAATCATTGAGAACCGTAACATTCGCCGAAGCTTCGACTTTCTCGCGCATGACTTTATCGCCGCCAAGCCTGGCAGTATTGTTGATGATATAGGTATGGCTGGCGATCTTGATTAATTGCAGGGCGGCATCGAGCGCAGAGTTGCCTCCGCCGATTACCGCAACATCTTTGCCCGAGAAGAGGGGGCCGTCGCAGGTAGCGCAATAAGTAAGGCCGCGGTTCTTAAACTCTTTCTCTCCCGGCACGCCCAGCTCCCTGGAGCGCTTGCCGCTAGCAACGATGAGACTCCGGGATTCATAGGTTGACTTGGCGGTGCGCACGCTTATGGAGTCGCCGGCCTTATTTACCTCCAATACCGGCTCTGCCTCGCGCACATCGATATCATACCTGCGCATATGCTCTTCGAACTTGGCTGCCAGCTCCGGGCCGCTGATAAACTGATAGCCCGTGTAATTCTCCACATCGCCGCTCCAGGCTGCCTGGCCGCCGATGTCGCCGGTCAAAACCAGGATATCCATGCGTTTACGCGAGGCATATACCGCGGCGGTAATACCCGCGGGTCCGGCCCCGATTATAATAAGATCATAAATCATTGCGCTCATGGTATTTTAAGTCGATTGCGAAATAGCTTAAGCTCTGCGCATGAATTTGTTCGCGCACGAAAATTTTTGCCGTGCACTGCGGTTTACTCCTCGCTTTCGCAGCTGCGCCTGTATATTCTCGGTGCTGCCGCTCGTCGTAATCCCTTGTGCACTTCAACTTAAAAGTTCAGTGCCAAAAATTTTCTAATGTGCGCTTACAAATCCCTGCGCGGAGCTTAAGATTAGGCCTATACTCCCAAAGCTTTCTTGATCCTCTCCTTATCGAAACCGACGATGATCTCGCCTTCGATGTCCAGCACCGGCACGCCCATCTGCCCGGACTTCTTGACCATCTCCTCGGCTGCGCCTTCATTGGAGGCGACGTCCATGTCCTGGAAAACCACGTTATTCTCTTTAAGGAACTGTTTTACCCTTATGCACCAGGGGCAGGTAGAAGTACTGTAGACCATAACGTTTTTAGCCATTTCTTTTCCTTTCTCTTGTGTTTGCCGGCTGTGACTGGCTACTTCAGCCTGCCGGGAGTAAGATCCACAACTTCTTGCACGTCGACAACGATCATATATGCCGGCGCAGGCAGGAAGATCTCCGGATGCCGCGGATGGCCTTTCTCCTCCCGGATGTTCTTTAAAAGCCTCTGCGTAAGCCTGCTGGTGATCTTGTCTTCCCAGAGCTTAAGGATCCTGGCAGGGATCCTGTCTTTACTTATTAACCTGGCGCTGCCCTTAAGATAGTAACCCTTGAACTTATGCTCATCGACCGCAGCCAGCGATATTTTAGCCCTCTTCTTAAGATTGGTAAAGGTGCGCTTGGTGTAAAGGTCTAAGAGATACACCTTGCCCTGGCTGGTAATCTCTACGATCCCCTTGCAGGAGACGTCGGGATAACCCGCCCCATCAACGGTGCAGACTACGGCAAAGCTCTGCCCCTGGAAAAATTGCAGGACATCTTCCGGGATCCTGGCCATTATTGTCTAAGTTCGAGGATCTTTTTCTCGATGAGCTGTTTGTGCTTCTCTTCTTCCGAAAGGAGGAACTCAAAAACATCCCGGGCCACAGGAAACTCAAGGATGAACTTCCTGTATAACTCTATGGACTGCATCTCCCGCTTTTTTGCTAACTCCAAGGCTTCGACCGGACCCATTTATTTTTCTCCTTTTATCTGCGCAGCAAAACTTCTGCCCAAATCATAACAACGCCCCAGCTCAAAATCATCCGGGACATATTTGACCGAAAGCCCTGCCTCTGACAGCTGCATACCGGATTCCGCAGCTATCCCCTCTATTTCTTTCACCGCCCCTCCTGCCCACCCGTAAGAGCCAAAGACCGCGGCCTTGCGGCCTTTGGGCTTGAAACCTTTTACCAGCTCCAGGAACGCGGCCATATTCGGCAGCATGTCATTGTCGTGGGTGGATGAGCCAAAAATAAACCCGCGGGCATCAAGCATATCTTTGATTATCTCGGTGCGATCGGTTGAGGCCACGTCATAAAGCTTGACAGCTACACCCCCATCAACTAAGCCATCGCAGATCTTCCTGGCCATCATGGCGGTAGAGCCCCACATGGTTTCATAGGCAATAACCGCCTTAGCCTTAGTTTCACCCTTGGCCCAGGCCAGATACGCATTGATGATTTTATCCGGATCCCTGCGCCAGATGATCCCGTGGCTGGGAGCGATCATGCGTATGGGGATATTAAGCTTTTGCACCTCTTCGATCTTCTTCAAAATTATACTGCCCAAAGGCCAAAGTATATTAGCGTAATATTTGGCTGCCTCATCCATCAGCGCGCACTGATCCGCCTCATCGTCAAACCGCTCGCTTGTGGCATAGTGCTGGCCGAAGGCGTCATTAGGCATAAGCAGCGCCTCCTCAGGGCAATAGGTGAACATGCTGTCCGGCCAGTGGATCATGGGGGCCTCGATGAATGTAAGGGTGCGCTTGCCTAAATTTATTTTATCTCCGGTCTTTACTACCTGAAAATCCCAGTTTCCGTAGTAATGCTTTAAAAGACCGTCTTTGCCTTTGGCGCTCGATATCAGCTTTGCTTTGGGGCAGGCCTTCATGATCGCAGGCAGCGCTCCGGAATGATCTGCCTCAACGTGGTTAGAGACCACATAATCGATCTTTGCCGGGTCAATTATCTGGCTGATATTGGCAGCGAGCTCTTCAGAGAAGCCCGCGGCCACCGTGTCGATGAGGGCCGGCTTTTCGTCTATGAGAAGATAGGCGTTATAGCTGGTGCCCCTCTTAGTAGTGTAGGTGTGGCCGTGAAACTCGCGGACGTTCCAGTCGACTACGCCGACTGAATAGATATCCGGTAATATTTTTTGCGCCGACATGGTTTCGCTCCTTCAAAAGAACTCAATACCCCTGGAAATTTTCGGTGATTATTTTATCTTGTGCCAGCCCCAGTTCCTGGCTCAACATTCTCTTCATCTCCTCGACCATCCCGGGAGGGCCGCATAAGTAAAACAGCCGCTCTTTATAGTCGGGGATCTCCTTTTTGATGAGCCCGGAGTTGATGATGCCGCTAACACAGCTAAAACCAGGATGGGCTTCGCATAAGATGTGGACAACCTTAAACTTCGGATACTGCTTCTGAATAACCTCAAGCTCATCCCTGAAGGCAATATCGTCAATAGTGCGGTTTGAATACAGAAGCACCATGTCCTTATCCAGCTTCATATCCGCGGCATACTTGGCCATGCTTCTTATGGGGGTTATCCCTATGCCTCCTGACAAGAAAGCTATCTTGTTGACCGAATCCTCCAGAGTAAATTTGCCCATAGGATATTGAATATTTACTCTATCGCCGGCCTTAAGAGCATCTAGGGCCCTTGAGAAATCGCTGTCGGTGAGCTTTTTGGTAAACTCGATATAGCCGGTTTCCGTGGGGGAGCTTGATATTGAGAGGTAACGCTTGAACTCTTTCTGGGGTCGCAGACTTACGGATAAGAACTGCCCTGCCTTAAATGCAACAGACCCTTCAGTCTCCACCCTTATGCTTTTTACATTATGAGTGCGCCTGATCACTTCTTTTATCTTTACCTCTATCTCATTAGGCATGGCCTATCCTTTAAGCTGATTTATGATCTGGCGGCAGAATGCCGGCAGGTCATAGGGGTTACGCGAGGTGATCAGGTTCTTATCCACGACAACTTCCTTATCCATAAATTTAGCCCCGGCATTGATCAGGTCGTCCTTGATCGCCGAAAAACTAGTGGCGCTCCTGCCTTTAAGTAGCCCCGGGCAGGAACAAAGGACCCAGCCGCCGTGGCAGATAGAAGCTACGACCTTACCCTGCTTATCCATCTGAGCAACAAATTCGTTTACCTCGGGATACCTCCTTAATATATCGGGGGCAAATCCCCCCGGGATCACTACGGCATCGAAATCCGCAGGGTCCGCCTGCTGTATGGCAAGCTCTTCATCCGCAAGATAGCCCTCCTTGCTTTTATAGCTCTTTTTACCCGTACCCACCAGCACAGTATGGAAGCCTTCTTCCCGCAGGCGCAGATACGGATACCAGACCTCCAGCACCTGATAAAGGTCTTCAACCAGCACGGCTATCTTTTTCATCTTGATCCCCCGATCTCATCTATTATCCTAGCCATGGTAAAATCATTCTCGGTAAGCCCTCCGGCAGCATGCGTAGTAAGGATGACTTTAAGCTTGCCGTAACTCAAAAAAAACGCCGGATGATGGCCTTCTTCCTCCGCTACTACCGAAAGGATATCCAGGAAATATTTTGCGTCCGAGAAGTTCGGATACTTGAATTCTTTGGCCAGCTTCCTGTCCTCGATCAGCTCCCACCCTCGGCTTTGCGCCATGAGCTTTTCGATCTTTTCTTTGGCTAAAGGCTTGATCTGGCCCTCGCAAGGCCTGCAATGCCCGCAGCCATCCTCGGCAAAATGCGCCTGCGGACTGTTAACCGCCTCCTCTAAAGCGGCAAAGGCCTTGTCGAAATCGACCGCCTGGGTTATCTCGGGAGCGACTTGGGCGTAGCGAACAACGTTGTTCTTATCCAAAATCACCACAGCCCTGGCCAAAAGGTTCAACTCCTGGATCAACAGGCCGTAATTGATGCCGAAAGACGAACTCTTGTAATCCGAAAGGACTACTTCGTTCTTTATGTCATTCAGGGAGCAGAATCGCGCCTGGGCAAAAGGAAGGTCTTTGCTGATCCCGATGACTATGACCTCCTCCGACAGGCCTGCTGCCCTTTTATTGAACTCTTTGACCTGCAGGTCGCAAACCGGAGTATCCAGAGATGGAAATGCGTTGATAACCTTGACCCTTCCCTGAAAATCCTTCAGGGTCTTCTCCTGAAGATTGATTGCGCAGACCTTAAACCCCGGTGCCGATACCCCGGTTCTCAAAGGCCTGCCGATCAATGTCAGGGGACTGCCTTTAAAGGTGACTTTACCGGGCATGGGCATCTCCTTTTGTACTGATATAGATTTTTGCTTTTAAATCTGAAAGCGGTCTAAATGATTACAGTGATTCCAAAATTGATTAGGTGCAACGGTGAGATTTTAGTCACCGTGATCAGCTCCTTTAAATCACTGGAATCATTTTTAATTTTTTCTTATTTTCCGCTTATATCTTCTCGAATTGATCTTTGCCTACTCCGCACTCGGGGCAGGTCCAGGAATCCGGGAGCTGCTGGAAAGGCGTGCCGGGCTTTATTCCTTGAGTCGAGTCGCCCGCAGCCGGATCATATACATAACCGCAGACCGTGCAACGATACTTGTCCATATCATTCCTCCTTCTTCAATATCCTGACCTCAACCTTACCCTTAAGGAGCTTTTCGAACTGCTGGGCGTCGCTTAGCTGACCCACTACGCCGGCCCCGTAATGCATGGGAATGGCGATGCCGGGCTTTATCAAAAGTGCAGCCTGCGCAGCCTCCTCGGCGGTCATGACATAGATGCCGCTGACGGGAAGGAGCGCGATATCCGCCTTGATGTTCTTCATCTCAGGTATTAGATCGGTATCGCCGGCGTGATACAAAGAAACGCCGTCTATCTTTACGATATAACCGAGCTTTCCGGATTCCTTGAGATGGAACTGCTTGCCGATATTATAGCTGGCGACGGCAATAACATCGAAGCCGCCCATACTGAAGCTTTCCCCCGGCGATAAGGCCTTGAGCTGACCGTAGGCGAAGTTTGCCGAACGCACCTTCTGGGCCACAGCCTTGTCGGTAATTATCAGCGTATCCTTGGTACTAAGCAAGGCCACATCCGCAGGAGAGTAGTGGTCGAAATGTTCGTGAGTTATCAGGATAATATCGGCCTTCCTGGCCTGAGGGCTTAACTTGAAAGGGTCAAAGTATATAATCTTAGAGGCATCCAGCCGAAAGGCGTCGTGGCCCAACCAATGCAACTTTTCCAACATGGCTCGCCCTCCTTTTCCGGCAACACAGGCGGAATTTACGGAAAAAAATATAACCAGAAACGCGCATAAACGCACAAAGAAACGCTTTGTCATCGAGGTTCAGTTTTTAAATAACTGCCTGCCGCCGGACGCTTATATTAACGCTGGAACTTTTCCTTAGGGCAGGGAAAAGTGGCCTTTTTCTCTTTGCCGCCGGCCATCTGATCCTGGCCGTGCATCTCTTGGAACATCTTCATGTGCCAGCCGCTAGCATAGGCCCTGGACATCATATGCATGGTCCGGTTAAAAGGATACTTACCCGTTATAAGGATATGCGAGCCGGCAAATATCAGAAGAAGCACCGAAATCCATAAGAAGGACGCCACGACATAGCCGAACCTCTTAAGGTCCTTTGAGGCAGCTTTACGAATAGCAAACAGAACAAAGAAACTGATAGAAAGCAGCACTGACGCAGGGATTATTACAAAAAACCCCATCCATCGCCCAAGACCCATCTTGCCTCCTTTGTTAAAATTTCCCGGACCGGCCTTCTCTCTTAGCCGACCCCCTGTCAACAAGCATGATACGATCGGCTTTTAGATCGTGCTTATCTTTTTTGAGCTTTGCCAAAGCCCGTGGATATTACAATATGCGCCGGCCAGGATCGCGCCGGGCTTATCGGTTTTAAAGCTTGTAGTAACTTGCGGATGGGTAAATATGCTGCTGGTATTGGGCCCTTGGACCGATTCCCCGTGGGCATTGAACTCGAACCTGCCTACTTCAAAAGGGAACTTCTCTCCTTCGGGATGAAAGTATACCTCTATCCAGCGTATATGATGCTCGGTGGTGTTGGGATGGGGTATCTCTTTGCCTACGCTAACATCAACCTTCAAGAATTCGCCTTTTTTTACCGTATCCGCAGACTCGATCACCGGCACGTGCTTCTCGCTTTTCCAGTCCGCGCTCTGAAATAAACTTCCTAACTCGGCCATTTCGTCCTCCTTTTACCAGCGGTAATTATACACCCTCTAGAAGCTGGCTTTCAACATATTCTCTTCGATGGAAGATATCTCTTTTTTGAGCATATCGGGAAGGGTAAGCACATCCACATCCATGAAGCCGCGCACGATTATGGACTGCGCCTGATCTTCGGAAAATCCCCGGCTGGTAAGATATTCTATCTCATCCTTATTGATCTTGCCTATGGCTGCTTCGTGGGACATGTCCACATCGCGATAATCGCTCTCCATCTCGGGGATGGCGTGGATCGTGCCTTTTTCGGAAAGGATCAGCCCCCGGCACTCAAGATGCCCTTTGATCTGGGGGCTTTCGGCCTTAAGGTGGCCGCGGTTGATAACCTTGCCTCCCATGCTTACGGTGCGCGCGATGATCTCCGCCTGCGTCCCGGGAGAGCGCAATATGACCCGCGAGCCGATATCCTGAAGCGAGTCCGGATGCGATAATATCAGGGAGTTGAAGCTTGCCCTGGCATTCTCTCCCTCGAGGACCGCGGTCGGATACATGGTGATCTCCTTGACCGGCCGCAGGCATATATAATTGGAGATAAAAGACGCACTACTCTCGAGCAGCGCGATGCTCATCGGCTTGACCGATACATCCTTCTTCCAGGAGTGTATCATAGTAAAATTGAGATACCCGCCCTTCTTTACAAAAAACTCTGAAAGCCCCAGATGAAAACCTTCGTCCGCGGCCCTGGAAGCGGAGCAGCCGGTAATAAGATAAGCTTTGGCGCCCTCCTCGATGATAATTACGTTGTGCACCCTTTGCTTAAAACCCTGGGCCTTCAAAAAAAGACAGGCCTGGATGGGAAGCTCTATCGCCTGGTTCTTTCTTACCCGGATAAAATAACCGCCGTTGGTATCCTGCGGGTACTCCCTGCCGAGGGACCTAAAAGCCTTGCCGTAATAATCTTTTGCCTCGGGGATCTCCTTTAAAGCCTCTTCCACGCTCATAATGTCCACGCCTTTCAGGAAAGAACCGTGGAACTCGACCTTTCCGTCCTGCTGCAGGAAACTTGCGGAACGGGTCTTCTCGCTAAGGTCCATCCCCGAAGAAGAGATTATGTCCTTATCCTGGAGATCGATATTATCAGTTAACTCTTTGCGGCTCATGGCACTCCTTGCACTTCTCATACCCCTGTTTCCTTATGCTGGCGAACATCTCCTTAGGATCCCCTACGCACCAGAGCCTGCCGCCGATCATCACGCAACCCTTTTTTGACTTAATATAATCCAGGATGTAGCCGGTATGGGTAATGATCAGGGCGGATTTATGCCCCTGCTTAAGGTAGTTGTTAAGCACCTCTCCCATCAGCGCGATATTCTCAAGATCCACCCCCGACTCAGGCTCATCCAGGAGGAGCAGGTCCGGATCCTGCAGCATAAGCTGATAAAGCTCGCAACGTTTCATCTCGCCGCCGGAGAAATTCAGGTTGATATCCCTGCCTAAATGCCCCTCCAGCGACAACCTTTGGCTAAGCTCTTCTTTCTTACGCGCATCCGTAGAAAGAAAATCCGCTACCTGCCCAAGCTTTACGCCCCTGATCTTCGGCGGATGCTGGTACATTATACCTATGCCCGAATCAACCCGCTCCTTGGTAGAAAGACCGTTGATCCTTTTGCCCTTGAACAGAATGTCTCCGCTCTTTACGTTGTAGCCGCCGAACCCCATGATCGCCTTGATCAGCGTGGATTTGCCGCTGCCGTTGGGGCCAAAAAGCACAGCTACCTCGCCTTTTTCTATGCCTAAAGTGATATCCTTAAGTATCGTCTTTTCGGCGCTCTCAACCGTAAGGTTATTGACTTCCAGCAGCATCTCTTTCTCCTTGCCATTACAACGCTTACTTCTTCAGTATGGCCGCCAGGTCCTCTTCGGGGGTAGTGATAAGTTTGAGATCAAACTTCTCCTGCAGTATCTTAAGGACATTGGGCGTGATAAAAGCCGGAGCTGACGGCCCCAGCCTTATGCCTTTAATACCAAGATAGAACAAAGTAAGCAGAATGGCAACAGCTTTTTGTTCATACCAGGAAAGGACCAGCGACAGCGGCAGGTCGTTCACCGGACAGCCAAAGGCCTTGCTCAGGGCCAAAGCCACCTGTATGGCGGAGAAGGCGTTATTGCACTGTCCGATATCGATAAGCCGCGGTATGCCGTCGATCTCGCCGAAATCAAGCTTATTGAAACGGTACTTGCCGCAGGCAAGGGTCAGTATAACGCAGTCCTTGGGAACTTTCTCGGCAAACTCGGTGTAATAGTTCCTTCCCGGTTTTGCCCCGTCGCAGCCGCCGATAAGGAAGAAATGCCTGATCTTGCCGCTCTTTACCGCGGCAACAATCTTATCCGCCAGGCCCAAGATTACAGTATGATGGAAACCGGTAAATATTTTTTTACCCGGCGCCTCCTCCAGGCCTCCAAGCCCCAAAGCCTTCTTAATTACCGCGGAAAAATCTTTCCTGTCTACATGCTGCGCCCCGGCGACTCCGGTAATACCGATAGTAAACAGCCTGTCAAGATAGGAATTCTCGGGAGGGGTCTGAACGCAATTGGAAGTTGCCAGTATGGCGCCCCTAAAAGCCGCGAACTCCTTTTTCTGCTCCTGCCAGGCCCCTCCGTAATTTCCAGCCAGATGCCTGAATTTCTTTAACTCGGGGTAGGCGTGCGCCGGCAACATCTCTCCGTGAGTATAGACGTTGACCCCCTTGCCTTCTGTCTGTTTTAAAAGCTCAAAAAGATCCAGCAGGTCATGGCCGGTCACCAGGATCGCCGGCCCCTTCTTTAATCCGGTATCGACCTGGGTGGGAACGGGGTTGCCGAACCTGCCGGTATGCGCCTTATCCAAAAGCTCCATGACCCGAAGATTTATCTGCCCGCAACGCAGCACCATCTCCAGGTATTGGCCGATATCAAAGGATACATTGGTCAGCGTCTTGAATAACGCCTCGTGGACAAACGCGTCCACCGCGTCGTCCTTGGCGCCCAGCTCCCTGGCATGATAAGCGTATGCCGCGATCCCTTTAAGGCCGAACAACAAAGTATCTTGTAAGCTTTGTATATCCGGGTCCTTGCCGCAAACCCCTATCCTTGTACAACCTGTGCCGCCTGCCGTCTGTTCACACTGATAACAAAACATAATCCCCTCCGCTCTTTTGGGGACGGTTCCGGGACCTGTCCCCGGAACCGTCCCCAATATTAGTTTCCTTTGAGCTGCTTCCACTTTTCTTCACCAACGCACTCCCGCGCGAAATTGCACCAATCTATACAGGAAGGAAGCCTGTCCTTACAGGCGAGGTTGCCGCACTTCGGGCACTTGACTTTGAGCTCATCGGAAAATATCTCTACTTTGTAGCCGCAAACCCGGCATATGAGCTCTTCGGGTCTGATGTTCCTTGCATCCTGCCCCGGGCATCTGGCAGTCATTTTATATCTCCTTTAATACTTATATTCACTTCCTTAAAAGGTATGTCTTTGCCTGATTCAGCCAATTCCTGTTGAATAACCTTGATGAGCCCGAAGCAACAGGGTACCTCCATATGGGCATAGGTTATGGATTTTAAATCGTTGTTTTTTACTATCCGGCCGATCTTTTCTTTATATACATTTATGTCATCGAGCTTGGGACAGCCGACTAATAAAACCTTACCCCGCAGCAGATCCTGGTGGAAGTTGGCGTAAGCAAACGGAACGCAATCCGCAGCGATTAGAAGGTGCGCGCCATCAAAGAATGAAGCATCCGGTGAAACCAGCATTATCTGCACCGGCCACTGCATGAGCTCGGAACCAACTTTGGTATCTGCGGCCTTACCGGCTTTTTTGTCCTTACGCAGGTCTATATGTGCAGATCCCGCACAGCCGCAGGCAGATCCAGCTGCAGGAACGGCTATATTATGCTCCTTTAAATAATCCAGGGCTTGCTGAAAAAGCTTGGCCTGATTATGAGACTTTAAATGGCCCAGGTGCGCTTTGATCACATTCGCACCCTGTTTTACTATGTTGGCCATTACCTTCTTTTCATCGTAATCGCCTGCCTGCCGTTCTTCTATTTTTATCGCACCCTGCGGACAATGGCCGATGCAGGCCCCCAGTCCGTCGCAAAACAGGTCGCTCACCAGAGTAGCCTTACCGTCGATCATCTGTATCGCGCCTTCCGGACAATTCGGGATACAAAGGCCGCATCCGTTACATTTATCCCGGTCTATATTTATGATCTTCCTCTTTGTCATGGATCTCCTGCCCCTAATAAATACCGGCTATATTTATGGACCTGAGCTCACCGATAACCATCTTTTCTATCTCATCAATCTTCTTTTTTAAACGGCATACCTTGATATTGGGGCATATCTTTTTCTTCAAAAAACATTCGTTGATCTTAAGCGGCCCCTGAAAGATTCGCATCAGGTCCGTAAGATATATCGAGCCGGCAGGCAGCCCCAGGCTAAAACCCCCTCCCTGACCCTTGGAGGAAATAAGTATGCGGTTCTTCGCCAGCTGTTGAAGCAGCCTTCTTAAAAATGGCCTGGGCACCTTAAGCACCTTTACCAGCTCCCTGACAGAAACCACTTTCTTATCCTGTTTAGCTATGAAACACAGCGCGCGCAGCGCATAATCCGTATCCCTGGTTATCAGCTTCATCGTTTACCTTTTTTTTGCATTGTTCTCATATTAACTATTAGCAGCCCCCTGCCCACTTGATTGTTACATGAGCAGGAGGCGACCAATCTTAAAGCTTGCGTCTTTTACCAAGACCCAAGGGGCAGTTTTCCCGCATCTGGATCGGTTATACTGGCGGGATCCCGCTTTCAGAAGGATCATTGAGCGGGATGCGTCATGCCCAGGACAATTTAGAGCAGCCTTCCTTACAGTGCGCTACGGGCCTAAGCATGTATCTGACAGTTATATCCATTTTTCACCTCCTTTGTGCACAAGCACGCACCGGCCTATCCTATAAGGCCGAATGTTGCCTGCCTTGCCAACGCCCGCGCAATTCTGCGCTGCCTTGCGCATACTGGCGCAACTCCTATTAACGCCAGGCACCTATTAGCGCGGGGTGGCTTCAAATGTAATGATATCACATTAGTATCATTTGTCAAGAAAAAAATTTCTTTTTTACGCAATTATCGCGAGGGCGTCTCTGACAGGCTGGCCCCGAAGGATGCCGAGCTTCTGGGCAGCCGAACTGCAGGATTCTACCTGCGCCTCCAGGGCCTCTTCTATGGTCGATACGCCGGTAATCCTGACCGCGGCTTCTTTGAGCTTCTCCGCCACCTCCATGTTCAGATATCCGCACATGATGTAGCCTTTAGAGCCGCGCAACACAATCAGGCTCCTGTCGCAAAGCTGCATTGCCAGGGCCTCAACGGTTGCCTCGCCTGCCTTTATTTCTTTGTGCACAAACAAAACGCTTCTCCTCTCTTTTTATCTTCTGCCAATTCGCGATGATCTCATCGGCCGAGCTTACTTTTGTTCTTCCAAAGACGTGCGGATGCCGGCGCCTGAGCTTCGCGATGAGCCCGGCGATCACCTCTTCTATATCGAATTTACCGCACTTAGAGGCGATCTGGGCATGAAACATCACGTGCAACAAGATGTCTCCGAGCTCCTCTTGCATATTAGAGTAATGCCCCCTTTTTACCTCTGCGATAAACTCGCCGACCTCTTCCCGAAGGCCGGAAAGGATGCTGCGGTGGGTCTGCTTTTTATCCCACATACAGCCTTTGGGGCCGTGCAGAATCTTAAATATCTTTTTTAACTTGGTGAAGTTGGTTTTCATTTGTTTATAATTACCGGCTAAAAAAATCCGGCGAAAATACCGCTGCGCCTATACCCAAACAGGTTTAAAAATGAGAGCAGGGCTGATTTCGACCGCCCTCTAAATACCCTAAGCGCAAACTCTTTGACGAGCAGTGCGGGCCAAAATATATCGCCAAGATCAAGCCAGTCTTTGTGGTCATATATATATCGATAAAAATGGCAGGCGCAGCAAGGGATATCATCCCTGGCGCTTATCCGGCCCGTAAGCATAAGCCTGGCCGCCCGCATCTTCTCATTATTGATGCCGGCAAGCACGCCTTCCTTTTTTATATCCCCGAAGCCGCCCCAAAAGTTCACACAACAACCCAGGATCCTGCCGTCCCAGTTTATTTGCGGCCGGTTAAAGAGCTGGCCGCATATCATTTTATTCAGATAAACGGGCCTGCCTTTCCGGCCACGCTCGTGTTTGTCGGCGCTGCCGCAAACGGGAGAATAATCCGGATCGAAATTAAGTTTGAGGTCAAAGCTCATATTCAAGTCCCTGGCCATCTTGCGGGCACGGTCAATCTCGTGCTCGTTGTGGCCGAAACGGACGAATTGCCACCTTAACAGCGGAAACAGGCAATGATATCGGGACTTGTAATGGTTGATCTTCTTTATATTCTCTATTGCGTTGCTAAAGCTGCCGCCCTTACGGTAAATCCCGTAGACCTCCTCCGAGGCCCCGTCCAAAGAACAACTGATATAAAAGAACCTGTGTTTGACCAACGCCTGCGCCAGGTCATCGCTAAGCGTATTGATGTTCGATCCGTTTGCGGCGGACAGAAGGATCCCCTTTTTATATCCGTATTCGATTATCTTCCGGATATCGGGATTAAGGAAAACCTCTCCGTAACTTGAAAGCTCTATGTACGATATCCACGGGTTTTGGTCTACGACCCTCTTAAAATCCTCAAACGAAAGGAATCCTGCTTTCAGGAAATCGAGGGTCTTGCCTTGGCCCGTAGGGCAACTTGGGCATTTAAGCTGGCATACGGTCGACGCATCCCACCTTATTCCCGTGGGACGTATGCGAACAGGCATCCACCGGTTTTTACTTGATAAAATCATAATATATGCCGGCGATAAGCGCCAGGCCTGAAGTAAAGAAAATGAAGAAATAGTTTATGGCGTCGCTGCGGGATTTAGACTGGCAGAGTATCCCTTTTAAGACTTCGTAATCGTGGGAGGTCAAAGCCTGGCGCTCCGAAATCCTCTTGATCAACCCGCTTTTCTTAAGCCTTCTCCCCAGTGATTTGCTCTGGTTGAATTTATAAAGGAAGTAGATGAAAAAACCGACAATACCGACGTACCAAAAACTCTTGGCCAAAAAAGGGCTGAAATCCATGACCACGTTGACAAGCCTGACTGCCAGGGTGGCGATCAGCCCGATAAACAGGTATACCCACGAGACGGTTGATTCGCGACACTCGCCTTTTACGGCGCAGTTCAAACAGGCAGGCTTCAATTTAAACGTCCTCCTTGAGGGGTCAGCATCACTTGGAACTATATTGTATTTCAAAAAATCAATCCTGGAAAGGCAATTCTATCCTGACAACCCCATCCTTGAAAGGCTCAAGCACACGCTCCAGTATCCCGGATAGATAGGCCATAAGGATCCCGTAATTGGTGACCGGCACCCCTTGCTGATGGCAGCGTTCAATCCGCGCCAAAACCTCCCTGCGGTTTACCATGCACCCGCCGCAGGTGATCACCAGCCCATAGCGCCTTAGGTCTTCAGGGAAGTCAGCACCGGCTACAACCTCATAATGCAGGTCTTTCCTGGTATAATCCAAGAGCCAGGTAGGGATCTTGGTGCGGCCGATATCTTCGGGCTGCACGTGATGCGTGCAGGCTTCGGCGATGAGTATCTCATCGCCGTCTTTTAAATCATCCACGGCGTATACCCCCCTGATATAGGCGTTGAGGTCGCCCTTGTGCCGGGCAAATACCGTAGAGAATGACGTAAGCGCTACGTCTGGCTGCAGCGTATCGCGCACGGTCTCGAATACCTGCGAATCGGTGATGACCATCTTCGGTTTTTCCTTGAGCGCCGCTATGGCCCCGGATAGCTGCGTCTCCTTGGTGACAAAAGCCATGGCGTTGTTATCGAGTATCTCGCGCATGACCTGAACTTGCGGCAGGATAAGACGGCCCTGGGGCATGGCGCTGTCGATCGGGCAAACCAGCACTACCGTATCGCCTGCCTCTATGATGTCGCCTACCAGGGGGATCGGCGACCAGTGTTTGGGAGCAAGCTCGATTATCTTAACTTTTAATTCCTCAATGCCGGCATGTTCTTTCGCGCTTACCTTAATATATGGCAGCCCTCGGGCTTGCAGGCACGCCTGCGCCGTTGTATCTGCCAACTCGCATTTATTGATCACAAAAAGAAAGGGAAGGCTTTTCTGCTCAAAGACGGATACCAGCTCTGCTTCAAATCCATCGATAATGGTATCGGGGCTGACAACGATGACGCCTACATCGGTTTTACGCAAGACTCTTTGCGTACGCTTGACCCTTTCCTCTCCCAGCTCGCCTTTATCGTCTATCCCTGCAGTATCGATAAGCATGCAAGGGCCGATAGGCAATATCTCCATCGCCTTATAAACCGGGTCGGTAGTGGTGCCGGCGACCTCCGAAACGATAGACAGATCCTGGCCGGCTATGGCATTGATCAGGCTGGATTTACCGGTATTGCGCTTGCCGAAGATTCCGATATGCAGTCTATTGCTTGCGGGCGTGCGATACATTTATGACTCCATGCAGGGGTGGGCGCCGCTGGGCTCATTAATACAGCGCTTGCCCGGATAAATATCATAGAGCTGCCGATACGGCTGCGGGGTAAAATTAGGCATCAACACATTTGCCCCGGCGCATAACCCCAGCCTCCTGTAGTCATCGCCCAAGCTCCCCAAGGCAGTAGTAGCAGGCATGTGGGCGCTTTTGGTGACGATCCTGGTAAGAGCTAATGCTTTTAAGGTCATCTGGAGATCGCCCTGCTTTTGGCCGGAGAGCCTTGTTTGACTGTGCGCAATGAAGGGCCCGATACTAATCATGTAAAACTCATGGCTCTTAAAAAACAAAATATCTGCGGCAATATGGCGAATGGTCTGGCCTTTCAAGCCCACTATTATGCCGCTCCCGACCTGATAGCCCAGCTCCTTTAAATCACTAAGGCAGCGCAGCCTGTTTTCGAAGCTCATACCGTCATGCAAAGAATCATACAACCGCTTATCCGAAGCTTCTATCTTTAGTAAATAGCGGTCGGCCCCGGCCTTTCTCCAATCTTCGTAATCCTGCCTGCTGCGCTCTCCCACCGAAAGGGTAACGGCGATATCCGAAAAACCTGCCTTTATCTTTGTGATCAGATTGGTCATCCACGCGGCATCCATCCCTTCGTCTTCTCCTGACTGCAGTACTACCGTGCGTATCCCGCGGGAATAAATCCTTTCAACCGCCTCCAGGATCTGGCCTTGGCTTAAACGGTAGCGGCCAAGACGCGCATTATTCTTGTTCAAGCCGCAGTAAAAGCAGCTATTGCGGCAATGGCTGGAGAACTCCAGCAGCCCGCGTAAAAGTATGCCGTCACCGCAATAAAGCCTGCGCATGCGGTCGGCATATCCGAACAACAACCGCACCTGCTCCTGGCCGCTTATGCCAAGAATGGACTCCAGCGCATCCAGATCGGGGCGAACTGTTATTCTTTCCATGGTCCTGGCGATGTTTTCCTTAGACATATTCGTCGCGCACCCCTCTTTCTATACCGGCAAAGAATGATCCGAGCTGTTTCTTGTCCTGCTCGGGCAGGCCTGCGGCAAGGCTATCGATAAGCTTGTATCCTTGTTCTTTTACGCCTAAAGACGCAAAATCATCCAGGTACTCTTTGAATGTGATCAGGGCGTTCATGCTGCATTTGCCCTTTATCGTCCCTGGCCTGGCCAGATCCATAAAGGCCTCTCCGGTGCGCTCTTTGCGGTAGCAGGCGGCGCAGAAGCTGGGGATAAAGCCTTTCTTAATTAATGAAGCGATAACTTCATCCAGGGAGCGGCGGTCTCCGGTGACGAACTGCCCGTTTTCATCGTCCCGGCAATAGCCTCCGGGAGAGGTCCTGGACTCCGCGCTTATCTGGGAAACCCCCAGGCTGAATAACTCATCGCGCAGAGCAGGCGTTTCCCTGGTAGAAAGTATAATGCCGGTATAGGGAACGGAAAGCCGTAAGACCGCGACGATCTTTTTGAAATCATCGTCGCTTACCGCATTAGGCGCACGATCGCAAAACTCTACTCCCAGGGCCGGCTCAATGCGCGGTACGGATATGGTGTGCGGCCCTACGCCGAAACGCTCCTCCAAATGACCGACATGCGAAAGCATCCCCAGGGTATCAAATTTGAAATCGTATAACCCGTAGAGCAGGCCGATCCCGATATCGTCTATTCCCGCCTTAAATGCCCTGTCAACGGCATCTATCCTGTTATCCGGATCGCTCTTGGGCCCTGCGGGGTGCATCTGTCGGTATGTCTGTTCATGGTAGGTCTCCTGAAAAATCTGGTAGGTGCCGATGCCGGCACTTTTGAGCCTGCGGAAATCTTCAAGCGAAAGAGGGGCGCAATTGACATTGACCCTTTTTATCCTGTGCGCACCGATCCGGGCTGAATATACGGCCTTGACCGCCTCAACCAGATACTCGATATTGCTTTTTCCCCCAGGCGCGGCCTCTCCGGTTACCACCAATATCCTTTTATGGCCGCGGGATAGCAGCCATTCGACCTGCTCTTTGATCTCTTCGGTTGACAGCGCTTTACGCCTTATGGCCTTATTATCGGATTTAAAAGCGCAGTAAAGGCATCTATTCCGGCAAAAATTACTTATGTAGAGGGGCGCAAACAACACTACCCTCTTGCCGTAGATGCGCTCCTTAACGATGCTGGCGGCCTTGAGTATTTTTTCTTTATGGGCCGGCTCTTCCGTTGCCAGGAGCACGGCGCTCTCTTCCAGGGACAACCTCTGCAAATTCAGGCTTTTCGCCAGTATGCGCTCAAACTCCCCAGTATCTGCCTGCCCGGCTTTATCCAGCAAATGATTAATCTTTCCCTCATCTACGTATTTCATGTCCGACCTCGACGTAATATGGTTTACTTGCCTTTACTCAAGCCTGACTTGACCGAGATGCCCTCGATCTTGCCGAGCTTTCCGGTCAACGCCCCGAGCTCATCCGTGGTCGCATCCACGATGATCACGATAACGCTGTTATCGTGTTTTAAATGCGGTATCCCCATTCGTCCGGCAATAAGCTGCCCGTATTCGGTGAGCACCTTGTTGACTTCGGGCGCCGACCTCTTCCTGTCCTCGATGACTATCCCCACGAACCCCAATCTCTTTTCCATGTTTATCCTCTCCTCGGATTCCGGTGCGCGGGCTTTATGGCACAAGGCTGCCTAAAAAACAGACCCGGCCTTCCTTGAAATTGACCTGAAGAAAACCGGGTTTCTGTAATTAAGCCCTCGGGTTCAGAAGAATAATCCTTGCCTCAGGTCAACTGATCCGTATTGCCTATCGCGTCATTGCGGTTTTAACTCCTGTTTTGCCGCTGCCTTTCTGTAAGTATTCAATATCTCTATGGTCTTTTTAGGCGTGAGGCAGCCGTAGATCTTGCCGTCTATCATCATCACCGGCGCCAGACCGCATGCGCCCAGGCAGCGCGCCTCCTGCAAAGTAAATAACCCGTCCGCGCTGGTCTGCCCTATCCCTATCTTAAGCTCTTCTTTTAAAGCATCCAGTATATCTCCGGCGCCCTTGATGTAACAGGCGGTGCCCAGGCATATCGCTATCGCATGCTTGCCCTGAGGGCTGAGATTGAAGTAATGATAAAAGGTCGCAACCCCCCAGATATGCGCCGTGGGTATCTGCATGGTAATGGCTATCTCATCCATGACCTCTTTATCCAGATAGCCGTAAAGCTCCTGCGCTTTATGCAGAATAGAGATAAGCTGCGCCTCCTGGCGCATGCCCTTGACCGACTCCATGCATTCTTTTAATATTTTTATCTTTTCGTCTTTTGCTGCGCTTACGCTGCACATCTTTTGCCTCCTGTTTCAAATGCAGCCGGACCTGCCCCGAATCCCTATCTAACGGTTAACTCGCGCGGCACGATGCCCCGGGGTTCTTTTGCCTTATAATGAGTATGCAATAATTTGTGCGACATCTCTCCCAGGGGTTTGCCCAGGAATTCCTTGTAAATCCGGCGGATGTCGGGGTTGTTGTGGCTGCGCCTGATATTTTTGTGCCGGTCTATGCCGTATAGCGCCTCCGCCCTTTTCTTGAGCACCGCCTCGTCAAGCGCCATGGAGTTGGAGCCGGCATAAGGCTGCCCTCCCCCTCCGATGCATCCTCCGGGACAACCCATTATCTCCACAAAATGATACCTCTGCGGCTGGCTTCTTACGATATCAAGCAGCCGATTGGCGTTTCCCAGGCCGTGGGCTACGGCTACGCGAATCGGCGTGCCGTCAAAATCGATGCTGCCTTCCTTTATGCCTTTTAGTCCGCGCACTTCATTGATCTCGATATCCATGAGCGTCTCCCCGGTATAAAGTTCGTAGGCCGTGCGGATCGCCGCCTCCATCACGCCGCCGGTAGTGCCGAATATCGCGCCTCCTCCGCTGGATATACCCAAAGGCTTGTCGAAATCCTCTCCTTCGATGTTTACGAAATCTATGCCCGCCGACTTGAACATCCAGGCTATTTCGCGGGTGGTAACCACAATGTCTACTGCGGGCAGGCCATTTACCTTCAACTCCGGCCGCGCCGCTTCATACTTTTTGGCGGTACAACACATCACCGCTACGCTTAGTATCTTTTTCGGCTCCGCCTTGATCTTTGCGGCAAAGTAAGTCTTTATCAGCGCCCCCATCATCGACATCGGCGACTTGCAGGTAGAGACATTCTCGATCAGGTCCGGATAAAACTGCTCCATGCACTTCATCCAGGCGCTGGAACAGGAGGTTATCATGGGCAGCTTGCCTTTGCCCTTGATTCGCATAAGCAGCTCGCTGGCCTCCTCCATAATGGTCAGGTCCGCGGATAGCTGCGTATCGAATACGTAATCGAAACCGAGCCTGCGCAGGGCCGCCACGGTCTCTTTTTCTTTATTGGTCCCCACGGGAAAACCAAAGGCTTCGCCGATTGCGGCGCGCACCGAAGGGGCGAATTGAACAACTTTAACATAATTCTCATCCTGAAGCTTCTCGAACAACTCCTGGGTATAGTTACGCTCCAAAAACGCCGCGGTAGGGCAAACATTTATGCATTGCCCGCAAGCAGTACATACACTGTCGCTAAAAGGCATCTCATAAGCCGGCATGACCACGGTCTTAAAGCCCCTGTGGGCGTAACCCAAGGCATTGACCTTCTGGATCTCCGAGCATATGCGCACGCACCTGCCGCAGAGTATGCATTTATTCGGGTCGCGTATTACCGCCACCGAAGAAAGGTCCTTCTCGTAATGCTTCTTCTCTCCCTCGAAATGCCTGTGGCGCAGGCCCATAGAATAAGCCAGTCGTTGCAGCTCGCAGATACCGTCCCGCTCGCAGGTATGACAATCATCGGGGTGATTATCCAGGATCAGCTCTACGATATCGCGCCGTGCCGTGCGCAGCTCCTTGGTATGGGTCTTTATCCTCATCCCTTCGGCCACCGGATACGCGCAGCTTGCCACGTAATTACGCATGCCCTCGACCTCCACGATGCACACCCTACAGGCCCCCTCAATGGAGAGCTTTGGGTGATAACAGAGCCGCGGGATATGATACCCCAGCTTATCCGCCGCCTGCATGATCGTCTGACCCGCTTCTACCTCATAAGCTTTATCATTTATATATATGGTCACCGTTTTCTTCATCTAATAGTCTCCCTCATGCCTTGTCTATCGCCAAAAACTTACAGGCCTTAAGGCACATCCCGCACTTGATGCATTTTCTTTCGTCTATGGCGTGCTTTGACTTTGGGCTTCCGCTTATCGCGCCTACGGGGCAAATCTTCCTGCAGGCGCCGCAGCCGACGCATTTGTCGTTGATGGAGTAGGTTAACAGCTGCGCGCAGAAGTGCGCGCGGCATTTCTTTTCCCTGATGTGCTCTTCATACTCGTGGCGGAAGTTCTTGATCGTGCTTAATACCGGGTTAGGCGCCGACTGGCCAAGGCCGCAAAGCGAGGCCTTCCTTATCATGTTGCCCAGCCGCTGGAGCTTTTCGATATCCCCCTCAACGCCCCTGCCCTGCGTAATCCGCGCCAGGATCTCCAGCATTCGCTTGGTGCCTTCGCGGCAGGGGGTGCATTTGCCGCAGGACTCGTTCTGAGTAAATTCCAGGAAAAATTTGGCGATATTGACCATACAGGAATCTTCATCGATGACGATCATGCCCCCGGAGCCCATGATCGAACCGGCCTTGGCCAGCGATTCGTAATCGATCGGCGTGTCCAGGTACTCTTCGGAAAGGCACCCTCCGGACGGGCCGCCCGTCTGGATAGCCTTGAATTTTTTATTCCCGGGGATGCCGCCTCCGATATCATAGATGATCTCCCGCAGGCTCGTGCCCATGGGGACTTCCACCAGCCCAGTATTATTGATCTTGCCGGCCAGGGCAAATACCTTGGTGCCTTTGCTATTTTGCGTGCCGATGGAGCTAAACCACTGCGCGCCCTCGATGATGACGACCGGGATATTCGCCCAGGTCTCGACATTATTGATAAGCGTAGGCTTATCGAATAACCCCTGGACCGAGGGGAACGGCGGCCGCGGCCGCGGCATCCCGCGGTGGCCTTCGATGGAATGGATCAGCGCAGTCTCTTCCCCGCAGACGAAAGCCCCGGCTCCCAGCCTTATCTCTATATCAAAGGAGAAATCCGAACCCAGGATATTGGCCCCCAGGAAGCCTTCGTTTCGCGCATCGGCTATCGCCTTCTCAAGCCGTTTTACCGCCAGCGGATACTCCGCGCGAATATACACTATTCCTTTGCGCGCGCCGATTGAGAAGCCTCCGATTATCATGCCTTCGATTATCGTATGCGGGTCGCCTTCGATAGTGCTCCTGTCCATAAATGCCCCCGGATCGCCCTCATCGGCATTGCAGATCACGAACTTTTCATCGCTTTTTTCTCTGGCAGTAAGCTCCCATTTGATCCCGGTGGGAAAACCCGCCCCGCCTCTTCCGCGCAAACCCGACTTCTTTACTTCCGCGACCACCTGCTCCGGGGTCATCTGGGTCAGGACCTTGGCCAGCGCTTCATAGCCTCGTACCGAAAGATAATCATCTATGCTCTCCGGATCGATTATCCCGCAGTTACGCAAAGTAATGCGCATCTGCCTGCCGAAAAAGTTCATGTCCCCGAAGGTGCGAAAGAACCTGTTGTATAAATGGTCTTCTTCTATGATAAGGCGCTTGACCTTCTGCTTTTTCTCAAAGTGCGCCTCGACGATCTCAGGGATGTCCTTTTGCGCTACCCTGCCGTATATGGTATATCCCGGATGAACGATCATCACGGGGCCGTTTTTACACATACCCAGGCACCCGGATATATTGATCCTGACTCTGGAAGCCAGGCCCCTCTTTTCCAGCTCTCTTTCGATTACGGCCTTTAGCTCCTTTGCGCCGTTCTGCATGCAGCCGGTGCCTGAACAGAGGGTTATAACATACTTGGACATTTTAGCGTTCCTTTTATGTGAAGCCGCGCCTGCGCTTATCCGCATGCCCGTCCTAGACGGGCTAACTCACTGGATTACCCATTCCTTTACTACTTCGCCTTTTTTTAAATGCCTTTCCACGATCTCGATGGCCGCCTCCCTGGTGACCTTGCCGTACTTAACCGGGATCTTTCCTTCCTCAACGACTTCAACCGTCGGCTCAAGATTGCAGCGTCCGGCGCAGCCCTTTTGGCTCAGATATACATCGGTAAGCCCGCCCTTCTTAACCGCGTTCTCAACTACCGCCAGTACGTCTTTGGAGCCGGCGGCGATCTCGCAGGTAGCCATACCCACAAATACCCTTTTGGTAGAAAGGAACCCTTTGGAGTTGATGCGGTTTATCGCTTCGGTCCTCTTCTTCTTTATAATCTCAAGTGGCGTCGGCATCTCTTATCCCTTTGCCGCCTTTGTCTTGCCTGCGGCGTTAACGAAATAGACCACGTTTTCCAGCTCAAGCTCGACATTTATGTTGTTGACCACGCATTCTTCCGGCACCTTAAGCCTTATGGGCGCAAAATTCAAGACCCCTTTGATGCCCGCGGAGAACATGATATCGGCGACCTGCTGAGCGGCAATATCGGGAGTGGCGATGATCCCGATCCTGACTTGGTTATTTCTTACGAAATCCCTCATCTGGTCCATGGGCAGCACCGGCGCCTGTGCCTGCCCGCCAAACCTCGCCGGGTCGATATCAAAACCGGCAATGATCCTGATCCCTTCCTTTTCAAACCCCTGATAACGCATGAGCGCGGTGCCGATATGGCCGGCTCCGGCAACGATTACCTTCTGGACCTTGTCCTTGCCCAGTATCGTATTGAGCCGCTCGATGAGCACATCTATCTGATACCCGCCCCTTTTGTTTCCTCCGAGCCCGAACAGGGAGAAATCCTTACGCACCTGAGAGGCGCTAACCCCTATGGCATCGGCGAGGTTATCCGAGAAGACCTTGACAAAACCCAGCGCCTGCAGCCTGTATAAAGCATTCTTATATCGGGACAGCCTTATAATACAATTCTTATTGGTAATCACTTTATTGCTCCTTATTTCACAATAATTATAAAGAGTTTATCATATTTTTAGAATTTGTCAAGGCTTGTCCGAATGTTTATTCACAAAAAGATGTTTAGGCGGGTTAAAAGCTTACTTTACTGCCTGGAGAAATGTTATGCCGGCGCGCAAACCCGGCTTTTACCTCAAGGGCATACTGATATGGCTTGCGGGGGGTTATCTGACGGCAGCGGGCCTGGCACGGCTGGGCATATTCCGTGATCCCTGCAACTGTCTTATCCTTTCCTATCCATATGATATCGATGGGAAACCTCATGTTCTTCATCCAAAAACCATAGCGGCCCTCCTGCTCAAACACAAAGAGCATCCCCTGATCCTCGCCTAGATGCTTTCTGTGCATGAGCCCTTGCATTCTGTTGGCTTCGGTATCGGCGATTTCGGCATTGACGCAGTAGCCGCTAAAGCAGACCTTGACGGTCTTTGCCCAAAGGGATAAGCCCGGGGCACCCAGGACCAGAAATAAAACCGCTGTCACAGATACGAATGCTCTTTTCATAAACAAAACTGGCGGCAGAGTTTTTCTGCCGCCAGCCCGCGATAAGACTATTTCCTAAAGCTTAGAAGCCCGCTTCAGCGCCGCATTTCTTGAGGCTGAGCTTTCCGTGCTTTGAGTATACGATCGAACCGAAGATAAGCATGGCGCAAACCACTATTGCCACTACCACCGGTAAATCGGTATTCTTGTATTGTATAAGGATGGGGGCTGCCAGCAAAGACACAAGGTTAATGACCTTGATCATCGGGTTCAATGCCGGACCGGCAGTATCCTTGAGAGGATCTCCCACCGTATCGCCGACTACGCTGGCCTTATGGCACTCCGAGCCCTTGCCGCCGTAAAGCCCGTCTTCGATAAGCTTCTTGGCATTATCCCAGGCGCCTCCGGCAGAAGCCATAAATACCGCCAGCAGCTGGCCCGACAGGATCGTGCCGGCCAAAAACCCTCCCAGCGACTCGACTCCCAAAAGCATCCCTACCAGCAAAGGGCTGACCACGCCGATCAACGACAGGCCGATAAGCTCCCTCTGCGCGGCAACGGTGCAGATATCCACCGTCTTCTTATAATCAGGCGCCACCTTTCCCTCCATTAACCCGGGGATATGGAACTGCCTCCTCACCTCTTCGACGATAAGGCAGGCCGCGCGCGCCACGGAGTTGATGATCAGGGACGAAAAGAGCCAGGGTATGGCCCCTCCGATAAGCATGCCGATGAATACCGCCGGCTCCGAGACGCGGATACCTGTAGCCATAAGCCTTAAGTTCTCGGCGATACCCAGCTGCCCCTGGACGTTGGTGACATCGGTAAGGAACGAACCGAAAAGGGAGACCGCGGCGATTACTGCCGAGCCGATGGCCACGCCCTTGGTAATGGCCTTGGTGGTATTGCCTACCGCGTCCAGGTCTGCCATGATCTGGCGGCTTTTTGCATCCATATGCGCCATCTCGCCGATGCCGTTGGCGTTATCCGCTATAGGACCGAAAGAATCCATGGCCACGTTGTTGCCGGTAAGCGTAAGCATACCGATACCGGTCATGGCCACGCCATAGAGGACATAAATTACCGGCTGACCCCAGTAGATCAACACCGCCAAAAGGATGGTCGCGGCAATGACCAGGATCTGCCAGACGGAAGACTCAAAACCTATGGCCAGGCCCCTCAATATCAGGGTAGCGGAACCGGTCTTGGAAGCAGCGGCGATCTCTTTTACCGGATCGTGTTTGGTATGGGTAAAATACTTGGTGACCTCATCGATGACGATAGCCAGGAGGATACCCACGCCTACCGATAAAAACGCGCGCCATTCATGCATATAGAACATGGCCAGGAAAAAGAATGCCGCTATTGATATCGCGGCAGAAGTATAGAAACCTAGGTTAATGCTTGAAAAGGCATCCTGCCTTTCTTCCTCGTTCTTCTTTCCCTTGACCAGGTATGTCCCGAAGATGGAGGATATTACGCCTATGCCGCGCACTAAAAGCGGAAAGACTATCCATTTTAGCTCACCCGTCAAAGATACCAGCGCCAGCCCCAGGATCAAGCCGGAGACGATGGTGACTTCATATGATTCGAAGATATCCGCTGCCATACCCGCGCAGTCGCCGACGTTATCACCGACCAGGTCCGCTACTACCGCGGCATTCCTGGGGTCATCTTCAGGGATGCCTTTCTCGACCTTGCCTACCAGATCTGCACCGACATCGGCAGCCTTGGTATAAATACCGCCTCCTACCCTCATGAACAGGGCAAGGAGCGTGCCGCCGAAACCAAAACCCAGAAGCACATCGGGTGAGGCCACGCCGAAAATGATAAAAATGGAAGTGCCGCCTAAGAGCCCGAGGCCGTCTGTAAGCATGCCGGTGATGGTGCCGGAGCGGTAAGCGATCTTCAAGCTTTCGGAGAAGCTGGTGCGCGCTGCCGAGGCCACGCGCACATTGCCTTCGACCGCCATGCGCATGCCGAACTGCCCTACCATCAGCGAAAAACAGGCGCCCATGACAAAAGCAATGGCGCGGCCGAATCCGACGATCAGCCTTATCTGATCCGGGTTAAAGTTATGAAACCTCTCCAGCGCCTCCGCAGTCGGAGGGATGACATAAACGGAGAAAAACAACACACCGGTAAGGATGAATATCAATGGCAGGATGCTTTTTAACTGGCGGTTGAGGTAGGCATCCGCCCCCAGGCGGATGGCGTTCCAGACCTCCTGCATCTTATCCGTGCCTTTGTCCTTCCTCATGATCTGGGCGCGCAGGAAAAGCGCGTACCCCAGACCGATAAAAGAAATAAGAAGAACGCTCATTATAGACCAGAATTCGAATTGGCTTGCTCCGCTTAAACCTAACATCTTTGCTGCCTCTCCTTTCTCACTGTTCCGTAATCGCCGCGATGTTCAGATTCTTGATGCCTAATTCGGTGAGTATATCCAGCACTCCTACGATATCCTTGAATTTCACGAGCCTGTCCGAACGCAAGACTACCGCCAGGCCCGGATTGTTCCTGTATAAATTAGCGACCCTGTCCTTAAGCTCCTTTTTGGTGACTACCGCCTTATCCAGATAAACCACGCCTTCGTTGCTGACGATAATATTTACCTGCGACTTTTCGTTTATCGGGGTCAGGTGCCTGGCCTCGGGGAGCTTGACTTCCAGCTTCTGTATCTTATAAGGGCTGAAAGTATAAAGCAGGCTGAATGATATGAAGAAGAATATGAACATATTAAGCACGATATCGGTCATTGCCACCGACTCCATGCTCACCAGATACGTGCGCCTGCCGGCTATCTTCATCGATTAATCCTTGGCCTCGCCGATCACCTCAAGAAGCTGGATGCAGTGGTTGGTAAGCTCCAGCGATATGTTCTTGATCTTGGTCACGAAATAGTTGTAGCATAAGAATAAGGGTATGGCGATAGACAGGCCTGCGGCGGTGGTAAGCATCGCCTCATACATGCCCGCGGCCAGAACGCTTACCGTTACATTCGCCCCGGCGTTCTCCCAGGACATGAAGGCGCGAATAAGCCCGGTGATAGTGCCTAAGAACCCCATCAGCGGCTCGATGCTGACGATAGAGACCAGCGCCCCGAGGTTCTTCTCCAGCCTATGCACCTGGTTATTGCCTGCCTGCTCCAGGGTCTTCTCCAGCCTGTTTAAAGCCAGCTCTCTTCTCTCTATGCCTATCTTAAAAACCGCGGCTACGGGATAGCTGGAGTTACGATCGCACAGCTCCAGCGCCTCTTTGGTCCTGCCGCCCTTTAAGGCCTTGAAGACCTGCTGGACGAACTGCGTGGCATCCAGCTTCATCACCTGGCGGTACACCCAGAGCCTTTCCAACACTATCGCGAATCCAATGATCGAACCCAGGATGATCGGGATCATCATCGGCCCGCCCTTTATAATAAAACCGAACATAAAACCTCCTTCTTGGTTCTGGTATTTGCCGGGAGTTTAATGGGATGGGATAAAAAAATCACTCTGATCGTTAAGAGTGATGGAATTAATATATCAGAAAAACCTTAACTGTCAAGCGATTAGCACGGGGCATCAACGCAGAAACCGATATACCCGTTTTATCCTACCAGGATATCTCTTCATTAATGCCTTTATAAATTTGCTCAAGAGTGATGGTTTTTAAAAAGGCCTGCAAATGCGGGGGAGCCAAAAACCCGCACCTGCCGCCCCCGGCATCCCAGGCGATGACGACAACCCCGGTCAACCCGCCGTCAGTGGCATACTTCTGAAGGGTAACACGGGTCCTGTTTTTTTCGAAAGTTTCTTTGCGGCTGAAATCAGACGGCAGGAGGACGATTATAACGTCCCGCTCCTGCTCTTTAATGTGCGTAACCTTGCACTTGGGCACAGCTGCCTCCTTTAACTGCCTGGCGCCCCCCGAAGCCTAAAGCTGGCTGATCTTCTCTTTAAGGGCGTATCTGGTAAGCTCCGCGGTGGAATGGATGTTGAGCTTGCCCATGATGCTGTTGCGATGGACATGCACGGTATTGGAGGAGATCTCAAGCTTGGCGGCGATCTCTTTGTTGCTCATGCCTTCGGCAATAAGCTGCAAGACCTCTTTTTCCCTGGCAGAAAGCTGTTCTCTCTTATCATCGCCGCCCTGCTTTGCGCCGCCCTTGCCCAGGAACCCCTTGACCACGAAACCGGATATCTTGGAGCTCAGGAAAAACCTGCCCTGGGATACCTCGTGGATAGCCTGGACGATCTCCTGGCTGGCGTTGGTTTTTAACAGATAGCCTTTTGCCCCGGCCTTAAGGGCCTTTTCGACCAGCAGATTATCGTCGTGCATGCTCAGGATTATCACCTTATTTTTCGGATCGAGCTTTAGCAGCCGCTCGGCAGTCTGCAAGCCGTTTAAAAGCGGCATGGAGATATCCAGAACATAAATGCAGCCGGGATAGACCCGGGCAAGCTCAAGGACCTCGCAGCCGTTAGAGGCCTCGCCTACCACCTCTATGGTCCTGTCTTGCTTAGCCAGGGCCGACTTTATTCCTACCCTTACTATTTCATGGTCATCAGCGAGGATCACTTCCGTAGCCACTTATCCCCCTTATCCGCGTCTTTGTTAAAGGTCATTATATACCTTTGTGCGCAGCTTATCAATAATGAAAAGACAGCCCCATGCTAAATGCGCAAAGGGACTGTCTTTTCGCTTGGAAGCCGGGGCAGAAGCCCCACTTATTTGCCTGTCTCTATGTTTTGCGCTAACGATACGTCTTCTGTAAGCACCCTCTCGATGTCCAGGAGGATCTTGACTTTATCGCCGACCTTACCGATACCGATAATATAATCGGTGTGGATGCTCGCACCGAACTGCGGCGTAGGCTCGATATTCTCAGTTGTTATATCAAGCACTTCGGATACATGGTCAACGATAACACCCATAAGGCTGGAGCAGACGTTAAGCACTATGGTGCAGGTCTCGCTGGTATAATCGACCTTGGGCATGCCGAACTTCAGCCTTAAATCGATGACCGGAATTATCTTGCCGCGCAGGTTGATCACGCCTTTGACATAATCGGGGACCTTTGGCACGGCGGTAATATCCATAAGCTTGATTATCTCGCGCACCTGGAGAATCTCCAGGCCGTACTCTTCATGCCCGAGGGCAAAGGTAAGATACTTTCCTTCTTTGGCAATGTTGCCTGTATTGTTTTTAACGGCTATAGGGCACATCTTCCGCCTCCTTCGGGTTGCATAGCTTCTAGGCGATTCAAGCTTAAAACTCCTTCAGGTCCTTGGAATCCAGCGGTATGGCCTCGTCGGGTTTGATAACCCTGGGGCCGGATTCGCGTGCGTTGGCATTGATCTTCCTGACGTGGCTAGAGATCCTGTTGTTGGCGCCTGACGGCTTGGAGGCCGATGCGTGCGCCAGTAAACGCGCATCATTCGATGCCAAGCGGCCGTTTTTGATATGCCCCGATATGATATTTGCCAGATCCTGGGCCAACCCCTGAAGAAGCTGTGCCTGGCTGGAGAGCTCTTCGGCGCTGGAGGCACTCTCTTCCGCGGATGAAGCTGTCTCCTGGGTGACCTGGTTCATCTGATTGACGGCGTTGGTTATCTGGTTGATGCCGCTGGCCTGCTCTTTGCTGGCTGCGGCTATCTCAGAAACTATATTGGCCACCTTCCTGGCCTGGACCGTGATGTTGTTAAGCGAGTCGCCTACCTGCTTGGCTATATCAGCGCCATTCTTGGCCTTTCCGATATTGTCCTCGATGAGGCTGGCGGTGTCCTTGGCTGCTTCTGCCGAGCGCTTGGCCAGATTACGCACCTCTTCAGCAACCACGGCAAAACCTTTGCCGTGCTCGCCTGCACGCGCAGCTTCAACCGCGGCGTTAAGCGCAAGAAGATTGGTCTGGAAGGCTATCTCTTCGATGGTCTTGATGATCTTGGAGATCTTATCCGAAGACTGGTTGAGAACGTTCATCGCCTCCTGCATATGCGACATGGCGACATTTCCCGATTCAGCGGTAGAGCTGGCTTCCTGGGCGATCTTATCGGCGTTGGTGGCGTTATCCGAGTTCTGGTTGATGGTGGCGTTCATTTCTTCCAAAGAACTGGATACCTCTTCGATAGAAGAGGCCTGCTCTGTAGCCCCCTGGGAAAGCTGCTGGCTGGCTGCGGCTACCTGTGTGGAGGCGGCCGTAGTCTGCTCTGATCCGGACCTAAGATTAGCTACGATGTTGTTGATGGGCCGGGCAATGGAACGCGCCAGGATGATGGATACGGCAATGCTGGCGGAAAAGAGCAACAGGCCGACGATCAAAAATACCGAAAGGACCTGCCAAACTTCCTGCTCTACTTTATCCACATATACGCCGGTCCCCACAATCCAACCCCATTGAGGAAATATTTTGATAAACGATATTTTGGGGGAAGGCTTGGTCTCATTGGGCTTGGTCCAGTAATAACTGACAAACCCCTCTCCGCTGCGTTTGGCTACATCGACCATTTCCATGAACATTAATTTACCCTTAGCGTCTTTATAATCATTGAGCGTCTTGCCTACGAGGTTAACATTAAAAGGATGCATGATCATCTTGGGTTCAAGGTCATTGACCCAGAAGTAGTCGTTCTCTCCGTAGATCATGTCTTTGATCGCTGCCTTGGCCGCTTCCTGGGCTTGTTCCCGGGTCATGGCCCCTGTTGCCGCCTGTTTGGCATAACCGTTCATAACTCCCCAGGCGCTTTCAACCAGATTTCTGACTTTTTTCTGCTCGCCTTCATAAACATTGGCCCTGAACTTCGGGAAGACCCACATCAAAAGGCCGGAAAAAGAAAAAGCTATGATGATACAAAGCATGAGTATCTTCTTGAACAAACTCATCTGCTTTAACATCTCTGCCTCCTTTTTGACAAACGGTTATTCCGCCTTCCTCTCCCAAGCATACTTCATAATAAAAGCATGCTCCATAGCCTGAAAGGGTTATTCGCCCTGACTTTTTGAGGTTACCCCTTTATCCGGCGTGTCCTTATAAAAGCCGTAAATATCCCGTATCTGATCCAGCGCCTTGAAAAAAGCCTCCACCACCCAGGGATCAAAACTCCTGCCGCTCTCCGCCTTGATAATCCCCAGGGACTCCTCCCATTCAAGGGGTTTTTTGTAGGGGCGCGCCGAGGTGATCGCATCAAAAACATCCGAAACCGCTACTATCCTTCCGGAAACCGGTATATCCCTTGCCTTCTTTCCACAGGGGTATCCCAGGCCGTCCCATCTTTCGTGATGATTAAAGGCTATTTCACAGGCGGCCTTGAGTAGATAATGAGGGCTGTCTCCCAGGATCCTGCCCCCAATCACGGTGTGCGTCTTCATGACTTCAAACTCCTGCGGGGTGAGCCTGCCCCGCTTAAAGAGGATGCTGTCGGGGATACCGACCTTACCGATATCATGCATCTGGGCGGCATACTCGATTATCTCTACCAGTCGCGGGCCAAGCCCAAGCTTCTGTACCAATATCTGGCTGTATTTACCTACGCGGATGATATGCCTGCCTATCTCATCATCTTTATATTCAACCGCCATCAGGAGCCTCTTGACCACCTCGTGGTTGGACTCAAGCAACATATCGCGGGCCAGGCGCAATTTCCTGGTCCTTTTCAGGACCATATTCTCCAGGGCGTCGTGGTGTTTTTTTAATTCCAATATATGTTTTATCCTTAACAGAAACTCTTCCTTTATTACCGGTTTGACCATGAACTCATCCGCCCCGTTCTCCAAGCCGCGGATAACGCACTCCCTCTCTTTGAGCGCGGTCAACAAGATGATAGGCGTTTTCTTTTCAAGCCTTATGAGCCTGGCTGTTTCATAGCCGGACATCACCGGCATCATCACATCCAGTATCACCAGATCGATATCTGCTTGCCTGATAATATCCAAAGCCTCTCTTCCGCTTGTGGCCCTGATTGTTTCATAGCCTGCCGGCAAGATAATAGCCTCAAGGATATCCAGGCAATCCAGGTGATCATCCACCAGCAGTATCCTCTCCTTAGGGAAACCGGTGTTTACCTGCGCCTCTATCGGATTCTCCAAATGCTTAATCATGGTTTGAGTATTTTTTCTATTGTTTCGAGCAAAAGCGGGGAGTTGACCGGCTTTTCCAAGTAGGAGTCGCCGTAAAGCCTGGAGGCCTCCAGCTTCGAACAGCCGTCTGCCAATGAAGAAAATATAATGACCGGGATATGCATGGTCTTTTTGTCTTTTTTCAGCCTGCTTAGAACATCCAGTCCGCTCATATGCGGCATGACAATATCCAGGAGGATTATGTCCGGAGAGAGCTTTTTGGCGTAAGCCACTCCCTGCCGGGGATCACACTGCGAAAACACGATGTATCTGCCGCTTTTCTCCAAGGCTATCTTGGTCAGCTCCACGCAATCCGGATCATCATCGACTATCAGGACAATTCTTTGGCTCATTCTGACTTCTCCCCGCAACGATAAAAAATTACCGGAAGTTACAGTTAAATTCTAATACATTAAAGATAAAACCCAATAGCCTGATGAGGCTAATTTTCTGTATTTATTTGATTAATTATAATGGAAGAGATAAAACGGCTGGCTTGCTCTAACGGCTTGAAAAAACGAGAGTTAAGAGATTGGGATTACTTGAGAAAACCGGAGATCTCCTGGGCAAATGTCCTGGTATTGATGGGTTTGGGGATAAAGCCGTATCCCTGGGGGATAATCTTGCTCACTTCTTCTGCTTCCTGACCCACGACCGAAGCCGTAACAAAAACTACGGGTATGCTGCAGGCATCTTTATCCTGGTGCAGCAACTTTATTAATTCAAAGCCGCGTATATCCGGAAGCCGTATATCCAGGATGATTATGTCCGGTTTTTGCCTGCGGACTGCCTCCAGGCCGCCGGCAGCGTCTCTTGCCTGCAAGACCTCGAAACCAGCCTCCATCAATAGATCGCTCTCCAGCTCAAGGTTCCTTTCGTTATCTTCAATTATCAAAACCCGTTTTTTCATCTTGCTAATGTCTGCTTTATGGGCAGGGTGAATTTAACTGCTAAACCCCTGTTAATCCCGCCGGACTCGATCCAAATATTGCCCTTATGGAGCTCGATCAGCTTCTTGGAGAAAGCCAATCCCAGGCCCGTGCCTTCGGTAACACGGGCATATGCGGATTCTATCCGCGTAAAAGCCTCAAAGACCCTATCGAGATTCTCAGGGGCCAGCCCAATCCCGGTATCCCAAACCTCAAGGTCAAACTCAGTGTCGTTCCTCTTAGCCTTGACCCCGACCCTGCCGCCTTCCGGAGTAAACTTTATGGCGTTGGAAAGAAGGTTATAAAAGACCTCCTTGATCTTACGCTCATCTGCCTCGATATCCCCCAGCCCGTCATTGAGCTCAAGGACGGTCTCGATGCCTTTTTTCAAAGCCAACTCCTTTATCAGGACCTCCGCCTCTTCAATGAGCCCCTTCAGGGAAAAGACAGATAAGGACAGCTCCATTTTCCCCGCCTCAACCTTGGCCAGGTCCAAGACGTCGTTTATCAGCGAAAGCAGATGCCTGCCGCTGGCCAATATGTTCCCCACATATCTTTTCTGTTTATCGTTAAGCGCTCCGAAAGTCTCATCATAAAGGACCTCGGAAAATCCGTTGATGGAGTTAAGCGGGGTCCTCAGCTCATGCGACATATTGGCCAAAAACTCGGACTTTGCCTTTATGGCTCGCTGCAATTTTTCGGCGGTAGCCCGAAGCACGGAGTTTATCTTTTCCAGCTCCAAAGTCCGCTCTTTGACTTTTGCCTCCAGGTCGCTGCCGTATTGCCTGAGCTTCTCTTCGGCTTTCTTATGCTCAGTGATATCCAGGGCCGTAAAAATGACCCCGGCGGAATGATTCTCTTTATTGAGAGCGGTAGAGCTAAGGACTACATCGATGAGTAGGCCGTCTTTGCGCTTCCACCTTGTCTCCACCGTTCCCGAACCCGAAGCCCTGATCTGACCGTATTTTTCTCTGCCGACGAACTCAAAATCCTCCTGGTTCTGATAGAGGATGCGCGCGTTTTTTCCGATCAGCTCTTCCTGGCTGTATCCGGTCATCTGACAGACCTTCTCGTTTACCTGCAGTAATACGCGGTCGGCGACCATCCCGATGCCCACCGGAGCGATATGGATTATGCCCTTAAGCCTGCTCTCGGTGTCTCTCAAGGCATCTTCCATCATTTTTCGCGCGGTGATATCAAGCACTGAAGATATGATCACTATCTCTTTGCCGTATTGTATGGCCTGACAGGACAATACTGCCCACATCTTGCTGCCGTCGCTCTTGCGGCAGCAAAACTCAAAATCTCTCAATATCCCATCGCGCTTAATCGCCTCTATTACCTTGCGGCGGTCTTCGGGATCATAATACAGGCTTGAGGCGCTGCCTCCCAGCATGTCCCTGAGCTCGAGGTCGAAATAAAGGCAGGCAGATTGATTGGCATAAAGGATCCTGCCGTCTTCTATGCGCGTAATAAACATCGCAACCGGAGACGCATCCAGTATCGTATTCAGCCGCTCCCAGGCCTGACGGATCTCCTCTTCGGCCAGCTTTAATCCGGTAATATCCTCGAGGGTCTCTACCGCGCCGATGATACCGCCCTGATCATCCCTGATCGGGGCAGCGGTAAAATAAAGCCATTTTCCGTCCTGCCCCAGATGAGGAAAGAAGTCTATCCCCTCATAAGCTTCTTTTATGAGCTTGGATTTGCTGTATTTATCGGGATACCACTTGCCTATCTCCTCAATATTCTCATCCACCAAAAGGTCTGCCATGCAGGGCCGCTTGTCTTTATAAAAAGCCCGCCATTGCTGGTCTGAACCGACGATCTCCTGCATCTTTATCCCGGTGTATTCTTCCAGGGCCCGGTTCCAATAAATAATTCGGTGATCTTTATCGATGACAAACTGCGGGATGGGAGAACCGTTGATGATAGTATTCAACAACATCTCCCTGTCCTTAAGCGCTCTTTCCGAATACCTGCGCTCGATTACGTTACCCAAAACATCGCTTACGACCCGCAGCCTTTGGATATCCTCTTGCAGCCATTTGAACTCTTTAGTATAAATCCTGAGGTTTATACAACCGTTTATCAATCCGCCCTTACCGCGCAACGGAACCTGCAGCATTGATCTTACGCCTTCCTCTTTTTCGTCATTCATTTCAGCCAATGCTTCAGGAGGCAGGGTTTTGAACGAGGCTACCAGAATCGGCTCATTGTTTAACAGCCTGTTTTCCGACCAGGGGAATCTGCCCAAAGGGACATGCTGGTATTTCTGAGTCAGGTTATACTGGCCAGTAACGCTCCATTCGTAAGGAACGCTCCAGAAGTCCGCCTCAGGATGCATCAGGATTAAATATACGTGCTCTGCCTTGAAGAACTCTCCTACATCGCCGAGGCTTAACTGTATGATTTTATCGATCTCGGAAGCGCTGGATGAGACAAATCTGCTTAATAGTCTGTTAAGAAGATCGCTAAAGGCGACCTGCAAAAGGAGCTCTTCTTTGGTGGGTCTACTCCCGGGGTTCTCCCTTCTCGGGATTAATATCTTCATGATATTCAAAGAGTTAGATAAGCTTTACGTATAAGAGGGCCGGTGGAAAATAAAAAAACCCAGATGCTGACTTCTGATCATCTGGGCCAATATCAGACTGAAAACCTTCTTAAATCAGTCACTTTATTGTTCTCCTAGGTAGTTATAGTATATACCAATGAAAAGGGGTTTTTCAAGCTAATATTAACAGGGGGTTAGGACAGGGACGTTAAGGATAGGCTTATATGCAAGGCAGGCGGCTTTGCCCCATCAAAAACTTATCTATGTTATAAGCGGCTCTGCGGCCCTCTGAGATCGCCCAGACTACCAGGGATTGGCCCCTGCGGCAGTCTCCCGCGGCGAATACTCCTTTTTGCGAGCTCATAAACTCATTATCGGTCTTGATGTTGCCGCGGCTATCCAGCTCAAGCCCGAGGCCTTCGACTAGGCCTCCTTTTTCAGGATGCAGAAAACCCAGCGCCAAAACCGCTATGTCAGCCTCGATTTCGAAATCGCTTCCTTGTATTTCTTTTACCGCAGGACAACCCATGCTGTCTTTTTGGAACTCTACCCGCGAGCATAATAACCTCTTTAGCCCTGCGCCGTCTCCGATGAACCTCTTGGTCATGACCGCCCATTCACGCCGGCCTCCTTCTTCATGACTTGAAGAAGTTTTAAGAAGCGTCGGGTACTTCGGCCAGGACTGCTCCTTTGTGCGGCAAGACGGAGGCTGAGGCATTATTTCGATCTGCATAACGCAGGCGGCTTTCTGCCGGTGGGCGGTGCCTACGCAGTCCGCACCCGTATCCCCTCCACCGATAACCACAACCTTCTTGCCTTTAACATCGACCCTCTCTTCTGCGATAACCCTACCGGAAACCCTCCGGTTTGACTGGATAAGATAATCCATGGCAAAATAGATGCCTTTTAACTGCCGACCTTCTATCTTAAGGTCCCTGGGCACCCGTGAGCCTGCGCACAGACATACCGCGTCAAAATCAGAGATTAGTTTGTCCGCGGGATAATCAATCCCCGCATCAATACCGGCATTAAAAACAATGCCTTCTTCCCGAAGGATCTTGATCCTTCGTTCAATTACTTGCTTGTCCAGCTTGAAATCCGGGATACCGTAACGCAGGATACCGCCGATCTCGTCATCGCGCTCAAAGACGCTGACCTGATGGCCTGCCTTGTTGAGCTGGTCTGCGCAGCTCAATCCCGCGGGGCCGGAGCCGATCACGGCGACTTTCCTGCCTGTGCGGCTGGCTGGCGGCCTTGCCCTGATATCCCCCCTGCTAAACGCCGTCTCGATAATACTCAGTTCGTTCTCCCTGACGGTCACCGGATCGTCATTTATCCCCAATACGCAGGAGTATTCGCAGGGCGCCGGACATATCCTGCCGGTGATCTCGGGCAGATTATTGGTCGCAAACAGCAGCATAAAGGCCTTTGCCTTTTGATCGCGAAAGAATGCGTCGTTCCACTCCGGAATATAATTGCCAATGGGGCATGACCAGTGGCAAAAGGGTGTGCCGCAATCCATGCACCGCGAAGCCTGCTCTTTGGCTTGCGATTCAGCCGGCAATACGCATACCTCGCCAAAGTCTTTTACGCGCTCGCACACCGGCCGGTAAATACCTGCCCGCCTCTTTACTTTTAAGAACCCTTTTACATCTCCCATTTTAAAATCACTCCTGCAGACGCCAGGACACCGGCCCTTACGATAGGGCCGGGTGCCTAACCATCCAAGGCTTCTTGCAATTCAGGGGCCTCCTCTGTCTGTCTTGCCTCCAGGACGCGCTTATACTCTTTAGGCATGACTTTGACAAAACGCTGGACCAGGCGGCTGAAGTTATCTAAGACCCCGAAGGCAACCTGGCTGCGTGTATGCTTATGGTGTTGGCGCACCAGCTCATAGATCGTGCGCGCATCATCCGCGCAAATCCTCTCCAGCTCTACCATTTCCCTGTTGCATCTTTTGTGAAAATCTCCGTCTTTATCGTAAATGTAGGCTATGCCTCCGGACATACCTGCGGCAAAGTTCCTGCCGGTCTTTCCCAGGATCACCACCCTGCCTCCCGTCATATATTCGCAGCCATGATCCCCTACCCCTTCGACCACCGCATTCAATCCGGAGTTGCGTATGCAGAAACGCTCACCGGCTACCCCGCTGATATAGGCCTCACCCGAGATCGCCCCATAAAAAGCGGTATTGCCGATGATAATATTATCCTGCGGATAATAATCCGAACGCCGGTCAGGATAGATGGCGAGCTTGCCTCCGGATATCCCCTTACCGACGTAATCATTGCTCATGCCTTCAAGCTCAAAAGTGATGCCTTTTGCCAGAAACGCTGCGAAGCTCTGGCCAGCTATACCCCTGAACTTGCAATAAATGGTATCCTCATCCAGGCCTTCTTCGCCGAAGCGACGGCAGACCTCACCGCTTAGCATTGCCCCGGTTGAACGATTAATGTTAGTTATTGCCGACTCGATCTGTACTGCCTCTTTGGAAAGAAGCGCCGCAGATGCCTGCTGGATCAGCCTGCGGTCAAGCGCATTATCAATACCGTGTTCCTGGCTAATTGAACAATGCGTGGAAAGATTTTTGTCGGCCTGCGGCCTATAAAAGATGCGGGAGAAATCTATCCCTTTGGCCTTCCAGGGCAGGATATCGCCCCTTACCTCGAGCAGGTCGCTTCTACCCACCATCTCATCGACGCTGCGCATGCCCAGCTCGCTCATTATCTGACGCAATTCTTCGCAGACAAAATGAAAGTAATTGATGAGGTACTCGGCCCTGCCCTGAAACCTCTTCTCCAGCTTCTCGTCCTGCGTAGCCACGCCTACTGAACAGTTATTTAAATGGCAGTGCCTGAGCATCACGCAGCCCATCACGATCAATGCGGCGGTTGAAAAACCGAACTCCTCGGCGCCCAACAGCGCGGCGATAGCCACGTCGCGGCCGGTGCGCATCTGTCCGTCGGTCTGAAGCCTGACCCTGGGCCTTAATCCGTTAAGCAACAGGGTCTGGTGTGTTTCGGATAAACCCAGCTCCCAGGACAGCCCTGCGTGCTTAATAGAGCTTAAGGGCGAGGCCCCTGTCCCTCCGTCCCCGCCGGAAATAAGGATCATATCCGCCTTGCCTTTGGCTACGCCGGCAGCCACCGTTCCTACGCCTATCTCTGAGACGAGCTTCACGCTGATGCGTGCCCGGGGATTGACGTTCTTGAGGTCAAAAATAAGCTGGGCCAGGTCTTCAATGGAATATATATCGTGGTGAGGGGGAGGAGAGATCAGGGTTACGCCGGGAGTAGTATAGCGGATCCTGGCAATAGTATCGCTGACCTTATGCCCGGGAAGCTGCCCCCCTTCCCCGGGCTTGGCCCCCTGGCAGATCTTGATCTGGATCTCATCGGCATTGACCAGATAATTGGTGGTTACCCCGAACCTGCCCGAAGCCACCTGTTTTATGGCGCTTCGCTTGGAGTCGCCGTTACTTAAAGCAACAAAACGCAAAGGATCTTCTCCCCCTTCTCCGGTATTAGACCTTCCTCCCAGCCTGTTCATGGCAACGGCCAATGTCTCGTGCGTCGGCCTGCTGATTGAGCCGAAGCTCATCGCGCCGGTAGCAAAACGCTTGAGGATCCCGGCTGCCGGTTCCACCTCTTCGATGGGGACGGATTTTGTCTTTTTGAAAGACATCAATCCTCTTAATGTAGCGGGATTACGGGACTGATCGTTTATAAGGCGCGCAAACTCCAGGTATCTTTGACGGTCATTGTTTCGGCAGGCGTCCTGAAGAGCAGCGATGCTTTCCGGGTTCCAGAGATGGAACTCTGCGTCGCGGCGCCACTGATACAGCCCTCCGGAATCCAGGAGCTTGCCGTCGGCAAACCCCTGCCCGTGCCTGCTAAGCGTCTCTTCGATGATAACCTCAAGGCCCGCCCCGCCGATTCGCGATACCGTGCCGGGAAAATAATTATCGATCAGTTCTTTATCCAGCCCCAAGGCCTCGAATATCTGGGCACCGCGGTAACTCTGTAAAGTAGAGATGCCTATCTTGGAAAGGACTTTTAAAATTCCTTTCCTTACCGCTTTGATGTAATTCTTTTCTGCCTGGCCTGATTCGAGGCTCACCTCTTTATCCCGGGCCAGCTGCCTTACCGACTCTAGGGCTAAATACGGGTTGATGCATCCGGCGCCGTATCCGAACAGCAGCGCGAAATGATGCACCTCGCGCGGCTCAGCGCTTTCTACTATCAGCGATATCTGCGCACGGCAGGCCTTCTTTACCAAATGCGCATGTACCGCCCCTACCGCTAAAAGCATGGGCAGCGCGGCATGGTCCTTATCCACTCCGCGGTCGCTTAAGACTATAAAAGTGTAGCCTTTTTTTATGGCTGATTCCGCCTCCCGGCATATTCTCTCAAGCGTCTGTCTAAAATTATCCTTGGCCTGGAGGCCGCAGGCAAAAACTACGGAAATAGTCTTGGTTTTAAATCCTCTCACCCTTATCCTGCGCAGCTTCTCTAAATCCTCATCGGTAAGAACAGGGTTGTTCAAGTGGATCTTGCGGCAGTGTGCGGGGGTTGCCCCAAGCAGGTTTTTGCGAGCCCCGATGAAACAATCCAGGCTCATCACCAGCTCTTCCCTTATCGGGTCTATCGCAGGGTTGGTCACCTGGGCAAAAAGCTGTTTGAAGTAATCGTAAAGCAGCTTGTTGCGATGCGACAATACGGCATGAGGGGTATCGTTGCCCATAGAACCTGTGGGCTCATGGCCGTTTTGGGCCATTGGCTGCAATATCATTTTTAAGTCTTCGCGCGAATAGCCGAATGCCTTCATTAGAAGCGCGGGATCCGGTATGCGCTCCGGGATAAACCTGGGCGCCGAAAGCGCGCTAAACTCTACCATGTTTTGCTCCAACCACTTTCTGTAGGGCTTCTGCTTATAAACCCTCCTTTTCAACTCCTCATCCCCGACGATACGGCCCAGGGAGGTATCCACGAAGAACATCTTCCCCGGTTCAAGCCGGCCGCTCGCCTTTATGTTTTCAGGCGCGATGTCCAGCACGCCTACTTCCGAAGCCATTACTACAAGCTCATCCTTGGTCAGTATGTAGCGCGCCGGACGCAGGCCGTTCCTGTCCAGGACCGCGCCTACCTTTTCTCCATCGGTAAAAGCGATGGCTGCCGGCCCGTCCCAGGGCTCCATCAGGCAGGCATGATACTTATAAAACGCCCTCAATTCCGCATCCAGGGAATCGTTCTGTTCCCAGGCTGAAGGTATCAGCATCATCATGGCGTGTTCCAGCGACCTTCCCGATAACACCAGAAGCTCAAAGACATTATCGATGCCGGCGGAATCGCTGCCGCCCGGCACGATAACAGGCTTGATCTTCTCGATATCCCTGCCGAAGAAGCGGCTTGCCAGAAGGTTTTCCTTGGCCCCCATCCAGTTGATATTACCGCGCAGGGTGTTGATCTCTCCGTTATGCGCCAGGAACCGAAAAGGCTGGGCAAGGTCCCAGGTGGGAAAGGTATTGGTGGAATAACGCGAATGCACCAGGCACAGGCTGCTTTCCAGCTCCTTGTCCCGCAGATCCAAAAAGAATTCATCCATCTGTCCGGGCATAAGCAAGCCCTTGTAAGAAAGGGTGCGGCAGGATAAGTTAGTGATATAGAAAAATGATTTCTGCCTTATCCTGGAACTACGCACGGAGCTTTCAACTATCTTTCTGATAACATAGAGTTTTCTCTCGAAGGAAAGCTCATTTTTGATGACCGGGGATTTCTTAATGAATACCTGTTCGATCTTGGGCTGGGTCTCGCTGGCAGACCGTCCGATGCCTGAGCCTTCCACGGGCACATCCCTCCAGCCCAGAAGATAACAACCCTCATTCCTGACCGCCTCGGAGAAGACGGCCTTAACAAACCTGCGCTCAGACTCCAGCGCAGGTAAAAACACCAGGCCTGCCCCGTACTCTCCGCATGCCGGCAGCTCGATGTTGCTTTGCGCGCAGGCGCGGACAAAAAAATGATGCGGGATCTGTATGAGTATGCCTGCGCCATCACCGGTTTGGGGGTCAGCGCCGGTGGCCCCGCGGTGAGAGAGCCTCCTTAAAACCTCCAGCCCCTGCCTGACTACGGCGTTAGAGCCGCGGCCTTTGATATCGCAAACAAAGCCTACCCCGCAGGCATCGTGCTCAAAACGACGGTCATACAGGCCGTATTTTTCCAGCTTTTCTTTTTTGTCCATATCTATATCTTCCACTTATCCGGGTCGATACCAAGCTTCCTGATCTTGCTGCGCATGGTATTGCGGTTTATGCCGAGGATCTTGGCTGCCTTTACCTGGTTTCCGTAAGTACGCTCCAGGGCCCTCTCGATCAGAGGTTTTTCGATTATCTCAAGGACATATTTATAGACGCTACCCTGTTTTTCCTTATAAAGAGCCTCATCCAGCTCGATCATCTTTTCTCCCGGTATCTCTGCCTAAAAATTAAGCACTATAAGTCAAAAAAAATGGCGCCCACTATAAGGTTACAAACCTTTAATGAACGCCTCTGTTCTGACCGGAACCTAATGCACTACCGCGTGCCTAGACTATCTTATTCCATATATACAAGTAAAAAAGGGGTGGATTTGGTAATCAGAATCTAAGTCCGGTGTTTGCCTGCCGCCGCGCCCGGCCGTAAGGACCGCCTTAACAACCGCAGTGGCCTGCTTAATCCTAACCGGCCTATGCAATATTTGATTCTTAATATGAGTTTCTTAAATTTGACCCTCAGCGGTGCCGAATCTTCAATGGCCCGCTCGGCTTCTTTTTTGAGCCTTATAAGCTCGGAGTCCGTGAAATCGGTAAGGTTAACCACTAAAGCCTTACCGAAATTTGCCAGCATGGAAAGGTATGTGTCCTCATCATGTTTGATCTTTCCGTTTTCCCTGGCCCATTCATACAATTGAGTGCCGGGTATCGGGGTGGCAAAGAAAAAACGCCAGGCAGGCAATCTTAAGCGCTTTATAAATTCGACCGTTTCCTTGATCGTATCTAAAGTCTCGCCAAAATAGCCGATAATAAAAGCAGTCCCGGGGGTAATTTTGTTTTTTTGGGTCAGGCGAATGGCATTTTCGGCCTGTTGAACCGTTACGCGCTTATTCATATTATTCAAGATTATCTGGCTTGCGGATTCCACCCCGTAGCCTATATAGGTGCACCCGGATTCTTTCATCAGCTTAAGAAGCCGGTCGTTTACTAAATTCACCCTGCCCGAACAAGACCAGCCGATATTAAACTTCTCTTCGATAAGCCGCCTGCAGAACTCCTCCCTCTCCTTCTCACCGGGCAGGAACAAATCATCGTTAAAAGTTACGTGGTCTACATCGTAGCTGTCCTTTATCTTGCGGATCTCCTGAAGGATGCTGTCAACCGAACGGGAGAAGACCTTACCCCTATATCCGTGCGAACAGTAACCGCAACTATAAGGGCAACCCCGGACGGTGGAAATATAATCCGTCCGTGAGCCATAAGTCAGATACTCCGGGGCGCCCTGGATATACACCTCCATATCCAGCAAATCGCGGGCCGGATAAGGAAGCGCATCCAGGTTCTCGATCCTTTCCCTGGGGGCATTCTTATAGATCCTGCCGCCGTCCTTATACCAGATACCCTTTATATCCTTAAGCTTATCGGGCTGCCGTATGTGTTCGATCAACTCCAGGGCGGTCAGCTCTCCCTCGTCCACAACAATTACATCTGTGCCGGTATTTTTTAACAACGTTTCAGGGCAGGAGCTGGTGATAAGGTTGCCCACGATAACCGGCATCTTTGGAAATGCTGATTTTATTTTCCGGGAGAACATCTTCACAAAATCGTAAGCCGTCACCAGGGCGCTGATCCCGATACAATCATACCCCCCAAAAGAAGCGATTTTTTTGTCAAGATCGCAATTATCCAAAGGATGGGCGTCCAGGTCCAGCACATCAACCTGATGCCCGTGAAGCCTAAGGTAGCTGGCGATGTAAGCCAGACCTGCGGGGAAAACAGGCCAGATTATTGCTTTAGGATTTACCAGTAAAACTCTCATGCAGACTCTTTTTGCTGCCGGGGGGTTCTTGCGGGAAAAATTGCGCCGGCTATAAAGCCGGCTCAATTTTTTACGTTTTTTCTGTTATTTAATGAACAGCATCTCCCTGTACTTGGGCAGGTCCCAGGTATCATCGGGGACGACGCACTCCAGGGCATCCGCGTGCCTGCGGATATGCTCCATAAGGGGCCTTAGCTCTTCAAAGTATATTTTAGCGCGTTTCTCATCGCTTACCTTGGCCGCCTTCTCCAGAAGCTTCTCCAGCTCCGCAGTGTTGCGCCTGACGTAATAAATCTTGGAGACCACGTCGCTCAGATGCCCTTTTTTATCCTGAATGGCTTTGGGGTCGAACTTCACCCCGGCGCCCTTCTCCAGGCCCGCCAGCTTTTCAAGGGCAGAAGCAAGCAGCTTCTCGTACTCATAACCCGCAGGCACAATCGAGGCATTGACCATTTCTTTCAAGGTATTGGCCTCTATCTCCAGGGTCAAGTTATACATGTGTATCCAGATGTGATAACGCGCTGCCAGCTCTTCCCTGGAAAATACTTTGTATTTTTCAAAGAGGGCGACGTTCTCTTTTTCGGTCAGCGCCTCCAGCGCTTCATAGGTAGCCGCGACATTGGGCAGGCCGCGTTTCTTGGCCTCCTTTACCCACTCTTCGGCATAATTGTTGCCCTCGAAGCGGATATCCTTGGTATCCTTAACGATCTGACTTACAACCTTTAATACCGCAGAGTTAAACTCCTTGCCGGCGCAGGTCGCCTTCTTTATTTCAGCCGCCACATAATCAAGGCTTTCGGCAATGATGGTATTGATGACCGCGATGGGAGTGGAGATGTTCTGGGATGAGCCCACCGCCCGGAACTCAAATTTGGCGCCGGTAAAAGCAAAAGGTGAAGTGCGGTTTCTGTCGGTGGTGTCCTTATTGAACCTGGGAAGCCTGGCTATCCCAAGGTCGATGATATCCCGTTTTGATACCTTGGCCTTAACGCCTTTCTCCAGCATATCCAGGACCTGAGTAAGCTGCTCTCCCAGGAATACGCTGATGATCGCCGGAGGCGCTTCGTTGGCGCCCAGGCGGTGTTCGTTTCCGGCCATGGCTACGGATGCGCGCAAAATATCTCCGTGCAGGTATACCGCTCGCAGGACAGCCACCAGCACCGTCAGAAACTGCAGGTTATCCTCCGGGGTCTCCCCGGGGTTAAGCAGGTTATTACCGTTGTTATCCGCCAACGACCAGTTAAGGTGCTTGCCGCTGCCGTTTATGCCAGCAAAAGGCTTCTCGTGCAGAAGGCAGACCAGGTTGTGCCTGAGGGCGACCTTTTTCATCAACTCCATCAACAGCTGGTTATGGTCTGCGGCCAGGTTTGACTCCTCGAATATCGGAGCAAACTCATACTGATGAGGGGCGACCTCATTATGCCGGGTGACTACCGGTATGCCCAGCTTATAGGCCTCCTGAGCCACTTCAAACATGAAGTTAACGACCCGTTCTTTGATCGTACCGAAGTATTGGTCTTCCAGCTGCTGGCCCTTGGGTGAGGCTGCTCCTACAAGGGTGCGTCCGGCCATGACTAGATCCTGGCGCAGATTATAATAATTCTTATCGATCAAGAAATACTCTTGTTCGGGCCCGCATGTAGAGAAGACCTTTTTTACGTCTTTGTGCCCGAACAGCTTTAACAGCCCCACCGCCGCCCTATTCAAAGCCTCATCGGAACGCAAGAGCGGAAGTTTCTTATCCAGCGCCTCGCCGTGGTAGGATATGAATATCGTGGGGATGCACAGGGTCTTGCCGAGCTTACTCTCGATGATAAAAGCTGGGCTGGAGGGGTCCCAGGCGGTATAACCCCTGGCCTCAAAGGTTGCGCGGATGCCTCCGGAGGGGAAGCTGGAGGCGTCGGGTTCTCCCTGGATAAGCTTGTTGCCGGAAAACTTCTCGATGACCTTACCCGGACCGGCAAAGGAGATGAAGCTGTCGTGCTTTTCCGCGGTAAGCCCGGTCATCGGCTGGAACCAATGAGTATAATAAGTAGCGCCCTTGGAGATGGCCCACTCCTTCATGGCATCGGCGATCTCATTGGCCTGCTCCAGGCTTATGGTCTTTCCTTCCGACATCCAGGCCTTGAAAGCCTCAAAGGTGGCTTTGGAGATGTGCCGGCGCATTGTCTGCGTGCCGAAGGTATTCTCTCCGAAATACGCGGATACCTTCTGGGGCTTGTCCACCTTATCGAACTCCGTGTTTCTGATCTTGAATAATACCTCTTGCCTGATGCTCATTATGGCCTCCCTTGATAACTTAAAACAAATACAGCTTTATTATACTACAACTTTTTTCAAATAGAAGATGTTCTTTAGCCTATTGCCGTGCCTCCTCTTTCTTCGGTCCGGATACGGATGCATTCCTTGAGGTCGAGAACAAAGACCTTTCCGTCTCCGGTCTCGCCGGTCTTGGCGCCCTTGACGATCGCCCTGATCGTAGGCTCGACAAAATTGTCGTTTACCGCGATCTCCAGGCGCACCTTGCGCAAAAGATTTCCCGTCTCTTTATGCCCGCGGTATACTTCGGTCACACCCTTCTGCCGGCCATGACCCAGGACCTCGCTTACCGTCAAAAGATTGACCTCGGACTTATAAAGCTGTTCCTTTACCTCTTCCAGCTTATGCGGTTGTATTATTGCTATGATCAGCTTCATCTTCTCTCTCCTTTATAAGTGGGGACGGTTCTGGGGACAGGTCCCAGAACCGTCCCCGAATCTTACTCTAACACCGTATAAGCCCTCTCGCGGTGCTGGGTCAGATCCAGCCCCATCAACTCTTCTTTTTCGCCGACCCTCACCCCGATAAACATATCCACCAGCTTATAGATGACAGAGGTTATCACAAAGGCGTATACTACCGTAATGGCTACCGCCAAAAGCTGGATGAAGAACTGTTTGGGATTACCGTAAAAAAGCCCGTCGGCCCCTGCGGGGTTGATTGCCTTGGAGGCGAATAACCCGGTAGTCAGCGCTCCCCATATCCCTCCCACGCAGTGTACCCCGAAGGCATCCAGGGAATCATCATATCCGAGCCTGGGCTTGATCACGGCTACCGCCGTAAAACATACAACGCTTACCGAAAGGCCGATGATGATCGCCGGGATCACTCCGACAAAACCCGCGGCCGGAGTGATTGCCACCAGTCCCGCCACCGCTCCCGATACCGTTCCGAACAATGTGGGCTTGCCGTTCTTGGCCCACTCGATCAATGCCCACGCCAGGCCCGCTGCCGCAGCCGAAGTGTTAGTTACCACAAACGCGTTTACCGCGATACCATTGGCCGCCAAGGCGCTTCCGGCATTGAAGCCGAACCAGCCGAACCACAATAACCCCGTGCCCAGGACCACGAAGGGCAGGTTGTGCGGAGCCGGCATATTGGAATTAAGATTTTTTCTTTTACCTATGACCAAGGCTGTAACCAGGGCGGCGATCCCGGCGTTGATGTGCACGACTGTCCCTCCGGCAAAATCAAGCGCTCCGAGATTCCTCAAAAAACCTCCAACACCCCAGACCCAGTGGCATACCGGATCATATACAAATGTAGCCCAAAGAACGGTAAATACAAGGAATGCCGAGAACTTCATCCTTTCGGCAAAGGCGCCGATAATAAGCGCGGGGGTTATTATGGCGAACATCGCCTGGAAGATCATGAACGCCTGATGCGGGATGGTCGCGGAGTAATCGGCGTATGGCTCCAGACCTACTCCATTGAGCCCCCACCATTCCATGCCTCCCCAGAATCCCTGCCCGGGGTAAAATGATAGACTGTAACCATACATTACCCACTGGAGGCTCAAGACGCACATAATAATGAAACACTGCATCAAAACGCTGAGCATATTCTTTTTCCTGACCATGCCTCCGTAGAAGAACGCCAGTCCCGGAGTCATTAATAACACCAGCGCCGAAGAGATCAGCACCCACGCCGTATCGCCTGAATTAATCATCTTTCCAACTCCTTTCTAAAAAAATGGCGCCTTTTATCCGCATTTGGATTCAAGACGCCTATGTCTGTCTTTGGGGACGGTTCTGGGGACAGCTCCCAGAACCGTCCCCAAATAGAAAGGCGTTCCTTTTCTCAGGGAACGCCTTTGTAAAATCCAGCTATGCACGTCACGATGTGCTTATCCGCTTCTTACATCCATACAAGTAAAGAAACCTTCCTCCTGGTAATCCTTTCTCAAGGGCGGTTCTCAAGCTGATTTAGAACTGTCCCCTGAGTTAGGCACCCAAGCCTATCGGACGTCTTGGTGCCCGCTCGTGAGGGACGCTTTTAGATTGTTTCAAGAACCGTCCCTAACTAATCTAGGTGCCGGCGGCATTTTTCCCGGATAACCGTCATGGCTCTTACGATGCTGACATGCGACACCCCAAGCCTGCGGCCGACTTCCCTGGTAGTCATGCCCTGGGAGAAATATTCGATGATCGATTTCTCGCGCCCGTTAAGACCGTTATTGCGTATAGCTTCGGCAAGCAGCTTATCGTTTAAATTATCCAAATAACCCAGGGAACGCTCATCTGTCAGATAAAGGCTTTGTTGTAAAATCGGCCCCTCATCCTCACGGGCGGCTGCATCCAGGCTAACAAGGGTTTTTTTATCCTTAACGACGCGGATATAATTGCGCAGGTGGTAGTAGCAACCCTGAAGGATATAGCTGTCGGTGTTATCTTTTATGCGCCCGCGGTTATAATCTTGCCAGAGATGCAGGACCGCCTCCTGATAGAGGTCTTCTTCGCTTAAAAAAGATACGAAACCCCTGAGCTTAAAGGCGATGCCTCTTAATTTGGGAGATAATTTTTCAAGCAGCTCTCTGAATGTCATTTACCATGGCTCCCTTAACAAAAATGCCCATTACCCAACGACAGGATAATGGACACCTTTGTCTTTTTAGTTCTTGCCTCTTACGCTATTGTAAGAGCCGATCCCATTCCTTATTTCTATTCGCTCTCGGTTATTTCTTCGTGAATGACCCTTCTTACCTTTGCATCTTTAAAGCGCGAAGAGTGATTGCCGCTGGAGAACTCCTCACAGAACCATACCGGCACAGAGTTCATCAATATGCAACCCTTAACTTCAACACAGGTCGAGCATAATCCTTTATCATTCTTCATCTCTACCTCCCTGCCGCGACTTTTTGCCTGCGGCCGTTGGAATGACCATTGCTACGAAGGGTTGCTTTGCCGTCAAGTATCGCCTCTGCCTCTTTTCTGTAGGCGCTCATGACATAGGGGATACCGCTGACCTTCTCTGCCTCTTCGGTAAGCGACATAAGGTCCCTGCGTGATATCGCGCTTACCCGGAAGTTCCTGCTGCCGGCCATAAGCTGCTGCAGGCCGACGCGTATCTTCTGGGCAAAAGAGTAGACGCCTATCGCTCCTAACGGGATGTCTTTGAGATCCTTACCGTAGCGCTCAAGCAGCTCTTCGTAATAGACGAATATCTCCTTGGGGGTGGAGCCGTACGCCGAGACCGTAGGAGGCAGATTCTTCTCGTCTATCCAGGCCTGGATGTTCTTACCGACCATTCCCGGTATCATCAGGGCCCTGCCCATGCAGACAGCCTTAACATACGGCGAGCCCATGGCGATTACCTTGAATACGTGGTCTTCGGTAGAAAAACCTCCGGCAATGGCGATATCCGGAATGCGCATGCCTTTTTTAGCCAGCTTCTGGCAGAACTCATAGGTAAGCGCCTCCAGGTAAAAAGTCGGGATACCCCACTCCTCCATCATTCTCCAGGGGCTCATGCCGGTTCCGCCGGGCGCTCCGTCTATGGTGAGCAGGTCTATCTTGGCCAGGGAAGAATACTTGATGGCCATGGCCAGCTCGCGCATGGAATAAGCGCCGGTTTTAAGCGTAATGCGCTTAAAACCCAGATCTCTTAAGCGCTTTATCTCTGCCAAGAACGACTCTTCGGATACGAAACCCAACCGAGAATGCCGCTCGAACTCCTTGATTGCGCCATCCTCGAAGGCCTTCTGGTTAGCTTCAAGAGAAGGATCGGGAGTTACGATATAGCCGCGCTTTTGCAGCTCCAGGGCCCTTTCCAGGCTCTTGACCTTTATCTCGCCTCCGATACACTTGGCGCCCTGGCCCCACTTCAATTCAATGGTCTGCAGGTTGTGTTTTTTACGCACGTACTCGGCGACCCCCAGCCGCGTGTCTTCCACGTTCATCTGCACCAGTATCTCTCCAAAACCGTTATGGAACCTTTTGTATACTTCGATGCGCCGGTCCATCTCGGGAGAATTCCTGATCTTACCTTTATTATCCAGCTCTAACCCCGGGTCAATACCGCAGACGTTCTCGCCGCAGACCAGGGTAATGCCGGATATCGCCGCGCCTATGGCAAAATGCTCCCAATTCTTACGGGCGATCTCCGTGGAGCCGAGGGCCCCGGTGAATATCGGGACCTTCATCTTTACTTTAGCATCCCACCCATAGGAAACTTCGGTATTCACATCGGGAAATTTGGTATTGTCCGGATCTCCTTCCGCATCGTTGGGCAGCCCCTTGGCGCCCAAGGCGTATCCTTGAATATTTAAATGGGAGTAGTCAACAGGATAATCCTTGTCTGCTCCGGCAGTAACGTCGCCGAACGGACCGGGGTAGATCACTTCCCTGCCCCTGAATGTCGCCTTGAACACCTCGCAGTTGCCCTTGCAGCCGTCAACGCAGCGCGAACAGATACCCGAACCCGGCACTACATTCTTAGAACGGTTAAACGTCCCGGTTGCGTCATTTGCATTAGGCCTTTCCAGATTCATTTCTCTCCTCCTCTTGAGGCTACTTTGCCCCCGTTAAACTCTTCATCTCTGCCGCCATGATGATTGCTTCTGCAACTTCGCGCATGTTTTTACGGTTATCCATACTGTATTTGCGAATCTTTAAATAAGCCTGTTCTTCGCTTAGGCCTTCATCGCGCATCAGTATCCCCTTGGCGCGCTCCAGCTTCTTGCGGCTCTCCAGCTCTTCCTGGATAACCTTGCTTTTTACGGCGAGCTCCGTGTTCTCTATCGCTACCGCAGCCTGGTTGGCGATGGTGCTCAATACTTCGATCTCGGTATCGCTGAAGTTGTGCGGATGCGAGGTATAACAGTTGATTACCCCGATGACCTTGCCCTTGACCGCCAGGGGCACGCATAACAGGGACCGCAAACCTTCTTTCTTGGCGATATCCTTGTGCTTGTATTCCTTTTCCTTGACTACGTCCTTTACGGCAATCGCTTTGTTCTCTTTGGCCACCCTTCCGGCCACGCCCTCTCCGATTTTCAGGGGAGGCTTGCTATTATACTCATCGCTGATGCTCTGCGAGGCGCGCACCACAAGCTCATGGCTTTTTTCATCCAAGAGCATCAGGGAACAGATATTCGAATCCAAGAGCTTCGCGGTGACCGTGACAATAAGCTTTAAAATATCTTCCAGGTAGAGCTCGGAAGTTATGGCCTTGCTGATCTTAGACAACGCCTTAATCTGCTCCTCGAAAGACACTCGCCTCTCCTTTAAATAAAAAAGCGTTCCACGCCTGCTCCAGGAGCAGGCACAGAACGCCGTCGTTCTTACCTCGGAATCAAGATTTTGTGGAGTCTATCCCGCCTTCGGCGGGATTATTTTCGCAGACGGCCTTAGAACCTTGCCTGCTCAAATTCCGCCACAGGACGTGGTGGATTCGCCATGATTTTTGGCGAAAAAAAACGCCCTTCCCTTAGCAATAGCAATCTCTGCTAACTTAGAAAGGACGCCTTTATCCGGATCTCGGACCCCGAAATATAAGGTAAGCTAAAAACAAAAAAAACGTTCTTTTTAAAGAACGCCTCTTCGCTTCTTACCCCTTAAAAGCACTGACTCTGTGCTTTCATCCTAAGTTTAACACAATCTGTCTATTTGTCAAGCATTATATGCACAAAGCCGGCTGCCGCTACTTCTTGGCCTTGATATCCCTGGCCAGGATTATGGCCTCGGCGACCTCGCGCATGGACCTGCGCATATCCATGCTCTGCTTCTGAATAAGCCGGTAGGCCTCGGCGGCAGGGATATTGGCTTCTTGGGCCAGTATCTCTTTTGCGCGCTCAACCAGTTTTCGGGTATTGAGCGCCTCTTCGGCGCTGCGCGCGCGCAGGTCCAGCTCCGCGTTATCGATAGCCACCGCCGCCTGATTGGCCAGGGCAGTCAATATCTCCAGCTCATGCTTGCAGAATTTATGCTTCTTGGAAGTATAACAATTAAACACTCCTATGACCCTGCCCTTAATGGCCATGGGAACTGAGGCAAGAGAAAATAATCCTTCTTTGCGGGCCAGGCCTTGATTAAGGTAGCGTGGGTCGTTCTGCAGGTCATAAACACATATGGGCTTATTCTCCTGGGCCACCTTTCCTGCGATGCCTTCTCCGAGCTTAACGTTGGGCTTCTTGTTATACGCCTCCGATACAGACTGCGTAGCCTTTACCACCAGCTCCTTCTTATCCGGATCAAGCAGCATAAGAGAAGAGATATTGGAGTTCATGATCTCGGCGGTCACCTGGATGATGATCTTTAAGAGCTCCTCCAGGTATAGGCCGGAGGTGATCATATTGGCTACCTTGGCAATGCCTTCTATCTGCTTAAGATACGGTTGGTAACCCGAAGCGGAGGATTTCTTTTTCTTCATTTCTTATTCCTCCGGCTGTTTCTCAGGAAAGCCTCCATCCGGGACACTGCCTCTTTTAGCTTCTCCAGGCTTGAAGCATAAGAAATCCTGATATAGCCTTCTGCGCAGCCCCCAAACGCAGTCCCCGGGACTACCGCCACCTTCTGCTCCCTAAGCAGCTTCTGACTGAACTCCATGGAAGACATGCCCGTGCTCTTTATCGAAGGGAACGCGTAGAACGCCCCCTGCGGCATATGGCAGACAAGGCCCAGGCGGTTTAACTCGCCTATTATATATTCTCTTCTCCTGCGGTACTCCCGTTTCATCTCTTCGACGTTCCTTCTTGCGGTCTGAAGCGCCTCACATGCTGCCATCTGTGAAGTAATGGAGACGCACATGATGGTATACTGGTGGATCTTGGTCATTGCCGCGATTATGTCCTTGGGGCCGCAGGCAAAACCCACGCGCCAGCCGGTCATGGCATAGCCCTTGGAAAAACCGTCCAGATACAGCGTTTTATCCCTTGCGCCGGGAAGCGACGCAAAAGCAGTATGTTCAAAATCATAAGTAAGATCGCCGTAGACCTCATCGGTAATGCAGAGTATCTTATGTTTTAGCGCGATCCTTTTTATCTCCTCGAGCTCCTTGCGCGTGTAGGAAGTCCCGGTGGGATTGCTGGGATAGTTAAGAAGCAAAGCCTTGGTTTTCTTGTCTATGGCTTTTTTCAGATCCCGGGGCTCCAGTTTCAAGCCGGTCCGGGTCGTATCGATAAATACCGGTACTCCGCCTGCCAGCTCCGTCATCGGCCCGTAAGACACGTAGCTGGGGACAGGGATGATCACTTTATCGCAAGGGTTAAGGAGTGCGCGCATTGCCAGGTCTACCCCTTCGCTCACCCCTACGGTAATAAGGATCTCTTCGTCCGGGCAGTATTCAAGGCCAAACCTGTGTTTAAGATACCTTGCTATCGAAAGCCTTAGTTTATAAAGGCCTTTGTTGGAAGTATAAGAGGTAAAACCCTGCTCCAGGGAGAAGATGCCTGCCTCGCGGATCTGCCAGGGAGTGACGAAATCCGGCTCCCCCACGCCAAGAGAGACTACGTCCTTCATCCCCAGGACCAGGTCAAAAAATGCCCTGATGCCTGAGGGCTGCATTTCTTCGACTTTCTTTGAAATTAAGTTTTTCATATTCTTAGTATGGACGGTTTTCAAGACAAGTTAGAACTGTCCCCTGAGTTAGGCACCCAAGCCTATCGGACGGCTTGGTGCCCGCCCGTGCGGGACGCTTTTAGATTGTTTCAAGAACCATCCCTGGGATTAATATGAAATGGAGATCCTCTCGTTCTCTTCTTTGTGTTTCAGGATCGCACCGTTTTCCTTGTATTTCTTGAGCAGAAAATGCGTTGCCGTGCCCCTGACATGCTCCAGGGGCGCCAGCTTCTCGGCTACAAAGCGCGCTACCGTATGCAGATCCTTGCCTTCAACGATCAAAAGAAGGTCATAGGTACCCGATACCAGGAAACAGTTTGTCACTTCAGGGAATGAGTATATGCGCTCGGCTATCTTGTCAAAACCCAGGTCTTTCTGCGGAACGACGTTTACCTCGATTAGCGCCCTGACCTCAGAGTGGTTATCCCTGACCAGCTCCTTGTTGATTATCGTCTTGTACCCTAAGATCACCCCTTCTTTTTCGTATTTCTTTATGGCCTTCTTGATGACGTCCGGCTTCTTGCGCAAACATTTGGCTATATCTTCGGCGGATGCGCGCGCGTCTTTTTCCAGCATCTCCAGGATCTCGTCCATGCTTCCCTCCGGGATTAAGTTTTACATATCTGCGGACCGAGCCTCTTATGCTCTGACCGCCTTATCATTGCTTTGACTTTTTTCACTTTAGCAGCCGATAGGCTTTGTTTCTTCTTATGCTCAATACGCTCTAAAATATCATCTAACTCGTTATAGGTAATACCCATCTCGCCTTCATCGGTCTGGCCCGGCCACAGCCCTGCTGTAGGCGGCTTTTCAATTACGGACTGCGGGATGCCCAGCTCTTTAGCTAATTGCCGCACATCCTTCTTGTAGAGATCGCCGAGCGGCAGGATATCTACCCCGCCATCGCCGTATTTGGTAAAGTAGCCTGCCATAAGTTCGGATTTGTTTCCCGTACCGCAGACAAGATAGTTCAGCTTATTGGCAAAGTAATAAAGGGTAAGCATGCGCAGGCGGGGTTTGAGATTGCTCCTGGCCAATCCTCCTGCCGGCGGCAACGTTCTTACCAGGATACCGAAAGCGGCTGTCAAATCTATTTTTCCGGTCTTGATCCCAAGCCTGTGAGCAACAAGCATGGCATCTGCCTGGTCGCGCAGGTGGCTATCGCAGGGCAGAAGCATGGCCAAGACCCTGTCTTTACCTACTGCTTCCTTGCATAAAGCCGCCGCAACCGCCGAATCTATGCCTCCGGAAAGCCCCAGGACCACTCCTTTTGCCCCGGCGCCCCTTACCTGATTTCTTATCCAGGCGATAATCTTATTTTTCATGGCCTATTATGGGTTGGATTATATCACCTAAGCCCGAGAGGGTCAATCAACTTCTTGGCTTGGGATTTTCGCCTTGACAAAATACAGGCATGACTTTATAATATTTTTGCTTCCATTCCCCACGCGACAACAAACCTTTTACAAAAAATAAGGAGTTTATAATGGGCTTTAATTTCATTCCGAAGGACCATAACTTCTTCGACCTTTTCGATAAACAGGCCAATTATGCCGTTGAGGCCGCTGTTTTTTTTAAAGAGCTGATCTCAAAAGACAGTATTGATGAGGCGTCGCTAAAGAAGATGCATGATATCGAGCATCAGGCGGATGACGTGGCGCATGACATCATCGAACGCCTGAATAAGACGTTCATCACCCCTTTTGACCGAGAAGATATCCACTCCCTGGTTAAAGAGCTCGACGACATCGTAGACATGCTTTTTACCATCGTCAACCGGATGAAAGTCTATAAGATAAACCGCACCGACAAGAACCTGATCCAGTTTGCCGGCGTGATCGAGGAGTCGGTAAAGGGCGTGGCCTGCGCAGTCAAGTGTCTGAGGAGCTCAAAACTATGCAAAGAACTCTTTACTTCCTGCGTGGAGATAAACCGCCTGGAGAATGTCGGTGACGTCATGCGCGATACGGTGCTGGCAGAGCTTTTTGAAACCGAGAAGGACCCGATCACGGTCATAAAATTAAAAGAGATCTACCAGGATGCCGAGACCGTCCTGGATATCTGCGAAGACGTAGCGCACGTAGTGGAATCGATCTTGGTTAAACAAGCCTAGGATATGACCCTCGAGATACTCCTCCTGATCCTGCTTGCCCTTACCTTTGATTTTTTAAACGGTTTTCACGATTCGGCAAACTCTATAGCCACGGTAGTATCGACCCGGGTGCTTTCTCCGCGTTGGGCAGTATGTTGGGCCGCGTTCTTTAATTTCGTCGCCTTCCTTTTCTTCGGGCTGCATGTCGCCAACACCATCGGCAAAGGTATCATCGACGTCAATATCGTAGACAAACAGATAATCTTCGGCACTTTAATGGGCGCCTGCATTTGGAACATGATCACCTGGTACTTTGGGCTGCCTACCAGCTCCTCTCATGCGCTTATCGGAGGCATGATCGGCTCAGGCATAGTGAAATCCGGGCCATCGGCTTTAGTCTGGGAAGGAATAGTCAAAACGGTTTCTTTTATCTTTATATCCCCTGTCTTCGGCCTGATACTGGGGCTGGGGCTGGGCATGGTAGTTTACCGGTCCTTCAAAAGAAGATCCCCTTCCCAGGTAGACCATCTTTTCAGAAAAGGCCAGCTGATTTCAGCGGCCATGTACAGTATGGGCCACGGCGGCAATGACGCCCAGAAAACCATGGGCATTATCGCCAGCCTGCTTTTTAGCGCCGGGCTCCTGGGAGAAAAATTCCATATTCCATTCTGGGTAGTCATCTCCTGTCACGCCGCTATTGCCTTCGGAACGATGTTCGGCGGTTGGCGCATAGTCAAGACCATGGGCCAGAAAGTAGCAAAACTCAAACCCGTGGACGGATTTTGTGCTGAGACCGGAGCGGCGATCACCCTGTTCTTCTCTTCTGCCTTTGGCATTCCCGTCAGCACCACGCACACCATAACCGGAGCGATCATGGGCGTAGGGTCGCTAAGAAGGCTTAGTGCTGTAAAGTGGGGGGTTGCCGGGAGGATTATCTGGGCCTGGATATTGACCATTCCCTGCTCGGCGCTTATCGCGGCAGTTTCCTATATTTTGGTAAGACGTTTTTAGGCGGCTGGCAGGCGTTTACGCATACTCCGCAGATATACTGCTCGACATACCTCTGCTTCTGAAACTCCTTCAGCTTCTCAAAACACTTCAAGTGGTCAAATTCACTAGCGCTTTCCTTTATTGCCTGCGCAGGACATACGGATATGCAAAGATGACAGCTGCCGCAAGAGTCTTTTACGGGCTTATCGGCCTTTAAGGGCATATTGGTCAGGATCGTTGCCAGGCGCAGCTTACTTCCGAGTCTTTTATTAACCAGAAGATTATTCCTGCCTATCCAGCCCAATCCCGCCAGCACCGCCAGTTTCTTATGAGAAAGATGCGCGGTCTGCTTTTCCCAATCCACTATCTGGGAGGCGGGTATTGCCAGAGCGGAAAATCCCTTATCCTGAATGATGTTTACCAGGCGCAGGCAGAGCTGGTCTAAAAAGACGTTTACCGTGCGATAATGGTGGAAGTAAAGCTTGGTGGGATGGTCCTCGATCTCCGAAAGTGCGGCCGCTGATAGCCGCACTGCAATAACAACTGCGTAATCAAGCGGCTCAATCGCCTTCCGGGAAAGAGCAAAATCTTTTTTGATATTTGATATGTCGGCTACGCCGAATAAATCGGCGCCGAGACCCTTGGCCGCTTTCTCGAGGGTTTTGCGGTTTTTGTTCTTATCCATTTAGTTTTTTTAGATAAACCATGAGTATCGATATGGCTGCGGGAGTCACCCCTGAAATGCGCGAGGCCTGGCCAAGGCTTATCGGCCTGAACTTACCAAGCTTCTCCCTTATCTCCCGCGACAGGCCCGGGATGTCTTTATATTCCATGTCTTCGGGCAGACGTATCTTCTCCAGGTGCCTGAAGCGCTCAACTTCCGCGCGCTGCCGCTGAATAAACCCGGAATATTTTACCTCGATTTGGGCCTCGAATAAAGCCGAATCCGAAAAAGCGATCTTCTCCGCGGATATATTCTTAATGTCGGCTATTGCGACATTCGGCCTTTTCAAAAGTCCTTCCAGCGTCACTGCTTTACTTAACCGCTCAAGGCCGGCGCCGCTTAATTTCGCATTCACTTCTTCAGATGGCTTTAGGCGCCTCTCCTTAAAAAGCTTGATCGCCCCCTCTATCTCTTTAGCCTTGGCTTCTGTTTTATGATAATCCCGGCTCTTGACTAAGCCGATTTCGTGGCCGATCTTGTTAAGGCGAAGGTCGGCGTTGTCTTCGCGCAGTATAAGCCTGTACTCAACTCGAGAAGTAAACATCCGGTAAGGCTCATTCGTGCCTTTTGTGGTCAGGTCGTCTATAAGCACTCCGATATAACTGCTGGAGCGATCGAGGATCAGGGGATCGCGCCCCTGCACGCTTAAAGATGCGTTTATGCCGGCGGCTAACCCTTGGGCTGCCGCCTCCTCATAACCCGTAGTGCCGTTGATCTGGCCGGCAAGGAAGAGATTTTTCAAGGATTTTGTCTGCAGGCTCGGATACAACTGTGTAGGCTCCACCACCGCATGCTCTATGCCGTAGCCAAACACCAGGATCTTTGCCTCCTCCAGCCCTTCGATTGAACGGATGAATTTGACCTGCACGTCTTCGGGGAGGCTCGTGGCAAGGCCGTTGGGATAAACATTGGCTACATCCAGGCCCTCAGGTTCAAGGAATATCTGATGGCGGTTCCTTTCCCTGAATTTAACAACCTTATCTTCTATGGAAGGGCAGTAGCGAACTCCCGTCGACTGGATTATCCCTGAATATAAAGGCGAACGGTCAAGGTTGGCAAGGATTATCCTATGGGTATCCTCATTAGTATAAGTAATGTGGCAGGGAAGCTGCCTGTTTTTTAATGAGTTTGTTGAGAACGAAAAAGGCCGGGGATTAGCGTCGCCTTCCTGGATTATCAACTTTGAATAGTCTATCGAATGCTTATCAAGCCTGGCGCAGGTGCCGGTCTTAAAGCTTAAGAGCTTCAGGCCAAGCCCGCGAAGCTCTTGCGCCAGGGCCCTTGAAGCCGGCTCGTTGATCCTGCCGCCGTTTACATGATTTAAGCCGACATGAATAATACCTTCAAGGAAAGTCCCGGGCGCCAATACTATCGCCTCTGCCAAAATCTTATCTGCGTCAATTGTTTGAACTCCTACTACCTTTCTGTCCTCAACCAATAACCCCTTTACCTCCGACTCCTTCAAATCCAGGCGATCCTGCCCTTTGATTACTCCCTGCATGTATTTTTTATAAAGCTTGCGGTCGATCTGAGCGCGTGAAGACTGGACTGCCGGGCCTTTTGAGGCGTTGAGTATCCTGAACTGGATGCCGCAGGCATCGGCGGCACGAGCCATTTCGCCTCCCAGGGCATCGATCTCTTTAACAAGCTGACCCTTGCCCACTCCGCCGATAGCCGGATTGCAGCTCATGTGCCCGATAGTATCCCGACTCAGGGTAATAAGCAGGGTTTGACAGCCCATGCGGCTCGAAGCCAGAGCCGCCTCTGTTCCCGCATGCCCCGCCCCCACAACTATAACATCGTATCTGCTCATAATCAATTTTGGGGACGGTTCTGGGACCTGTCCCCAGAACCGTCCCCAAATAAAATTTTTAGTTAGATTTTGCCACTTTCTCCATCTATTAGTATAAGGAGGTGCTTAATGCCTAGAGAACGAAGAATATTCGTAAATAACGCTTGTTATCATATTATCACAAGAGGCAATCAGAAACAAAATGTCTTTCTGGATAAAATGGACTATCAAAAATACTTGGAAAAATTAGTAAAATGTAAAGTGAGGTTTGGTTTCAAGCTCTATTCTTTCTGTCTCATGCCTAACCATGTTCATCTACTAATAAAACCGCTTGATCCTCTTGATCTATCCAAAATAATGGGCCTTCTGAATCTGGGCTACACGAGGTATTTTAATTGTAAATACGACAAGGTGGGGCATTTATGGCAAGACAGGTACAAAAGCAAGATTATCGAAGACTATTCTTATTTATATGAATGTATACAGTATATCGAAACAAATCCCTTGAGGGCGTCGTTAATTAACGATTTGAACACCTACCAGTGGAGTAGCGCTGTTTCAAGAGGTAAGAGAATCTCTGGGCTAATTGATAGGCTAGACTTATGATTGGGGACGGTTCTGGGACCTGTCCCCAGAACCGTCCCCAAGAATGGCTAACACTTGGAGAAGCCGCAGGCGTGGCACTTAACACAGCCTTCCTCGTGCCTGAGCGCCCCACCGCAATCCGGACAAACACCTACGATGTCGGCGTGCTTGGTAATTATATCCATGGCTGAAGTCACTGCCTCATCCTCGTGCGAATGCTTCATCGCCGCGCTCACCGACTCCAGCGCCGCGGCCTTCATCGCCTGAGGGTTAACGAGCCTGCGCTCGACTACCCGCGCTATGGCATCGGCGCAGGAAAAGATCCGCTGGCCCTTTTCCCATGACGGAGAAGGACAGCGGATATTGCGCAGCTGCTCAATGATCGCCTTTACCTCCACCCCCGAGCGAAAACCTAAAGAGACCAGGCGACCGATGGCCTCAAGCTGGCTGCCGGCGCAGCCTCCGGCTTTACCCATCTGCGTAAACAGCTCAAAAGGCTTGCCTTCCTCATCCACGTTAATAGTGATATAAAGGTTACCGCAACCGGTGCTTACCTTGGTGGTCGTGCCGATGATCACCTCGGGTCTTGGCCGGGGCGCGATCTCCCTAGCCGGCGATGCGTTAACCACGCTTGACTCCTGGGGCTTGGCGGATTTACCGGTATTCAGGACCTGTTCTTCGCGGCTCTTGTCGCGGTAAATAGTGATGCCTTTACAATTCAACTCATAAGCAAGCAGGTAAGATTTACGCACGTCTTCAATTCCGGCTTCGTGCGGGAAGTTGATGGTCTTGGAGGTGGCGTTATGCACGTACTTCTGGAAGGCCGCCTGCATACGCACGTGCCACTCGGGGCTTATGTCATGAGAGGTGACGAAGATGCGCTTGACGTCTTCCGGTATGCCTTCGATATCCTGGATAGACGCGTTCTCGGCGATCCTCTCCATAAGCTGACGGCTGTAGAAGTTACGCTCGCGGGCGACTTCTTCAAATAAGGGCTCTACCTCCACCAGTTTATCGTTATCCATCACATTCCTGTAATAGGAGATGGCAAAAAGCGGCTCGATTCCGGACGAGCAGGGTCCGGCGATGATGCTGATGGTACCTGTGGGAGCGATGGTAGTAAGGGTGGCGTTACGCAGGCGCATGGAGCCGTCTTTCTTATCGTATAGGCTGCCCTTGAATGCCGGAAATACCCCCTTGACCTTCCCCAGCTCCAGCGACTTCTTGGTAGACTCATCCAGTATAAAAGACATCACCTTCTCCGCCAGGGCCACGGCCTCATCGCTGTTATAAGGCACTCCAAGGCTTATTAAAAGCGAGGCCCATCCCATGACACCCAAGCCGATCTTGCGCGTCTCTTTCGTCGCCTTCTCTATCTGAGGTAAAGGGAATTTATTTACGTCGATAAGGTTGTCCAGGAAATGCACTGCCAACTGCGTCGTATGCTTGAGCCTCTCCCAGTCGATCTCGCGGCGGCTGCCGCAGCTCTTCCACATCACCGCCAGGTTTATCGAGCCCAGGTCGCAGCTCTCATAAGGCAGGAGAGGCTGCTCTCCGCAGGGGTTGGTGCTTTCGATTTTCCCGAGCCTGGGCGTGGGATTATGCTGGTTGATGCGGTCGATAAAGATTATCCCCGGCTCTCCGTTCTTATGCGCCTGCTTTACGATAAGGTCGAAGACGTCCTTGGGGTTTAACTTCATCAGCGGCTTATGTGTACGCGGATCAATTAGGTCGTAATCTTCGCCGCTTTTTAGCTTTTCCATGAACTCGTCGGTAACGGCGATGGAGATATTGAAGTTGGTGATCTGCTTATTGCTGTCCTTGCATCTGATAAACTCCATGATATCCGGATGATCCACGCGCAGTATCCCCATGTTAGCGCCGCGGCGCGTGCCTCCCTGTTTTACCGCTTCGGTCGCCGCGTCATATACCTTCATAAAAGATATGGGGCCGGAGGCGATGCCGCCGGTAGTCCTAACTACCGCGTTCTTCGGCCGCAGCCGCGAGAATGAAAAACCGGTGCCTCCGCCGGATTTATGTATTAGGCTGGTGACCTTCAGCGTTTCGAAGATCGACTCCATGGAGTCGTCGATAGGAAGCGTAAAACAGGCGGAGAGCTGGCCCAGCTCTTTACCCGCATTCATCAGGCAGGGGGAGTTGGGGAGGAACTCAAGGCTGGTCATCGACTGATAAAAGGCATCGGATAGCTCCTGTATCTTTTCCGGGGTACTGCCGTATGACTCATCGGCCCGTGCGATAGCGCAAGCCACTCTCCTGAACATCTCTTCGGGAGTTTCAACGATCTTGCCTTGTTCATCCTTGGAAAGGTACCTGCGCTCAAGGACTTTCAGGGCATTTTCGGAAAGCTGTAATCCCATGATCATTCCCTCCGTGATTAAAAAGTTTTAGAAATGAAGACTCTTTTCCAACCCCAATAAATTACCTCAATAGCATAACTCTCTGGCCAGGCCCTGTCAAGAAAAAAATACAAGATGTAGTATATTTGAGGTTGTTATACACAATCAATTGTAGGAAGAGAGATGTTTCTCGACGCTGTTTTAGCCGTTGGTAAGCCTGGCGCAAGACTCTCTTATCACCAGCTCCGTGGGCAATACGACTTTTCTCGAACCCTCTGCTTCCTCGGTCATGATGCGGTTGAGCTCTTTTACGCTGTCTTCGGCCATCTTTATCAGCGGCTGCCTTACGGTAGTCAGCGCCACCGGCGCATCAAGCCCCGAAGGATTATCATCAAAGCCCACAATAGAAAGATCTTTGGGTATATCCTTTCCTAACTCTCTGGCCACGGTCATCGTTTCCAGAGCCATCGCGTCGCTGGCGACGAACACCGCCGTCGCAGGGTCACTCATCTTAAATATCGCCTCCGCCGCGGACCTTGCCTGTCCGCGGGAATAATCAGTTTTTAAGATGTAGGAGGGATTAATCTCGATGCCGTTTTTGGCAAGCGCGTCTTTATAACCTTCCAGGCGCCAGGCCGCGGCCTGTGTTACGATATCCCCGGTAATGTGGGCGATCTTTTTGTGGCCGAGGCTTATCAGGTAATTGACCGCCGCCTCCGCCCCTCCCCTGTTGTCGACCGCCAGGCAGCTGATATCCATATCATCAACATAATGGTTGATCACCACGCAAGGCGTTGCGCTCTCATAGACATCCAGCAGTTGTTGACGATTTCCGATGATGTCGGCAAAGATCACCCCGCCTGCTCCCCTTAGATTTAACGGCCCGCGCGAATCGGTCAAACACAGCAGGAGATCGAGCTTCAGCACCATACAGAGCGTGCCGATACCGCGGATAAGCTCAAGGGCGTAGAAAGAATAGAAGACGCCTTCATAGCGCGGTATGACCAGTGCCACTACATTGCTTTTTCCGGTAGCCAGGCGCTGGGCAAATACGGAAGGCTGGAATTTAAGCTCTTTAACGGCATTCAGCACCTTGATGCGGTTTTTATCTTTTACCGTGCCGAGCTTATTGATGACGCGCGAGACTGTGGCGATGGAAACCCCTGCCAGGCGGGCTACATCTTCGATAGAGACTATCTTGGAAGGCTCTTTTTTTGATCCCTTCATGAATTTGCGGGAATGAAAACGAAAAAACTTATCTTACTTTATCGCCGATCTTTATGGGGACGTTTTCGCTCTTGATATCGCAGGCGGATATTTCCCGGCGCACCTGTATGACCTCGATCCTGCCGATATCCTTGTCGTCGCGCGTGATCTTAAAGACATCTCCGGTATTAATGCCGGCGTCCCTGCCTAAATTTATGACCACAAAATTATTATCGCGGTTGACCGCCAGGATCTTGCCGAGCGCTTCGGAAGAGGAAGGCTCTTCCTGTCCCTGAAGAGCCTTCTGCGCCTTCTCCGGCTGCGGACGCACAACGATCGGCGCCAGCTCTACCGGCCCATCCTTCTTCTCTTTTCCAGCAGCTTCCCCTGCCCCTGCCGCGCTGGCATCGTCGAGTTTATTCTTAAGCGCATCTATCTGAGTGAGCCTGTCGGTCAGCATTGCTTCCATCTCGGTAAATCTTTTCTGGAACGCCGCATTCTCCTGCTGCAGGCTTTCCACCCTCTTCTCAAGCTCCGACTTCCTGGAATCAAGGGTTTTCACCTGGCGCATCAGAACGGTGTTCTCGCCCTTGATGGACTTGAGGTTGTTGGACATCTTCATCTTGTCGTTTCTTTCCCGCACTATCTCCTGGGTTATGCCGTCGGTGACCTTCTGGTTGTATTCAAGCTGGCGTCTGAGCTCTTCCCTGTCGTTGTTCAAATTGGTCAGCTCCAGCTCCAGGGAGCTTTTTTCGCGCGCCAGCCTTTCGTTCGTCGTCTGGGCGTTGCGCAGCTCATTGCGCAAATTCTCCAGCTGCAACTCCAGGCTGGTCTTTGACTTCAGGATGCCGGCCCAGTAGGCATCAGCAGCCTGAGGCGCAGCCTGCTGGATTATCTGGGGTTCGGGTTGCGGTTCGGGCCTGCGCTTAAGCCTGTCTACCAGCTCTTCTCTTTCCCTCTGCAATGATTCTATCTGGCCTTCGATATCCCTTTTTTCCTGAACGGCCCTCTCCAGGTCCGCGGTAAGCGAGCTGATCCTGTTCCTTGAACTGTTGATCTCGCCTTCCATCCTCTTGAGCTTATTGGAAACGGTGGCTAACTCGTTCTTTAGGCTCTGGTTCTCCTGGACGAGGGATTCTTTGGTAGAGACGGCTTGAATGAAAAGAAAAAGGCAGATTAGCGCAAAACCGGCAAGGCCTATAACGATGAATTTTGATTTCTGCTCCATCGGCACTCCTTTTATATGTGAGCAAATATTTTTTGCGTCACCAGGCTTGCTGCCCCCAGCGCTACCGCGTTTTCCCTCAGCTGCGAATAGATGATCTTCAATTCGCTGGTGGCTTCCCTGAAAGCCCAGGCCTTGACTGTGGAGCTTACGATGTTAAGAAAATCTTCCCCTGCTTCTTCCATCCCGCCGCCGATCACCACCACTTCCGGATTAAGCAGGTTGACTAAATAGGATATCTTTATCCCCAGCCTTCTGGCGGCGTGCTCCAGGGCCTGGCAGGCTACCGGTTCCTTTGCCCTGCCGGCGATAAAGACGTGCTTCAAATCTATTTTATCCGCCTCTTCCAGGGCGGCGGACTTAAGAAACGCCTCTCTCTTCTGGGGATCCTGAGAAAGGGCTGACTTGACCTCTGAAACGATACCCAGGTCCATCTCCCATCTTTTGATGAAGCAATCCTTAGCCAGGGCGCAGTTGAACTGATCGTCTTCGCGGTAATTATATACGGCCACCTCTCCGGCGTAACCGTTGGAGCCGCGGTAGACTTCGCCGTTGATCATTATACCGCATCCCACGCCGCTGAACATGTATATGACGTTCTTGAAGCCTTTCTTAAGGTCAAGCCAGTGCTCGCCGAAGCAGGCGCTGGTAGCGTCATTCTCGATAAGGGTGGGCAGGTTAAACTCCTTTTCCATAAGGTCCTTAAGAGGCAGGTCCACGGAGGCATAAGTATAATAATTATCTACTTTCTGCGGCCAATGAATGGAGCCGTTTTCTTTATTGATGAGTCCGGCGATGCCCACGCCTATGCCCCGGATGTTGGATATCTGGTCTTTTGAGCGCCGCAGTATTTCGCGCACGATCTCCAATAACGACTCGGATATCTCCCTTACCGACGGCTGGGGACGGGCGATCTGGGTTTTAGTCACGATATTGCCTTTTAGATCTACCAATAGCCCGACCATGTTCATAAGATTAAGCCCCACGCCGATGACAAAACCGGCCTGCGCGTTCAAATCCAGGAGCACCGGACGCCTGCCGCCTTCGGAAACATCGAGCTCTTTTTCATAGACCAGATTGCGTTTGAGAAAATCGTCTATGTAATTGGAGATAGTGACGACATTGACTCCCATCTCCTTGGAGATATCCGGACGCGATATCGGGCCCTGGCGGCGCAGGATCTCCAGTATGTCGACGTTACGCCTTTCCTTTTCGCTTAAGTTCTCTTTTTGCAGGTCAACCTGACGCATGATTATCCTTCTTGCATTCTAAAAAGATTCTAAATAGTTTAATAATATATTTACTAAAATAGTATTTTATACTATTATCCTCTTATAAGTCAAGCACTATTAATGAGTAAGGGAAAAACTCCCTTAGCCGGTTTAATCGGTTATCTCCAAAAATAACACGTCGCAATCTACGAACTCCGTAGGGGAAACCACTGTCACAAACACCTCTTTTATCCCTTTTCCTGAGTAGGTGGTCTTAAAAGATGGCTCCTGTGCCGCGGGAGAGGAGCTGCCCGTATTGCCGCTCCAAAGGTACTGCAGCTCAACCGGCAGGCAGCCTGTCTGCACCGAATAAGCGGATGATTCAACGGCGATCTCAACTCCGGCCTTTGCGCGGCTGGGGTTAGATTTAAGAAAGAGCCTTCCCTTATCATGATATACTTTTGATTCCGACAACACCGCGTCCATGAAACTTTTCAGGCTGTATTCAATAGGCAGTCCGGATTCTATCTCCTGAAGCCTCTTCTTGGCAAGAGAGGCGGTCTCGGGGTAGAGCTGGCCGCTGTCCTCCACGAGCCTGCTGTAATATTTACGCGCCTCATCAAGGCGCTCTTCCCATTGCTTGAAAAGACCGAGATGATAAAAAGCGGATATTTTATTGCTGTCGATCTCTTGCTGGCCGGTAAGCCTGAGGAGATGGTCCCTGGCGGTCTTTAAATCTCCGAGGCAATAAGCGCTGATCAGGCCGATCTTATAAATTACGGCTCTCGCTCCGGGAAATCCCGGAAAACGCTTCAATAGATGCTGATACGCCTTAAGCGCTGCTTCAAAATCCTTGCCCTTCTCCAGGTTAAAAGCGCGCAGATACTCCAGCTCCTGGGTAAGTGCATCTTTACCTGCGGTCTTTTCTATCCTGACAAAGATCTTTTCCGCGTAATCGGGATCGCTTAAACCCTCATCCTTATAAACAAAAAGGGCGGCGATATCGCCTAAGGCCGAAACAAGTTTTTCCCTGGTGAAGCTGCCGGATATCCTTTGGATATAGGCATCGTATAGAACCTCCGATAGCTCCGCGTTGCCGTCGGCATAGAATCCGGAGGCGATCTTAAGCAGGGCATCTGCGTTTGCCCTGGAATTTACTATCTTATCCGCGTAAATCTTGTAGAGCTGGCGGGCCTTGATTTTTTCATCAAGCGCGTAAAGCGAATCAGCGGCTGCTTTTACAGCCTGCGTGTCCTCTGCGGCCTTGGCATACTCCGCGGCCGCATTCATCAGGTCGCTAAGCGCTTCTTCCGCAAATACATCCTGCATTCCTTTGTAGAACTCCCACAGAAGGATCTTTGCATAAAGATGGTACTGATCGGCAGGAGAGCTTTTCTCTATTGCCTTCTCGGCATTAGCTATTAATTGCTGGCGGTAATCATTGCCGCGGGAGAAGTACTCATCCCAACCCTGGGTCTCCTCAAGGTATTTTAGCTGCCGCAGGCGTGCCCGGGCCAGATAATAATTAACGCAGCCCGCAGCGGACTTTTCTTTATTGAGCATCTCCTGCAGCGCAACCGCAAGCCCTTCGTAATTGTTTTTGGCAGAATACTCTTCCTCAAGGCTTCGGCACTGGCTGCAGATATCCCCTGGGCCTTGCAGTTGAGCCGCCAAAACAGCCGGCCATAAGAGCATTCCCGCAAAAAGTACCGTTAAGGATCTTCGTTTCATTTTCTCTTTTCTTTCTTTCTCTTATGCGGCTCAAGGACCGGTTTCTTCCAAAACTCCCTGATCACGTAGTAGGCCTTGCGGGGGATACGTTTATTCAGTCCCGCTTCCAACTCAGGCGATAAAGCGACTATCCCGAACCACTCCTCATTCATGTTCTTGCCGCCGGGAACTAAGATGTCGTAATAGTAGCTGCCGTTGGTCCAGTTGGATTCGGTATCGTGCACGGTCCAGCCGTCAGGATTAGCCTCATTATGCTTCCACCACTCATCCGTCCATTCAAATATCGTCCCCCCCAGGCAGTTGCCTTCGCCGTTCTTATTTCCGGCCAGGTTCTGGTAGATCTGGCGCCACTGCGACTCAAGGAAAAACGCCTGCATGTTCTGGTCTTCGGTCTTGCGGAAGGCATCGTAACAATCGGCCCCGAACTCGGCGATGAATACCGGACGGTCAAAGGTGGCCTTGAGTGATTTGAAAAGGTTGCCGAAGGTCTTGCCCCGGTAAATGATACAGCCTACCAGATCTACTTGCGGACATACATCTTTGGCATACTCAAGCCCTACCAGCTCTCCGTTGCCCAGCGCCACCGGATGTTGACTGTCCACCTTGTGGATCTCGGCTGCGATTTCATTGACAAAAGAATAATAAGCCCTGGCGCGCATGGCTTTCTGCTTTTGGGGATCGGGCTCTTTATCGATCTCGTCGCTTGACCAGGGATTGACGTGGCCGAAGCAGGAAAAGTTGTTTTCGTTGCCCAGGACCCAGAAAAGCATCCCCGGCTCATCCTTATAAGCCATGACCATTTCTATGACTTCTTTTTTAACCCTATCCTTGAATTGCCGATCGCCGTATAGGGGGCAGGGATACTCCCAGAAACCCAGCCAATGCCCCATCACGGTCCTGATGCCGAAATGATCATATAAATCCGAGATCACCTGTCTTACGGCCCGGACATCCCCTCCTGCCTTATAAATGCGCACGGTGTTGATGCCCATGGCCTTCATGAGCCTGCCGTCGGCCATCCAGGGTTTATTCGGGTCGCTCCACCAGTCGTATTCATGGCTTTTCCCTATCGGGATAGGGTTATAACAGACGCCTTTAATGACAAATGGGTGGCCTGCGACTATCAGCCGGTACTCGCCGCTACCCGACTTCTGAATATGGACTGCCGGCCTCTTGGCGCATCCGCAACAGGCTGCCAGTATCAATAACGCCGGGATAAAGGTTAAAAATCTCTTTTTTAGACTCATTATTTTGGGACCTGATAAAACGGATTAGCGCGGATACCTTTGTTTGAAAGGTATCCGCGCAGATCCGCGTCTTGCCTTGGTGGTTATTCGTACTTTATTTCATCCAGATAGAAGACTGCTCCCTCCGGATTGTTATCGAGGTTTGCCGACCAGCAAAAACCACCGATTATATAGGACATGTCCTTGCCTTTCAAATCAATGGTATACTGGGTCCATTCTTTGGTCAATATCACCGGCCCGATAACCGCGGTATCCGAGTCCGAGTATTCGCCCATGATGCCGCCGATCTTTATCTCTTCGATGCGCTCCCCACCCTTAGCGCCTCTGGCCCAGAAGGTAAGCTTGGTCGCCTTCGAGAGATCGAAACCTGCGTCGACACTACCCCAGTTGTTCGCGGGGTTCTGCCAATACACCCCCACCCAGTATGCTCCCTGGCTGGCTTTGCCGCTGTAGGTGAATTTTATGCAGGTCGTGCCTAAGTAAGGGTCTTCTTTACAAGAGCCGTCGTATCTTATATCGCCGTAGTCACCCATATATCCGGAAGGGATAAAATGGTTGCTGATGGAAGACCGGTCAGCGTAGACATAGAACGGCATGGCCTCCTGTTTTTTTGACTCAGGCTTCAATGCCGGATCGGCCTCGAACTTGATATCGTCAAGATAGAAAGTCGCGCCTTCCGGGTTCAGGTCCGAGTTGGTCACCCAATTGAAGCCTCCGCTGATATAGGAGAGGTCTTTACCCACAAGATTGATCGTGTACTGCTTCCAGGTATCAGTCAACTCGACCGGACCCATCTCGGCTACAGCCGTATCCGGATAAGTGCCCTTGATACCGCCGACCTGGAATTTCTGTATTACCTCTGCGCCCTTAGCGCCCCTGGCCCAGAAGGTAAGCTTGGTCATCCCGGTAAGGTCAAAACCACCCTTCTTGGAGCCCCAGTTGTTCGCGGGGTTCTGCCAAAAGATACCTGCCCATCCCTGTCCCTGGGATTTCTTGCCGGTATAGATGACCTGAATACAGGTTGTGCCGGAATGCGGCTTGTCCGCATACTGGTCGTTGAGCCTGATGTCGCCGTGGTCGCCCATATACCCGGAAGGGATATAGTGATTGCCGCGGTTGCCTTTATCCGCATAGACCTGGAACTCTTTGGCTTTGCTGTCCGCCATCTGCTGCTGGGCAAAAGCCGGGGCTAAGAAACAAACCGTGATTAACCCCATGATTGCTAGTTTCTTCATTTCTGCCACCTCCTTATTTTCTGATGCTTTCTTTCTTTCGGTTGATTATTTTTTAGTTTAAATACCATCCGGCTGTATTTTGAGTCTATGGCCCCTCCTTTCGCGTGGCTTTATTTCCATAATCTTTTATACATAAAATAAGACTGGCGCAGCTGACGCAGGAAGGGGCTGAGCTTGCCGTCTCCCTGCCCGCAGAGCCCTAACCACTCCTCGTGCATCGTGCCGTCCGGAAAAGGGCCGAGCCAAGTTCCTTTGGTATCGTGGATCGCCGGCTCATAAGCCTTCCACCATTCATCCATATATTCAAATGCCACTGCTCCCAGGGCATTACCGGCGCCGCCCTCGGCAAAGGCCATATTGCTTTCGATGTCTTCCCAGGAACCGCGGTGATACTGCGCCTGCAGCTCCTCTCCTTCTTCTTTACTCTTACCGTCGGCAATGGCGGAGCATCCGTATTCGGTAATAAAAGAGGCGCGGTCCGCCTCCTCCTTTACCTGGCGCCAAAGCATGCCGAATCCGTAATCGCCCCGGTAGGCATTGGCCGCAAAGATATCTACTTCCGGGCAAAGCTTGCCGAACTTATCCAAAAAGACAACGTCGCCGTTGCAGATGGCGACCGGATGATCTGGATCAAGCTTTTTTATCAGGGCGGCGGCTTCGTTTACAAACTGAAAATACGCCTGCGGCTTGGCATCGGCGTTACAGGCATAACCGTAGACATTCTCATTGCCCAACAGCCACATCAGTATATAGGGTTCATCCTTGAACTCCCGGACCATCCCGCTGACGGTCTCCAGCATCTTCTTTTTGTGCTCGGGGTTTTCGTAATCCGTGCCCGGGTTCCAGTTGGCGCCTGAGCCTATGGCGTATTTGCCCAGGAAATCGCCCATGATCACCATGATGCCGTAATCTGCATAGAGCCGGCGCAGGAGCTCTTTGTTTATCTTCATGGGATGGTGATAGAGCCTAATGGTATTGACCCCCATATCCTTCATTAGTTTAAAATCCCCTACTGCCGGCTCATCTTCATCCCGGATATTATTGAGGTTCTTGTCCACAAAGGCATCGTACGGCCCGTCGACCCTGCCGTTCTTGTCGATATCGGACTCCATCCAGTTGGCCAGCGTGCCGTCGTCCGGAGACTCGCCTACCCTGCTGGGCGCGTAGGTAATGCCTTTTATGGTATAAGGCTTGTTGTTGACTAAAAGCTGCCAGTCGCCGGTTTCATACTGCACCAGACGCACCTTGCCCTTGCCGCGGCGCTTTTTTATGCTAAGAAGGCCGGTGTCGGTCTTGGGCTTTAGCTTATCCATAAGGCCGACTTTGACAAACCTCCCCGGGTTTGTGATGACAATGTCGTTGGAGACATCCCTGTCAAAACCGTTGATGATGCGGATATCCGCATCAACCAGCTTATACCCCAGCTCGGGGTGGCGGCGCAGAAGGAAGTTTATCTTGGCGATTGCAGCCTGGCCTACATACCAGGGGGTCTTAAAATAGGTTATGCCGTAGCTGCCGGGAAAATGCACTACGATGGCATAATAGGTTTTGATGGCGTGCTTTAGCAACCCCGCCTTCTCCAGTATAAGGCCTTGATAAAACAACTTCAAGCCTTGCGGTTCCGGGGCGATCGCCCATTTGAAGAATGCCGCCTGCAGGTCGGGAGAACGCAGCATATACCAGTGTTCTTTTCCTTTTTCTTCGGACGGCAAGTTCTTGACTTCAAAACGCTTCTCCTTGATCGCCTTTTTGAACTCCGGGTCCCAGCGCACCGATGAAGCGTTGGGATAGATCCCCTCACCTACAGCCAGGATCAGCCCCTCCTGGTCCTTTACTATGTACTTGTAATCCCTGGTGCCGACATTTGTAAACTCTCCGTACTTCTGGTAATCAACTACATCTTCCTTGCCGGGGTCATAAAGATTGATTTTGGTAACCAGCTGGCTTGGCTGCGGCTGCTTTACCTGCTCAAGGACGTTGGAGCCGGTCTCCATCTTTTTGATACTTTTCTGAGAAGCTTCGGCAATCTGCCAGTACCAGCCGCGCTGGTCCCAGGCCTGCGCAAAAGGGTATTTGTCAACGATAAGCCGGAAGATCTCCTTGGCCTCCTGGACCCTGCCTTGCCGCATCAGGCTCTCGGCCTGGATAAAATAAGCCGTGGCCACGTAATTTAAAGCCGGGACAGCCTCGATCTCATATTTGCCTTTCGGCAGCTCTTTCAAAGAAGCCTGCTGTTTATCCGCCTCATCCTTATAAAGATCGATGCACTGCTGAGTATATCTGAAGGCAGCTTCGGTATCTTTATTGCCGTGCGCCTCCCAGGCCTTGTCAATGAGGCCTTTGGAGCCGGGCCTGACTTCTTCTGCGCATAAACCCTGCAGGCCGCAGGCCCCAAGCGCAAGCAGCCAAAACGTAAAGGCAAAAGTTATAACTGGATTTTTTAACCCCCTATGCTTCATTGCCCCGTCTTTCCCCTCTGCGCCTTTCTTCCTCTATCCGTCTTTCTTCCGCTCGCCTTTCCCCTCTGCGCCTCTCCACCTGCGCGCGGATCTCATAAGCTCTCGTTTCCGAGATGTCAAAGGTCATGATAATAAAAATAGCGATCGAAGAGGTGATGATGGGGATGCCGACATCGCACATCCTCATCCAGAATAACGCGCTGACCGTCTGATTCGCGCCTAAGGCGACATTGAAACCGGTCAGGTTAAGCAGGACCCCGGCCAGGACCGAAGCGCCGGCTTGCCCGAGTTTTTGTATCCACCAATATATTCCGCTGAACATCCCCTCCCTGCGGGTGCCGCAATTAAGCTCATCCAGGTCGCAGACATCGGCGACCATGGACGGGATCATGGTAAAAAGCGCTCCCAGATGGAACGCCAAAAACGGCACAGCTATCATCAACAGGTAAGGCTGTTGCGGGTTATACCCGACCCATTTCAGAAAATACCCGATTATGGCAAGGCAGGTAGCGATTAAAAAGGCCTTGCGTTTGCCGACCTTGGAAGAAATCCAGGTAGTCAGAGAGATGGCGATCAGGGTGCAGACCGAGCTTGCCGTTCCGAACCACCCTAGCAACGTGCCTCCCTTTCCCCAGTCGCCCGCATAGACATAGTAGACAATGACGTAAAGCGTAAAGGCGGAAGCCAGCATGAATCCGTTGAAGATCAAAAAAGTCACCGCGATAAGCTTGACAAAGGGCAGGCACTTTAAAGAAGTGGCGCAATTGCTGAGAAGATTTTTTATAACATTCCAGTTCTTGCCTTTTTCGGGCCTGGGCAGCTGAGAGAAATACTCTTTGTTAAAGATTGCCGGCAGTATACCCCCAACCACGATAAATACGCCGACCATGATGGCGATGGAGCGCGCGCCATGGACGATGTCGGTAAACATCTCCTTATTGTTCATGATCTTAAAGAACCACGGCGCCACCAGCCAGGCGATCTGGGCGAAAAAGTTGCTGAAGCCCTGCAGGCGGGTGCGTTCATGGTAATCGGGGGTCATTTCATAACCCAGGGCGATCCAGGGGATGGAATAGCAGGCAAAGGAAACCACGAACAGGCATTGGATTACCAGGAAATACCAAAAGTAGAAACTTTCGGTACGGCCCTTGTATAACTGGAACATCAGGGCAAACAAAAATCCCGAAAAAATGGCGCCGAAGAATATCCAGGGCTTACGTCTTCCCCAGCGGGTGCGGGTATTATCCGAGCTATGGCCTATCAGGGGGTCCGAGAAAGCGTCGATAAGACGGGGGATAGCCCCTACCAGACCGACTAAGGCCGGATTCACTCCTAATCCGAGGTTTAAAACGATGACCAGCGAACCGATGGCGGCGGCCTGGAATTGATTGACGAGCGAGCCTATCCCGTATACGACTTTTTGTAAAATAGGAACGCGGTCTTGCGGGGCTGTAACGTGGTGTTTCGGTTGCGCTTCTGCCTGACCCATTAGTTTACCTTTCTTCTTTTCCCGCTTCCCGATCAATTCGCAGCGGGATCCCGCCTGCTGTCATTTAACTATTCAGGCGGGACAGTTGAGAAAACAACGGGGCGGTCTTCTTATCCGAATATCGCCCCGCTTGTTACTCCTTTAACAATATACTTCTGCATCAACAGATACAATATGACTATCGGCAGTGCCGCTATGGTCAACCCTGCCATCAAAAGCGGATAATTGGTCAGGAACTCTCCCTGAAACACCATCAGCGCCCGCTGAAGAGGCATGAGGCTCTTATTGTCGAAGATTATCAGGGCCAGCACGTATTCGTTCCAGACATTGAGCGCGTTAAATACCACGACTACCGCCAATACCGGCTTTGCCAAGGGCAGGGCCACGTGCCACCATAGCCCCAGCTTAGAGCAGCCGTCTATCCTGGCCGCATCTTCCAGCTCGCGCGGAAGCTTGTCAAAAAAAGTCTTTAAAAGGAAAATGCTGGTGGACAACCCTACATTTATCATGCACAAAACGTAGCCTAAAGCGGTATTCCTTAAATGCAGCTTGGTCAAAACGACGTATAAGGGCACGAAGCTTCCGGGGATGGGTATCATCATCGCCGCCATGAACATAAGAAAAAGCAGGTTCCTGCCGCGGAACTTAAAACGCGAAAATGCGTAAGCGGCTAAAGAAGCGATAATGACTATGCCGATTACGACCAGTATGGTGTAAAACAGGCTGTTGATGGCGTACCTGCCAAACCCCCCTTCCCTCCAGGCAAGTATGTAATTCTCAAAGTGCGCCTCCTTCGGGATCAGAGACATGTCCTTGAATATCGCCTCCTGGGTCTTCAGGCTCGATGAGACCATCCAGGATAAAGGAAAAAGGCAGGTAACGGTGACGATGAGCAAAAAGAGGTGGATGAATAAATTGATCAGCGCCCTCTTGATCTTATAATAAGCCCCTATCTTTACATCCATGATGTTCATTTTAGTATCCGGCTGTACGCATCTTGTTTGAAAGGCGGTACTGTATAAAAGAAGCCGCCATTAATATCGCACCGAAACTGATGCCCTGGGCGCAGGCATAACCGAAACGCGATGAGCCGCGCATGGAAGCCAGGATCCTTAAGACCGGCACCTGCGTGTGATACGCCGGGCCGCCGTCGGTCATGGCGATGATCAGGACAAAAGCCTGCATGCTCCCCAGGACCGTGAGGATCCCCACCAATACCACCACAGGCACCATAAGGGGAAGGGTGATCTTTTTAAAAGAATGCCAGGCGCTTGCCCCGTCCACGCGCGCCGCCTCATAAAGTTCGCGCGGTATGGTCTGCAGGCCGGCCAGGAAGATCAGGAATCCCCAGCCAAAACCCTTCCAGGAGTGCACGATAGCTACGCAAGGCAGGGCGGTCCGGGGGTCGGACAACCAGTTCCTGGCCAGGTCCCCCAGGCCCAACTGCACCAGCCAATGATTCAGGAGCCCGTAATTGCCGTCGAGCATCCACTGCCAGACCAGGCCCACCACCACCTCCGATAACACCGGCGGGATGAAGAACATGAGCCGGTAAAAGTTCTTGAGCCTTATTTCGCGGTCGCAGGCCCAGGCCAGCATAAACGCCAGGACGTTCTGAAAAGTAAGCGCCACCAGGGTGATGTATCCGGCGTTAGCCATGGACTGCCACCAGATCTTATCTTCAAAAAATATTTCCTTAAAATTATCCAATCCCACAAATACCCTGGTAGGCAGTATCCCGTCCCATTGATACAGCCCCAATTGGAACACCCAGATAAAGGGGATGACGTAGAATAAGACAAAGATGACCACCGCGGGCAGAATAAAAAGGTAATTTTCTAATGCCGGTTTAACTTTCATCTTACGATTTACGGATTACCGATTACGAATTACGCTCCCTACCCATCTCTTTCTCTTTTACCTTCTGCGTCTCCTGCGCCACCTGTTCCGGGGTTTTATCTCCGATAATTATGGACTGTATCCCTTTATTGAAAGTTTCCAGGACCCGGGGGGATTCGGATAGATCCCAGATATTGGGGTGCGTGGCGCGCTCCATGTCGTCGGCAAACTGGCCGAGTATCGGATCGATCCCGGTTAGGGCATGTTTATTTGCCGGGGGATTCAAAGTAGCTTGAGCTAAATACGCCTGCTGGTCGCGCTCAGTCAGCCATTTTAAGAATTTCACCGCTTCTTCCCTGTTCTTCGATCCGGCGTTTACCATAAACGATGAGCCGCCGCCTCCCCAGATGCTTACCGGAAACTTCTTTGAGGCTTCAGGCGGCAGGATCGGCTCATAATCCAGGTCCGGATTCATGGCCTTATAGACATTTACGCACCAGGAGCCGTTAAAGGCAAAGACTGCCCGGCCGTTGGCAAAAAGCTGCTCTGCGGTTTTATTGACCATTGTAACGATACCGCCTGCCAAAAGCCCGCTGTCCTGCATCTCCTTAAAAAGCCTAAGCACCCTGATCCAGTCCGGATCGGTATAGGCGACCTCGCCTCTGATGGTAGCCAATACCTTGGCTTCTCCCATGATATTAAAGGCATAATTATTGGCTAGGCAGCCGATCATCCACGGCTCTCCCCAGCCGGAAACAAAACCAAGCAGCTTGGCATTCCTGGCTTTCTTGCCTATAGCCAGGAATTCCGCAAAAGTCACTGGCGGCTTATCCGGATTAAAGCCCAGCTTCCTGAATAAGTCTTTATTATAAAGCATCTGGATGGTCATGATGTCGATCGGCACGCCGTAAATACCGGGGATAACCCCGTATTTATTGTCGGGGCCAAACTCATTTACCGCCAGGGCTTTGACAAAAAATCTATTCTTCCACTCACCTTCATTCTCCTCCATATGAGGAGTGATATTCAGGATGTGTCCGGCCTTGATGAAAGAAGCAAAATCCCTTTTCTCTGCGAGCAGTCCGAAGATATCAGGAAGGCTGGCGCCTTGCGCTGCAGCGCGCATCTTCTGAGAATAAGAATCGGATGGGGCGTAAAGCTCAAAGTGAACCTGTATGCCGGTTTGCGCTTTATACCTCCTGGCCAGCTCAAAGAACGCCCAGTCCCTGTCAGTCATCCAGTGCCAGACAGTGATACTGCCCTTTCCGGCATCTGCTTGCCTGCCGGAACAACCGCTGAGCGCCGATATGAATAACCCTAAGCAAAAGATGCCCAAGCTAAGCCGGCCAATGCCCGTCTTACGCCTCATAAAATCCTCTTTCCGCCTGATTTTTAAAAAAGATATAGATAAAAAGTATAACATTTAATAAACCCTTTATCAAGTAGATTAAACTGCTCCCCAGGGTCGGAATTCCCTTGCCCGGGGTCAAAAAAGCACGTTTAACCTATATCTTTATATAATTAAAATATTGGTTAAATCTAACACAACTTAAAACCCAGGTCAAGAATAAAATTCGGCCTAAATGGCGCGTAATATGCGCGAAACACCCATAAGGTCGGCCTTTTCCAGCTCCACTCCGGCCACGCACCTGTTATCCAGGCGCATCATTGACCAGACTACCTTGCCCCTGGTGTAAAAAGGCTCCTGATTGTCAGGAAGCGTCAGCCACATCTCCAAAGGGGTCATGGCCGGTAAGGCCTGCTCTGCAACCAGCCCTATGCCTTTGGCGCTGATGTCAAAGGTCTCAGCCCTTCTCTGGCGCATATCCCCTTCACAGAGTAGATCCATGGAAAAGCGCGCCGGGAACCTCTCAAATATCCTGCGGTCGTTCATCTTATTCACCTCCTCTCTTAATATTCTGTTGCCGTTGCCCCAAACATCGTTGGGATTTTTACCGCTGCTGCCACGGAAGAAATCGCTTATCTTCTGCTTGTCCTCTTCCTTGATCTTGTTGAAATACACGCCGTATATATGCTGGTTTTCAAAGTTCTTATGCCAGGCTATCCAGACTTCCAGATTAAGCGAGCTATCATCCGGCAGGATAACAAACAAAGGGATCGAGCTGTCCGGTTTAAGCAGCTGGCGCATAAGCAGCTTTGCCCCTTTAAAGTTGATATCAATTATGGTCGCGGGTACCGGCGTCAGCGAATCACCGATCTTTACCTTGACCTGCGCGTTGACCTTCCATCTGGGACAGCTCCTATGGTTCTGGTTGTGCATCTTAGCCTCCTCCTCCGCTCTTCCCAAAACCTATTGGGAATAAAGAGGTTCTGTGAATATTATCGGTAATATACGGGTTTACTCTATTAGTAAATGGCGCCTGCCAGAGATACGCCAGGCACCTGGGGTCCAGTAAAGGGTCATCAAATAATGCAGGGATATTCGAACTGCCGGTATTTACCGCCGCGCCAAGCTCCAACGGCGAACTGGAGGAGGGATCCGTAATCCGTAAATCGTAATCCGTAATCGGGAATCCTGATACTCTATCAACTGCGATCTCTGAACTAGAGACTGAAGACACTGGCGAGCTGGCATTGACTTCATTTTTATTCGTACCATCTGAATTAATCAGATATCTTAATGGCTCCAGGGAAGAGAAAAATAGCGATACGTAAGCTGCTTTCAAATCCTTAAAAATATGCCTGTAATCGGATAAATGATTCCTGGCTGCGCGCTGCCGTCTGTTTATTATCCTCTTGATCTGCCTTCTGTCCTTTGAGCGGACAAACTTGAGCGATTCATCGATCTGTAAAACTGCCTCCCATATTGCAGAACGGGCAGCTAAGGAGGATATTGATGCTCCGCGGTAATTTCTGGGTTTTTTGACTTCTGAATATAGGACCGCCTCCCAATAAGCAAACCTTTGTTTTGCGCTAGAAGCGGATAATCCGCGCTGCAGCCAAAGCTGGCTTAATGCCCAGGCTACTGCTGCTGCGCGCACCTCCAATGCCTCTTGGAAGATCATTAGATCAAGCTGAGTACGAGTAAGGAACGGTGAGATATCAAACGGCGGAAAAGAAAAGCGGCTATCATCAACCAGAAAGCCGTTTTTCAGGGCAGCGAATAAAACCGGCTCCTGGGCAGGAGTGATTTCGAAGAAAGATAAGAATAATTCCCCGAAGCAAGATTGTATTGAATGGGCGAACTCCTCAAAATACCAGTTATTCAGCAATTTTTCGCTTGCTTCATAACTGATATTTGTAACGTCGACAAAGATATACGGCTGCCCTGACGGAGTATTAATCGTAAAAATAGGGTGAAACCCGGCCCCAAGGAAGAATCCTCCCTTAAATAATATCTGCGGACGGACAGAAAATCCGAATTCCCTCTCGAACAAATCACAGAAACTATCGTTTATATTCTTGAGGTCATCAAGGCGCTCTATATCCCATCCATTTCTGATCATCGCACTCGCAGTACGTTCATTTATGTCATATCTTTTCATAAGCGTATCTATCTTTGATGCCTTCTCTACCGGAGAGCTGGCAGGCGGCCAGGTTTTTAAGAAACTAAAACGTTTTGTAGGATTTGAAAGTACCAATAAATCCGGGTTCTGTGTTTCCAAATTTTTGAAGAATTGCTCAACTTCTTGTTGCGTTACTTCTTTGCGGTTTTGGATTCTTTGGAAATATTTATTGGCAGCTTGATACAATGTAGCGTTATTTAATGGCCCGATAGCATCGCTAATCCTCTGCCAAGCTATGGCATTCTGCGGATTTATTTCTACGATATTTCTGTACGCATTCAATGTTCCCTTGGCATCATGCGCCATATACAACCTGCCAGCTAAATTCTGCCAGGAAGATAAAAATCCAGGGTATTCTTCTACTGATTTCTTGCAAAGCTCTATACATAAACCCCTTTGGCCCGTAATATCAACTACAATCCCAAGATTATTGTATAAAAATGATTTGATTCCTCTTTCAAAATCCGTAAAACTAATATTGTCGTAAACACCTTTCTTTGTATTTGAAAATTGCTTTGTAAATGCAATATTATTAGTCAACGCTGCCTCCACCTCTCCTGTCTTTAAATACCCTCCTAAATATTGGTCTCCCGGAGTATATTCCGCATCAACGAGGTGATATGATTCGCTCATCCTTGCCAGAAGGGCAACGTGATCGTATGCGACTTCCTTGCCATCCTCACCTACATTTTTTACTTCGATAAACACGCTGTATACATCAAAACCATATTTTCTTAAAATCCTTCCACACATATACGTTTTAATGGCACAACGCATATGTTTGTATTTAACGATATCTGTTGCTTTTATGCGTACGTAGTTTATAAAAGCCTTTGCATCAATACCTGACTCCCTGGCCATCTCTGTCAATGTAGCTTCTTCTAAATCCTTTTGAGTATATTGGCTTACTTTTCGTTGCACAAACTGTACGATCTTTTCTTCCAATTTCAAACCGCTATGCTTTCTCTTAAGCGCAGCCACTTCTTCATCTATCTCATCCATCAACTTCTTTGTTCCGCCGACTCCGGTCTTTATGCTTTCTACGATCTGCCCGCCCTGCTCTATCATCCAAAGATAAAGCTCTTGAACCGGTCTTTCTATTTCAAATTCAATGTCTTTTAATAAATCACTGAATATGTTTACGGCTTTTCTTTCATCGGCTCCGGATAAGTTATTTATCCAGTTGTCATCTATATTCAGCCAACTCTGCGCCACTTCGCGCTGTGTATTTGTAAGACTGATTTTCCCTCTTAACTCTATCAGATTCCTGATCCCCTCTATTATGTCTTTTAATACACGGGCATAATCCGAGTTACCTTTATTGCGTAATTGGCTTTCTACCTCTTCCAGATACCCAACCGCATACTTGAAATAATGGAGCGAATTTTCAACCGGAATAACTTTTTGTTTTCCAAAAATCCTGCCCTGGCTTATCTTCTTTAACATGTTGATCAACTCAACAAAAGATATATCGTTTGCTATTTTGATTGTCTTGTTTGTATCGACAGTGAGCTTGCTTGTCCCAAACACTACAGAAGTGATGCGTTTATTCACCTCAATTTCCTCGTATGGCTTTCTGATATCGCCGCGGTTTACTATCTGGAAATCCACAGTTGTCATAACTTCAGCCAGACTTTTTACGAACTTTTCGGAAATCTTTCTTTGGTCAAGTACTCCTTCTGTTGAAATCTTAAGTTCGTGCGTTTTTACGCGTGTTAGTTTGGGTAGTTTTGTTTGCAGGTCAAGAAGATTGTTTATAAGAAACGCCTGTTCAAAAGGGGTAATGTCCAATGCGGAATATATTAAATCATTTATTGATATCTTTGTGCTTTTGGGAAGCTGAGTTTGAAGTAAAATACGCGCGACCAAATCATTGCATTCTTCTGTTCCTTGAACATTTTTTGCCATAAACTTACGTAGTATTGTATAGAATGCTTCCTTCTGATCTTTGACTTTGGGATACTGTTTATAAAAATTATCCGATACAAACCATATCAGCCGGCGGCCTCTTTCCATTAATCCGGTATATCCGTAAATACCGTCTTCTATTTTTATCAGCCCCATGTCATTTTGTTTCAGTTTTACGACCTGAATTGTTACGATGCCTTTTTGCTTCATATAATTCAGCAACGCGTTTGCGCTCTCCTTGATGCTGCGTCCGGGATTTTGCAGTGTATCTTTTGCAAATGCTTCGAGGTCTTTTTCTTTCTCTGTTTTGGCAAGTACTTCTTGCGCCCCGGAAAGAATGACGCTTCTTGCTGCGCTTGCTATTTTATCTATTATAGTTTTTGCCTTTCTGACATAACTATTCTCAAGCAATTGCCCCACTATCTCATCAACAATAGCAGCATCAAAGCTGGCTGGCGAGCTGGAGGCGGGATTCGTAATCCGTAAATCGTAATCCGTAATCGGTAATCCTGGCGCCATACCGACTACGGCCTGCGGCCTATGGCCTAAAAACACCGGCGAACATATTTCCTCTGATTCTTGAAGTTTATCCTTAAACCTACAAATAGATTGAGCCAACCGGTGTCCTAAATAACCAAAGCGCGATTCTTCTCCGCCAATCACTTCTTCAATAATCAAACGGCCCGCAAGATCCGAATAAGAATCTATCCCGTAGCCGCTCCTAAAATCTCCTTCCTGCCTTTGTAATTTAAAAGATAGCAGATAATCTCCGATATACTCATCAACGTAAAGACCGCCCACTTTAAGCCTCTCGAAGAACGCACGCTGCATAGGCCTGTTGGCGGTGAAGGCCTTGAAATAAATCAAATCTAATTCATCCGGGAGAAGACTTAAATAAAGAGTGGAACAGGCATCGGCCTGGATGTAGGTAATTTTATGTTCTTGCCCGGATTCTCTACCGGAAAACTTAACCTCGTAAGACTGAAAAGGACGTAGTCTCAATGGCTTGACGGAAGAAACGAACATGCCCAAACGCTCCAAATCAGCCATAAGAAACGGCTCCACCCCGATCTGATAACCTTCTTGCTCGTAATACAAAACACCCGCGCACTCCTGGCTGCTTCCCATCATGGGCAAAAATATTCTGTTCTGGAGTTCATCCTTGATAAAACTGCATTTGGCCTGCTCCAAATAATCCCGTTTCATGCGACTGAAGGCATCCTCTCCGACGAAGAAACCGGAATCACCGTCTTTATCGTAGATAAGATCCTCTTGGCGATAGGCAACTCTGAACGGACGTATATTTATATAGTAAACGGTCTGAAGGTTCGGGAAGATCTCAAAGATGCGCAAATCCAGTCCGCCCGGGTAAGCAGCGATGCGCGGCTGGCTAAGGATATCAGCCGGCGAGCTGGCCAGCCGAGATTTCAAGGCTGCCCGTAGCTGTCCCAGTTTTTTCTCAGAAACATCCAAGTAAGGATCATTTAAGATTACCTGTGCTTTCTTAACTGCGCAAAGATCACGTTTCTTTATCCCTTTAATGATATCCAGAAAGTAGTCTTCGAAATATTCTTCGATGAGAAGGTGCTCAAAATTAGCAATAATAACCGGGCGGTCCTCATTAAATTCCGCTATCCGAAAACTCATTGATCTCTGAGGAATAGCATGCAGAAAATCAATATCGGCATAAACATCTTTTTCAATATCAACCAGAAACCTATCCTTGATTTTCCGGCCATGCGATAAAGCAAAATGCAAGTGAACCAGCCTGCCGGCGTCATTTTCAGCATCCCTATATAAGGTAGCAATTATCTGTCCTCTTCTGACATTTTGACCCCCATCTACAAGTGGAACAACATGCGCATAGGTTGAAAATAATCCGCTTAATCTTTTTCCGTGCTCAATTGATATAAAATAGTTAAACGGCCCATTATACTTATAAACTTGAGCGATCACTCCATCTGCTATGGCCCTTACCTTTGTTTCTGCTGGGAGACCCAGCATGATGCTTCCTTCCTTATTAAAATAGGCCGCCCAGTCGAAAGACGAATCTCGCTCGCCAAATAGGAAATGGCCTGCTGGACCATTCCAACTTACCCATTGCTTGAATCCCGGTATGGATGTTTCATCTACGGGAGTCAATACATCCAGATTAGAAGACCATTCCATAGTATCGTAAGATATTGGAACTTTAGCGCTAAATTTGCCTACTCTGTATTCCACCGGTGAGCTAACAAGCTCTAATCTTAACGCAGGGCTTCTTTGGGTTTCAATCATGACATTAAGCTCTTTTGATACCAGAAAATTGCCCTTCGCGCTCCTTATCAATTCTAATCCTTCGAATAGCTGCTTTAACTGGGACGATTGAACATCAGCGGCGCCATAGTGGTAAGTATAATGCTGTATGTACTCTTGAAAATGAGGCTTGATTGAAACCGTATCGACAGCAGTAACAGAGGATCCTTTCTCTATATGAACTCGACCGGCAAGATTAACCAAGTACCAAAGAAACATGATCTTTGGATATTGAAGGCAGAGCCGGTCATCGTCCAGTTTGCGGCTTTCATCGATAATATTGCCATCAGGATATATCTCAAGCATTTTATTTACGTAGTTGACGCATTCCTTATCGCCCCAAATAGATCCTTGCGCCATAGGCGAACTGGACTTGCAGACATCAAAATAAACGCTTAGAATCCGGTAAGCGCGGTAGAGCTCTTTGGCTTTCCTTTTCTCCCGTCCATATTCCGCTATTTTATTGATGCAGATCTCTTCCAGCTTTCCTGTTTTGCCGCGATAGAATGAATCTATATCGATGTCCAGAACGCTGATGCTTTCAGCGATTATTCGGGGTATCTCCCTGGGCAGATTCATCTCATGATCCTTTAGATAGCTATTGAATATGGAATAATACGCGGCCTTGAGTTTTCGTATATCCTTTGCATCTTTACTCTTCGCTATTTTTTCCAGGCACATCTCCTGTATAGTCTTCCTGCTGCATATTTCCTGAAGCATTATATCGAGACCGAATTGCTTAAGATTATTCTGAAGATCTTCCTTATGCTTGAGTTCGGGGTGATCCGAATATATCTGCCGCAATTCATTCTTTTTTGCATTAATCATATTTATTATTGCCAAGGCGCCCAACAGGATTATGGATGAAAACCACATGAGCGGAACAGCAAAAGCAAGATAACGTAAAACCGGATAAGCAGCAAAGAAAGTCGTATCGGCAAAAAGCGATATCAAAAATAAAGGCCCCATAACCGGCATAAGTAAGAATTGATAGGCTTCGCTCTCGACAATTGCCGCTGGTTTTGAAGCAAGTATTTTTACCAACAGTTCTTTTTCTCTCTTATGCGATGCCAAGCTCGATTTTTTGGGATTCAGGCCTTTTGTCGCCGGAGAACTTGCGTTATCTTGCGACAGTAGGCTAGCGCGTTTTTTTAGCACTTTGTCTAGATACTCTCGCCCATTTTCGCTTAGAACAAACTGTTTTCCATTGTGGGCCTTGATAAAATCTGCGTTTTCTGCCCTATCAAACGATTCTTGCCAATGCCGTCTGGAATAATCAACTAGCTCTATCGATGCGCTGTGAAGCGGACGATCGGGCATAGTTCTTGCAACCTCGAATAAAGCTTTCCTCAAAATCGACTCTACATTCTGAGGCCCATGAAGCCTAATCTGATTAAGCAGATAATTAATTTGAAATTTTTTCTCCGCATCATTCTTTAGCGAATATTTTTTGTATAATGGCGGCTCTATCCCGATAATAAAATCCCGCAAGCAGTTCAGCAATTGCCAATCGTCTTCGCAAACTAAATACGGGATCATCCCCCAAAATCCTTCAAATACCGGGTTCCCCAAACAAACCGCTATCTTGTCTTCCTTCATGAAACTCTCTACTATCTGGCTTCGCTCCGATATACTGCTGGTCAACTTTATAGAAGACACCGGGAAATTCCACAAAACTTGCCTTTGCCAGCGCAGCCACTCCTGATTATCAAAAACCATTTTCTTAAATGCGTGGCGCACTTCTTCATCTCTATTGCGCTTTAGTTTAAAAGCAGCTCCCTCTAAAGGCTTAAATACATGTATGAAATCAAAATCCGGCAAATCTCGGCGCAAATAAGTGAGCTCATCGATTTCTTTGCGCATAAACCGCATTAAAGACAAAAATCTGCGTGCAAGAGGGTCGTACATATTGCAGTAAAGCTGCCCTGCGGGAATTACGGCGCTAATGAAAGAAACGGCGGCAAGTGAAAGGCCGATTTGGTTTGAAATATTTAATACATTGGACCTCTGTGAATCATCCCAACCAAGTGCTTCATAAAACGCATTCACCTTCTCAAGCACTTCGAATCCTGAACGACTAAGATTATCCTTACCTAAAATATTGAATATTTGCCGCAACTCATGCTCATCAATGCTTCTTCCGTCTAGCAGTAATCGCTCTAATCGATTAGCGTCTTTTTTAACTCTCCGTCTCAATGAATTTGCAGCTTTGTACCTCATCCCGGATAAGGGAGAAGACCCTAAGAGTACTTTGCGACTTTGATCTTTAAAACTCGCTGGTTTCCTAAAAAATAGGTGTTTTATATCTTCGGTCTGCATGCTCAATTCCCTGATAATCTTCTTATACTTGGCCCCGTCTATTTGGTCATAAATATTCCTCATCAAAGAAATAATTTTGTTTTTGTCTTTGGAGGCGATTTCCCGCGGATAAGCGATAAAGAGTCCGGCGATAGTAGGAATGCCCGCTCGATAATTAGGAAGGAATGAAATGCTTTCGTGCCTGCGAGGAAATATATAGAGCCTGTCGGATGAGGAATAAAGATTGAAGGGTATCATTTTATTTTGCAGAGCTCTGATTAAAGCAAAGGCATGATTGATTCGTTGATTGGGATCGCTGCTTTCAACCACAAAAACTATTCCCGGGTAGCCTTCTAATTCGCCTACTCTAGTGCACCTATCCACAAAATAAGTTTTCAGCGTTAAGTTTTCAATGGGGAAGCTGCCCTTAAAGAGCTGAAAATGAAGACTTTCGGGCTTACTGGCCCCGGCACCTTTTTGGTTAAAATACCATTTACTTTGAGTGACTTCGCTTATCAGCGTCGCCAGCATCAAATCTTGGGCTGTAACCGGCCTATTCTCTTGAGTAAGTTTTAATATGAAATGGAAACTGAGATATGGACATTTATTCTTTAGTATCTGATAGGGCATATTATGGCATTTATTAAGATCGTAGATCGGCTCTTCTTCAGGGATAGATTCGGATTGGATTAACCCCGTATTAACTGAATTTTTCTCCATAACTTTTTTTACAAGTAAAGGTTGCAATTGCACTTCGGCTGCGAAATTTTTGTTTACCTTGACGGTTTTCTTGATAACGCTTTTGCTGTCCCATGATATCAGCCCATTATTTTTAGCTTCCCTTAAGGCATTTAAGATTACCTGCTTTAGATTTGCTGATTCCAATTTTTTTCTTAGATCGGCCGTTCTCGAAGCTAAAACCGACATATCCGTTCCTTCCACCGGCGAACTGGCGATTTTTCTCCTCCGGTACCCTGGCTTACCATAGAAAGCCCACAAGGCATCACGAGGATGCGCATATATATGATTATTGCCTATCTTGGATTCAATGCGCCCGTCGGTTCTTAAAACGCCGACATGACATAATGTTCCATTATCATTGTAGTAAACGACCAGATCTCCGGGCTTACTTTGAATCTCGGAGACCACTTCAAAATTACTGTCGATGATATCTGAGATCTCTTTATGGTTGCCTACAAGCTCGGGATAGTAGAATGCCCTCGCGTAGCTCAGGCACTGGCCGGCAAAAAACTCTTTGCGCATGACAATGGAAAAGCCCGGCCTAGAACCAAGGGCATCTGCATGCTCAATGTTCTTTTGCGAATTAACCGTTGCTGTTTTCTCATCCGCCGGAGAACTGGAAAGCCCTTTCACAAAACCGATGTCTTGCGCTAAGTGATTGCGGGTGCCAAGCAATATTACCGAATGTTCCGGATATCCAAGAAACTCCGTTAACACCTCTGCCTTTGGCTTGTTTTCGCTCTTTCTGATCACTGAATTAAGCACTACGGCTATGCCTTTTTGATTTAATGCCGCAGCTAAATCGCGTTGTTTCTGGAATAGCCATCCGGGCATCTGCACCGCATCAAGGCCGTCAAGTAACCCCTGATTAACCGCGGCTTTCAGCACGTCTTCCCGAGAGATGGAAGCCCCGATATATTTGACTCCGTATAAGTTACCTTCTTTGATGCGGGCCATAGTATTTATAACCCGGACATCGCGCAATACTTCTTCGGTCGCCCCATGGATATAAAGCAACTCAAAATTACCGAGGCGCTGAAAGCTTCTTTCTGCCGACCGCATGAGGTTTTGGCAGGTATGGTCTATTTGCGATTTGCCCTTATCTACAATGAACTCCTCCCCCCATTTTGTGGCAATGAAAGCCCTTTGTCTTAAATGCGGATATTTGAAAAAGAATTCTCCGATCCGCTTTTCGCTAAAACCGTAAGCCGCGGCTGTATCCAGCATTATGACCCCGTCTTTGTTAGCCATCCGGCCAAAGACGATGTTCAAATAATCTTCTATCTCTTCGGGTTCAGGATAAAAGTAATCCTTATTATCCGCAGGCCACCTGCGGCCGAACCAAATTGTCCCGGCGCCTAAAACGAAAAATTCCAATCCTGTTTTTCCAAAATTCCGGTAAAGCGATGCCGCCGGAGAGCTGGCAGAGTCATCGGCTGTCGGTAAAGAACCGTTGTTGTATGAATTAATTTTCGCCAGGTCAATACCAATGGGAATATTTTTTGGCAAAACGGGGACTTGACTTCTTTTGTCGTTATTAACGATCAAATCCCAGCGGATGTTTGCCTCTCTCATCTGTTGATGTATGGCAATCCACCTGGAAGCATATTCTGCATGGATCTTTCTAAGAACTTCGGGACTGATGCCTTCTCCATACGGGATTCCATGCTCCGCGAGAAATCTGTCATGAAATGCCGATTCTGCGCTATAATCAGAACGTTCAACAAGAACATGAATATCCAATGTAATATCGTGTTCGACGAGCCAGCCCAGCGTGTGGACCCCTTCCACAACGATCACCCTAGCGTTCTCTTTAGGCACGTAAGGGGCCAGGGCATTCGGGTCTTCTTCAAGATAGGAATTGATCTTATCCTCGGAAAGACCCAGGACATCGCTCCTGACAAGCAATTTCGAGAATGTAGTTTTGCCTACCGCCGGATAACCACAAATGCCCACCGCGACCGGGATCTTGCCTTCTTTAAGCTTTTCTTCAATCATTGTTTTTAATATTCTCAAGCCTTCCACTAATGAAAACGCCTTGAGGGGCCTGTTTTCCGGCGTCACCGGCGAGCTGGACATTATTTTATCGGCGACAACCGTCCAAAGCGGGTTACCCGAGTGCCTGCCCAATACATCGATCTTGCAGATTTTAAACCCATGCCTTTGGAAATATTTCCCGATCTCTGTTTCTGTATAAAATAATTTGCTACGGTCATAATCAAGCTTGATATGCAAATTCAGTGAATCGATAATGTACTGCCTTATTCCTAAAGTTGCGGCCCTGCTGAATTTATTAAACAGGTACATTGCCTCCGGGGAATCAACCGGCAGCGAATCAATATTGATTTTTTTCGAGCTTAGGTGGCATCGGAAAAAAGGCAGCAACTTACGATAAGTATCTATGCTTATAAGCCAGTTATTCTGCGGGTGTATCATGATATTCACCACCCTGCCAAATGGCCGAAGAATACGGTTCAACTCTTTCCCGGATTTTTCCAAATCCGTATAGCACCAGCTGTTTACCGAAAAAGACCCGTTAAAGTAGTCTGAGGGGTAGGGCGTATTCTCTATTAAGGACTTTACATGGATTATCTCTAACCCGGCCCCCGCCGGAAGGCTGTCATTGGCTTCCAGGGTATGCATCTCTACCTCAAAGGGAAGGCTATTCTTTAGGCGATAGGCGTAATCGGAATCGCCGCAGCCTAACTCTACTAACCTAATCTTATATTTACCTTCCATGCTTGGGCTTTCCTGCATGCTGCTGGCGATAAAATGTATTATTTTATTTACCCCGGAATCGGCATAGCTTTCCCCGGAAGGCTGCTTTTTTTGCTGCTTCCCCCATGCGGACACCTTATCCATTTGCGCATCCACCGGCGAGCTGACCGGGCTGCTTACCCCTGCTTTTTTATCGCTGCCAAAAAGGGCCACGAATTCTCCGGAAGAAGAATAATAAGAGAGCTTTTTATCGCTTTTTCTCCATATGCCGAAAGAATCTTCGAATGATTTGATGATATCCGGGTATCTAGCCAGTTCTTTAAGCTGAGGGCCATTTCTTTTTATCGCCTTCTGGACGTCTCTGATATATCTTTGCGCATCCCCGGCATCAATTTCCAGATATTCGGCTATTTGCTGATAAGTTAAAGCATGGAAGCGTAAGATAAATGCAGCCTTCTTGATATTTCTAAGCCTCTTAACTTCAGCAAGCCTGTCCCATATCCTTTTACGTATGTAATGATGCTCAAAATCAAGCACAATAGCCCAGAGGCTCTCAATATAATCCCGAGTTTTATTCTCTAATAAACGGTTAACCCAATAAAAGCAGTTATTGGAAGACTTTTCCGACGTCCCAAGATATTTCCCGATTTCCTTGTGTGCGATATATCTGAATTCATGAAGTATGAATATTGCCTTGCCCTTTTCCGATAGCCAGGGGATAGTATTTAACGCATCTCTTACCGCAGATAATTTAGGGTATTTATCCAATGGGGCAGAGAATTGAGCTGAATCTCTACCCGCATATTTGATTAATCTTCTGGCACGAAATAACCTAGTTTTAATTGTCGCTACCGGCAGTCTTAACCGCGCTGCAAGCTCTTTATAAGAGAGGCCCTCAAAATACCTAAGGGTAATTACGCTCTTGTGCATACCTTTTAGATGATCTATCTGTTGACGTAAAATCAAAATTTTATCTATCTCGTCACCGGGTTCCTCACTGATCTCTTCCTGAATCTCGTCTATATCTTTGTATCTATTTATATATACCTTATTTCTATCGACCCAATTCTTTCTTAACCGGTCAATTCCCGTATAATAGGCTATCTTATAGAGCCAGGTCTGAAAATTCGCGGCCTGCGGGTTAAATCTATTTCCTTTTTCCCGCGTTAAGGCTATCTTATTAAAGACATCCCCAGCCATTTCTTGGATTTCCTGATCAATAAATACCCCGTTAAACCGAATGTGATAATAATTTATAAGCCTGTTCCTGTAGCGGCTGATTATTTCATCCATGCCTGCAACTCTTCCTTGATAAAACTTCTCCATGGAAATGGCGTCGATCGACGGGGAAACCGGAGAGCTGGTATTCCTTGTAGCCATATCGCAGCCGACAGGAGAAACGGAAGAAGCTGCTGCTTCCCCCAGATTAACCCTGCCCGGGGCAAGAATACGCCCCAGTTGACTAGCGATATCGGTCAAACTTTTGCTAAAAAGAGGAGATTCTTTCTCGAAAGTGGCCCAAAATCCGGAATCTGTCTGCCTTACGGATTGGATGACCCTGCGTAAAATCAGCGCCCCTTCGGGCAAAGAAGCAAAGCTTCTCAATAAAGTAAATATGAGCTGGTTGCGCCGCAGACAGCCTTCCAGCTCTAAAACATCATCCCAGCCGCTGACGGCTCCGCTATCCTTCATTTTTTCAAGTAACGATACGGCCGACAGGCAGCGATACGATAAAGGATTAAATAACTGGGCTTCCTTTACAAAGCGGCATAAGTCGCAGGATGAATCCTGCTTCAGATGAAAATGGTCTGCCTGATGGATAATCGCGCTTATATCCTTTAGCAAAGAATAATCACCGATAAGATGCAGGCTGTTCATTAAAAGCATTGTCTCCAGCAGAGCGTCACCTTTGCCGTTAGAGTAAAACATGCGTCTGGCAAGCTGATCAGCTATAGGCTCCCTTTCTGCGTCCCATTTGTTTGCGGGTTCTTCGGATATATTCAGGCCGTCAAAACTCTTGTCTGCCCTGTCCAACAGGTCAAATGCAAACAACGTGTTTAATAGCTCCCTGCCTCTTAGGACGCCATTGTTACCCGGACCGATATAGAACCGTAGCGCCTGAGAAGCCGCTTTTTCGGAGTCTTCTTCATTCACGACAACAGCCGGAACTCCGCCCTGATCCATATAAACCGCTACTGTTTTCGATGCCCCTTCGCCAAGATGATAAACCAGCTCTTCGATTCCTGTATTAAGAGTTATTCCGTTTTTCTCTGAAACGCGTATGCCTTTTATCACCAGGTCCGGACCAAACTCATCCAAAAGCCAAGTCAAAGACGGCAATGATCCTTGGCAGTCAAAAACTAAGGCACCCTTCTTGTATACGCGTATGCGCGGGTCCTGGATGACAACCGCTTCCTTGAGCGGTTCTTTGTGGTTTATGTGACGATCCCGGTTAACAGCGGCGCCAGGCTTGATTACTCTGTCATTGGCAACCCCCTTGTACTGCAGTGCCCAAGCATACTGAAGATCGGGATTTCTTGCCTTTGCGGTGCCGGTCAATCTGCGAGCCCGTACAACTCTATTGCCCGTCTTATCATGCCTATTATTGCCTTTCTGGCCTGACTTATTATTTTTCTTGATTTCTGCCCTGATGCGGAGCTTATCTTCCCTGACGCGGAGCTTCTCTTCTTTAAGCTTTTCCCGCATCTCGTCTTTCGCCTTTCTCTTAAGCCTGGAGGCTGCCTGCGTATAATGCTTTTCAAACCTCCTTAAAACCGCTTGTTTTTGGATATAGCGAGCTATGCTTTCAACCCTGTAATTTATAAGCTGCTTGGTGGGAATAAGGTATTTTTTAATGCCCGCAGCTTTCAGTATTACGCTTACCTCCTTTGCCTTTCTGAGCAAGTTTACCGGATCGGCGTAATGCTTGCCTTCTTGACGGTACTGCTTCGGAAAGGAATTGTAGTCGACGCCGAACTCGATCAACCCTTCTATGGCCTGACGAACCTGCAATGCCTTCTTCTCTTCCTGGCGGAGTCTCTGCTGTTTCTTTTTCTTTAAATATTTTATTGCTGCGGCTACGGTATGCCTCCTTAGCAAGGTAATGGTAATCTCATTCTTATCCAGATCATACCCCTCTATCCGTTTTTCAAGCTCGTCTCTTTTGCTGCATAAAGCCCAGGCGGATATATGGTCCTTGAAACAGGATGATACTTTGTCGAAATCTATGGCGTAAACATCCAAAAGCCTCTTTTTTGCGGCCTGCTGCCGGCATAAATCTTCTTCGATCCTTGCGATAGCCGCTGTGATCATTTTTACATGTGCATGCGCAGAGTACTTTAAAAGCGTATTCGTTGAAACCTTGTAATCACCAAGGCCTTCCTTCTCCAGCTCCGCCTGTAATCGCACTCTCTTCTCCAGCAGCCCTAGGGGGCTGATATAATACTTGCCGCCTATGCGCCGGTAAAATCCCGGTATAGCGTAATAATCAATACCGAATTCTTTGAGCGCCCGCACGACAGCGCTGTTATCATTGCCCACCGGTGAACTGATGAAGCAGCCGGGCCTGTGATAAACTTCCACTCCGGCAGGCAGGTTCCCATTGATCACTCTCTCTAATTTGCGGAAGGTTAAAGAGACCTGCTGTTCCGGGGCGTTGGTAATGATGACCTGGGCATCGTCTTTCATCTCAGCCAGGAGCTTATCTTCCAATCTGTATTCCGAAAACGACCCGCTTTTCGTGTATAAAATAAAGTCTGTCTTGCGCAGGCTCACATTTTCGCCTAAGAAGTCCAGACAAAATATTTCGATCCTGCCGACCAAATTCTCCCAGCCTGCTTCTTGCCTAAGCCGCCGGATGATGGAGTGATTGTCTTCGACCAGGTCTATGTCACCCTCTAAGCCTACTGCGCGCTTTGCCCCAAAAGCTGCGACCATCGCCAACTCCAGACCTTGACCGCTACCGAGGCTAAATACAGTCTTTCCGCTGATATCAATAGCGTTAAAAACCCTAAGGAATTGTTCAAAAGCGGTGGCCTTAAAATGTCCGTAGGAGGTGATCTTCCCGGAGCCGCTGGTTAAGGTCAATTCTTCCGTGCCTAAATAATTATTGGCATAACCGCTATCGCCATAATATTTTCTCAAAGTTGACAATAAGGTCGCCCTTTGGCTGACATATGGAAAACCCACCGGCGAGCTGGAAAGCCTGGATTGCAATCTGGAAATCCCGCATGCCGCGCCGGCCACTGAACAGGTAAAACCGGCAACGGAAAGAACTATCAACAACAGGCCTTTCCGGGCAAAATCACCTGCCCTTGCATCCATTAATGTGCCGTCGGGATTGAACCTATACAGGGCCAGCTCATTCTCCTTTATAACGTTGACGTATCTATCCTCTGTGATACCCACATAAATATAGTTTTCATAAAATGGGTATTCAAACACCAGCTTGAATTCTTCTTCAAGTATAGGCACAAGGATAGCCCTAAGGAGAGCGTCTTTGGTATAGAATGCGTTGACAACCAAACCGGCTGGCTCCAAACCCTTGGATCTCAGGATTTCCGCCATATTCTTGACCAGCGTTGATAATTGATCCGCACGCATCCTGCCGCTATCCGCAGTATTAGGGCTGATATGGGCAAGGATCACCGAATTAACCGCCGCATTATTCATGCCTTTCATGACCAAGGCAATACATCTATCAAACATGATGCGGTCGGTCTTTATCGCTGTGAGTTCCGGCACTATAAACATCCGGTCTTCTTCCACGAGCCCGCCAATACCCCAAGGCCTCTTGTTCTCATCCAAAAGATCGTAACCTTGAGCAAAAACCGGATTAGATAACAATAGTGCATACAGTAATATTACCAGCCGCAAGGCCGCTTTAAGACCCGGTACCGGAGAACTGGCGCCGGAGTCGACCAGGAATATTTCGGGATTCCTTTCGATGGGGCCTAAAAGCTCATGATAAAGGAGCTCTTGCTGTTCTATGGGGAATAATTCGAAGAAGTAAGGATTTATTCGGAGAGTCCTGGCATTGATATCGCCTAAGGCGATACCTCCTTTAGTGGAGTGTAAATCGGTGGTAATAACAAGCGACCTATCGGATATCTGGGGAGGGGCGTGGCCGAAGAATGCCTTAAGCTCTTCCAGCCGTTTGCTTAAGATGCCCTGGTGCTCCTTGTAAATAAAGCCTTCCGGTCCGGTTATTAAAATAAGGTCGCTGACCGCAGCTTGGGCCAGGAGCCGGTTAATACCATACTTTTCTTCCATATTTTTCTGCTCTTCAAGCGGTACATAGAGCGGGTGTTCGTTGGCTTTATTAAGACTATTCTTACGCCTGCAGAATAACTCATAGTTGACGTGATTATAACGCACCAGGTCCCTGATCCCGTTAGGCAGCGGATCGCCAGGCCCGCCTATCAGATAAGATAAGATATTATAGACATCGTCTCTTCCAAAATGAAGGTAGTAATCCACGTTTTCAAGGTCTTGGACGGACGATTTGTTGCCGAGGACCAGCCGCACAATGGCGGCAATAGGATCATTCTCGTTAACGCTGCCTTCCTCTTCTACAAAACGGACAAAAGATAACAGGTCCTCCCATTTTAAGTCCTTGAACGCCTCTGCCGTGCGCAGGTTAAACCAGGATATGTGCCGCATAAGGGCTTCGCTGGAATACTTATCTGTGTTATTTGCCTGAAGGGAATTAAGATAAAAATCAGTTATCGCCTTCTGGAGCCGGTCAAATGCTTGCTGTTCGGCAAGCTTGAAGAACTCGCAGTAGAGCTCACTGGCATCGCTTACCGGCAAACACAGCATCTTAACCGCATCAACACCTTGTTGCGATGACTGCAGGACTTGCTTGCCTTTAGCAATGAAATCCTTACGCACGTGCTCAAATGCATATACCACCATCCGCGGCTCCAACGGCAAAATAACCTTTAAGCAGTTAGCGCAAGGGCGAAGCGTGACATAAAAAATCCCGCCCTTAAAGGGATTGCCGGATAAAGATAGTATCCTTTTAAACAAGGCCACTCCTTCAAAAGAATCAAACAGCTTATCTTTCTGGATTATACGCTCTAACTGCAGCAGGCCCTCTTTGTATTCGAGGCTATCTTCCGGCCTGACATTTGAGGCGAGCTTATTCAGGATATCAAATACCAGCCTGATCTCTGCGTGGGAGTGCGTGCCAACGGTGTTGACTTGCGAGCCTGCGTATCGCCCTTCTGAATCATAGAACGAAGCGGCAACGGTTGCCGGCGGGAATGACGTTATTTTAGACTTAGCCCAAAGGACCAATGAACGCAGTATCATTATCTGATGTTTATATCCGGGCTGGCCGGTATTCCTGCGGCCCTTAACCGGCGAGCTGAATTTGCGCATTACTTTTACTGTTGTCGGATGGTGGAACCTGTATCCCCAGTCGATGTCGTCATCGTCGTAAGGGCTCGGGCAGTATTCAAATCTGTAAGAATACGAATAATTTCCCGTTATATGGCGATAATCATATGGCCTTAGCGCTTTAGCAAATGCATTCCTATAACCTAACGGCAACCATTCATTATCTACCGTATAACCTTTTGCCTTTAAAATGGGCGTCATATATTTAGAGTCCAGATTATTTAATAATAAATATTGTCCGGGATCGATGGTATTTTCAAGCGTATCGATATATTCGGATAACAGCTTGATATGCTTCTTTTCTACCATTTTTCCGTGCAGATAAGAAAAGGCATATTCAATTAAACCTTTGCATAACACAGTTGCTCTTCCTGTCTTTATAAAATCATTTATCAGTCCGGCTAGCGCTTCTTTATCATTGATCTCGGAGTTTGTATACAGGAGAGGTTCTTTCCCGATAGGCTGCCCTACTTCCCTTTCCATGAAACCAAACATGGCCTTTCCGCCCTCATTGTCCCTATTGAGGTAGGCTGCCGGGGCATACAAGGAAACAAAACCGTCCACTCCCGCCGCCGGATAGATCACTGTCTGGCGCTCAAATACCCTGCCGAGCCACAAAAGCCTGTATACTGCCCCGGTAAAAGGAATGATCCTTCCAGGATTGCCATCGCGGCTGTCTCCCAAACGCATTATGCTCATAACTGATTCCAAATCATCGCTTGGAAAAGATTTGCTTTTTTGAATCGGTGAACCGGCTTCGGCGACAAACCTTGTTTTAGCTTCGCTAACCGCGCGCCTTGGATTAATTACCCTGAAATCATAGCCTGCAAGGATATCAGCGGTCTCCTGTATGATCTTAATCGCCTCATCTTTGGTCAGGGCGGGATTTACGGCGAACATCTCAAGCAACACGCCCGCCACCTGCGGAGCGGCAAAGCATGTCGCCTGTCTGTAACGCTTCTCTCTCTTGTGCATACCCGCACCGGAATACGCAACGGCGGCTATGTCAACGTATGAACCGTAGTTGCTGCAGCCTGTTTTTGTGTATCGACCCGAATCATACTTCACGCTGGCCACGGACAAAACAAAATCATAGGCTGCCGGATATACGGGATATCCGTTGTTGCCGTTTCCCGCCGGAGCAACCAAAATCAGCGTATGCGGATATCGGCTGAACAGCTGCGAAAGGGATTTTTCAAACGAGTAAAAATCGAGGTAAGAACCGAAGTTCATGTTTACGATGAGCTTCTTGCCGCAAGCGAGCTTTTCTTCTATTTCTTGGAGGGCATCGGAATACTTGATATAACTGATGCGGCGCCCCTTTTTGTTATCCTCTACGTCAATCACGTTTACGCCGGTTTGACCGGTCCAAAGGTACAATACACTTAAGGCGATGTCGCTGTGTTTAAGGCCGGCCCTTACGCCAGAGCGGTGATTGCTATCCAAAAGATACGCCTCCCAGCCGCTCCCTGTATCACTGCCCCGCTCTTGGGGGAATGCTTTTTGAATAGCAAGAAACACCGCTGCGGCAAAGAAGAAACAGAATACCCTGCTTTTAACAATCGGAGAGCTTATGCCGTGAATGATCACTAAGGCTCCTACCGGGCTGGAGCCGGCATCTTTGAAAAATCCTCCTGAGGGCGATAAACCCCAAGCTGTAAACAACCTCTCTCTTCCCGGACAACCGTCCTTGCCGCCGCAATCCAGCAAACAGGCCAAACATTTAATCGGAGATTTGGCTATAGTGTCGAGCCCCTCTACATCTGCGTATCTTCTTAAGCCATTAGCCCGGTCGGGCTTGACACATTTGATGAACCTGCCGTCCGGCAGAAGATAAAGCTTATCTTGATCCTGAGAGACAAACCTGGATTGCTTTATGAGCCCGCAATCGACAACTAACTGGTCGAAAAGCTGCTGCGCCCTTCCGCATAAATCCAGGATGCGCTTATCGACATGAACGTCGCCTCTCCTGCTAAACTTGTTGATCAGGCTCACCAAGGCCGCAGGGTCGTCTTTACGCCTGAAGGAGAAAGGCAGCAAAAGTACGTCTACGTAGCGGTAACCTTTGACTAAAGTAATTATATCTTCGATGATATCGCGGTAACCACCCAAACCGACCTTGCGCATCCATGCGCTGGGGGCGATGCTGATATTCAGCGTATCCAGTACTCTTATCTGCAGTAATTTTAATAGAGCGCGCATACCTACGGAATCAGAGGCGAATCCCGAAGTATATAATGTATAGGCGTAGGACTCATTGCCCTTTATCTGCATTATCATATCCGCGCAGTCCCTATCGTAAACAAAATCGTAATAATCCCTGAGTATGTCGCTTTTAAGTATATCTATGCCGTATGCGTAAACGCTCAAAACCCAGACCCATGGTATAGAATTTATGTTTATAATCGTTGCGGCATCGCAATGGTCGCACTGAGTAGAGCAGCCCCAAACAGGGACTAAAGTGTAATCGTTGACCTTGGAACTCAAAAAGGTATCTTGCCTTGCCCCTTCCAGCAAAGATACGAAGTATTCTGCCTTTGGATATAGCAGCGCATTCAGGCTGTTTCTGTTTATTAACTGCCTGCAGCCGGCCACAAACTTAACCCCTGCTTCGGTAAGTGGCGCCTGGTAATGCTCTATCATATTTATTTTTGCGTAAATGGCCCTCTCAAGGAATCCCCTGAAATCCAAGAACCCGTCCGGACCGCTGATATTGACCACCTTAAGCCCGTGATTGATTGCCGCCAGGTCCCTTATAAATCCCTGGTAATCAAAAAACTTCCTGGACCAATCTACTTCTAAAGATGAATAATCCCCTCCCTTCCATCTAATGATTGCTTCCTGCGCCAGGTCTTCGATTAACGGCGAACTGGCGTCTTCGGATAAAAACAGGCTAAGCGTAAAAGAAAAGAGGTCTTCTTTATCCTGCTGGACGGAGAACGGCAACTCTTCTTCGTCATAAAACAACGGCCTATACTGGTAAACGATAGCCCTCTCACCGAGACTGCCAAGGTAAAAACCCGCATCAAGAATCTGGGAAAAATCTTCAGCATCAAGCGAGTATACAAAAGCAGTAAACTCCCTGAACATGATCTTTGAGCCATCCGGGTAGCTTTCTTTTATGAAGCCGACGGGCGCTGGCTCGCCATGCCCCTGATCGCCATAATAGTAACCGCAGATGTAGAACTTGCCTTCTCCGAAGTTTCCGGTCAATTTGTCGAGGAAATCATTCAAATCCTTATCCATATTGGCCACGGGCGAAATAAACAGCTTTATCTCGCAGGCGCGAAGCAAACCCTCTTCATCCTCCGTAAAACTCACCTCTTTTAATATCCTGTCCACGCGAAAGCGCAATTCTACCGGCGAACTGGCGTCCTTTGAGACTACCGGCGTGAATCTTGGTTCGCATAAAGGAAGCGTTATTGGCAGGCCGAGCTTGAGGAAATGGCTGTTAAGGAACCTTTTGATATCCGGGTGGTCCTGTATGGCCTTGATTAACCATACGATTTCAGCTTCCGGGTCAAGCCTCTTGGTATAGGGATAACCCTCTAAGTCTTGAGCAAAAGCCTCATACTCCTCTTCCGTAACGTAACAAATCTCTGTTCTGCCTTCAAGGTAGAGCGAAAGGCCGTAGATATTCGCGAATATCTCGCTGAACCCCGCTTTCCTTATCGAAGAGAAGCTTATCAGGATCATATTGAGCTTATCCTCATCCGCATCCAGAAAGACCTTAATTTGTTCAAAGGTCAGGGAAGAATTGAATATGCCGTTCAGGGATAGCTGGGCATCAAGGAAACCATCGACACTGCGGGTATCTATGTAATTATATTTATACCAGACGTCCTTTATGGGATTATTGTAATCACAGCAGTAATAGATAAGGATATCGAAAAACCGAGAAAAAAGCTCTTCATCGCCGCTGTTTAATATCATGGTGAACAGCGAATCTGTCTCTTGGGCAAAAAGATCCCCTTTCTCATGCATCTGGAAATGCTTCGCCTCTAAGGCGTGCACGGCCTCATGCGCAAGGAAGAATGCGCAGTAAGAACTTTCGAAAGAGTATATCGTCTCATCGTCAGGATCATAGAACGCCGCCAGGATCCCGGTCTTCTTCTCCTCACATAGCTTAACCCAGTCCTTGGCGCCGGAAATCGCCTTGACCTTGATCCCGTTTTGTCTTAAGACGTCAAGCAAGAGCTGCATAAGCCCGGGCTCAATCTCGATACAGTTTAGCCGGACCTCTTCCTGCGCGAAAGAAATCTGGGCGCTTGCCCCGGAAGCCGATATGCCGAACATGAATACGGGAAGCAATATAGGTATGAAATTACGGATGAAACTCTTCGGTAAGCTTGCCGGAGAGCTCGATTGCCTGGTATTTACGAAACTGTATAAACGCAAGATCCCCGGCGCCTTCATTATGCGCGACTCCACATCATCGCTAAACTCCGGCAAGTTACCGCGCAATAAATGCTGGCTCGCCAGGTAATCCTGGTAGAGGCTAATAACATTCAACTCTTCTTGCAAGAAATCAATCCGATCAAAATCAATACTGTTGTATAGTTTTTTGCTTAACTCCAATATCCTGGATTGATCCAACCGGCCCTCTTTCTTTTTCCGGAAATAATCCCCGGCCATAACAAAGAAGGCGCCCGTGGCTTCCACCAGCCTCTGCTTCTTAAGAAATACATCGTAAGGCCCTGTCACAACAGTCCGTTCATGCTCGGGATCAAACTGGTCATAAGAACCGTCAATGCCAAAAAGCCTTTCGCCAGCTTGACTGCATATAGCCAGCCAGTAATGAATTGAGGCAAGATCATGATCGCGAAGATAATGCAGGCCGAGTATGACCTGACAATAATGACTTTTTGAGGGAATATACGAGAGGCCGAACTCATCAAACAAAATGAGCGCCAGCAGCTTGGAGGTTATCTTGCAGTATTTAGTCTTTAGTTCGGGGGCAAGGAGTCTTGCCTCTTCAAGGGCATTGAAGAAAACCGCAGCGAAATCCTTTGAAGCTATAAAACCGAGCGCCTTTTCAAGACGCGCTACTGAAGCCGGCGAGCTGGATTCAAGGCTCAGGCGATAATACTTCTGCGCCTCATCAATCCTGCCCGCTGCATTATGGCAGATGCAAAGATTCTTATAAACCTCTCTGCCAAGGTCCGGCCTTAATACTGCTGCCTTCTCCAAGACCTCTATCGCCTCTTCCGTGCGCTCCAAACATATCAAAGCGCTTCCTAAGTTAAGATGCGCTACGGGGTTTTCTTTATCTATGCCGATGATCCTCTCAAAAACAGCCTTTGCTTCCCGGGCAAACCCCTCCCTCACTAGCATTACTCCTATGTTATTCAACACGGGCAAGGAGAACCCGCCGGGAGCATCCTGCAGCCGCATATCTTTATAATAAAGGTTCAAGCACGCCTTGGCTGCGGCCTTTCCCCATCCCAACTCTGAAATCAACATAAGCACAAGCTCTGGAAGCCTGCTTAGCTTGCCCTGTTTAAGAGAAATATAGCTTGGCCCTAAGTGAAAATACTCCCTAATATCCACGCTTAATACCTTACGTAATGACAAGTCTACGATATGCAGATAATTACCTGCCTTGATAACCGGGAACACATGGTCTTTAAGGGAAGCTGCCTTGGGATAAAAGCCTAAGAGGGAAAGGATGATATAGGAGTGCAGGGCGGTTGCGGCGTTATCTTGCTGCCAATCCGCTGCCCTCTCCCTGTCAAAGAGGTCGGAATCACGCAGGATCTCGGAGATCATGCCTGCGGCCAGGCCTTCTGTCAGGACTGTCCGGATGTTTTCCCGGTATAACAGTCTTCCCTTACGTCTGACCACGCATCCTGGATCGACTATTTTTCGGTTTAACAACTTTTTAAAGAAAGCGTTGAGCGCTCTGGGACCTGCTTTTGAACGGGCCTCCTGTGCCTGCTTGGAAAGCTTATTCCAATCTACTTTTTCGAATGTTTTAATGATCTCTTCGGATAGCTGCACAAGCCTCGACTCGGGGAACCCCAGGCTCATAAGCACTTGCCGTAAATCTAACCTATTAAGCGGTGAGCTTATCGCATCCGCGCTCTTAACGAAGCTATCGGCCTTATAAATCCTGAAAATATCCGAGAGGTGGTCGCCGGTAAAGTAATTCAGCTCTACCATCTCAGAGCGCCATCCATAGGGCAAGTTATTTTGCAGCTTATCCTGCGTCCATAAGCTGGCCGCCTGCGTTATGCCGGCAAGGACAAACGCGCTTGAGTTGTCTTTGGCTACTTCGGGCAGGCCGGAGAGGATCTTTTTATTGACCCTGAAACCATCTCCCGAGTAGCTGATACAGGCAGATGGAGAAACCTGCTTGCCAGATATGATGGGATTATTGGCAACCAGCGCATCGAATCTTATGCCCAGGTCCTCTATCGCGTCATAAACATCGCTCTTTAATACCAACCAGCGTCCGGGATAATCAAACCTCTCAAGATTGTAAACCGAAGTCTTTACCGCTTCATCGCAGTTATCCAGGCCTATAACGTACCTGGCGCCTGCCTTAAGCAGGGCCATCGTCAATACCCCGCTGCCGCTGCCGACATCCAGGACTGTCTTATCCATAAAATAACCTGCCCAGCTCTTATGATGCAGTATCAGCCAGAGGAACTTACGGGTAGTAGAGTTAATAGGTATGCAGACATCCTCCCTTATCCTGACCCACTCTCCCAGCTCCTGCACATAAATACTGCGGTACGGGTTAAGCGGCGAGCTTGAGCGCAGGAGCTGCGAAGAGAAGTTGACGATGATCTCCCTTGTATCTTCGTCAACATAGTTAGGGATTATTGCCGAAACATCCCTGTTCCACGGACGGTAAACATCGACCGCAAACTCCCAGGGCCCTTTATTTTCTTTTGCGGGAAGCACGGTTTCTCCGCTCTTGACTGCCAGATCCTGGGCGTCCTGGTCCATGCGGGTGCACTCCGATATGGCAAAGCGCACAAACCCCGCGTGGACCTCGCTGTATTTATTAAGGCGGCCGTTCATGATATTCCTGGCAATGTCCAGGTAAAAACTTTTCTCCAGCTTAAGTTTATTGATAGATTCAAGATCGAATATCGTTGTCTTTAAAACCATGAACGGCTCGCCCTTAACTTCAAGGAAGTAATACTGCCCGGCAGCCGGAATTTGGCTGTTTATTGCCTGATCAAGAAGCTTGCCTGCCGTAAGCCCGGACCAGGGAAATATGCGTTCATTCAGGCCCACTGCCTTAAAAACGCAGAAATAAGGGTTTGTGAAAAACTTGCGCTCTTCTTTGCTTAACAGTTCTTTCTTATTACTGAAACGCACCCTGGCTTGTAATGGCGAGCTGACATTCGGATCAAACATTTTCCTGAACCTGCGCAGACCCTTATCCTTCCAGAAATTCTGGGACAAATACCTGCATATTATCGCGTTTAGAACCTGGGACGTATGTTCCGGCCCGTCAACCAGCACAGACTTCATGCCTGCTGCCTTGGCCGGATATACGTCGTAATCATAGTTGTTGCCGATACAAAGTATCTCATGCGGCTTTAGCCCCATCATCTCAATACTCAACTCAAATGCCATAGGAGAAGGCTTAAGCGCATCTTTTAACTCATCCGCAGTAACCAGGAAGTCCAATGACTTGACAAACCCCAGGATCGTTAATATCTTTCTTGCCTGGTAGCGGTGATTGTTGGTCAGAACTCCCAGCTTTATCCTCCCCTTTAAAAAGCCGAGCTGCCTTTCGATCCCTTTATCTCTTTTTATGTATTTACGCAGGTCAATCCTGTTGATTTGCGCCTGTGAAAGCCTGCGGAACTCACGCCGGTCCACCCCCAGCTTAACCCCGGTTTCTTCCAGGGTAAGATGCCTGTCGCTATCCCACATTGTTTCTCTTATCAATTTTCTTACCACGCGGATTTCTTTGCCCAGCAGACGGGCTATAGTGATACTCCTGGCGTTATAATATGCGCCTCTTAGCGTATTTAAATTGTTAGAAACCGGGATAGTTGGGTCATAAAGGGTGCCGTCTAAATCGAATATTATCCCTTTGACGCTGCAGTTACCAAGCGCGCTATAATCAACCGGCGAGCTCAAAGCGGAATTTGATTTATTTTGGCGGAAGCTCATTATTAACCGGAAAAGGCGCTCTATGGGAAAGTCTTCGCTTAAATCTTCAAGCAGAATATCTATGCCGTGCGGATCAATGCGCCAGGCCCTTGCCAGATCAAAGATGACCTTGTCTTGAAAGCTCTGGGCGCCGAGAAAACTGTCTTCATCCTGCTTAAACCTGTTTTCGTTAAGCCAGAGCTTCTCTTGGAGGATCATCCGGAATTTTACCCTCGTTTCGGCCTCTTCCAGGTAGTCCTCTATTTGCCTGCGCATCTTAGGATGTAAATAATCAAAACCTTTGAGATTGGCGATAGGGCTGTGTTTTAATATCGCTACCGGCTGGCCGCTCCCAAGCGGCATCCCCATATAGTAGTATCGGCCCTGGCCCTGGCTGCCTAAAAGCTGGTCCAAAAATACCCTTTTATTCTCATCCAGCTCCACCAGGGGGGTTATCAGGATGCTTGCTCCGATCGGATAAGGATAATTATTATTTGAGCGGAAGAAGAGGTTTATCTTTTGAGTAAACTGCTGGGCCGGAGAGCTTGCGCTTTCTTTGCTGCTTTCACGGATTATTTTAGCCAGATCAAGGGGCCTGGAAGCAAGAGGCACGCCAAAGCTCTGCATTATCATATCAATTGCCGCATCATATGCCCTTGAACTATCCGTCGTTATCAGCGCCGCCTTTAATGCTGCCCCTGCCAGCATATTCTGATACACATAATCCTGAGGCGACTCGGTATTAAAGGCCTTTCGCATGAGACGCTGAAAATAATTGTACCTTTCTTTAAAATACTTAGGCGTAATCTTTTGCGAATACGCACGCAAACCCTTCAGATCCAAGCTGCCTTCGTGGCTGACAAAAGCCTCTCCTGCCCTAATGTTGTCGATGTCCAGCGGGTGCAGCCCAAACAGGTTCTCGCGGTTGGGATGAAGGATATTAAAATAGCTTAAAAGCGCTATGAGCCCTACTGCCTGATTGCAAAAATCACCGTTTTTCTCATTGACCTTTAAAACGCAGGCGCTCAAGCTATGCCCTTCTTCATGGGCGGCGGTTTCAAAAACACGCTTAAGCTCCATCCCGACCTTCACGGAAATGATATGGTCCGGGCTTTGCTGAAAGCTTCCTGACCTGAAATAATACGATGGTTCAAGCCAAGAGATAGCAGCAGAAAAGAAAGCCCCGCCGCGCTTATAAACCTCGGTACGCCACTCTAACCATTGGTCGTGCTCGATGTAACGGCTAAGCAGCCTCTGGACCGCTTCTCTTGCTTCCGTAATAATCAAATCCTCGCTGTGATTAAGGAAAAGGGAGAGGCGGCTGTTTTTGACAAAGCGATGGATATACACCCATTGCCCGTTCTTATAAGTTTCGACCACCCTGAATAGATCTTCAAGATCTATCCTTTGCAGCCTTACCCATCTCCTGACCGCCTCAATCTCCAAACAAAGACCCAAGGAGTCGAATTTTCTGACCTTACCCAGTATCAGCTTATATAAATCCTGCTTAGTCCCAAGATCAGGGGCATCAAATAACTCAATAAGCCTGTTATACAGATGCGCGGCCCTGCCTTCATTACAGAGCCCAACCGGATTTCTGATTACTAAATACCGGCGTAAATCCTGTTGCTGGATGACATAAACATGCCCGTGGCCGGCATAACGCTCCTTTACCCAGGCAACAAATTCTCTTTCTTCCTTATCCGCCTGCGGCTGCCATATGGGCGAGCTGCCCTGCCGCACGCTGCTGCCGATTATCGATAGGATCCCGCTAAGCGTTACCGTCTTGCCCAATATAGGGATAGCCTTTAACCAAGCGCGCCTTGATATCTTCCGGCGCAGCTCCTTCTGGGCTGCCTGGGAGACATAGCTTAAAATCAGGTCTATTTTCTCTTTATTCAGGATTACCAGCGCTTCATTTTCATTTGCCGCATTCAATACAATAAAGCCCCTGTGTCTAAGTATCTGCGGGATATCCGCGCCATTGCCTATTACCAATATCTTCCGGGTCCCCCGCGTGCCGACTAAAGCCCCTGATGCTAACGGCGAGCTGGAAAAACCTTCGATCTGGCTAAACCGCAAGGCAACAAGTTCTCCGGCCTTCTCAACCTTATACTCAAAATGCAGATGAGCCAGCTTTCTGCGGGCGTTCGTCCCGGTCCTGCCTGATAAACCTATTATCTGCCCTTTTGAAACAATATCTGACGCCTTCACATTGAGGCTGTTTAAATGCGCGTAATAACTATAGCTTGAAAATACGGGGTTATATATGAGCAGGCCGTTGCCGGCTTTTTCACCGAAGCCGCTACCTGCGCTCCAGGAGCCATTCTCATACTTCCAACAGTCCCCGCAGGATGCGACCACCCCGCCGCAAAAAGCGGCTACGGGGGTATTTTCATCGATAAATATGTCGTAGGCTTCGTGGTCGGTGCCCGGACGAAATGACCTTTCTGAGTATTTGCCGGTATTTTCTGCAAAAAACCAGCTAAATTCTTTTACCGTCCTTCTGACGCACTCCTTGGCCTGGTAATCAAAAAACCCGCTAAAGGCTTCCTGCTGTTTCTTGCGCCATTGCTGCAAAAAGAGATATTCATGGATATTGCCGAAATCATTGTTTATGAAGTAATCTTTGCCGAAGTAAGAAAGCTTTATCTTAAGCTGGTTTTCCGCAGAAAATATCTCTTCCTTATCAAAATACGGAAAATCGAAGTGGGTCTCTGCTGCGCTGTCCGACAACCTTATCGGGACAAGCAGGCTTAAGGATGCCAGGGTAGACTTTATTAAAAATATCCTGCGGCTTACCGGCGAGCTGGAGACGGATGGATAATTGACGTTCTCAAGCCAAGAAAATGCCTTGCCGTTAATGAAATATATGAGCTTGACCGACTTTACCGGGAATCGCGCCGGGATAATGATCTCTTTCTTATTATAGATACCTACGGCCTCGGCAAAGGCATTGACGATCTGCCCTTTCTTATAGACTACCAGCCCTTCGCCCGGATTAGTGATCATGGCGAACGTTAACAACGCCCGGTCGCTCAAAACAGAACTCCACATGTAGACGCCTTTATCATCTATCTTGGCGGACAAGGGCATATCGGCAGGCATGTCGTATAATGCGTCCTCCGGAACCACCCAGACAAATTTTATTTTCTTGGACAATAACTTTTCCAAAAACTCTCCCTGGATCTCTGCTTTTTCCCATGCGATCTTCTCCTGCGTCCTCTTGTCGCCGGCTAACTCGGGGCCGTTCTTGAAATTCTTATCGTTAAATTTGCCGTCCGAAGCAAAGATGAAAACAGTGCTGTCCGGGAAATCATCCATAAGCTCGTTTATCGTCTTCAATGCCTTCCAGCCGTAAGTATATCCGCCCGCAGGCTGCCTGAGCGCTTGCAGGATCCGGTCGAAATCGTATTCTGTTGTGACTTTAGAGTTAAAGAATGTGGCTGCGATGATATTGTCTCTTTCCCGCATCTTCTCAAGGAGCTCTTCCATATCCGAGAACCAATTCAGGTTGCAAACACTGGAGCTGTTGTCGATGCCAAAGAAGAAATTGCGGCGGATAGTCTCCATCTGCAGCGGATAGCTAAAGTCTGCGTACGAAACCACCACCCGGACCGAATCGATATCTTTGCGGCCATTGAAGATATCCCCCAAAAACAGGGTATCTGGGCGGTGAGGCGTTGATCTTGCCTGCTGCCTGCGAATGACCGCGTCGCCGAAGTCGATAAAGATGGTCCTGTTCTGCTGTGGCATGACGACCTGGGCGGGAAGGAAGTTGGATTCCTTGAGGAAAGAAGTAAAGGCATTGCCTATGCCGTCTATTTTGGCGAATTTATAGTGGATCTTGGGGTTCTTTGCCTCCTGCACGCGCCTGATGATATACTCATCGGCCAGGCTCCTGATATTGCTCTGTTCGGAGTTCTGAGTGGCGAATATCACATGCGTATTTGTCTTCTCAAGCTTAGCTGTCATCTCTTCAAAAAGCGGCCTTAAATCTTCTATCTCTACTATCGCATTTCCGTCTGAGGCGGTATCCTGCTGGAAATCTCCCGAGGCGCAGATTATCACCTTCGGAGTAAGCCGGCCGTCATCCATCGCCTGCATGGTATTGATGAGCGACTCTACTATATAGGAAGCGCCGTTTCCTTTCCGGGCGAACTTTTCCTGCTTAAAATAATTCCTGGCCGCAGCCATTGAGTAGGAACACGTCTTGGGGTCAGGTTCGGTCACCGTGCCGATCCAAAGGTTGGGCATTTTCGGATACCTGCCCTGGATATAAGGTATGATCTCGTTTGTAAACTGCCTGGATTGCTCTGCCATGGAACAGGCGCTGGTGCTCCCGGACTCATCGGCTATTATGGCGATCCTGGGGGTGACGATCTCCCCGGAGGGGATCAAAGTCACTATGTCATCGGGTTTACGGATCTTGATGATCGTGGGTTCAGAGTGCTGTATCTTTAAGGCGCCTTGCGCCGCATCGTAATAATATAGAAGGGGGAGGTCAAGCCCGGCCGAAGGATTAATCTTGCTTGTCCCCTGCCCTGCGGCACTGGTTGTAAACGCCCAAAATGCGCCTGCCAGCAAAACTGACACCGCTGCCTTTATGCGGTTAACCGGCGAACTAATTGAGCCCTGCGCTTGTTCGGCCTCCGGCCTGAAATTTGAATCAAAGACCCTGGCTGCGATCCGCTCTACGGCTTTATTACGCAGCTCAAGACAGGCGATCCCGCGATCTAATATATCTTTTAAGTGCTCAAGCCTCTGATCGAGCTTTTGGGCCATAAGGGCAACTCGCTCATCTATGAAATTCTCCAGCCTTATCGCTATCTCATTTTCCAGCGAAGCCAGGTAAGCGCCTTCCGGAAAAATTTCGGCCTCTTCAAACAGCCTCATCGCAACCTCGGTATCCTCAAACGCCTCTTTTTGGGTAAGGTTGTTCCTGGTTGTACTGCTGATAAACAGGAAATAAAGGATTTTAAACTGCAGGGCAGAATGCAGGAGGAAGAAACCGGCATGGAGGTAGCGCAGATTTCCTTCAGGGTAATAAACGGCGTAACTGCCGCCTGGGGCTTCAAGGAGTGTGCCGATCTGAAGATACGACTGGCCAGGTTGTGGAGGAGAGCGTCCAGCCAGACGCTTGAGCTCTTCCAGCCCCCGGCGCATAAGGCCAAAATGCTCCTGACTATAAAAATTTTCCCTTCCGCCAAGCTCTAATCCTCGCATCCTGATATCTGCCAGGATCGCATCCTTGCCGAAGCGCTCCTGTGTCTTTGCGTACACGCTTGCAGGCACCGGTAAAGGATAAACAACAATAGGAGACGAGCCTGCCTTGGCCTTAGAATAAAACTTGTATTTATCCAAGACAAGGTCTACCGGCTCAATGGCTTCTTTTAACCTCTTCTCCAGCCCGCTCAACTTGACGCAAGAGGTGACCCAGTCAAAAGAAACTCCTTTCGGACGGTGCGCGCTATAGCGGTCGAGGTAAGGAACAATCAATCTTATCTGGAGCAGGCATTTATCGGCGAGGTAGCTTAACCACTTCAAATCCCTGATGAACAACTCAAGCTCTTCCGCCCTAGCCTTCTCTAACAGGGCTCTCAGGTCATGGGAACCCTGCGAGGCCCTTAAGACTTCTTTGACCCTTGCGCTTAAAATAGCAGAGATGTCGGCGTGCATGCCGGAAAGCTTTTCTACGATAACTTTGTTCTTTTTCAGCCCCGAATAGATCTTGGCTGACATTATCCTGATTTTTTCCAGCTCACTAACGACATCGCCGGAAACCAGCATAATATTTGAGTAAAAAGATTCGAGCCTCGGCTCAAAGCCTCTCTCTCTTAGCATCGCCATCCTGAATTTTTCTATCGGCGAACTGGCAGTAAAACCTGTACCTGGGTTACGGCGGGCCTCGATCAAGGGCCTGATAAAATCGTCATTAATATCCGGTTGGCAGAATAAGAACCTTTCCAGCTCAAAACAGTAAAAACGGTTAATATATCCGTTTAATACCTGTGTCTTCTTGAATAACTTTCGCAGCTTCCGGATGTTCTTTTCGCAATCAACTAACAAAATAGGTCTGCGGCCGAGCTTTATATCAAAGGCAATCCCGATAAAGGTAAGGATATTCCTGAATGAAGCCAGGGAGTACACCTTAAACGTTAACCTTTTAGAGATAATACGGTCATTTACAAGCTTCTTTTGATAATTCAATATGGCTTCGGTTATTTCAACGCTTTTATCTTCCAAGTCAAACGAAGGCGGCTGCTGTGCGGAAAATTCCGCTTCCTGGAGCCTGCGCCTGACCGACATGAGCAGTGCTACTTTACGATAATTATAGCCCCACAGCCCGGCAAAGGTTATGGCGCTGCCGACATGCATGGGTACGAGCGTAAAGAAGAACATCCCAAAAGGTATGCGTAATGCCGGGTACCTTCGATTAAAATAAATAAGTACCCCCAGCCTTACAAAGCCGGCGAGGAATATCAAGACAAACGCCCCGGCCAGCGTCAAAATCGTCTTCTCGGTAATAGCCGTTTTTAAAATATGGCTGCTGGAAAATATCCCGCTAAGAAACGAAAATAGCCCGAAGTACTGGAATGCCACCGAAAATCCCTCTATCGTCAATAATATGCCGGTCAGCTGCCATAATGCCTTGCGTAATCTCGCGGAGACGATATTGCTCTCGTGTCCTTGGCCGCCTGCTTGAGCGATTACGGGAGAACTGCCGCGTTTAAGGATGGCGGAGTAAAAATCGACGAACTTATAAAGCTCTTCTTTCGCGCCCTTCTCCTGGAGCTTTGTCCTCTCTATGAGATCGAAAAACTGTTTTCTTCTTTTTGCGATACGGCCCTCCGGCGTCAGATTTTTTCCGTTTTTCGCGCCTTTATCTTTCGTGATTACCGGAGAGCTGCCTGGAACGCCGTCAGTAAGGCGCGGGAAACGCAAGACAAAATCGCCGTTTTCATTATTTTCATCCATCTTCAACGCGATAGCAACAGGCTCAATGCTAAAACCCCTGACAGCGATTAATCGCGGCAAAGAATCAGTGGGCTTGAACATATCCTGAGCCTCCTGCCAGCAATGGTGAAACAGCATGTTGTTGTTGTCCATGCAAATATTATCCAGGCGCAGCCTTATCAGCTCTTTCAGGTAGACGCTGCCCCCATGAATATCTTTGATGCTGCGGCCACCGCAGGCAAGAGACTGCGATAATGAGGCCTTGGCTGATTCCTGAACGACAGGCTCCGCTATCTCTTCAACCATCACCTGGCCTTGCTTAAGTATTGCCAGAGGAACTGCATCAGTTTTGCTAAAGAAGACTCCGAATACGCTATAATTACCCTCTGCTTTGCTGCCAATAGCCGCGTCTACTATGCCGGCTTCGGTTTTATCGAAGTCGATCCTGGCTTTAAAGATCAATAGTCCGCAGTCTGCGGGAAAAGGCCAGATCCTGGAATGGGGTGAACGCAGATCAAAACGCATGTTGACGGTCCTGCCGGAAACAATAGCGATATCCGCTTTTGAAACCGGCGAGCTGCCAAAAGAGCGGCGGACTTCAATATATCCGTTCTCACCCCATCTGCCGGCCCAACTGCCGCAGGAGCAGACCGTAAACCACCAGGTGCCGGGCTGGTCTGTTTTAAGCTTGGCTTCGAAGAGCTTTATCCCCTGCGCTTCTCTTACCTTCTCCATCGCAACCAATCTATTCGAACCGCTGAAATTACCGCTGTAAATCTCCGGTAAATTTGTATAAAGCAAAGCTTTGTCCTCGGCCCCCTTCACCCAGGCCCGGATAACAAACTCTTCTCCAATGCTAACAATCAGCTTTTCGCCCGATGCGACATCGGGCGATGTCTTTATGGCCGCTCCGTTGCCTGTCACATTGTTTACAATATGTGATGACAAGGTCAATGACCGGTAAAAACCCGCTGCCCTCTCATCCGCATTATCTATAAGGTCCTCCACGCTCAAAGGAAGGCTATGCGATGGATCAAGGCCCTGGATGAGACAGAGCAGTATCAGCTTTGCCCCTGAAGACAGTATCCCGTTTACGCTCTTTTCCATCTCCTGCTGACGGCGCAAGAGGTCGATCTTGATAATTTGGTTGTCGATGGCCCCGCTGCCGCAATATTCGTCGATGATGTAAATATTCTTTTCCAAGGCATATTTTATGAGCGCATTCCACTGCTCATCTAATACAAACTGCAGGTATCGCCAATAGTCGATGCTATCCTTATAAGTAAAAACCTTTAATAGGCTGCCTTCATTGACAATACCCTTGTTATAGGCATAGCTGTCGATCCAGCTGCCGTTTGCAGTTAAGAATCTCTTGAAATCCGCCTCCCTTTGGGTGCCCTTACCCAGATGTTGGAGTTTAAAAACCTTAAATGCCTCCTGGAGAAAGCCTGATTTAAATTCGCCTACCTGTTCGTAATTTACGGTTGTTTGCGGATCGCGCAGCTCAGGCGCCTTCTCATAGCCCTCAAAGACGAACCCGTTTAAATGCGGATAACTCTGCAAGATTACTTTCATGCCCTGGTCCAGGAGCATACCAGACAATCCCGCTCCGGCAGCCTCAGGAAGCCCTTTAAGGTCTATAAGCAGGTAATCTCTGGCATATTCGTTTCCTTTTTCTGCGGTCGGTCCGACATACCATAGGTTTTGTCCGCATAAGGCCAGCCAATCCACAAACTTCCTGGCTATCCCGATATCGCCGATACCGTAATAGCTTATACGGCTCCTCAGGCTATAAATAGGCAGGCTTACCCCGCATCCGCGTCCGGGCAGCAATTTCTGATTTGCCGGCGAGGAGCATAAGCTGGCTTTCTTCTCCAAGAGTCCGATCATCTTTGAGTAATAGCGCGGGCCGTGCAGCCATACCGACAGATCGCCGTCTTCGGACTCGAGAGGGAATGTCGATTCCCAGCAGTAGTGCCATAGCTGTCTCCTACTGATGCCGCCGCGCCTGTTCCAGATATTTGACTCAGTCAGAGAAGCCATTACTTGCGAACAGAACCCCTTAATGGCATTTTGCATAACCGGCCGATATTCGTCTGGTATCTTTTCCGGCTCCACTGCGTCCACCAATTCAGGTACAAACCTGTTTAAGGTGGTAAATATGATGCGGCGCCTGAAAGCTGCGTTGAAGCTAACACTTTTCAGGCTCTGTATCCTGTCGGAAAGCTTGATCACAAATGCCCTGGCCGCGCTCATAAGGAAGGCAAAAGCCTCTGCCTGCGAATTATTATTCAGGATGCCGGACAGTTTTATTAAAAACAGGGCGTGCCTTAAAGCAATGGCAATACCCCTAAGATTGCGGATCTCCGTTCTTCTGGTTTTGTCTCCCCGGCGGGTAAGAAGGTCTACGGTATAACCGTCATGCTTGCCGAACTGCTTATAAAAATCTTCAATAGACATATCCTTATTCTCGGGGACATCGTGGCCAAGAGAGCAGATAACGGTATCGAAATCTTTATCCCCGAAATCCCTGATGCAGGTAAAAGCTACTTCCATAGGATGGCTTATATAAGGGTTTTTTCTATCCTTTCTTGATTCGCTTATGTGTTTGGCGCCGATGACATGCATTAACTGACTTATCAAAACTTCCTGATCCTCGGTAACCGATACACCGTAACGGCGGATATCCCGGATGAAATTATGATTGATCATGTTTATCAGGTTACCGAAGCGTATCCTGGCGATCCTGCATTCCGGATTGGCCTTGGTCAAAAGGTTAACTATTTGCCCCCCTGTATCATGCTTCTTGTAAATCGTCTGCGGGATATCAAGCTCTCCGACTATCGTGGTAAACCGATAATCATCCGAATGCCGGAAGGTCAGGAAATTGTTTAACCGTATCTTCTGCGAGGTCAAAACCCTGGAGATCTTGCGGAATTCGCCGTGCCTGTTGGGTATAGTGAATTCTATGGTCCATAATTTCGTCGCTAGGGCCATCAGTTCTTTGTCTTCTTCGTCTTTTATGGTATTGAGCCTGGAGGTGATTTTCCGGATTTCTTTCCTGTTATTTATAGATTGGTTTTCCAGGGAAACTCCGATCTTGAATATACGCCTGCCCATGGCCTGATCTAGCGTCTTCTCGGCCCAATCAAGATTTCCGTTTTCCGTCGCCTCCAGGATATTGTCTAATTTGCCGCAGCGGATGAATCTAGTCATTACAGAGTATTCGGCATAATACCGGTTTTTACCGGTCTTCTCCAAATATGTGCGTTTTGCCCTGGCATATTCAGTTTTCGCTGCGGCAGGACCGTTATAATCGTAACGCAGGAAATCAAGGCGCGTAGATACGATAAAACTATTAACTGCCGACAATAAATCAAAGGATACCGGCGAAGAAGCAGGGAGGGTTATTAAGAAGAACTCTTCGCCTCCGACCACAACAAAGTTATCTCCCTTTTTAATACTCTTAAATGCCGACTCTTCTGCGCGGATATTCGAAATGCACTTGGCCAGATTGACGCGTCCGCTTTCATCGAGATTAAGCTCGAACAGCTCTCCGAAAATCCTGCTGTTGGCCGGATCGAACGGGTTGGTTATACCGTAATCTTGGCGCATCTTCCGGATATATCTCTGGCGGCTTGAAGCAGGAATAACTTGTATGGCTTCCGGATTATCTTGGTTCTTACCTAAATATCGCGCCAAAAGCTCTTTCTGGCCGCCAAGCTTCTTGACTATCGCAGATGGGATGATTATGCGCTTTTTCTCATCCATGGTCACCGCGTAAGAACCCAGGAATCTAAGCTCCTCCACCGGCGAACTCATGGGCAATCCTCCAACACCTTCGTCTATATCCAGGTAGTTATCCCAAGTCACAACAAGCGGCGCGCACCATTTCTCTTCCGTTATAAATACCGTATCTTCTGTAATCCGATGATAGGAAACCAGGGACTCGAGCAACTCTTGCTTATCCTGCCGTGACAAAGCAACGTAATTAGCTTTGCCCTGCCGCAGGAAGGTATTTATAAGCCAAACAGTATCCTTTCTTGCCTTGAATTTCTTAAGTAACCCGAGGAAACTCTTGCTTGTCTTTGCGCTGATGAGGTCGGTAATCACGGGGAAGGCGGGGTTAGAATCCGGAGAGATAAATGCCCCCTGAAGGAAGAAGGTGCGGTCGGTTGCGGCCTGCGGAGAACCTTTGTTCAGCCCTGCCTTAGCCAGATAATCTTGGAAGGCGATATTGAACGCTTCGTATTCGGATAATCTGGAGCCCGATTTCCTGGAGAGGTTCCTTTCAATATATAAATCCATAAAACCCTGCATGAACAGATTAAGCCTGTTGTAGCCTTCGATAACCTCTTTTACATAAACCATTTTTTCTTTGGCTTCCGGAGTTTTCCCGCTCTTGATAAGATTGGCGACATAACCTACTTTCTGGCGTAATGAAGCAAGCTCCGGCTCCCGGCAGTATTTGGTTATCCTCTTTGAATTAAGGAACCCGAAGCATTTGCCCAAGACAGCAGCGAAATCACCCTTCTCCATCTCCGTAATGATGTTGTTTATCCTGCCTAAAATTTCATCGTATATTTGCCCGGCCTTCTGCCTCAGGTCCTTTATGCGCCCCTTGTGGATACGCTCATTGCTTCTTGCTGCCTGCAAGCCTCTAACTTTAGCCAAGGCAAGGCTTATGCCGAAGATCGTGCGGCTTGAGCGGAAATGGCCGATATTATTCAACTCTATGGCAAGGAACAGGGAATCGCTTAACGTTTTATTAGCCTCCAGTTTATCCCCTTTAAGCCTACGCCGGATTGAATCAAGCTTTTCGTTCATGGCCTGGACTTCTTCCCGGCTGAACTGCGGCTGCGCTCCCTTGTTTTTCTCCGTTTGACTTAGCTTATTTACCGCTTCGTCGAGTTTTTTGCCAATACCAATCAGCCCTTCATGCATATCCCTTAGCATATACAGTGTATTGAACCCGCTTTTTATCTGGTGGTCCTGAGACCTGAATGCTTTCCGTAAAGACTTATACGGTCTTTTATAGTAAACTTTATAGATCACATGATCTTCTTCGTCCCTAACTTCGATTTTTATGTTCTTTCCTTCCAGCACCAAGAACTCGCCGGTTTCTTCATCAAATACTACTCTCGAAGACATATAGCCGCTTGCGCCTTTATCCTTTATCAATGAAATAAGGTCATCGGCCAGGCGGTTGACCGCCGCTACCATACTGGCATTGGCAGCCGCGATATTATCATCCGCCAACAGCCTTGCTGCCTGCGAAAGCTTATCTTGGGCTTCCCGGAGCAAAACTGACCCCCGGAAGAAAGGCCGATAAGAAATATACTTGATCATGGCGGCGATATCTTGGATCTTCTTAGAAATCGCGGCTTCTGAGATGTCTTCTGGCGATACCGATCTTTTCACCATGGTTCTTTTAGCGCCCAGCCATATCAGCACCATGTTTAACCGGGCCACTTTCTCCAGGTAATATTGCAACACCGGCTCAATAGAACTAAAAGTCCTCTCGTATGTCTTGGCCGCGGGTTCTTTAACCGGCGAACTAACATTATCTATCTTATCAATCCTTCTCTGGTGCCGCCCTTCATACGAGAATTCAGTATTTATGAAAATATCCGCGATTTTTTCCGCTCTTTCTAACGGCACAAACTTTGCACCCAGTGCCAGGATATTCGCGTTATTATGCAGGCGGGTAAGCTCTGCGGCCACCTCGTTGTAGCAAAGCGCGGCCCTTACTCCTTTGAACCTGTTGGCAGTAATGCTTATTCCTATTCCGGTAGTACATATCAAGATCCCGAAATCATACTCCCTGCTTAATACGGCGCGGGCAACGCTTTGGCCGTAATCGGGATAATCACAGGAGTCCTTGGAGTACGGGCCTGCGTCCTTGATACTATGGCCCCGCCCTGATAGATAACGTATCAATCCTTCCTTTAATTCAAATCCGCCGTGGTCAGAGCCAATAATCACGGATTTCCGGGTAAGGGCGTTCTTGAACATCTCGTATGAATCCTTTAATCCCTGCAAAGAAAGGTCGTTTTCCCGGAAGAAAGCCGAACCGGCAACAAAAATATTCACTCCGGCCTCCTGTGCCTGCCTTATGGTCTGCGTATTGATGCCGCCATCGATTTGGATCAACCCCTTGTAGCCGTACTTTAGGCGCAACAACCTGATGTTATTAAGGACCTCCCCCATGAACTTCTGCCCGCCCTTGCCCGGATATACGCTCATTTGTAAAACCATGCCGATATATTCGGAATGCAACCGGATAAACTCTCCGGCAGCATCAATGTCCGCATCAGGGTTCAAGGCCAGGCCGGCTATTGCCTTATGTTGATTTATGAATATCAGGCGGCTAAGCAACAACTCCTTATTATCAAACGCTTCCCAGTGAATGGTGCTGATCCTTGCCCCTTCATTGGTATAGCTTTGGATAAAGGCCTCGGAAGGCTCCATAACCATTTTGTGTACATCAATCAAAGAGCCTTCAGGTAGCCCGGAAATAATACTCCTTAAGAGCCGAGGCGTTAATTCTCTCACGGTGTCTTTTGCGCCTGGCTGGACTATTTTTGAGCCTTTCCCGCCGTTGCTGTCGATAACGTCAAAATGAACAATAACGGGAATATCCTGACCGTGCCCGATCCGGACCGCCTCTTGTGCCTTAGCAATCCTTAATTCAGAAGGGACGTTTAAAATGGACGGGGCAAGGATATACCTGGAGCTTTCGCCTCTTGTCGTTACCAGGCTGGCAACCGCAGAGCTGGTTCTTTCGCTAACCATCCTCTCCAGGATGCTGTTTATCTCACTGGGATACTGCGATACACCGTCAATAATGAAATAAACCAGGAAATCCTCCATGTTGCTGTTACCGGCGTACTTCTTCGCTATGATATCTCCGATTTTTGCCCGATTTTTGCTATCCGGATCATTTAACAGGGTATGCAAATTATTACTTAAGGGTTCGGCGTTAAGCTCTGTATTTTCCTGCGCTTCAATCGCAGGGTTACGCCTATCGCAAGCAAGGTTTGTTTTGCGATTCATAGCTGCCATATGTTCTAAAAGATCATTAACCTCCGCTGGGAAATTTGATGAACCGTCAATTATGAAATTTACCAGCAGCTCTTCGGTATCTATGCCGTGAGCGTACATCCGGGCTATGATATGAGCGGTTCTTGCCCTTGAGCGCTTGTCCATACTGTTGAGCAGGCTCAACAACACATTCTTTGTAGTCTTGACCGCAAACATCCTGTCCCTGGGGCTTTGCAGGCTCAGATGCGCAAACGCATCCAGGAAATTAACCATCTTATCACTTATCGTTTTCCGGTCAGCTATCTCTTCGTAGAAAAACTGAAAATTGTTTTCAAAGCTGTGTCGATATATCTGACAGGCGATTTTCAGAGCGGACTTTGCTCTTCGTCTCTTAAAGTTGAGCAGGGTGTTTAAGAATTTATCGTCCATATCGTAGGCAAAATATTCGTATACCCGGTTAGATACGGGGCTTGAAATAAATGCCATCTCCAGGGCAATACGCCTGACTATCTGGTCGCGCTTTGATTCCCCATCAACGCTGACTACCTTAACCCCGCGTGATGCCAATGCCTGCTTTTGCGGCAGGGAGAAACTTCTGAAGTTATACAACCTTTCGGTCAAATAATCGAAAGAAATGTACGCGTCCCCTTTTTCGTAGATCTTCCTGCTATAACGGTTCAAAATATTACCCTCTTCCAGATCGACAAAGAACGCGCTCTCAAGCCTGAAATCTGAATTCTTCATTATTTTATAGAAGGTATCGATCTCTTCTTGACTGGAAGGAGAAAGCCCTATGAGAAGCCCTTTCTTTACTTTCAACTGCCGCAGAGAAGACTGAAGATATATGGCGCAAAAAGTATTGATGCTAATATAGTAATTCCGGGAATCCCTATCTCTTTCTGAGCGTATATGTTCATAAACTAACTTGGGCAGAGAAACAAAGCTCCAGCCCGTGGCCTCGGCAACCATATTGCAGATCGCCATTCTTCCGGAGAACTCCGGGATGAATATTACGCAATAAGGCTTGCCATGACCCTGGACAGGTGAGGCTGACTGCCTGCCTTGCGCGCGCATCAGGCAGCCGAGAGGGGAGCTTGAAGCTAGCGAACTCCCAAATACGATATAATTCCTGCTTATTTCCACCTCCAACTCGCTTAACTCTCCAAGCCCCCAGTCCTCATCGGTCTCGATATTACATAAGATGTTACCGGTCAGCGCAAAGCCGATCTCATCGAGCATTCTCTGATAGCCTTCGGGGAGCAGGCTTTCCTTTCTCTTAATTTCGTCTATGGTGCGTCCGAGGATCACCAGGTATCCGTCCTTCTTGAGGAATTTGGCCGCTGCCTCCAGCAGCCTCCTGCAATCCGCTTCCTCGAAGAATAACAAAAGGTTGCCTATGGTAACTATATCGAAGTGCTCAAGAGCGGAATATGCTTCTTTGAAGCTGTACTCCAAAGAAAGGACATCCGAATTAAGCAGCCGCAGCTTCTGCCCTGGCTGCATACAGGCATCCAGCCTTTCGCTTGTCCATTCAAGCATCCCCCGGGATATATCCACTCCCGTGACCTCTGAGGCTCCGTATTTGAAAGCGAATTCGGCTATCATCCCGTTCCCGATAGCCAGATCCAGGATCTTCGCACCTCTCGTGATTCCCATCGGTATGGCTTTCTTAAATATAAGCTCTGCTGCCTCCCGTACCTTATCTTTTGTGCCCAGGTCATACTTTCTTTGCGCGGCATAATTATCATATTTTGCCTTCAGCGCCTCAGTGGCCCAGTCATAATCCCCCAAGCCCATGCGTAAAACACCTGACTTAATGATCTCTACCCCCAGCGGATCATGGATTTCTTTAACCGGGCTTGAGCCGGCGCCTCTTTTGCTCCTGATATAATCCCTCCAAAAATGCCAGCCCTGCGAAGGAAGCATGTTATAGTTCAGCAAACCCTTTATCAACTGCGGCGCAAGATCGCTAAACTGCCTATATTTATGGCCTAATTCGAAGGACATGCTTATGAAATCGCAGTCAAAACCTACCTCCTTGGACACGTACTCCTCGATAGCCGCGGCAAAATCTTCATCGCTTGCGGAGAACATCTTTGCTTTTGAGGTATTCAAAATCTTGAACGCAGAATCGCATTTTTCCAATATCTTATCCGGGTTTTCAATCGGCAAGAACCCGGCGAATGGCCGGTTGCGCAATTTCCAGCCTTCAATCTTGGAATCAAGATAGCTCTGCCTGTAGAAATTCGCTATTAAAGGCAGGCTGAAAAATATATTAGTATCCTCGTATTCGATCTTGCTTTTCCTTGAAATCACGGGCCACTTAAGGGGATCTACCTCTTCATCCGTAAGCCTGCTAAAAGCCCTGGCAACTGATAAAAATGACATTCTGTGAAGCTTCGAGGATATTTCATTTTTCGAAGAAGCAAAAACACCGCTTATCTGGCTTCCCATTACGTAAAACCTTTGGGCTATCGTATCGACCAAATTTTGCTGCTGCTTAATGTCAAAGATATTCCTGCCTGCGCCATAGTCATAAACGCCTATCTCGAACAAGCCGCAGATCACCTGAATAAGTATTGATTGCTTAAGCAGGTATTTTTCATCCAGAAGCTGGTCCAGGGATATTTCAACGATCTTATCAAAGAACTCCGACTTTAGAGGCTTCTCGATAAAGAAATCTACCGCCTCCAACTCCTTGCCGATGAACTTCAGCTCGACACTGGAACACATAATGACCTGGCAATTGAAATCTTTCTTGGCTATCTTGGCCAGGGCCAAACCGTCTATCTTGGCGAGCCTGACATTAGTAACAAGTATGGACTCCGGATGCTCGCTTATGATCTGCCTGGCCTCTTCCCCGTTAGACGCCTCAATAACCATTAAGTAAGGATATTTCCTTCCCAGGATATTACGTACTAAAAGGCGCGAGTAAAAATCGTCATCGGCAATGACCAGCTTGGGCTTAAATGCCGCATCAAGCGGCGAACTGGAACTGCCCTCGGCGGCCTTCAGTCTCTGCTGATAACCTTCTTCGATCTCCCAGACGATGTCCAATAAATAAGGCTTCCTGGCTACGAGGTTGACATTGAAATCTGCGAAATACTGTCGGTCGTGTCCCTCAAAGTCGTAATAAGGATGCATAAAAGCCCTGAACCACACCGCCGCTAACGCCTGCAGCTGCAGGGAATGATAACGCTCCATCTGGATATTCTTGAAAGCCTTATACCCCAGCCGGCCGTGGGCCTTAAAATACCTCTGCGCTGCCGTCTCAAGCATAAAGAGCTTCTCAAAAAGCAGCTCCCGCGCCTTTTCAGGCCAGACTTTATAAAGCTTATTCCACCTTTCCAGGAAATACGGGTTTACGATGATCTCATAGACATCTTCTTTCTTGCCTTTTAACAGGTGGACGTAGAGCATGTGAAAGGCATGATGAACATAAGGTCTGCGTTTGTAATCGAAATGGATACGGGGGGTCGGGATGCGCACCGGTGTATATACCTCAGCGGATATCCGAATCCACTCTTTGTTTTGCTCAACATAAGATTGCCCCGTTGGGCTCGATTCATAAAAGCGCAGAAAATCGCTTACTACCTGCAGGAAGGCAGAGCTATAATGTCTGGAGCTTGACTTAAAATGCGGATACAGCTTGCGCAAATAAGCCCTCTGCTCTCCTGTTATATACCTCCTGCGCGCGATCACGGGCGAGCTCAGGCTTGTGCTAGGGTCGATTATCTCCGGGGTCAGGAGGCTTGACTTATTGTCCCATTCGCTGAACAAGCTTACCTTAATATATATCTCGCCAATGGGCAGGTCCAGCTGGCGCCTCATTGACAAAAGCAGGGATTCGAACTTCCCGGTATCGGAAAATACCGGGCGCGTAGTCTCTTCGAATATAACAAACCCGGCTTTTCTTAAAAGCTCTTCGAGGTGGCCGGTTGTCCTTCTGCACGCCGAAGCAGCCTTATCAACGTGGAAATCATGGTCCACCCTTTTTACCAGAAAATCCCTGCATCCTTTCAAGAGGGCTATAGCACATGATATATTCACCAGCATAAGGCCAAAGCCGCGCCGCCGCTGGAAGCTGCTGATCTCTATGCCGACATGCTCGTTTCCCGTATAGACACTGTCATCGGCAATAGCCGTCTTCGCTGCCGCGTCAATGAAGAAATACCTGAACCCTATGCGCCTGCCGCGGGAGTACAACTGAAGCAGGATATTCTCCCGGCCTTCAGCAGCCAAATATGAAGACAAGGTTATCGAGAACTGCTCATCATGCAGCTTAATAGAGACTCTTCCTGTTGATATCAAATATCCGGCTATAAGCTCGGTTGTGTTTACGGGAGAAGATGCCTCGTGATCTTCCTTCCACCAGACGCCTTTTTCCTTAAGCTCTCTCTCCGAAAGCACCTCGCCTTTCCTGCCGATAACACGGTTGGGCATACTCAAACGCACGCTCTTTATGATAAGCGCACCTTCTTTTTCCGGGTCCTTGCCGAATATCCTGGGGCACCCTTGCCTAAGCTGCAGGATCTTTTCACCAAGCTCATTATCATGCTCGGCAAGCTGCGGCATATAGGTGATCGCTGAGGTAAGAAGCTTTAGGAGCTCCATGAACCCGAGCTTGCCGTGATCAAAGAAGTACTGATTGAATTTGTAGCGGGCGCCCAGCGCAGGGTCAATCTCCAAGAGCTTTCTGAATAATAGCGACTTGTCGGTGATAGTATTGCCTCTTACTTCTTTACAATCGGAAAGCCTGAACTGATCCGATACCGCGATATTAACGTAGCCGCGCATTACTTTCTTGATCGTCCTGCGCTCATCTTTGATGTTTATCTTTTCCAGCATCCTGTCGGCTGTCTCCAGCAACAGTTCGCGTAAATACGGAGGCCTTTTAAAAGGAAGGTAGCCGGACAAAAGGATGATAATACTGCCCTTGGCTTCGTTAAGGCAATACTTCTGCCAGGCCGGCAATTCTCTGTCAGGCTTTATATCGGCGGCATATAAAGCGAGGTTGTCGGATTTAATGCCCTCGATGCTCCTGAACCCGAAAACAGAGGCGACATTATGTTTGACTGCCGAAATAACCGTGCTGTAAAACAGGCGCCTGGCCTCTTCCCGCGCGTCCGGACCGACGCTTAACTTATTATCCAGCTTCTTCCTTCTGTCCGGGCCCAAGGCTTCGCAGCCCTCCCACCATACCCCATTCTCCACAACTTCCTTGTCTCCAAAAGCGTACTCGGCATCAGGCTTATTTTCGTTCCTGATAACATACTGCTTCTTGGCTACCTTGGAAATAGACGCTGCCTTTATTTTGCTCAGGGGTTTTTTATGCAGCCACTTGGCCGCTCGGATATGGTTGGCTTTCTGGACAGTAACCAATAACTCGCTTTTTCCCGCAACCAATAGCTGTACCGCCTTGCGGCCGTATAACTCGCCTAAAAGGGTGTCGTAGCCGTTGGAGGGCAGGCCTCTTAGGATATACCCCAATATGGAAAGGCGCACATTCTTCATTACCTCGCTTTGAGTCCCGTATCTTAAATCTGTCCCGAAGTAATGCGGATACCTATGCCTTATCTGCTTGTATAAAAGCGCTATGTCCTTATCAAAACCGGAAAGGCTGGGCAGATAACGTAGGGCCAAAGACAGGTACTCGGATATGCCGGAAAGTTTAGGATTGCCGTGCGGATCCCTCTGCCCCTTGGAATGGAACTCCTTATCAAGGAAAGGAACTATTTTTAAGAAGTCGTAAAAAAGCGTATTCTCGGATTCTCTGTGCGCAGGGCTAAAATCTTTAAAGTTATACCCTTCTGACATGGCTATGCTCAGATACCCGTTATAGAATATAAACTCCAGAGCGTGCGTAAGGACGCTCTTAAAGGATGCGCCTCTTTCCGGCAGCAGTATGAACGAAGACCCGCCGATGCCTTGAGCAGCCAGATAAGTGATCCAGCCGGCATCCCTGCCCATGAACTCTAATACCTGGATGAATTGATTGTACTGGGCCAGTTGGTGCGCGCGCATATAGAGCCTTCTGGCCTCGGCAGCTGCGGTATTTGCGCCTAATGGCTCGGCAATAAAATCGTAATCTATTGTCTTCGGTATGGCGATTGTGGGAATGCCGCACTTTGCCAACTCGCCGGCCTGTTTGGAATGGTCGTCTCCTCCGATGAATATGACGCCTTTAAATAATCGGCAGTTCTCCAGAATATTGGCTTTTTTATCGCTGAACTTTGCGCGGGAAGAACCTATATGGATACTCGGCATGCCTTTTAGCCTGGAGATGCCTCGCTCATCGACGATCACCAGGTAATCCACGAACTTATCAGGATTGGCTCCTAGTCCGTCAAAGCCGTCAAGGACTCCCAGCACGGTGAAGCCTAGCCTCTCTGCCTCCCTGACTACGCCATAAAAGGCGGTATTAGGCCCGGCGCAATCCCCTCCGCTCATAGAGAAGAGAATGGTCTTTCTCGGGTCGATGCCGTGCCGCCTCAAGAAAGAACGCAGCCTTCTGTCAACCGGCGAGCTGCTTTTATTCCTCAGCCTAAGCGTAAGCTCGATCCTTGAACCGATACTTCTGGACTCCGTTGGAATATATTTTCTGGCCTGCTGCAAACATACAAAAACATCCTGTTTGATATCCAGATAGCGCCGGTTTTCGCGACAATCTTTTTGGGGTAGATAATCCTCTACCAAACTCAATATTCCCCTGGTAAATTTCAATATCTCATCCAGCGTCTTTTCGGCTGAGCCTGCTTTTGTCCAACTTCTTCTGTCCAGATTAATAACATAGGTATCCGCGCTTGCCGGACGGCGGATTAAGCTTATTTCCACTAACTTATCCGTATAGCCCTCTTCTGCCTTGAAATAAAAGATGGTCTGTTTGGACAGGGTTGGCTGCACAGCAACAGGTTTTAAAGAAAGGGTTAAGCGGGCAGGCGACCCTTTCTCATTAAAGGAATAAATGGTCTTCTCGAACCGGAAAACGTGCGGATATGTTTCTATACGGCTGGATAATTTGCGGTTATTCTCGATCATGAATGACCATAAACCTTTTACGGTATCTGCAAAGAATGCTTTTTCGGCAAGCGGCGAACTGGAAGCAAAGATAAACTCCTTCCGGGAACTATCCAGGCTTTTGCGCAGCTCAAACTCAAGGATTATGCCTGCCTGCTCTTTGGATATCCCCAAATCATGCGCGACCAGCTCTTCGGCATCATAGCCGTCTATTCCTATGCAATTAAGCACTAAAATCTTAGCCGCGGGTATGCTCAGTTTACCATATTTAACCATTAAGGCCGCGACCGTAAGTTTGGCATACTTAAGCTTTAATTCCCAGTAAGCGTCCAGGTTATAACGCGACCTATAGATTTGCAGTCTACCAATCGCCTCCGGCATATTGATCTTTCCAGTTATGAACTTCCCGTAAATATCACCTACTAGGGGTATTCCATCCGCGGAAAAATCTATGATTTCAGCCTTCCTAGCCGCCGTAAGCGGCATATTGCCTGCCTGCTTAATCATAGTAAAAAGGCTGGCGAACATCTCTGCCGTATTACGGAAGCTGTCTATGAACCGGTCAAAGATCGCCTGCATTGCTTTTGCGATCACGAATTCAGGCTTTCCTGCCATATTTAGGCAATTGCGCACGCTCTTATAGGCCTGGGCCGCATTATAATTATTCGGCTCGGACAAATAATCGAAAAGTTTTCCGGCTGCCTCGGCAGTAATAGAGTGCCTGTCTCTCATGAACTCGGCCAGATGGACCGCCGCGGATATGCTGTAGAAAAATGACTTGTTGCCGGTACTTTGGTTCTGGTCAGCCTGGATAAGCCTTATTATCGTAGATATCCTATCTTCTTTGTCGCTTATAAAATCTTTTATCGCTCTTGCTTCTTGTTCGTTAAGCCCGAATTGAACGCTTATGGTATCAACAATCATATCTCTTCTGTTGCTGTTAATCACCGGCGAACAAACACCTGGCTGTCTTGGGAAGTCTTTAGTGAATTTATATAAACGCAAAAGCAAAAGCAGTCTTGCGGCTTTCCCGCTTATAGCCCTATCCTTTGATCTTGCGGCTTCAGCCAAGTAATCAATGGCCTCAGAAACTTTATACCCTAACTTCAATATTTCATTGCCAAACTCGGTGGGTTTAACCATAAGCAAAGCATTAATGATCTCTACCGCGTGAATATAGGGATAAAAAGCTGCCCCCTTGGCCAGGGCGAAACCTTTAAGGTACTCGCGTAAAGGCCTTAGCCAGCGGCTGTCAAAATTCGCGGCGTTAAAGCTGACAGACTCATAATCCAGCTTAATGCGCTGGCCATCTGCATCGCAGCGAAGGCGTAGCCCTTCGCTTGAAACATGAAAAGCATCATCCAATGCCTCCAGCACGGAATCGCCGTTAAAACCTTCAAATTTTATCCCGGTCTGAGGATCTTTATCATCCAGTGTCGGATCAGAAACCGTCCTCATCAGCCCATCCTGGTTATGTACGATCACCGGAGTGCCAAGGGCCATGAATTCAAGATTGGTTATCCCACCCGGTTCACCTTCCTCGCCTCCGGAAGCCATAATTAGCCAGCTGGTCCCCAGGAGCAGAGCCCTGAAAACACCGAATTCTCGCACCTGGTCAAGGAAGCTGTTGCGGTAGTAAAACTGTCCTTTGAAATCAGGGTTGTTTTTTATCCTTTGAAGCTCTTGGTTAAAATAGGCGCCGTGCGGCCCGGGCTCGCAAGGTCCTATAATAACAACTTGGATGCGCTTGTCGCGGCGCATGAATGTCTCAAGTACCGTTTCCCAGCGGCCGATAGAAACGTTATATTTATATTCAAGCAGGAGCCCGAATCCTTTTTGTCTTGAGATCCGGTGTAATGAGGTAAATATATAATGGCAGTGTGTTTCACTGTCAGGCGCTAACCCCAGCGTTTCCTGAAGAGTCGCCTTGGAGCCAAAGCGAGCCTTAATAAATACTTCCCGGAAAAGCTTCAGCCTCTCCCCCAAAGAATATATCTCATATATGCTTTTCTTTAAAAACAGCACTCTCTTCTGCAGCTCTGCTGCCCGCAATCCGTTCTGAATTCCGATGAACCTGCCCTCATTATGAAGACGGTGATACACAGGACCGTAACGGAAGATATGCCCCTCTCTTAAAATTCGGTCGCGGATACCAATGCTGGGCGTGAAGACCGCGTCCGAGCAGTTTATCGCCATGTATAAAGGAGAGATTTCGCCTGATTCGGAGTCTTTAAGAAGGTATTTCTGATGCCAGGGATCAAAACCCGCGACCCTGACAAAATAATCTTCTTTTTCCACGTCGTTTGATTCATTTATATTCAGGTTGTATCCGGGATGAGGATTGTGGAGAACGCAAACAATGCCAGTATTGTTGAAATGTTCGTCATTTCTTAGCTCGGAATATATCTTGAGGAATCCCGGAGTAAGGAAGGTAGGCCATTCGTTTAGCTGTATGATGGAAGGATAGATATTAAGAGCCCGCATCGCCTTGAGCGCCCCCAAAGAAAACAGGTGCGCCCTTCTTAGCTTGTCTTCAACGCTATATCCTCCGTAAGGGGTATCGCAATAGAACATATTTTCCAGATATATAAGATTTACCTTGCCGTGCCTGGCAACGGCTAAAGGAACATGCTGGGCATTGCCATACGAAACAGGCTTGCCTCTTGTAAAGCCTTCGGGCAAATCTATATATACCTTATAATTTACAAAGCGCGGGCGGTAATGCTCGAATATGGTATTACGGTTGAATTCATAAAGCAGGTTTATGAGCCAGACGTCAAAGCCGTAATCGGCCAGGGCCTCGGTAAAATCATTGATGTAAGTATTTACTCCGCCCTTCGGACCGCTGTAGCGAGATTCTGGGGAAACAATGGCTATAGTCCCGAAGGTCTTGGCAAGCAACACTTGGAAGGCTGCCTTTCGCGTTTCGGCCGCCGGCATATACATTCTACTTACGGCTAATCTTGCCAATAGATACTCGGCCCTTTTCTGCAGCTCCGGCCTGGCCTCAATAATGTCCTTGAAGATACTAGACAAATTCCCGATGCTAAAATTGCTTTTGGACTCTGCCAGGCGGGAAGCCTTTCTGAAAAAGAAAGCAAACTTCAAGCTTGCCCTCAGCCCCTTCTTTTCAAGTACGGATATCAACGCTTTAGCCGCATAATTACTCTTGAGTCGATCGGACTTGCTGTAATTATTGTATTGCGTTAGAGATTCTTCAAACTTCTCTCCCTGGAAAAACCGGCCTGCGCTTAACTTGCAACGCTTCGGAAAGCCGACAAAATCCAAGAACGCCTGCTCCAAACGAAAACGCCTCTGCCCTAAGCCGTTCTCTAGGGGGGAAGAAACATGCTTAATAGCCCGGATAGCTAACCCTATTGCCTCCCTCACCGCCTTGCGTTTATCATATTGGTATTCTGTAAGAGAAGGCATGGCGGGCTCTCCAATATGTATTAGCGCATCGATAGCGATGTCTCTGAGATGCCGAGGCTCTTGAAAACCTGAATATGCGTATCCCAGTGCCGCATCAGCTAAAGCGATTAAAACAGCCATTACCCCGGCTGCCCCTCCGATTCGCCCTAAAACATATATCCTTCTACTCAAAGAAAGCATGCCGGATTTAGCCTCTTGCCAGTCTCCAGGAGTCAAGAGCCTTAAAGGCAAAGGCGAACTAACAAATGGATTGGTCAATTCGACTTCATTAACCCGCAATTTTATTTCCCCGGATGAAGATCTAGGTGTCCAATCTATAAATATTTCCCTGCCTATAATTGTTTCTTCATCACCAAACTTTATGCCTATCTCTATTCTTTGCTCTATGAGCTCCCACATTCTTGGGTCATGTTCAATATGACGGCTATCATGATTTACTATACTGACTTTAATGATAATGTTATGTGGTGTTGCGCGTACCTGAAAAATCTTGCATATTTCTTCTAACTGAGCTGAATTAAAAAGTTCGGAAGCTGGAACAGAATAGCCGGCTTTGATCCAGGGTGTACGGGTATTATTTTTTAGCGGAAAAACGTATTTGTAATGGCCGCGGTTGGAGCCGTAATAAATATTCGCTCGTTTTTCGCGATATTTCCGGAGAATTTTTACTTTTTCCCGACCGATAGAATCAAGTCTTTCTATCTTTTCTTTGTCGATTTCTGCATAATACTCGTGAAACCTTTTCCTTACTTCATTCAAGAAAATTTCGGTAATCCGCTTGTTGCTTCCTTCATTTCCTAAATTACCCACTAACAACATGATATCCTGGAAATCATAGTAATGCACGCTATCCATATAATCAGCATAATCAGCAAATTTAATATAACCTCTTTTGTATAACCAAGATAGCGAACGCATGACTATCTTGATATCGCAGTCATATAAATCTACAATTCTTTTCCGGGCACTTTTAGCGATCTTGCTAAATTTATACGTAACCGGGGAACTGATTACGATTTTTTCTTTAGCGTCGGGATTTTCGGTAAGCGCTTTCGTTTCGTGGTAATAGAATACGCAGCTAATAAGCAGTGACGAGTTCGGGGTTGTCAGCGAGGTCGGAATTGACTTTGGAGCGGATAGAATAGGCGAGTTCATTGGTAAGCTCAAGCCAGGAGCCAGCCAAGGACCTGCCCTTAACCGAACCATTCTGGCCGATAAAGAAGCTGAATTCGCAAGACCAATCAGAATACCTTGCATAAACGAAGATACCTTCTTCAGTGCAAAGGAAACGGGTGAATGAAAAATCGGACAGCTTAAACATAAGCCCTCCTTTTGTTCTGTTTCCAATTCTAGCCTCATGGGCAAACTGCTCTGTTTTCCTTCTATTGGCGAGCCTGTAAATTTTCTGATATTTTCAAATAACTCATTTCTAGCAGTGTTTGCGTTTTCATCCAATCCGCCAAGAAGCCTAGGCCAATCCCAAGAGGAATCAATATGCTCCCATTCTCTTTCTCCTAAAACTTTTATTATCCTATTCTTATAGAACCACTCTTTCCAATTCTCCTTGATTGTTTTGGTAAATTCATCAGCTAGTATGAACATATCCCCGCCTTGAAAGTAAGCATGTTTATCTTTTTCATATTCAATTCTACATAATTTTCTTACAGCTAAATCCATAAATTCAGAACGAGGAAGCTCTAAATCGTAATCTAACCCTAAATGTTTAAATACCGAAATTAAATCTTTTCCTATCCAATCAGGCTCTATTTCATTATCCATTTCATACGGATTTTCAAAAGATTTCCACTGCGTGTAAGACAAGCTAAAGTACCTATGAATTAAAGGTAGACTGTAACCCAATAACTTACCAATATGGATGCCCCCTAGATAAACACGTGCAACTGCCTCTTGAGCTAACTTTTGCCCCCTATAGGCTTCATTTATCCATAATCCGCAAGAGCACAGACTTGCGCCATATGGACTAACTACAACGGACACACTACCCAAGCGTGCTTCATTTTTACTATACAGTGTTAATCCTAACCAAAGTAAATCATTGGCTCGCTTTAAGAAATTCCATTTTTCTTTTATCTCATGGCTGTAAATAATTACGGGTGAAGACTGTTCTGATATCTTTAAGTACGCCAAGTCTGCATCTGTGCCCCTGCCGGTATGAGAATTGGATTCATGCAGCTTGATTGACGATCCGGATTTCAAGACAAGGCGGATATTGACGTGCGGCTCACGCTCACTTATTGGATCCATTCCTGTATTATTGCGCCAGATGAATACTGCGATATGAAGAGGCAATGATTTCTGATGGGAGACTATTTCAGCGATATTATCTACCTGTTCTTTTGAAAAATACTGCTTAATTGTCCCTTCCTGATTGTATTTTTCATCCCAACCATGTCCACCGCATCTTTCATGGTTTTCTGTGACCTTAATTTTGACTTTTAAATAAGGGGTGTAACCGGTTAATCCCAAGTTCACTAAGGCCTTCCTTGCTTTTTCCCGCACTGGTCCAGCGCAGTCAATACGCTCATCAACTTCCGTAACGAACTCACCCGGTGAAGAATGGTGATCTCCATAATCGTAGTTAGTAACCGTCCCCACCCTCACTTTAAGCTGGGTTAGTCCTTTAAGGATCAACAGCAGGATATCAAAATATGGCCCGCGGTATTTCTTCTTTAGCTCTAAGACGATTTCGTCTATTGCCTTACAGACGTTGGTAAAACCTGTTTCATCCAGCTTATAGGTCTTACCCCAGGAATGGATTTCTTCAACAACTTTATAGTCCTGGGACATATTAAGAAGCCTTGTGTATAATTCAGAGTTACGTTCAAGCGGTGAGCTGGAAAAGTTAGAATTACCAAAAAATTGTCTTATTATCTCATTGTATCTATATGCGTCTACTCCAACACAAGATACCTCTTCAATCATTTCTCTCTCTGTAGCATCTTCATATATTTTTAATGATTCCGCTTCCGTCTTGCCTTCCTGCTGGACAAATAAAATCTCACCCGAAACCTCTAAATATGCTACTCCTGTGCCAAATTTGCTAGGCCCCTGGAATCTACGTGGATATATATATATACTGTAATTTGGTTTATGATAAGTAAAGACTAAATTATATGGCTGGTTCAATTTGTGTAATATAGTCGCCAGTTTCAAGATTTGTAGTTGCAGATTTTTAGCATCTTCACTTACTAGAACAACAGTCCTTAATAACCAATTAGGCAGATCCCAAACAGAAACATTATTGATTTCGCCAATAAGCTTACTGTTAGTTGCGGATTCTATTTCAACCGGCATATATGTATCCGGATAATCCAGGGCCTGCAGGTGCAAGTGGTTGACTGAAGCGAAAGCTCCTACGCTGTTATAAGTGACCTTGTAACTACCTCGCCCAACCATATTCAGCATGCCTAACGAAACAGATGCTGCTTGAGAAATAAAATATTGATTATGTTCGTTAGATCTTTCCGGAGTAATAAGAATGTGGCCTCTCAAAAAAGGACTCACATTAACAACGATATCGGTTTCAATGTCTACAATCTTGATTCCTTGTACAATAATTTCGCTTTCATTTACTTTATTGAAATTAAATTTACTTTTGTCAAACGGCTGATACAACGAGCTGGTATCCATCTGTACGGGTCTCTTCCCAGATCTTTTAGGGTTAAACATAGCCTTGAGTCTGCCTGCTGTTTTTCTTCTAAGCTCTGATAAGTCATACTTGAATATTTTTCCAGTAGCAAATTTATAATCCCATGAGCCTATTATCGCTTCGTAGAAATTAATTTTTCCTTCATTAACCAAGGCAGCTAACTCGTAGGGCGTGGTTTCTTGGTAATTTATTTTTCTATCAAGCGGCGAGCTGACATCACCATATTGGGATTCGGCAAGATCAATAAGTATTTTAAAGTTAAAAAAGTTTGAGTATTGGGATAGGGTGTTCCTGAAGAAGCTGGTTCCTATATCTATATGGGGCTGGTATTGGAATGCGGATAGGGGGCTTGAGAAAACATTCTGTTTTCTTGCCCATATGTAAAATAAAGTAGATAACTCAGGATTTGGCCAGAATATATCCCTCCACACCTCTATAATCTTTTTAACGGAAGAGAATCTATCCCTAGGCAGATCTTTCCCTATAAGCCTATTTACTCTCGCTCTAATGTCATTAAACATCTCATCGGGTTTTCTGAGTGCTTTTAAGACTATTCTTCTCGGAGTGCCCAGGCTAAAGGCCAACCACATGACATCATTAAGATTCTCTTCCAAGAAGTCTCTTTCGTTTCCTTTTATACTTTCAATAAAGAAACCTGACTTCTCTACCATTTCCTTCAAACTATTGCAATCAAAATGATAATGGTGCTCACCGTCACGGAAGTTGACTTCATTCCAACGGGTAAAGGCAGAAGCGGTAATTAAAGAAGATACATTGGGGACGGCGGCAATAAGCAATGTCCCTCCGGGAACTAAAATATCATAAATATTCTTTAACACGCTGACTGGATCAGGCAAATGTTCGATAGTAGCAACTAAAGTGATGATATCAATATTTTTCAATGGCAAGCTGTCGATATCAAGAGGAAGCACGCCACGTTTAACCTGCAGGCCATGTTTAAGTGCATTATTAACGGATTGTCTTGAAGGCTCTACACCGGCTAAATTCTCTAGCGGCCAACCATACTCTTTGTTTAGCGCTAAAAGCAAGTCGCCGTTAGCGGTACCAACATCTAACAAAACGCGCTGCTTATAATCATTTCCGTATTCTTTGACTGCCCAATTGTAAATAATCCTACCTATCTGTATGGCTTTTTCGTAAGAAGGGGCTTTTAGATTCAATCCGCATGTTTTCTGTGTTCCATATCTTGCGAAATATTTATCTCTGGTGACCACCTGAGGATTATTAAAAACAAGCCCGCATTTAGTGCAATGGACTATTCGCGAAGGCCCGATAATAATCCTGACTTCATTATCTGAGCTTCCGCAATTATTACATTTAACACAACGCCATTCACTTACCAGAGAAGGCAATACCCAATCAAAATGCGTGATTCGTTGTTTTATTGTTCGGATAAACATATCTTCGGGATAATAAAACATAACGCCGTCAATTGCCGCCACAATCTCGGGATAATGCATTATCCCCACTTTTTTATTACGCGGGAAAAGATCAACGCTCAACTCACTCAAAGCAATAGTTCGTATATTTCTATCGTTTATACGCATGCCTTCTGTTACTTTTTTTACAATCTCTTCCTGACATTTATCAAACGAGGCAACTATAGGCCACATTTTTGTTGTTGATATGGAAGACAATATTTGTTTCTTCGATGGATTGCCAGAAATAAATGAGAGATATCTATTCTTACCCAACCACTTAACTAGAGACTTGTTCCATTTACATTTAAAATAAAACTCCTGAAGCCATGAGTAGTTAATCACAACATATGCCTCTTCGCAGGAATGAGGATTAATTTTAATCTTTATTGGAATAAAAACGATATCCTGGAAGCTATCCCGTAAATTGCTATATCTACGGTAATCCTGTGTTTTCCTATTATGATCGATAAACAGAGCTTGATGTTCTGAATATATTGGAGAACTATTCTTTACTATCTTAGAGCTAGAATTGACCAGGGAACCTGCAGGTGAAGAGATCATCAGCAGGCTATTCTCAACTATCTTCTGGCTCATGGCAAAGAAGGCTTTAATAGAGAATAATTTGGCACACACGAGGGCGCCGTATTTAGCAGTTATGAGGCTAGATCTGGACAATTTGTTTTGAAGCGGTGAGCTTATCTTTGACTCGATCTTATTCTTAAGTTGAGCTAAATCCTGTTTATCTTTCTCCGCTTCCTGACTGAGCTTGGTTAACTCCCGTTGTTTGATGATGAATTGACGGCCTAGTTCGGCCCTGGCATTCTGTAGCTCTGTTAAATAAGCACGTGCCGCTTCCAGCCTTTTCTTACTTGATTCTAAGGATATTCTTTGTTCTTTTAAGCCGGCTTCCAGTATTATGGTGATGCTATTTCTGGATTCTTTTTTGACCTGGACATAGCCTTCTTCTATCTCTTTTACATCCTTGGATATCTTGTTATAAATGGTCTCTTCGTCCCTGAAGGCCTTGCTTGCGGACTCAAGCTTGGGATCTTTGGTTATAAGTTGTTCATTGAGCTTTTCGACTTCGCTTGTTAGATCAGCTACCTTTGTATCCTTATCCTTTAAGGACTGCTCCAGTTCCTCTATCCTTTTAGCTATCTTTATTGCCTCAATCTTGACCCTATGCTCAGAGATTGCCTTTTCAATTATATTGGCTATTGCCTCTTTGCTCTGGGATTTGACATCGTTATAGTAGGATTCAAGTTCGGAAAGGGTTTGGATGATTTGGTCTATGGACTCATATTTTGTCTTTACTGGAGAGGAGATACCTCTGGGTGACGATTGTTCTGATATTTCCAGACAACTTAAATCTACCTCTTTTCCTGTGCCGGTGCCAAGGCTGGATTCATGTAGCTTGACTTCCTGGCCGGATTCCAGGACAAGGTGGATGCCCACTTTAGGCTTATCTTCACGGATAGGATCTAATCCTGTGTTATGACGCCAGATGGAAACAGCGATATATTGAATCGGGGACTTCTGTCTGGAGATTATCTTAGTAAGCTTATTTATTTGCGGCTTTGAGAAGTATTTCCTGGCATTCCCTGTAAAGCTATGTTTATCATCCCATTCATGGCCACCGCATCTCTCCTGGCGCTCTATAATGCCTATTCTTGTCTCTATGAAGTCGTGCGGCTTGAGACGACGTATTACCGGAGAACTAAGCGCGCCCTCCAACCATACGCTTGTCTTAAACTGTCTAGCCTGCCCTGGCTTTAGCGCTATAAGGTTAGAGCCTTTGATGCGTTTACTTGCCAGATTGAACATGTCTACCGATGATGTCTGCGGCTCGATACAGATAGTTTCCAGCTTATCGTGCGGCACGTAGAAGACGATGTTCCTGAATATACCTTCAGCTTCCATCTTAATGCGCAGCAATGTTTCGGGAGAGAATATGCCGCAGGCATAGTTCTTGGAGGAGCAGCGGCGTAGAAATACTTCGTCATATTGGTTATCAACGGTAATCTCTCCAAGCCTGCGGCTTCTCCTGAAATCGTACCTGTCGTTGACACGCAGCAATTCCCCGGAAGGGAAGTTATTGAAAGACTCCCAGCGCTTCTTGGCGGGGATCATCACAGAGGCGTTCTCCCGCGATGTGCCCTTATTGAATAGCACGTTAAACCAGTAATGCAGGCAATAGGCAATGGGCATTTCATGGTCGCTGCAGTTTGTGGCCTCCGCGTATGTGGCCCACCGAGCCTCTTCTAAGGCATGGGTGATTTTTAAGACAAACCCCTGATAGAGCTCGGGTATAAGAAGGTAATCTGCTGAATGGAACTCTCCTGATATGGATATACCGCGGCCGTTTTTGGTAAATACGACGTTTTTAAAAGGCAGGTGGCGGACTAATCCGTGGCGCACACTGGTCTCATCATTCTTGCTTATCAGCTTTGCATCGATCAGTTCCTGACTAAGGAGCTTGGCCAACCAAACTTTCCCTGTTGAATCTATCCATGTCAACTCACCGTTATCGTTTAGTCTGATACGGTTGGCAAAGGGGAACAATACCGGTGCGCCGCCTTTTTCATAGATCAAGTTGTACTCCTTGACCTTATCTTTTACAAAATATCCGATAGCATTAAAACCCTGGTTAACATTGACGATCAGGCGGCTGCCCGAGCGCTCATCAACTATCTGCCAGATGCCTTCCCTTATCTGTGAGAATGCTTCTACAGGCGAACTGATCACTGGTTCTAATATTTTTAATGCCTCTTCGGCGCTGTCAACTACCTGGAGCAGATCGCCATCGCGGGGCTTGATCAGTTGGGTTCCCGGATACCCAAGCATGGCTTTTACCATAGCGTCCTTGACCGGCTGCCAAAATCCCTTTTCAACCAAGATGACTGGACGAGCCGCGATCTTACCGGTCTGAATAACAGGGATATTATCAAAAAGGCGGTTGAATGTCTTTATCCTGCCCGGCAAAAATACAAATGCCAGCGAATTTTCCGTAAGTAGGACATGATGGTTGGATATATGGGTGGTAACGATGCGGTTTTCCTCTTGAGCAATATCCCCCCTCTTCTTCTCTGCCAGAGTGGCCAAGAGCATGTCTTTGTTATCTCCGGCTGCGTCCTCTAAGACTCTTTTTAAATACCGGTTGGCAGTTCCTGAACGCACCGAAACTCCTTTGGATAATAATGAGGCGGTTAGGCGCTTTACGATCGTTGCCTCTTCGATGTGTATAAAGTCCGACTGGCCTATAATCGTGACGCTGGCCGGCCATTTACTAAGCTTTAGCAGACAGAATTCAAGGTCTCTGTTCGCATCTTTTAGGGTTTCTGGAGTATCTTTTATTATCTTGCGGGGAGCACAAAGTAAATGGACCATGGCTTCATCTATTGAATCGGTAATCAATGGCTGAGATTCTATTTGCTCCTTCCAGCCGCGCTTCTGCCAGGCTTCATAAAGCGTATCAATAATGGGGCGCCAGAAAAAGCTTCCTATTAATACCACCGGTATATGCCTGAACCAGGCCTCAAAAAACTCATCCATGGTGCCGAATCCGCCCGGGAAGACCCCTATGCCCAGACAGTTATCATAAAGACCCATTTTTCTGAGGACGAAATGGCTGAGTTCATAGTTATCTTCGACGAAATCAGAAGTCCTTTGCTCAAAAGGAAGCTTTATCCTTATCCCCTGAGTGGCATTCATGATCGTTTTTGCATATGCTGATTTCTTCCTTGCTTCAACATATCCCCTTAGGACCTCCTCCATTGTTGAGGGCCCCGCGCCTGAGCGGATGGGGTAACCCGCGCTAAATACGGCCGCTCCGAACTCCCGGGCTTTGGCGCAGATCGCATCATCAACCGGTATCCTGGCGCTGCCAAAAGAGGCGAACGCCGCCGGCCAACGCGCGTGGATCTCTGAAATAAGCCGTCTTTCGTTCTGAAGCTGCGCAACAAGCTCAAAAACCGGCTCTGAAAACAAAGGGGCGCTTAAGCCTGAGCTTGCCTCTTGCTTAGAATCAATTGCAACAAGACACCCGAAATAATTGGGGACTCCGGATGCCAAAAACGAATAATCGAACCTTCCGGTTTTAACCGGCGAACAGGAGGAATCAATAAGCTTTCTGATTTCTTCCTGTTCGGCCTCCGTAAAAAATTTAATTATTTCAGGATACAAATCTAAAGCTTGTCTAAAATATTTTACCGCCACATCTTTTTCGCCTAATACAAAATAGCAATGGCCGATACTCCATAAAAGAAGATAATCTGGATTCAGGCCGATAGCTATTTTATACTCATAAATGGCCTCCTGGTATCTGCCCTGATTGGCTAAAAGGGCGCCCATGTTGCTATGCGCGTAGACATTATTAAAATCAATGCTGAGGGCTATTTGAAATTCCACAATTGCCTCTTCGTATCTACCCAGGTTAGCCAAGGCAAGTCCGAGATTATTGTGTGCGTTAGAATTATTGTGATCAAGGCGGACAGCTTTTTGATATTCTTCAACTGCCTCTTGATAGCTGCCCTGGCTAGCTAAAGCAAATCCAAGATTATAATGCGCTTCGGCATAATCGGGCTTAAGATCAATGATTTTTTCAAATTCGGTAGCTGCCTCTGAGAATCTATTTAGATTGATTAAAAGTAGCCCGAGGCCAAAATATGCCTCTACAAGATACCCATTGATGCTGGTGGCCGCTTTATATTCGACAATTGCTTCCTCGTATCTGCCCAAATTAGCCAAGGCAAGTCCGAGATTATTGTGTGCTTCGGCATTATCAGGATTAAGACGGACTGCTTTTTCATATTCGGTAAGGGCTTCTGTAACCTTTTCAATATCAAACAAGGTATTCCCAAGGTTATTATGTATGGTAGAAGTGCAGCCGGTTGTACTAGTTTCATTTATATAGTAGAAAACTGAATTAAGGACCGCCGTCTTATCTGATTCTGCCAGGCTGTCTAACTGCGTCCCGCTCTGGCTAAAGGCATATTTCTCTTTCCTATAATCCATATTCCTATATTCTCGCTTCAGTATTAAATACTTCCCTCCTTCATTTGTGTGGAAATCTGCGAAATCTCCTATTATAAAGTTAGTAAAATCGAGTAGCAAGATTGAATTATTACCGAACGGCACAAGCGCAAAACTATGCCCTGGCGCAGTAGCATGTATAGGATTAAGCTTAAGCAAACTAAGTAAAATATAGGCCAATTGAGAAACAGCTGTGTGGGTATACAGTATTTCTTTATCAGAAACGCTATTGTAAGTATTTTTATCGACTAGGCTGGACACCAGGAGTTTTATGAGCGTTTTGGGCGACTTGGGATTAACATAGCCTAAGCTTCTGAATTTCTTTATTAATTCAAACAGTTTTCCTTTTAATTTCTCATCGTTCCCTGATTCCTTTATGGCGGATAATTCTTGCCTTGCCTCGTCAAAACCTATTTCGCCAAGAAAAGCATCCAGCTCTCTTGAAAGCACAGGAAGACAATCTTGGGGATAGCCTAAGCTTGAAAGAAACAATGAGGATTCCGCTATCGAAGGTTTATTGTCTATCGGAGAGCTCCCCTCGGCCTTATCCATATCTTGCAGGAACTCATCACAGAGGCTGATTACCTGATTTGCGGTGTATTCGTCGGTGTATTTTTTAGCCGTTTCCCTGGTTTCCTCAACATAGGCCCTGGCTTCATCAAAGCGGCGAAATGCGGTCAAGCATGAGCATTTTGTAATCTTGGCCATGATCCATCTGGCAGTTTCAGCCGGATACATCGGCCCAAATCTATCAAAGAACTCAAGCGACCTTTCTGCGTATTTAAGGGCCTTGCGAGGATGGCCTAAATTCGCCATGGCAACAGCAATTCCCGCTCGGCACGAAGCGACAAATCCTGGCTTATCAAAAGGTTCTTTTTCAGGCAAGGATTCGGCCATCATTATCGCTCTTTTTAATAACTGGATTGACTTTCCCGGATTACTTTCCTTCTCCAATGCATTGTGCCCGCTTTGGAACGAAACAAGGGCATCTAATACCCGCTTTTCCACGCTACCGATAGGGCTGCTGATGCTACCATTGGCGCTTTCCAGGAAGTTGTCGCCGCGTTTCTTCGCTTTCCCGGACGAAAGAGGCACTATGATGCTGACTTTGGAACGGTTATCAATATCGTCGAACCTTAAAACTATGTCTGCCCTTGCCGCGGGGTCATTTGTCATTATATGCCTTTCAAGGCCGGGCTTATATATCCTGTAATGCAACCTGCGGATATCCTGCGGCATTCTCCCCGCTATCTTCGTATCTCTCTCCATCTTTACTTTCAATGATTCCTGGAAGCTTATCCCCAGGTAAATTGAAAGATCGGCGGGTATATCCACAATCCCCTTATCTGATATATAGAATCCCGAATATATGAATATGGTTCCGGGCGTGATCACAAGCTGCTTATCTTCTGCAAAAAATCCTCCCGTCGTAACATCGTAAAGATTCCCCAAAATAATGGTCCCTTCGTAAGTGTTCAATATATTCTGAAAGTCATTCCTAAGCCTGTCCCAATCGTGCCATTTTAACAGGTGGGGTAAAAATCTGCCGGTTGTCATCTTCATGAAAATCCCTGCCTCTTTGTTCCTTTTTACTCTGGGGAAATGATACCAATCTTCATTTATTTCAATTACACTCCTTCCCTTTTCAGATAATTTCCTTTTAAGAACATTAACCAAGTAGGTTTTGCCGGCGCCTTGTATTCCTTCGATAGTGACCCAATACTGTCCTTTTTTCTTATCTCGCCCTTCGCCGATCTCCTTCAGCACCATATTAACAAATTTATTATAGGTGGTTCTCTTGGAACTGGCCTTCAAATATGCGTCATTATTTATTGGGAAAATATTGTGGCTTTTCTTGAGTTCGCGGCAAATGATCTTCTTAAGCCGGATTATTTTATCGGTATTAACCGATATGTCGGAAAGCTCCTGCAGTTCTTTTAGGGTGTGCCCGTCAAAACCTAAGCCTTCTATCGTTTTCCTGCTGTCTCTTACCGGGATGCTCACCGGTATCTGCATTTTCTCAAGCGTCGCCAGGATAGTAAAAACCGATTTTCCTTCAAAAACCCTATCCTTTATCGGAAACAGGGTATCGTTCTTATAATTGACCAGAACGGAGTTGACCACGAATCCTCTCTCGCCTTCGAAGCTGCAGCTTCCTTCAATATAAGAATCGATTATGCTCCAGCCGCGCGGGATTACCATATCCTGACCGTTAAGCTCGATAACAACATTCTTCAACCTCACATTTTCTCCGAAGATAACCCTGCCCCTGCCTTTGATGATCACCCGATCAAGGAACGAAGACGCACCGTTATGCAGGAATACCCGCGAACCCTTACTTATCTTGTTTTTATCCGTTCGCACGGTCTCTCTAAGCCTGCACAGGGCTTCCGGAAGCCTTCCTTCATCCCTGAAAGATTTCTGGGATGCACCCTTTATATACGTGACTTTATTTGTATTTTGTCCAAGGCGTCTAACCGCTATTTTTCTCATGGAAATCCAATCGTCTTCACTGACTAATCCAAGCTTTGCCTTCGGCCTGTACAGCACCCATTCCGCTTCGCTCATAAATGTGCTTTGAAATAGAGAAAAGAACATGTCTGCCGGGAAGTTGATAAAGCGTTCGCCCGAAGTCATAGCCCTGGATTTAAATTCGGATATCAAGGATCTGATGAAATCTTTGTTCCATGCAGTAAAATAATGCAGACAGTAGAGGCGGCTATCCGAAATTACATCCATATATTTCTTGGCCAGCGACCTGTTTGGCTTTGCCAATAAGAGCTTGGCCTCTTTATTCCCGTCTAAAGCGAGAAATACCTTTCTGCTGAGGTATTTACCGCTTACCGGCACAATAGGCGCAATCAATATCCTTTCACCGGGCAAATCATTTAACGGACTTCCGTTTAACATGGTCATATTTTCTGTGGAGAACATAATATCGCTGGCCGCGATAATAAGATTGCCGCTGCCGTATCCGGGAAGCTGAAGCATGAATGTCCCCGTGCGCAATAAAACCTCATGCAACCTTACCCTCTGTTCCGAATACGGTATCAGGCCTTCATAAATATAGTTCAGGGTCAAGGGCATGTTCCTTATCTTCCTGCCACCGTCTGCGATCATTATTGTGGGGCTTTTGTAAAACTCCTCCCGCAGGGCCAATATGGCTTTATCTACGGCGTTAAACGTGCTCGGCATGTCGTTAGAGAACTTGTCTATGTCTTCTTCAACGATCAGGATAAACCGTATATTACCGTTGTAAAGCTTGGATATCTCCATTAGCTTCCTTATATATACCGTCACCGCGTAAGGACTGAAATCTTTGATATTAATGATGGCGTTAAGCTTGAACAGGCCCCTGTCCACCAAAGCCTCAAACGTATCCTGCAGCTTCTTTCTGTCGCGTATGGTTTTAACCGAGAAACTCGTCCCTCTCTTGAATTTCCTCTGCCAGTTATTATCAATATCTCTCTTATACCCGGCATCCGTCGATTCTATAAGGTAAACGTTACTGCAGACCGCACGCAGGCGGTTGAATTTCTCCGCGTCAATGGAAAACAATGTTAATTTACCGAGGGTGGGTTTCAGGTTCATAAAGACCGCCTCGGCTCCTGTATCGATAAGCTTTTCTCCTGATTCAATATCGGTTGCCATGCCTATTCTTAATATCTCCGGCTGCATATTTTTAACGATACCGAGGAATGCCGGAGAATCATCCAAGACAGCTGCCTCCTCAGGGGCAAAACCGCTTTCCTTAACGATCTTTAGCAGGTTCTTTGCTTTGTTTATCTCTATTTCTTTCTCTCTTCTCTGCTCTTTTGTCAACGCATAAGAATTAATGAAATATGACTTGATCCTGCTTCTGATAAACTGACGCTTAAAGAATCCGGTCTCAAGGGCTGTATTGACATAAAAAAGAGTCTCGGGATTAAGGGCCTTGACGATATGCAGGAACCCCCGGGTATGAGGATTAATGAATTCCAGAAGATTGATTTTTTCGAAATCAGCCGCCCTTAGTTTTTCAAACTGCCTGTAATACTTATCAATAAGAACCTCGGGGTCGATGCCGGTAAACAGCCCGTCCGCATTTGCCAGGCGTATCCCATCAAGAATGGTAAAGTATGTAGCCCTGCCGGGGAAATACTTAAAATATAGCCTCTCGCCTTCATCCCTGAAATGGTCTCCGGATTCCGGATAACCAGTATTGATGCCATTCCTTATCCTCCAATATACGGTCGCCGTAGCCCGGGCATAATAGCGAGGAGTATCGGCGATAACATTATCGAAATCAAAGACGAGGAGTTTTATACCGCGGCGCGAAATATTTCCAACGGCTACGACAGCATCGTAATCACGCTCATCCATGGCTTTTCTTAGAACTATTTTTGACTTTTCCTTTTCAAGAAACTCAATCTTGTCTTCAACCAATGAAATTAGTTCGGCGTCCCTACTCGGATCAAGCCCGCACTTCATTCTTAATACATAATTAACGCCCATGTTTTTTCGCAAGCCTGTAATTATCTTCGCCGTTCGGTCATTCGTGTTATCGTAAAGGATGGCTGCCGCTATCCCCAAAGAATAGGCATCAGGATTCCTACCGTTTTCCATGATCAACTTTGCAGGCCCTACCAGACGATCAAAGCTCTTAAGTTTTTTCTCGGGATCACGCCCGACCCTGGAGATCTCATCAAGTATATGCTGGTCTAAAAAGATCTCAATAAGCGAATTGATGCAGATGTCATAATTTTCCCATTTCCCCATAAAGCCCCTTAGCTCTTCCCCTGCCAACCGGACCACTTTATATATCTCAAAGTCGCTGACCGCCTCATTAATGTAGCGGTATCCTTTTAAATAGCCTAAATACGCGGCAATGGCGTGCAGTCCGTTATAGACAAACAGCTTCCTCTGCTTGAGTTCTGCAAGATTATCAACCGGGATTATCTTGCGCATATATTTAAAATCAGGCTTTAACGCTTTCCGGTCAACAAATAACGATTGTTCAACGCTCACCTGGATCATTAAAGGCTCATATTCCGCTGCGTTGGGCAATACATTGGTGGCTATACTAAAGGTCGTGGTTTCCGCTATATTGAGAAGGTCTTTGGCGAGGTTGTAAACCTGCGCAGACATATTCTTAAACACTTCGTTTCTTACCTGGTGCTCGGTGTGCATTTTGTTCGAGACGACGATTACACTCACCGGTTCTTTAAGGCCTTGCTCCAGGCGTTTTATCATCAATCTGGCAACCAAAGCCGAAGCGTCTTTTAAAGCCGTGTCAGGCAGGGCAAAAAATATCGTATTAATACTAAATATATCATTTACTATCGATTCTTCGTCTGACCTGTCGAATATCCGGAAATTGCCTATCTCCTGCCTCTTCAGCCCTTTCTCAGGAGCATAAATATTTACTGCATATTCTTTCTGCCTCCTTAGAGCTGCGGTCAGTTCAGTATTCTTGTCCACAAACATCATCCCGTATCCGTTGTCGTCCAGGATGGAGCCGATAAGGCCCCGGCCGACCCTGCCTGCCCCGATGACAATCGCGCTTCGGCTGATGGACTGGCTAATCCGGAAAACCTTACGGAGTATCCTGCATGCTAGCGCGCCTGGGTGCAGAGTAACCGCTTTCTTTCTGCTTAAAAAATTATTTGAGATTGGAGAGGCGGATTCCTGCTTGGCGGCGTTATCTACCCTGTCCCGTTCTGCCTCCTGCGCTTTTTCTTCGTCTTCGATCTTCTTCAATCTCCTCTCGATCGCTAATGGATAAACATTTAACGCGTAGCGCTTCTCCATGGCTGCGGCGGTGACCTTTTCCTGGGCAGCCAGATAAGAGGCAAGCATCAGTTTCTTCCATTTATCCTGCTCCTGGTAATAAAGCCTTGAGATAGTTCTAAATATGACTAAAAGCTCAACCGGACCCTTGAGATAAAAAGCTTCGTGGTCGGCTATTAAATTTTCGTCAGTTTCGTGAACAAATGGCCCGAACAGAAATCCGTTGCCTTCGCCTGTTTGTTCGTTATAAGGATTAATAAGCTCTTTTGGACCGGCTCCGTTAAGGCCTATGGTCACACCGAAGTTAAGGGCAGTTCTTTGACCGGATGTTCCGCAAGCCTCATCAAAATCCCTGGGGACCTCTGCGCAGACGTCAGAGCCGATGGCCTGCATTTTAAGCAGCTTGATATCAGAATTAGGGACATAAACAAACTTTCCTCGTAACTCTTCCGTCTGGCTCCAACGTTGGAACTCTTCTACCCAATCTTTCATATACTCCGGACCGCCGACAACCACCTGCATACCAAGCCCGTTGACCATATCCCTGCCGGCAAAAATGGCCTCCATCACCCCATCAGCAATATTTTTAAGATTCCAGAGGTTCAAATTATATTCATAATCAAAATTCTTGATATCCCGCAGCCATAATGCAAAAAGCTGCCCTCTGGTGAAGGTGGCATCCCTTTCGGCGCACATTATATGGACTAAAAATCTTAACATAGGATGCTGGCTCTTGTATTCGACTATTCTCCTAACCAGCCATACTGTAGGCTTATTAAAATCTAGCTTTATCCCCGTTCGCAGTTTAACTTCTTTGAACGCCCTCCTCTTTGCTCTTTGATGGATGCTCCAAGCCTTTGATTTACATGGAACTATATTTCTTTGCTGGAGCCTTGATATTTCCGGATTAACCCAGCTTTTCCCGGAACCGTTAAGCACGCCGATAACCTGAATGGGATTTTCCTTGGCCAGCTCAGGATACAGGCTCTTAAAAAGTTTCTCGGTCAACATAGCGTGTTCATCCGATACGCCGTTGATGACATCCGACTCTTCAACCAGGTAGCGACAAAAATCTACCCACACTTTATCGTCCTTTACGCGAAGGAACTTATGGTTTATCTTCTTATAGTTCTTGAAGCTTGCGCCCAGCTGATAGGTCATCCTTCCTATGTCGGTACGGACGCTGTCCGGGTTAAACATCTCCAATCCCGCAGGCACTAAGGTATGATTAGTATAGCAAATAGCGGTCTTTCTATAGGAGGGGTTGTCCCTTATCTGGGCTACCGCTACCGCAACGTGCGCTTCATTACAATGCAGTATATCCGGAATAATGTTCAGCTTCTCGCTTAGTTGATATGCCGCCTTGCCGAATACCGTCTCCTGAGTATACCTGTGCGCGCGGCCCATCTCTCCATGCGTGAACTCATCGGCGTAGAGCCAATCCAGGACGTCTTCGTTAACTATAAGGTAAAGCGGCGTGCCGCCGCGGTAAAGCTTATAAGGCAGAGCTTTTACCAGCTTGTTATTCCAAGAGAGGACGAAAGAATTATGGTCGTCCCAGGTATGTATCTGGAGCTCAACGCGATTACCGCTTGGATCATAAACCCTTTCAATAAGCCCTTTATCCGCCAACTCCTCATAATCGATCTTTACCTTCTCTCCCTTGTATAGTGCGAACGAATACCCCGGATGAATGGCAATGCTTCGCATTCCGATATCGGCAAGGCCTTCAAGCTTGTCACCCTGATATGCCCCCAGTCCGCCGCGGGAGTTAGCATTTTGCGCAGCCAGGCCTTCAAACTCCGGAATATTACCTTCCATGGAAAGAGTAAGGACCAGTTTATCTACTAAGGAGGGGGAGTTTTGCGCCAGCCAGTTTGCATCTTTGCGTAATTTCTTAAATAGCGAGATGGGGCTTGATGTTTCGCTAAAGCCCTTAACCACCGCCCCAACCGGCGAACTTATCATCGGCAGCGTCTCATCCACTATCCTCTGGCTCCTGGCGAAGAATGCTTGGCGCATCTGGTCTATTCTGGATACCGGGGCATTCTCTGCACTTCTCTGCTGCATGATGTGGTTATCCAGGATATGCAGGCCGGTGCCCAGGATGGGCTCAAGCCAGGCGTTGGCTGAGGCAAGGAAGCGGCTGAACTCCTGGTCTGAGGCCTGGTTTAAGGCATGGTCAATGGAGGTCTTAAGGTCGTTGCTTAGGATCTCCTGTTGCTTCTCCCAGGTGATGTTGTCGTGGTCGTAGAGCTCATCCTCAAAGCCCCAGAGCCTAAAGGTCTGCGAGAGGATATAGATATCCCAGGGTACGGTCCAGTAGTGGTGCTCTTTCCTGACACGGGTGGAGGAGGTATCCATGGGCTGGAAGAACTTCCTGACCCTAAGGCCGGATTTCTCTTCAAGGAAGCTCATGGTCTCCTGGCTTAGCTCCTCTCCGATCCTTTCGCTGAAGATTATGTTGATAGTAGGGCTGGTACCGTGCTTATAGCCGTATAGGCCGCTGTTCTGCTTGTCGAAGAGCTTCTTGGCGGTATCAGGGGCGACTACCACTTCGCCGGTCTTATCGTTCTTTTTGCTGGTCTCCCAGTACCTGTGGTCAGAGCCGACAATATAGCTCATATCAAGGCTTATATTGTTGTTGAGCTGGATAAGCTTGAAGATAACGGTCTCTCCATCAGCGCTGAAGAGCTCAGGATGCTGGGCAGGCACGGGGGTAAACTGGACAAGCTCACCCAAGCGGGATAAGAGGAACATGGTTATAGCCTGGCGCACGGCCAGGGACTTGAGGTTAGGCTTGCGCCAGTCGCCGTTATCCACCATGACAATGAGCTTATCAAGCTTGCCTGTGGCAATGGCCTTGAGGATGACGAAGATATGGCCTACCTGCCAAGGGTCTCCCTTCATCGGCAGGAATCCGGCGCGGATGGGACGGTTTAAGCCTTCGGGTATGTATGCCGGGGCATCGTTATCCGAGACCCTGAGGCGGACTGCAGGGTTAACTGTCCCTTCCTTTATATAGCCTTCTATAGTGTTTACGGCCTCAAATATGGGCTCATAGATAAGATTATCGATCTCGTCCAGGATCTGATCGGTGCTCCTGTTGGGGATGCTAAGCGCCAGTTCCGAAGGCTTGCTATCAGGGAAGTAGAGGCCCTTGGTCTTGTTGTAGGAGAACTTAAGCCAGCTGAGGACCGGGTCGATGGCAGATGAAGAGGCGGTGCGCACCAAAGCGCCGCGCTTCGTGGTTATGGGGCTTGAGGCGGATAATACCGGAGGAGCGATTGCACCGTGTGCAGAAAGGCCGATGATCTGATTTAATAAAACCTGCTGATGACCAAGCAGGGCAACGAGGGCGCCCAAAGAACGGCCCAATGATAATTTATTGCCGAGTATAGTAATAAGCGGGGAGGATGTTCTCTGATTTAATATTCTTAGGGGGGAGGAAAATCCTAGAGTATCTGAATCAGGAACATCAGAAGATTTTTCTCCCGCTTTATGAAAATCACCGAACCAGCGTGTAGGTCTTAAAGATAAATCTCGATATACAAGCTTAATCATATTTTCTGTCTTAATCTTATCTAAACTTATAGGATAAGAAGATGTGTCGGAATCTTTTTTAATAGACAAAAGAATTATCCTTGCTATTCTCTTTGATTCATCGTTCAAGCCCAAATAACTACGGAATACAGGTTCGTTCCTGCAGCGCAAAGACAACTTTCTTTCCATATCTAATCCTATAATCCTGCCCAGCACATATCTGGAACGGAAACGAATCGTTAAATCTCTTGAAGCAAGCATCTCCTCTGCCTTATCGCAAACAGCCAGCCTTAAGATGCTGTCTTTGGATATCTTATCGATAATCTTATTCATTCTCCAAAATAGGCAGTCAGATTTAATGTACTGGGATATTTCCTTGCGTATTGATATAAGCTCATTAACTCTCGGCTCTACCATATCTAAATCAAAACCAAAATATTCCCTCTTACCCGATGTTGCCATCTTTAGCCACATGTTAAGCAAAACTACGCCTGTTGAATACATGGCGCTTGCTTCATAGTAATTTCCCTGAACATGTATATGCAAAGGGACCATGCTTATAAAATGAGCGGCGTGAATAAACGCCAACCTGTAAATCCAATCGTGATCCATTCTTGCCTTATTGCTTAAAGCGTACCTTAAAAGAACCATCCTGGCTACTGAGGACAGCTGCTCATACGACTGAAGCTGCATGCTGTTTTCATCAAAGAAAATATTGATATTAAAATTGCGCTTCAATTTAGCAATATCTATATAAAACTCTCCTCTGTCTAAGAAATCATACCTTCCGAAGATGCTATGGAAGAGCTTGGCTAAATCATACATGGGGTCCTCTTGATAAACTCCTTTGGGATCAATAAGCGAAAACTTATCTTTATTCTCAGGATTATAGATAATATTTCCAAAATGCAGATCGCCGTGTATTCTATAGGTTTTCAAAGGCTGTAGAATTCTGGCCAAATCAGTTTTGCTCTTTATTATTTTAATGATACTGAAAACATTTAGACATTCTGTCCCGTTTATAACAAGGGCTGGCGCTTGTATCATATCGCATAAAACCGAGTTGCTATGCTCGACCATAACCCGGTCCAGCCTGTTTACTATTCTGCCAAGCTGCGTCTTCATAAAATGGTTCTGCTTAGGAATATTCTTTGTCTCTTCGGATGCGAGACTGTTAAAATCAAAGTCTGCAGCATGAATAATTATTCTTGAAATATCAAATTCGTTGAGCTCCCTGGAAAGCAGGAGGGCCTCTGAAACGGTGAGACCGCTGCCTATAAAACTTAAATCAAAAGATACTTTATCATCAGAAGAGCTGCTCTGTATTATACTCGGGAAATGACTCCTTAGCTTGGGGTCGCTGGTTATATTAACTAACCAATCCAATTCTTTCTGCAGCTTTTCTCTGCCTAAGCCGCAAGCTTCTTTATGTACGAAGACTCCCTCCCCAGATTCAATTATTGAAGTTAATGAATCCAAATTATGGGTAAAGGCATGCGTAGGCAAATCCAAGACTTTTGAAAGGATTTTCCCGGCTTGTTTGATTTTTCTGCTGTTTCTGAAATCATCCAGTTTCTTGCAGGCTACTATTCTTGACTTTGGTACCCTCAGATAAACCCCCGGGGCAAGCATGCTTATATCTTCGATATTTCTTTCCAGTTGAAGTCCAACCAGTGTCATCGGCTGACCGTTCGAATCACTGCAAAACGTCTCTTTGACAGATAAGTGTAACGGCGGCTGTCGCATGGTCAACAATATTAATCTGTCATTAAACTTAAGCTTATTAAACTCGCCTAAAGGCACCCCTAAAACATCTTCAATTAATCCGTCCAGAGAGAAAACGAAATTCCCGGTATGATAGTAATCAAACCTGTTCAGACCTTTGGATAAAAGTATTTCGTCTTTTACTATTTGCGTAGTTATTTGCCCATCCCTGACAACCCGAACGGGAATAGTGCCTTTTTCGCCTTCGTTATAAATAAATTCCACCAGGAATAGCGGTTTTCTCTTCCCAAGCAATTCAGAATCTCTGCGCATATTATCCAGCAGCATTACAAACCTGTAGTCAGGCACAAAGCTTATATTGTTCATGTTTGAATATGCAACATAGTGAACACCGCATGCAATAAGCTTATCTATTTCTCCGGAAAGCAGCAAAAAGCGGATAAAATCCCAATGGCCTGACGGATTATAAACATATGAACCGTCAGGCCTCTTTAATACCTGCCCTTTTGACAACATTTCATATTTTATTCCTCTCTTTAGAGAGTCTAATGAAAAACTGTCATTGGTCAAGCCGTAGAACTTACTTCTCTGTTTTAAATATCTATCTAAGAAGGCTGCGTCCGGAACCATATGAATACAGCTTCCTTGCTCAATGGTGTCGATCTCCGAATTATCAAGACCAAACTTAAAGTTATGTTTTAAGAGCTCAAATATTTTTGCTTTACCGATATAACTATACATAATTATTAACTTGCGAAGAGAACCCTGTGATTTCTTCGCGCCTCTGAAAATCCCAACTTTCCAGGCCAATAAAGTCCTGCGAATTTTATCAACGGCGTGAAGGGAGAAAGAAAAGTCTAACAACACGATGTTTCCGGAACGCGAAGATGCGCCTCCTGAGCCAATGGCCCAAGAGTAAGCTACAGGCCTGGCGTCTTCGCCGATAATATTTTCTATATTAGAATAATTTATAAAATCTTCCGGCTGGAGATTAGTAACCGCTGCGCCTCTCTTGATAAACTTGCTCTTCTCCCATCTGGCAGGATTCAGCGTACCTTGTGAAGCAGATAAATTTGAGAACATAATATTTTCTTCCGGTATCCTGCCTCCGGGTTTTGCAACTGATACAGAGAACCTTTCAACGCTAGTTTCGGCCCTCTTAAGAACAACAACATTAATCAACAACCCCAATAGGTCTTTGACGCCGCTCAGGCCCATGTTTTTCAAAATTATTATTTCGTTACCAAAAACATCTTCAACGTCTTCTGAGCAAAAAACAAATACTTCCGAATCGGATAACAAATCCTTAGACAAGATCTTGGCTGAATATACCGAAGCCCTGCAGTCAGTTATAAATACAGCGTAGAGCGCCCGGGCATTCGGATCAATATCGCTCCGCTTAAACAATACCGCATTTCTGTTTATTCTTATCTGGTCGATTGTATTCTCAGAGTTATGATTTAACTTATAATTATGCATTAAATCATCACTTCCGGTAATTATGACCCTTATTCCGACAGATAGCAACTTGTGTAGTCTATTTAATACTTTTTCCAATACCCCTACCGCTTCGGATTCTTCCAAGCTATCAATACTGACGCCTACTATCAAATCTTTAGGTTCAGCAATAGAGAGCTTATTGATAATATATTCTTCGCGCGGATCCTTTTGGGCCAATACCTTGTTTCTTATTCTGTTAAGTCTGTATTCGGAAAATACCATTGAGCCGAGGCTTAATGCGACATTAAAACCTAGCCATCCCTTAAAAGCGAAATTTTCAAGTAAAGGATCGATAGCATCTTGCTTTCCCACGTTGATATTGAACGAACCGCTGCCGATCATCGCGTTATCGTTCCCCAGGAATTCATCGCCAGAATAAAATACATCGTCAATGGAGCTTCCAAGAGCATTGCAAATATACTCTAACCCATAACGTTTATTGAAGCCCTCAGGGAGCAATTCCACTGCCGTAGATCCGTAAACCCCCGCATAAAGGCCTATATTGCTCTCTTTTAGCCTTCTATTTATATATTCTGCGTAAATCATTCTGGGGGTAGCCTTTCCGGAAGCCTTGATTTTATTTTCATACTCAACAAATTTGGACTTTTCTCCCGGAGTAGCATTCTTACCAAGCACATAAAGGCTGAGTTGGGCACCCCTTGGCTCAATAAATTCTCCTTTTGGAGCATCCCAGTCCATTGATTCCTTCAACATCCCTGCAATATCCATTTCTTTAACGCAGTCGTCCAATATCCTCAAAGAAAGGGAGTAGTTTTCTTTACCTATTTCCTTGGATAAATTGACTTTATAAAAATCGACGAATTTCATCTTGTTAAAATCGAAACGGTATATTTCAGTGCCATTGCTGGTAGCGATCAAAAGGTCGTCTAGCAAATACAAAAGCTTGCATTCAGATAAATGGTCCATAAGCCGGTCGATAAACTCTTTTTTACAAGAAGTAAAACTGGCTCCTGTAATAACACAAAATTTGTAGCCTCTCTTCAAGAAATCAACAATAGATTCGATAGTATAAAAATATGCCTTCTTGTGCGGGATGGTAAATGTTCCCTGCATGTCGGAGACCCAAATAAATCTATCAAGATCCGCCTGTGCAACGAAGTTTCTGATGTGGAGAATGTAGTCAAAAACAGAAATAAACCTATTTCTTACCTCGTTATTGACCAATACCCCTCCTCTTGTCCCCATGAACTCTTTTAGTTTCGGTATCGTAATGAAATGCTTTTTTGCCAGATTAATAATGGATAGCCCAAGGCCTTCTTCAAACCCCCATGAATAATGGACGCGCAATTCAAGATAGCCCAGGCAAAAAGCCATGTATATATCTGGCACAGCCTTACCTAAAAGCGACGCCTGGACATGCAATGCGCCATCGTAATATGCCAAAGTCGGCACGCCGATCCTGGACTCAATAATTAGGCCTGAATTCGCCAATGAGGATTCCTCGAAAACGCTCAAAAAGCGCTCAAATCCGGGCTGAATGCATTTAGGAAGTCTGGAATGAATCTTTGATGGTTGATTCTTATTAAAAAGTTCTATTTTTCCCAAGTTATACTTCCATCCTTTCTTAACCCCTGCAGGCAGGGATGTGGCAATGTCCGGGGAGGCAAATTGATCTGATTTGGCCTCGAATACTCTGTTTAGAGGAGAACTGGCACTAGCCGTATGTGGGGGACTGCTAAGATTGGAATGGTTATTACTCCTGCCTTTGGGCCATCTGCTAAAATACCTGGATTTAATTTCCCGATAGACGCCCCATACATGTATAGCCGCAGGGATAAATGACAAGATCCCGTATATATATAATTCGGGCCTGGCAATCAGGACAAATATGCCTGTCCCTGAGAATATTAATGCGATAGCCAGCCTTAGTTGAAGCCAATTTGAAAACGCTTTCTCTTTTAAGAAAATAAAAAGCAGTTTCTTTAATTTATTATCCTCTAAACTCTTAAGCGCTTTTTTAGAAATTGAATTCGGTGATGCCGGAGGGCCATTTTTATGAATTGAGAAGACAATAGTGGAGCCAATACCTAAACCGGTAGCGGCTAAACCGTAAAGAATAGTCTTATCAGTAATTGCTAACAATAAATATGCACCCAGTGGAAGCAACGCAGTTGTGAATATTAAGATTAAGGAATCAAGCAAAATACGCTGGTATTTATTGGAGAGACTTGCCGGTACATTTTTTAATATCCCAGATTCTCCGGAAGCTACGAATAACAATCCTCTTAAAGCAGTTTCTTTCAAACTACTAGTTGCTTTACCGGATCTAGACCTAATTATCTTGCCTAAGGCATGGGTTGATTTTTTCAGCTCCTTAAACGCCTTTGTGCTTATTTTAACCCTGCTAAATCTACTCTGTATCGGCGAGCTGGCGCTGGCGGCAATTACAGGGCTGGATGTTTTATTATAGACTTTGGTTTTCCTGGAGACGTAATCACTCTTTGCGGCCAGAAGATTATCAACAGCTCTGTAAGAATCGCCGATATTCATTCCGGTGCTGCAATCCATCCTGAGGAGTTCCACCAATAAAAGAAAATTCTTATTTTCAAATAATTCTTTCTCCTCGGGTAGGATCATATCCGGGATCTTCCTGGTCGCACAATGATTAGCTACCAGCCACACAACATCTCTAATAATATCCTGTTCAAATCCTAGCCTTTTTAAAATACGCCTGGTGTCAATAGCGCCAAAATAAGCGTGGTCTCCCTTGGCAATCCTAAAGGTAACATGGCCTTCTGCGCTAATTGCCTGCAGCTCTTTTCTTCCTTTAGCAATATCATGGAACAATGCAGCTAATTTTAAACGCAAGGCTTTATTTCCTGAGAGGTTTTGCGGGAAGCTAGTGAAAAGGTAGATCGTATGCTGTAACGCATCACCTTCAAAATGGAATTTGTATCCCTGGGAAACTCCGTCCAACCTCTTAAGAAATGGCAATATCTTGGTCAAAAATCCGTGCTCTCTTAAAATAAGCAACGTGCGGGCGATATTATCTGTTTTAAAGATACTAAGCAGATTAGCTCTGACATCCCTTAAATCCGTTATACCTACAGAAGATAATTCTCTATTTACCTGCTCCTTGGCTAACCGGGAAAATTCATTTTGTTTGCTTAGTTCCGGAGAACTACTCTCTTCTGTCTTAGAGTTAGTATCAACCAGGGCGCCCACCGGACTTGAGATCATCGGCACTGTTTTATTGACTATCTCCTGGCTCCTGGCGAAGAATGCTTGGCGCATCTGGTCTATTCTGGATACCGGGGCATTCTCTGCACTTCTCTGCTGCATGATGTGGTTATCCAGGATATGCAGGCCGGTGCCCAGGATGGGCTCAAGCCAGGCGTTGGCTGAGGCAAGGA
>CAZYCL010000003.1:0-252815 GCA_964645795.1 uncultured Planctomycetales bacterium
GGCCGGACCTCCGGCGAGTCCTCAATTAATCGGACAAATACAATATGTCGGACTAATGCTTTTTTAAAAAGCTTGGGTGGTCTTTTAGATATTGAAGGTAGGGCCGTATGAGTAACGACATAAGGATTTTTCCGTATTTGTACGAGTACTTTAAATTTAATAAATATACTGTTTATTTAATTTTATTCTACTTAATTTTATTTTTGTCAGTATTCTTTTACGTTAATTTTTTAAACGAGAAAATTAGGATAAGGTTAAAAAAAATATTTTCTTCAAAGAACATTTTAATTTTTTCTATTATTCTAACCATCGTACTCCATGGCTATTGGATTCTTCTTTCTCCTTATCAGACAAAAACAACATGGTGTAATAGCGCTACTGATTTTGATTTGATTCATCTTCACGCAAATGATCTTACCAGAGGGGTTTGGTTCCAAAATATTGATGGTTCTCCTTCGGGCAGAAGACCGATTGGTTATCCAATCTTTTTAGGTCTATGGTACAGTATTTTTGGTTCAAAACCTATTGTGGCATTGATACTCCAGATCATTCTTTCTACTATAACAACTTTTTTGATATATTATTTAGGTAAATACGCATTTAGTGAGCCTATTGGCGCGCTTTCATCGTTTTTGTTCTCATGGTACCCTATTTCTGTATTCACCTCAAAATTAATTACTGATGAACATTTGTTTTTAGTAGTACTGTATTTTGGTCTTATGCTTTTACTCAGAGAAACTAGTAATAGAATTCAACGTAAATGGAGCTGGTTGGTATACGGAGTTGTATTTGGATATGCTGCTATGATAAGAACGCATGCAATAATTATGCCTTTAGTAGTTGCTGTTACATATCTAAGTATTGGTTACTCAAAGAAAAAGATATTTATTAATTTTATTGCTATTATTGCTGTGATGCAGCTGATTAATCTTCCTTGGGTCATAAGGAACTACAAGGCCTGGAAAGTTCCTGTGATATATACAGCAACTGGTCATTTTGTTTATGGCCAGCTTAATTCTGCAGCTCGGGGGTTTGGCGGAGGCCATATTCCTATTAGAGGGGAAGAGGGGTATTCAGAAGAATTAGAAGAAGCCTGCATGTCCGGCAACGAAGGGATTTGTCATCAAGTAGCAAATAAAGTTATGACCAAATGGTGTATAGACCATCCGTTACAATTTATGATCCTTGGCACTGAAAAAGTCCTTGAATTCATGGGGGTTAACCATAGAGGAGTATGGCCTCTTTGGTTTGAATATGCAGAAGGCTCATTCGATCAAAAAAGAGCTCTATCTTCGCATGCTCGTTTTATTCTGGAGCATTTCGCTTATGGTGCATATTATATTTTGTTCTTTTCATTTATATTGTCAGTTGTCGTTTTTACAATAAGTTTTAAGAAAATGCCTCATTCTTCAAAAGCGGCGGTCACAGCTCTTTTGGCTACAATTTGTTTCTATTTAGCAGAACACTTTTTCATTTACGCTGATAGAAAATATCGCTACCCTCTTGAACCAATCATGCTTATATTTGCTGCAGCTTTTATTTATCGCATATTATATAAGTTTAAGTGTAAATTATTCACTATAAAGCGAGGTGAAGAATGAAGCAACAAATAGAATTAAGTATAATTGTGCCGGTTTATAATGAGGAACAAACTTTAACCGAGTTTATGAATCGGATCGAATCTGTTAGAGATAAGCTTACCAATCGTTCAGAAATTGTTTTTGTAAATGACGGCAGTAAAGATAATTCCACGAGCATTTTACATTTATTTAGTCAACGCCATAATGATATAAGAGTAATTTGTTTATCAAGAAATTTTGGCCATCAAACAGCCCTTATCGCCGGTATTCACTATGCACAGGGCAGGTCTATAGTTTTTATTGATTCTGACCTTCAGGATCCACCAGAGCTTATTATTGATATGTATCATCGGCTCAAAGAGGGCTATGATATAGTTGCAGCTCAACGAAAAAAAAGAACCGGTGAAGGTATATTCAAAATATATTCTGCAAATCTATTTTACACATTCTTGAGATCCATCTCTAAAATTGATATTCCTCCAAATATTGGTGATTTTCAAATGTTAGGAGCAAAGCCGCTCAATGCGATTAAGTCTATAAAAGGAAATAATTTATACCTTCGCGGTATTATTCCTTGGATGGGATTTAAAAGATTCATTATTCCGTATATACGTAGCCCTAGATTTGCCGGAAAAACCCATTATACATTTGGCAAGATGTTTAACCTTGCATTAAATGCTGTTACTTCTTTATCCGATTTGCCATTGAGAGTATGTACAATAGTTGGATTATGGATTGTGCTAATAAGCTTTTTGTATTTATTAAGAGTTTTATTTTTGCGATTAGTGATGAATATTACTGTTCCTGGTTGGTCATCGCTTATTAGTATAATTTTATTTCTCGGCGGGATTCAACTTATTTTTCTTGGCATAATAGGGGAATATATTGCTAATATATATCATTTTGTAAACGAAAAGCCTCCGTATTTAGTTTCTGATGAATTTCATTCAGAAAATTATAATCTGAAAGGAAAAACAAATGACGATAGCCTTGCTTGATCTTAAATCACAGTATAATCAGATTAGAAATGAAATTGAACAATTAGTTAAAATTTCAATGGAACGGCAGGAGTTTATACTCGGACCGGAGGTGGGAAAGCTCGAAGAAGCGATAGCCCTCTATAGCCGGAGCAAATACGCGGTAGGCTGCGCCTCAGGAACCGATGCCCTGCTGCTTTCTTTGATGGCGTACGGAATCGGCCAGGGAGATGAGGTTATTACTACTCCTTTTACTTTCTTTGCCACTGCCGGCTCTATTTACCGGACCGGGGCAAGGATCAAATTTGTAGATATCGATCCCAAGACTTACAATATCGATGTGTCTGGGCTTGCTAAGGCGATTACCAAGAAGACGAAAGCGATCATACCGGTGCATCTTTTCGGCCAGTCAGCGGATATGGACCCCATTATGGAGCTGGCAAAAAAACACGGCCTTAAGGTCATAGAGGATGCTGCGCAGTCTATAGGAGCAAAGTACAAGGGCAGGGCCAGCGGTTCTATCGGAGATACCGGATGCCTTAGCTTTTTCCCCAGTAAGAACCTGGGCGGTTTTGGTGACGGCGGGATGGTTCTTACCAATGAAGAAAAGACGCGCGATATGCTGAAGATGCTGCGCGTTCATGGGTGTAGGGATAAGTATTATCATGAGCTGGTAGGTTTTAACAGCCGTTTGGATACGCTTCAGGCGGTTGTATTGCTGGTAAAGCTTAAATACCTTGATGAGTGGAGTTTAAAGAGGAGAGAGCACGCCAAGATATATGATGAGCTCTTTAAAGGCAGTCCTGTAATTACCCCATACATTGCATCAGGTAACGAAAGCGTATTTAATCAATACGTAATCAGGGTCCCTGGGCGCGATGAGCTGATAAAGCACCTTAAAGAAAAGGCCATCGGCTGCGCGGTATACTATCCGCTTCCGCTTCATCTGCAAGCATGTTTTAAGGATCTCGGGTATAAGGCAGGAGATTTTCCTGAATCCGAAAGGGCTTCAAAAGAAGTCCTGGCTATACCGGTTTATCCTGAATTGACTAAGGACCAGCAGGTGGTCGTCGCCAATACCGTAATCGAATTTATAAAGACCCGTAAATAATGAGCCCAGACCTGTCAGTAGTAATATTGTGTTACCGTTCGGGAAAAGAAGCCTACCCTTTTGTGGAAAAGACCATTAAGCTGCTTGAGCGGACAGTACCTTCTTATGAGCTGATACTTGTGGGTAATTACCTTGAAGGGGTAGAAGACGAGACCCCCGAAACAGTCAGGGACATAGCCGCAAAATTCAAGAACGTAAAAGCGGTGACTTTGCCCAAAAAAGGGATGATGGGCTGGGATGTCAGGATGGGCTTAGAGAGGGCAGAGGGCAACTACCTTTGTTTTATTGACGGCGACAACCAGATGCCTGCCGAAGACATCATGCGTATATATGATTTGATAAAAAGCCAAAGACTTGATTTGGTTAAAACCTACAGGAAGCGGCGCTTTGACAGCTTAAGCCGGGTTTTTATCTCCTTTGTCTATAACGTGATCTTTAAGGTTCTTTTCCCGTACGCGAAAGTGAAAGACATAAATTCAAAACCCAAGATCTTCACCAGAGACGCATACCTTAAGATGTGCCTTTCTTCGGATGACTGGTTCATCGACGCGGAGATAATTATCAAGGCAAGCCGTTTAGGATTAAAGATCGCAGAAGTGCCGACTGAATTCCATAAATGCGAATACAGGAAATCGTTCGTTAAGCCGACAGCAATACTTGAGTTCATTAAAAACCTTATCCGGGCAAAGATAGCTAAATAAATCAAGTGATGCCTAAAAAGATATTTATTACCGGCGGTACCGGCAAGATAGGCAGGCGGTTTGTTGATGCGCTTTCACAAATGGATTTTGAGCTTTGTCTGTTAAGCCGCGAGCCTCAAGACGACCCGAATTTGCAGAAAGCGAGCATAATCAAGGGGGATATCTCCAACCCCGATACTTATAAGGACCATCTGAAGGGTGTTGATACTGTTGTCCATCTGGCGGCCCTGACGCATACCAACAAGACCGGTGAGTACTACAGGATAAATACTTATGCCACTGCGGACCTGGTAAAAGCCTGCCGGCTTAATAATGTAAGGCGATTTGTTTTTGTAAGTACCAGGGCAATTTCTCAAAAAGGCGGAGATTACAGCAGGTCAAAGTCAATGGCCGAGGATTGCGTCAAGGATAGCGGCCTTGATTGGGTTATTTTACGTTTTTCGGAGGTATACGGGTCAGGAGGGAAAGAGGGGGTAGAGATGGCCTGGAAGTTCGTAAATTGCCTGCCGGTTATTCCCGTAATAGGAAACGGACTGTATAAGCTTGCCCCTTTGTATATTGATGACGCGGTTTTCGCGCTCGTCAAAGTCCTGGAAGGGAACGCATTAGGCAAGATCTATAATATTACCGGCCCGGAAGAGTTTACCTACGACCAGTTTATCGATAAACTGCTGATATTTATAAAAACCCAAAAGCCAAAGCTTCATATCCCGGTGTGGTTCTGCCGTTTGGCCTTTTGGATATCTGCCGTTATATTTGGGGATAAGTTTACGGTAAAAGACCAGCTTCCGAGGCTAGTATCGGAAAAGTCCGCAGATATATCCATGGCAAAGAAAGAATTAGGCTTTAACCCCAGGAAAATATCAGGGGAGCTCATTAAATGAAGATATCCGTAATCATCCCCGCGCATAACGAAGGCAAGGTAATAGAGAAGGTGGTTCTTGAGATCCATTCACAGCTTAAGAAAGAGTCTATCGATCATGAGATCGTTGTCGTTAATGATAACAGCAGTGACCATACTCCCCAGGTGATCAATGAGCTGGAAAGAAGATTCAAGCAAGTTAAAGCTATTCACCGTCAGCCCCCCAACGGCCTTGGCAGGGCTGTGCGTGACGGGATCGAGAAGGCAAGCGGAGATTGTGTTGCCGTAGTAATGGGAGATGCCTCGGATGACCCTGGGGATATCGTTAAGTACTATCGCAAGATAGAGGAGGGCTATGATTGTGTTTTTGGCTCGCGCTTTATAAAGGGGGCAGTGGTAAAGGATTATCCGCGTCTTAAGTTGTTCGTAAACAGGATGGCAAACCTGTTTCTCCAGTGTTTGTTTTTAAGCAGGCACAATGATCTGACCAATGCCTTTAAGGCTTATCGCAGCGATGTGATCAAGGCCATAAAGCCCATTGAATCCGCTTTCTTTAACATCACCGTAGAATTGCCGCTCAAGGCGCTTATCCGTAATTATAGAATAGCTACAGTCCCCATTAATTGGTACGGCAGGCAGAGCGGGGTATCTAAGCTTAAGATCAGCGAGATGGGCAGGAAGTACCTGTATACATCGCTAAGTATTTGGCTGCAGTATTTATCGAGGAAACTAAAACATAAGCATAACCTGGTCTGGCTGATAATTGCCCTGGCCGCTTTAATCAGATTATATAACATCAACGGTTCGATGTTCGATTATAACCCTTTACGGCAGGCCGTCAATGCGGCGATAACACGTAATTTCATTACCAGCCCCGACGCAAACCTGTTTTTACCGGAGCTTGATAATATGGGAAGGGGCCCGGCGTATTTCATGTTCGAGCTGCCCATTCTTCAATACCTAATAGCTCAATTTGCCAAGATCGCGGGATTGCATAATTGGGTTTTCCGCTTTCCGTCAGTCATATTTTTTATCCTTTCCGCTTTCTACTTTTATAAGCTTATTTTCAAGCTATTCCAAAAGCGGATAGCCTTGGCGTCGCTTATCTTCTACTGCGTGGCACCGATGTCTATATTGATGAGCCGGGTTTTTCAGATAGACAGTTTTATGTTCTTTTGCATGCTCTTTTCAGTATATCATGCCCTAAAGTGGATAGAGAATGGCGCGTTGCGCTCATTGGTCTTTGCAACCATGGGTCTGACGGTTTTTCTCCTTTGCAAATTCCCAAATGCTTATATTTTGTTATTCATTTACAGCCTTTTCTTCATCTACCGAAAGCCAAGCCTTGCGTTCAGGTTTGTGCTCCCGACTTTGATCATTTTGGCGGTAAATATCTGGTGGTGGATCATATACTCAGGCCCTGTACGCAGCATCTACCCTAATGAATACACCCATGTCCAGGGAACCAGCGTCTTTACTTTTAGCCACGTTCCGTTCATCATGCGGCAATACTCGTTAAACCTCCAATACTGGCTGATGCTGCTAAAACAGTCGTTTATTGAAGGGTTTTCGCCGCCGGTTTTTATCCTGTTTTTTCTCGGCCTTTTCGCCAGGATCGAATCAAGAGCTAGGGCTATACTTTTTTCATGGCTTGCCTCAGTGCTTGTGTTTTTTGCGTTTGTACCCGGGGCGTCAGCGCAGGTTTATTATAAGCTGCATCTAATACCTGCTGGCTCGGTATTTGCCGCCATAGGATATTTGGGTTTAGTTGGCAGGATTAAACGCAGAAGGTTAAAACGGCCTGCGGTAATCGGGATATGGGCTGCAATACTGGTTAGCGGTTTTTTAATAGTCTATCCGATCATAAGGCATAAGCCAGTATTTGAGAACCAGCAGCTGTTGGGTGAAAGGGTCCAGGAGTTAACGAACAAAGATGATCTGGTCGTTGCTTCTTTTGGCCCGGATTCGCTCCTGCTTTATTATTGCGACAGAAAGGGTTGGAATCATTATCTGCTATCAGGCAAGGATAACATACGGTATTTAGAGGAGCGCCGTAAGGATGGAGCCGCATTTTTTGTTTGCGGCAGCCTCGATGAGTTCGAGCACGATAGCAAATTCAAGGATTATGTGGTAAACCGCTACCTTCTCAAGGATTATTACGAAAGAACATTCTCTTTGCCTAAGAAGTATACTTTGGATTATTTTTTATGGTTATTATCGGGCAGGAGAAAAGAGTTTGAGCGTCAGTCCCTGGGTTATGTTATCTTTGACCTGAGGAATAAAGTTAGGGTAAGATAATGGCATATTATACGGGAACGCTGATTTTTTTATTGTTGTTGACGGTGATCATCGGCCTTGGCAGCCGGATCGCATCAGTGGCTAAGATCGGCTTTAGGACGAAAGCGGAAAAAGCGGTTTTTTCCTATGCGCTAGGATTTGGGGTGATTTCATATCTGATTTTGGCATTAGGCGCTGCGCGATTTTTATATAGCAGTGTCATGGTTCCCGTTTTGATCGTAATCGGCATTTTAGTCCTTCCGGAAATTAGGAATTTAATATCTTTTGTTTCGTCCTCTAAAAAGTCCGTTTTCAGTCCAGAATTTGTTTTAGCCGCAGCAATCTCACTAATCCTGTTGCTGGCCGCACTTGCGCCTTCTTATAGCAATGATTCCATGGTTTACCATCTGACTGACGCCAAGTACTTTGCCAATTACCACTATATCGGCCTTATCTCCAATAACAGCACCAATGCCCTTTGGCCATATATGGTGGAGATGTATTTTACTCTGCTTTTACTTTTCAAGCTGCCGGCGGCATTGGGGTTGGTGCAGTTTTCCCTTTATATTGCCTGCGCGTTTGCGGTATATGCATTTTGCCAGCGTTATCTTACAAGGCAGGCCGGTTGGCTGGCGGTGTTGATTTTTATGCTTGTGCCCGGCATCTTCATGGATACTCTCCAGACTTATGTGGATATAGGAGCTGCCCTTTATTGTTTTTTAGCTATCTATGCCTTCTTAGTCTGGGTGGATGTGCGCAAGCGCCGGTGGCTGGTCCTTTCTTCGGTTATGACGGGGTTTGCCTTATCGGTCAAGTACTTCTCTTTGATAATCCTGTTTATTTTGCTGCCTTATTATGTTTACCTGTTCTTGAGAGGCAAGATAAGATCGGGTAGCGAGTTTGTAAAATTAGGGGCGATCTTCATTCTGGGAGTATTAGCCTCTTCATCGGCATGGTATATAAGGCAGTATATTGTATTAGGTAATCCATTTTTCCCGTTCTTTCAGAGCATTTTTGGTCTTTCAGGCCTTGACCCAGAAGCGATGAAGCAGATATCCGAGACTACCATCCGCAGCTCTTTTGGCCTTGGCTCGTCTCTCTGGGACCTTGTTAAACTCCCCTGGGATCTTGTGATGTATCCCAGAAAATTCGGCGGAGAGCAGCTGGGGCCGTTGTTTTTGGCAGTGCTGCCGGCTGTATTCTTCCTTAAGAAAATCCCCAAGCCGGTAAAACGCATTCTTATATTTTGCGCGATATATTTTGTTATCTGGTTTTTGCAGTATCAGAATCTGCGATTTCTACTTGCGGTTGTGCCGATGTTAAGCATTATCTGCGCTTATACTGTATTGAGGCTCACCGAAAAGAAACAAACCGTTGACCGGATAATATCAGCTGTAACCGGCTTGTATCTGCTGATCTGTTTTGGCTTGTTAATGTATTACGCTTTACCCGGGATTAAGGTTGTTGTTGGGATAGATAATGCGGATGCTTATTTAAAGAGAAATGAGCGTTCATACGGAGTTTCCCGCTTTATAAACGAAGCCTTGCCTTTGCAGGCAAACATTCTGATTGTCGGCGACACGCACTCATATTTCATAGATAGGCCTAATAAGCGGGAGCTTTATTATTGGATCCTTGATGGTTACGATAAGAGGTTTAATGCTGAGGATGAAGTCATTTCGTTTTTTAAGAGCGAAGGCTTTACGCATATCCTTTTTGCGCTGGCTCCAAAGGAAGAGATGCGTTCGCAATTAAGCCTCGAAGCCCTCATTACCGATCCGGCCTTCAAAAGCAAACACTTGAGGGAAATAGAAACGGTTGTACCGTTGTCGCTTAACTCTAACGGCATGGTATACAAAGTCTATGAAATAGTCTCATGATCTTATGCGCCTGAAAGTCCATATTCTTATCCTGAATTATAACGGCAAAGACCTTATAGAAGAGTTTTTTCCTTCTGTTGCAGAGGCCGCAAGGCAAAGCATCCATAGCTGCAGGGCTTCGATCATCGATAATGCCAGTAGCGATGGGAGCGTTGAATATATAAAGAAGCGATTTCCTGAAGCGGCGGTGTTTGAACAGAAACAGAACCGCATCCTTTGTTCTTACAACGACGTGCTTTCCGGCCTGGATGATGATATTGTCATACTGCTGAATAACGACATCAAAGCAGAACTCGGATTTGTGGACCCGCTCATTGAAGAGTTTTTGCAGGACAAGAGCTTATTCATGGCTGCCTCTAAAGTCCTGAATGCTTCCGGCCAACCTGACGGAGCTAACACCAGGGCCGTAATAAAATGGGGTGTTTTTTGGGCCAGCGCCAAGTATCCCGGCTATCTTGAGAACGTCGATAAAAAGCTTCCAACTTTCTCAGCCGGTATCGGCGCCTTCGATAGGGAAAAATTCCTGGAGTTAGGCGGTTACGACGAGCTGTATTTACCCGGTACCCTGGAAGACTCTGATATCTGCTTTCGCGCCTGGAAAAAGGGATGGAGGTGCGTATATGTGCCTGCGAGCGCAATTCATCATATGGGACAGGTAAGTTTTCATCGGAGGTTCGGAAGGAGAAGGACGAGGGTCATAAACTTTCGTAATGTCTTTTTATTTATGTGGAAGAATATGTCGGACTGGCCAATCATTCTTGAACACCTGATTTTCCTTCCCTTCAGGCTGGTTTATGCATTGGTCGGGGGGAGATTCGATTTCTTAGAAGGTTTTATGCGCGCTTTACCCTTGCTGACTGCGGCGATTGGGCGCAGGAGATTGATTTTGAAGGTCGGAGTAAGCGATGAAAAAGTGTTCTCTATATTTAGATGAATAAGATATCCGTGATCATAATCGCCAAAAACGAGGAAACTGATATCCGAGAATGTCTAGAGTCAGTTAATGGTTTCGATGAGATAGTGCTGATTGATTCAGGCAGTACGGATAAGACGGTCCAGATCGCCGGTTTATACACCGACAAGATATACAAAAGGGATTTCGACGATTTTTCTTCTCAAAAGAACTTCGGAGTTTCCAAGGCTAAGAATGACTGGATACTGTCTCTAGACGCAGATGAACGGTTGAGTCCGAAGTTATCAGAGGAGCTTCTTTCTGTTCCCTTGGAAAAGATGGCTGGGTATCGTATAAAAAGGAGCACATATATTTTTGGTAAGTTGATGCGTTACGGAGGGCATCAGAAAGATTTTCCTCTGCGTTTATTCGATAGGAGGAGAGGCTCATTCGTTCAGCCGATACACGAATACGTAAAGACAGAAGGGGAGGTGGGGTTAATTCATCAGCCACTCCTTCATTATTCATCGCGGAACCTGAAGGAGTATTTCGAAAAGCTAATGCTTTATACTGGAATGGAGGCGCGCTACGCATCCGACAAAGCCGCCCTGTCCGTTTATGCGAGAATGATAGTTTGTCCTTTAGTAAGATTTACCCAACGCTACATTCTCGAGCTTGGTTTTCTGGATGGCCCGAAAGGACTGCTATTTTACCTTTTGTCGTCTTTCTACGAGTTGTCAAGATGGTTTAAACTGCTTCGTTTTAAATTACACAGAACTTAAATCTTATCCAGCGCAATCCCTCCGCGGGCTTTAAATTATATCTTTAATTATATATCTAGATTTGTTATACTATTATTCTATGAAAATAGCCTTTTACAGCTATCCTTCGGCTTTTCAGAACCCCGGCGGCGGCGAGGTCCAGCTTTTAAAGACCAAGCAAGCCCTTGAAAATAAAGGGGTTACTGTAAAATTGTTCGACCAGTGGCAGGATAAACTGGAGAGTTTTGATATTTTGCATGTTTTTGGTTCAGTCAAGGACTGTTTGGGGTTGATATCTAGCGCCAAGAATAAGAAGGTAAAAATAGTTCTTTCTACTATCTTCTGGTCAAGCTTTCGCAGGGCCTTCTTTGAGAGCAATGACTTTAAAGCCCGCCTTGAGCTTTCCTTACGGCATTTAGCTAAGCTTTGTTTCCCGTATTTTCCCTCAACAAGAAGAAAGCTGATGCTTCTTTCTGATATCCTTTTGCCTAATTCCCGCGTTGAATCGGATCAATTGATGCAGCTTTTTGGTATGCCCAAAGAAAAAATCTTTGTTGTACCTAACGGCGTAGATGAGCGTTTCGCCTCTGCCAATAAGGAGCAGTTTTCAAAGAAGTACGGCTTCAGGGATTTTATCCTAACTGTCGGCCGCATCGAGCCACGCAAGAACCAGCTTAACCTGATAAGAGCGGTCAATACCCTTAACTATCACCTCGTAATAATTGGAAATCCGGTGTCTGATTATCCGGATTATTATAAAGCGTGTAAGGAGATCGCTGGTAAGAACATTCACTTTCTTGAAGGCCTTGACCATGAGGACCAGATGTTTTCATCGGCATATGCTGCCTGTAGCGTATTTGTCGCGCCAGGGTGGTTTGAGACGCCGTCTTTAGCGGCACTGGAGGCAGGGCTTTGCGGAGCTCGGCTTGCTCTCACGAGTGAAGGATGTACGAAGGAATACTTTCTTGGGCACGCTGAATATTTTGATCCGGCGGATAAGCAGGATATTGCAGCGGCAATAAAGAAGGCCTATTCAAGAGATAAGGATGAATCCCTCAAGCAATATATACAACGATACTACACCTGGGATAAGGTAGCTGAGTCAACTATCGCCGCTTACGAAAAGGTCTTGAAATAGAATGAAGATAAGATTGCTCTTTGTTATCGGGACAAGGCCCGAGATAATAAAGACCGCGCCGGTCATATCCCTGTTTAGGTCGGATAGCAGATATAAGGTGAGCGTCTGTTTTACCGGACAGCACAAGATAATGGCAGAGCAGATGATCCGCCAGATGGGCATCAAGGTTGATTATAGCCTTGATCTGATGCAGCCTGACCAATCTTTGAATGTCTTGGCCGGCCGCTCCATAAGTTCGCTTGCCAGTTGCTATTCCAAATTTAACCCCGATCTTGTTTTTGTGCAGGGTGATACCTCAACTGCTTTTTGTGCTACTCTCGCAGCCAGATACTTAGGGATAAGAGTTGCGCATATTGAGGCTGGGCTGCGTAGTTTCGATAAGTACAGCCCGTATCCCGAAGAGGTAAACCGCAGGTTAATATCGCATATCGCTGATTACCACTTTGCTCCTACTGCTTTGGCGCGCGCAAACCTACTAAACGAGGGAGTTGACAAAAGAAATATCGTAGTCACCGGCAATACTGTTATTGATGCGCTTTTTCACATCTTAAAATACAGGAAAAGTTTACCAGCTTGCCAGCTTATTGGTCTGCCAGCTGATAAAAAGCTTATATTAGTAACCGCTCACCGAAGGGAAAACTTCGGAGGCCCGTTAAAGAATATTTGTCTGGTTTTAAAGAAGATTACCCAAAAGCACAAGGATGCGGTAATTGTATATCCGGTACACCTTAACCCAAACGTTGAAAAGCCAGTGCGTAAGCTATTGGGCAGGATTAATAATATCCGGCTTATAAAGCCCCTTGGGTACATAGATTTTGTGCAGTTAATGAGTAAGGCGTATTTAATACTTACGGATTCAGGTGGGATACAAGAGGAAGCTCCGTCTTTGGGGATCCCTGTTTTAATCCTGCGTAAAGAGACGGAGAGGCCGGAGGTGGTAACTGCCGGTTGTGCGAAGATCGTAGGTACTGACCCGGGAAAAATCCTCAAGGCTGTTGACCTGCTGTTTAATTCCCGAAAAGAGTATTTGAAGATGAGCAGGAAAAAGAATCCGGTTGGCGACGGCAAGGCCTCCATTCGCATCAAAGAATTCATAGATTCTCATGTACTCATTTAAAAACCCGATATATTTGCTGCTGGTCCTTCTCATCGACGCATTTGGGTATCTGATAGCGCTTCCTTTTAAACTATTAAGCCGCAAGAACCAGCCCTTGGTGCCTGCGAAGATCCTGGTTATCCGCCTTGATCATATCGGAGACGTAATCTCGTCCATCCCCGTATTTGAGAATCTTAAAAAACATTATCCGGAAGCAAAGCTTACTCTTCTGGTCTCAGGCCTGGCTTTTGATATCGTAAAGAATAATCCTTTTATCGATGAGATCATCCGCTATGATGCGCCATGGTTTAGTAGAAGCGCCAAGAAGTCGATCAACCTACGCAGGTTCCTGGCTGTTTTGTCTTCGCTGCGTAAAGAGAGGTTTGATCTCGGTATCGATCTTAGGGGTGATTTCAGGCAGATACTGATGATGTTCTTGGCAGGGGTAAAATACCGGGCAAGCTATGGGATCACGGGTGGTGGGTTCCTGCTTAACAAGAAGGTTGGTTTTAGGAAGGGAGTACACGCTGTAGAGCATAATCTGGACATCTTGAAAGCGCTGGGCGTGAGCATAATTACGATGGAGCCTCGGATTTATAGTAACGAAAAAGAAGATAAAGAAGTAAATGGGCTGTTAAGTGAATTCAAGATAGCGTCAGTTGACGATGTAGTCATCATGCATCCATCTGCAGGCTATCCTTCAAAAAACTGGCTTGACGCGCGCTTTGCTACATTAATCAGCGTTTTGACACGGGATTACGCTAAAAAGGTTATACTTGTCGGCTCCGACAAAGATTTTGCCTTAAATGAAGAGATAATCAAAGCAAGCGGCGTTTCTGCCGTCAATGCGGCAGGAAAGACCGATTTGATGGCCCTGACCGGCATTATACGCAGGGCAGAGCTGTTCATTGGAGTGGATTCGGGCCCCAGCCATATTGCTTCTTGTGAGAATAGGCCGACAGTCATCCTTTACAGCGGGACTAATCAGGCACGGGAATGGGTGCCGCGCGGGCAAAATACTATCGCCATTCAGAAGGATTTGACCTGTATCGGCTGTCAGAAGCTAGTCTGCAACCATAACAAATGCATGGAGCTGATCTCGGTTGAAGACGTGCTGGCTGCCGCTAAAAGCCTATTAGGGCAGGAGCTTAAGGGTAGATAATGAAAATAGCCGTTGACTGCAGGATGATCGACCACCCCGGCATAGGCAGGTATATCCGCAATCTGCTTAACTTTATGATTCTCCAGGAGAGGCCTGAGTCGTTTAGCCTTTATGGGGATCCTGCCAAGCTGCCTGATTTTAAAGCTGCGAAGGTCATTGATTATCCTGTGCAGGTCTACTCATTCAAGGAGTTTTTCAGTTACGCCTTTAATTCGGATGCCGAGTTACTGCATGTACCGCATTTTAATGCCCCGCGCAAAAAAAAGACCAAGCTCGTAGTCACGGTGCATGACCTGATGTATTTAAGGCTTAGAGAGTCTGCGCCATATTTAAAGAGGCTTGGCGCGCGCGTAGTCATTTTAAATGCCTTAAAGAACGCAGACCGCTTAATCGCGGTCTCTGATAATACCAAAAAGGATATCCTTAATCTGTATCCGGCTGCCGAAAGCAAGGTCAGGGTAATCTATGAAGCCGCTGACCCGATGTTCAAGAAAATATCGGATAAGGAGCAGCTTGAAGGAGCCAGAGAGAAGCTGGGCTTACCGAAGGATTTCATATTGTTTGTAGGCAGCCTTAAACGCCATAAGAATATTATCCGTCTTATTAAGGCTTGTAATGGGCTTAAGTCCAGGGGGCTTAAGTACGAATTAGTAGTTGTTGGCAGGTTCAGGCCTGATGAGCCCGAGATAATCAAAGCAATTCAAGAGAGCCAAGTCCGGTATTTATCAGAGGTTTCCGGACAAGATCTGTTGTATATTTACAATCTGGCCTCGCTTTTAGTGCTGCCATCGCTATACGAAGGGTTTGGCCTGCCGGTGCTTGAGGCTATGGCCTGCGGCGTTCCTGTGATAGCTTCCAAGGCAACTTCCTTGCCGGAGATAGCAGGTGATGCAGGAGTGCTTTGTGAGCCGCTGGATGTCGCAGATATTTGCGAGAAGATGCGCTTGGTCCTGACCGATAACAGGCTAAGGGAGGCGCTTATCGAAAAAGGCCTTAAGAGATCACTCCAGTTTTCCTGGGGCAGGACCGCCAAAGAAACTCTCGATACTTATAAGGAAGCTGTTTCATGAGAGCCCGAAAGGACGCCTCTGTTGATAGCGAAACTAAAAAGGCCTGGGAGGATAACTGGTCAGGCACTGAAGTATCGCGAGTGCTTGAAATATTTAACTACCCGCGGGTAAAGAGGCAGATCCAGATTTATGCCGGTTGCTTGCCTCGTAATAAGCCTATTCTGGAAGGCGGCTGCGGCGTAGGTCCGTATTTGATACACTTCAGGCAACTTGGTTATAAAATCATCGGTATAGACTATAATCACCAACCACTGGTAAAAATTGCGCAGTTTGACCGGAAGGTCCCTGTGGCCTGCGCGGATGTTTTACGCCTGCCTTTTGGTGATTCCAGCTTTGGTGCGTATCTTTCTTTGGGCGTGATCGAGCATTTTACCGAAGGCCCGCTTGGCGCTATAAAAGAGGCGCATCGGGTTTTGGAGAATGAAGGGTATTTTATTATCCAGGTGCCCCGCAAGTCTTTATTTAAAATTATTAAGTACCCTTGGCTTTGGCTGAAAGCGAACAACCGCCTAAGGAAGTTTTTTGGGAAAGAGCAGAGAGTCCATTACTGGGAGCAATACTTCAGCGTTTCGGAGCTAAGCTCGTTATTGAGAAATTCCGGTTTTTCCATTAAGCTTATCGCCCCCGTTGACCACGAGCACGCCCTCATGGATTTTATGCCGTTTTTGTTCAGGAAAAGAAACTCCTACGACGGGGCGAATAAATTCGGTGAATTAATGGGCAAGCTGATGGAGACGGTTTTACCTTGGCCGGCTGCAGCCGGCATGATCCTTATCTGTAAGAAAGGCAATAGGGAGATCAGGTGAGAGTAGCGATTGTGCATGACTGGTTGACCGGGATGCGCGGGGGAGAGAACTGCCTTGAGGTATTCTGCGAGCTTTTTCCCGATGCTACGCTTTTTACCCTCGTGCATAAGAAACATTCTGTTTCCAGGAAAATCGAGAGCATGAAAATCAAAACCTCTTTTCTTCAGCGGCTTCCGCTGGCCATAAAACATTACAAGCACTACCTTCCGTTATTCCCGAAAGCCATAGAGAGCTTTGATCTTAGCGGTTTTGACCTTATATTAAGCTCAAGCCACTGCGTGGCAAAAGGCGTAAGGAAGCCTGCCGCAGCAAAGCACATCTGCTACTGTTATACCCCCATGCGTTACGCCTGGCTGTTTTTTGACGATTACTTCGCCAATATGGGCCTTTTAAGGAAGATCTTCGTATCCGGGGTGATCAGCCGGTTAAAGTCTTGGGACATAAAGAGTAACGAAGGCGTTGACTTCTTCATTGCCATATCGGATAATGTCAGGGATAGGATACGGCGTTTTTACAACCGGGAATCCGAAGTTATCCCTTGCCCCGTAGATATCTCTAAGTTCTCCATAGGCCGCGACAAAGGGGATTATTATCTGGTAGTATCTGCTTTCGTCCCTTACAAAAGGATCGACCTGGCGGTTGAGGCGTTCAATAAGCTGGGTAAGAGGCTGTTGATCATAGGTTCAGGCCCCTGCGAGAAAGAGCTAAGGAAGAAAGCCGACAAAAATATCGAATTTCTCGGCTGGATGGGCGACGAGAAGCTAAAGTATTACCAGGGGTGCCGGGCCTTGATCTTTCCCGGAGAAGAGGATTTTGGAATCGTCCCCCTTGAGGCGCAGGCCTGCGGCAGGCCGGTGATTGCCTTTGGAAAAGGAGGGGCCCTGGAGACGGTGACTCAAAAGACCGGAGTATTTTTCTATCAGCAGACAGCCGAAGCCCTGGCGCAGGCTATTGGCGCCTTCGAAGAAAAAGAATCTGCTTTTGACAGTAAGGAGATCCGCGTTAACGCCCAGCGATTTGACAGGGCGCTGTTTAAGTCCGGGATAAGAGAGTTCATAGAGAGTAAACTCCATGTTTAAAAAACATAGCCAGATATTTCAAACCCTTCTTTTTATTTCGGATATGACCATTGTCAGTATTTCCTGGGTCTCCGCTTATTACCTGCGTTTTATATCCGGGCCGGTCCCGGTCTTTAAAGGCACTCCCAGGATAGAGGAGTTCCTATACCTGCTTTTATTCTTGCTACCGATATATGCGTTAGTATTCAGGCGCCTGGGGTTGTATGAGCCTATGCGCGCGCGGGCCAGGGTCTTTGAGTTAAAGAAGATATTGAACGCTTCATTCCTGGCTACGCTGATTTTTATCACTATCCTGTACCTCATCAAGGAAGACAGGTATTCGCGCGGTGTCTTCGCCTATTTTCTACTGCTTAATATCCTGCTGCTTTCGGTCTTGCGATGGTTAATTAGGTCTGTCTTAGCGTGGTTTAGGAGGAAAGGGTATAACCTCAGGCACATCCTTATCGTAGGCGACGGCGTGCTTGCGCAGCAGGTAGCGGATAAGATAAAAGAACACGCGGAGTACGGTTTTAAGGTCGCTGGTTTCATCTCTAAAGAATCCTCTTGTGTAGGCTCGCGGATTAAAAATGTAAAGGTTGTTGGCACATACGGACAGATAAAGGGGATCCTAAAAGAAAGCAGCATAGATCAGGTTGTAATAGCAATGCCATTCGAGCATATACGCCTGTTAAAGGTCATTTTGAATGACATTTATGACGAGCTTGTGGAGATCAAGATCGTTCCGGATTTCTATCAATACTTTACCATAAGGAAAGGCATTGACGATCTGGACGGCCTGCCTGTCATAAGCTTAAGAGAGTCCCCTATCTACGGCTGGAACAAGGTATTTAAGAGGGCTTTCGATATTATCGTTTCCATGCTGATCCTGGTAGCCTTAAGCCCCTTTATGCTTTTAATAGCCCTTTTGATAAAGCTTAGCTCACCCGGGCCTATTATTTATAAACAAAAAAGGATGGGGCTTGACGGTAAGACCTTTAAGATCGCTAAATTCCGCACCATGGTGGCTAATGCCGAGGGCTCGACCGGGCCGGTATGGGCAAAGAAAAAAGACAGCCGCAGGACCAGGATCGGTGCGATGCTCCGGCGTTTTAACCTTGATGAGCTGCCGCAGTTTGTAAATGTGCTAAAGGGCCAGATGAGCATTGTCGGCCCGCGTCCGGAGAGGCCTGAGTTCATGAAGGATTTTAAGGACCGTATACCCGAGTATATGCTCAGGCACAAGATGAAGGCCGGCATCACCGGCTGGGCTCAGGTCAACGGCCTGCGCGGAGATACGTCGCTTGAGGAGCGTACCAAGTACGATCTCTACTATATCGAACACTGGTCACTCTGGTTTGACATAAAGATATTCATACGTTCATTTATCGCCGTAAAAAATGCCTCTTAAACGCATCGATTACATAATAGAATTTTTCTTCTGCCTCCTTGTGCTGGGAGCTACTTTTTCCAATGCCTTCGTGGACTCCGCCATCGGGTTCATTGTGTTGTTTTTTCTGATAAAGAAGTTTATATCCAGGGAGTTCAAGCCTCCCCGGACCCCCTTAAATATTCTTATTTATGCGCTTTTTTTCATCATCCTGATTTCATTTTTTAGAAGCGAATACCCTAAAGAAAGTTTGCGCGGAGTTATCAGGATCGTTAAATATGCTTTGGTCTATTTTGCCGGCTTCGAAATTTTTTCCTTCGATAAAGGACGCGTAAAAAGGTTTTTCTGGGTTTTAATATCCATTTCCCTTGTAACTTTTCTAAACGGCATATTCCAGGGTATTTTTGGGTTCGATCTTTTCCGCCATAAGGGGTTTATCAGCGATGAGGCGATAAGGAGGCTGAGCGCTTCGTTTGTCCACCCGAATGATTTCGGCGGCTATATAATCCTGGTTTTGCCTCTGGCGCTGGCTTTTCTTTTTCCCCTGAAGTCAAAAAGGCAAAGGATATTCCTTGCGGTTGTTTTCCTGCTTGGCACCTATTGTCTACTGCGCACCTATTCGCGCGGAGCCCTTTTCGGGTTCTTTATTGGATTGGCAGCTTACCTCTATTTTTATAATCGAAAGTCCTGCATCCTTCTACCTGTCGTTTTCCTCCTGTTTATGGCGGCCTCCCCGAAAGGCGTAAACAGGGTAAAAAATATGTTCATAATCGAAAAGAACACTGTCTGGGAAAGAACACAGCTCTGGCGTGGGGCGTTAAGCATGATAAAAGAGCGTCCCATTGCCGGAATGGGTATCAACACATATTCAAATTACTTCCCCATGTATAAGCCTAAAGATTATCCGGACCTGCGCTATGCCCACAACTCTTATCTGCAAATATGGGCTGAGATCGGGATAATCGGTTTACTGGCTTATCTGGGGCTTATTTTTTCTCTTCTGATAACTGTCCTAAAGGGTATTCGCCAAAGGCTGGAAAGCGGCTTGCCTGCTTATATTTTATTGGGTGCGGCATGCGGCTACATCGCATTTCTAATACAGGCCGCCTTTGATACCAACCTGCATTCGCTGGTGCTGGTGACCTACTTCTGGATATTCAATGCGTATATAATCTCTTTGAAGAAGGGCCTTGAATGAAAATATTAGGCATTTCATGTTTTTATCATGACAGCGCCTGCTGCCTTGTGATTGACGGCGAAATAATCTCTGCCGCACAGGAAGAGCGTTTCACGCGCAAGAAACACGATTTTAACTTTCCTTCGCTTTCTATCGATTGGATCTTGAAGAATTCGGGGATAGAGGCCAATGACCTGGATATCGTTATTTTCTATGATAAACCCTTCGTTAAATTCGAGAGGATCCTTGAAACCGCTTTAAGCTACGCCCCCAGCGGCATCTCTCAGTTCATCCAGGCCATGCCTTTGTGGCTTAAGGAAAAGCTCTGGCTTAAGGAGATAATTCGGGAGAAGCTCGGTTTTAAAAAAGAAATACTTTTTGCCAGCCACCACGAATCACACGCTGCCAGCGCATTCTTCCCTTCACCGTTTGAAGAAGCGGCATTCTTGACCATGGATGGCGTAGGAGAATGGGAGACGGCAAGTTTTGGTATCGGCAAAGGCAATGATATCGAGATTTCGCATGTTTTAAGGTTTCCGCACTCGTTAGGGCTGCTCTATTCGGCCTTTACTTACTATACGGGTTTCAAGGTCAATTCCGGCGAGTATAAGCTAATGGGGCTTGCTCCGTACGGAGAGCCTAAGTATGCCGGCCTGATACTTGATAAGCTTTTGGATCTTAAGGATGACGGATCGTTTCGGCTGAAGATGAAGTACTTTGGCTACTGCAACGGCCTGCGCATGACTAATTGGAATTTTGACAGGTTATTCGGTGGGCCTGCGAGAAAACCCGAGACAAAGATCACTCAAAAGGACATGGATATTGCCGCTTCTATTCAGAAGGTCACCGAAGAGATAATGTTAAGAATGAGCCGCCATGTTTATAAGCTGACCGGATTGGAAAATCTATGTTTGGCCGGCGGCGTGGCCCTTAATTGCGTTGGTAACGGAAAGATACTGCGGGAGGGGCCTTTTAAGAGGATCTGGATACAGCCGGCAAGCGGGGATGCGGGAGCTGCGCTGGGAGCGGCATTGCTTGCCTGGTATAAGTATCTTGGTAACGGCAGGCAGGCCAGCCAGGAAAGCGACAGCCAGAAAGCTTCATTATTGGGCGCCTCTTATGATGACGGGCAGATCAGGGATTTTCTCGAGAAGAACTCCATCCCTTACAGGCACTTGGATAGGCAGGAGCTTATTGAGAGGATCGCTTATTTGATAGAGGCAGGTAGTGTTATAGGATGGTTTCAGGGCAGGATGGAGTTCGGCCCGCGGGCATTAGGGGCAAGGAGCATTATAGGGGACGCGCGCAACACCGAAATGCAGAGCAAGATGAATTTAAAGATTAAGTATCGGGAGTCATTCCGGCCTTTTGCGCCGACTGTCCTTCAGGAGCGGGTATCCGAGTGGTTTGAGCTTGACCGGGAAAGCCCCTATATGCTGCTGGTTGCGCCGGTGAAAAACGGCAAGATATCCGCTGACAGTAAAATTCAAGGATCGCCAAAAGGCTTTGAAAAGCTTAAGCTAAAGCGTTCCGAGATCCCTGCGGTCACCCATGTCGACTACTCCGCGAGGATCCAGACCGTCAACCGCCGGGAAAACCCGCTTTACTACGATATGATAAACGCATTTTATAAAAAAACCGGCTGTCCGGTAATTATCAATACTTCCTTTAACGTCAGGGGTGAACCTTTGGTGTGCACTCCGCAGGACGCATTCCGCTGCTTTATGCGCACAGAAATGGATTATCTGTGCATGGGTTCCTTTCTCCTGGATAAGAAGGATCAGAAGCACTTTCCTCATGACGAGGGCTGGAAAAAAGAGTTTGAGTTGGATTAAAGATGAGCGCAGAGATTAAAACCGATAACGCCTCCCTTAAGAAGTTCGGGTTAACCATGGCCGTCGCGCTGCTGGTCATTGCCGGCATAGTGTTTATAAAGCACAAAGAGCCGAACGCGGTATTGTTGGGGCTGGCTCTGGTTTTTCTGCTTTGTTCGTTTGTCTTTCCGCGCGCATTAAAATACGTCTATATCGCCTGGATGAAGCTTGCCTTTGTCCTGGGCTGGATCAATACGCGCATACTCCTGAGCCTGGTATTTTACCTGATATTTACCCCTATCGGGTTGATTATGCGCCTATTTAACGACCCTATGGAGAGGCGCATAGACAAGGATAGGCAGAGCTACTGGATAAAAAAGGAGAACAAGCCGTTTAATAAGCAGGATTACGAGAGGCAGTTTTAGAAAAAATTAATTTGATTCCAGTGATTAAGAAACAGATTACAGTGATTAAAAATGATCCTCTTACTGAGAGAATAATGTTTTAATCACCGTAATCACGATTTTAATCACTGTAATCACATAAAAAAAGGGAGAATGAAATGGGTAAATTGTCGATTCTAAGGGAATTTTGGGATTTTTTGAAGGTACGTAAAAAATGGTGGTTGACTCCGATCGTCGTAGTCCTGGTGCTGCTGGGGCTGTTGATATTCTTTACCCAGAGCAGCTCAGTCGCTCCGTTTATTTACACATTATTCTAAGGGTCATGATATGCCCAAGGGCTATTCCATATCTGCGGTAATCTTGGCGCGCAACTCCCAGGATAAGATCGTCGGCTGCATCGCCTCCCTTAAGGGCTGGGCTGATGAGATCATTGTGGTCGACGGCTTAAGCACTGACCAGACGCTGCGTATCGCAAAAGATGCAGGGGCTCAGGTCCATAGCCACGCTTTTCTTGGGTCATTTGCCCAGGAGCGTAACTTCGGCGCAGACATTGCTAAAAGCGATTGGGTGCTGCAGTTGGACAGCGATGAAATCCTGACAGATGATTTCAAGAAACAGTGCGATTACCTGCTTCCTTCAACGGAGTTTCGCGCGTTTAAATTCATGAGGAAAAATACCTTCCTGGGGCACGCCTTTAAGTACGGCGGCTGGTACCATTGGTCGCAGCATCTGTATAAGAGGGGTTTTGCGCGCTACGAAGGCAGGGTGCATGAGAAGATGCTTGTGGAAGGAGAGGTCGGCCAGATCAAGGCCGATGTCCTGCATTTTCCGTTTGACAGCATAAGCGATTTCATCAGCCGTCAGAACCGTTACACCGACCTGCAGGCTCAGGATATCATCGACAACGAACCCAAGCTCAATGACAAGCTTATCAGGTATAACCTCACCTGGAAGGTGTTAAAGCTCTTTAAGAAAATTTATTTTAATAAACAGGGTTACAAGGAAGGGATGCACGGGTTGGTATTTTCCATACTTTTCTGCTGGGTGCATTTCTTGAAGTGGGCCAAAATCTGGGAGAAGCGGCTTAAATGATCGCTCTATTACTTCTTAATCTGTTGGTTGGTTATTGCGCTTACATCATAGTCTTTAAGCTCATGCGCATAAAGGGCGCCATCGCTTCCCTGCTGGCATTCTCGGCTTTGTATTTTGCCCAGATCGTCCTGACTGAGCTTATTTTGGGGATGATGGGCAAGCTTTTTCTCTCGCGCTTATTCATGCTTAACCTGTTGGCAGCGCTCTTTTTTTCGAGCTGTTGCCGGTATAGACAGACTGCTTTGGCGCCGGCCGGTATAAAGAGCGAGGTTGCCGGGCTCCTGAAGAACCGGGTAGTCCTGCTTTTATTCTCGCTTATAGCGGGATTCGCGGCTGTTAAGGGCTTTATCAACCTGATAAATCCGCCGTTCGGCTGGGATAACCTAAGTTATCATTTTGTTTTTCCGGTAGAGTGGCTTAAAAGCGGGACCCTCGATAACCCGATTACGCTTTGCGATGACCCCAGCATGCCCTATTACCCCATAAACGCAAGCCTGTTTTTCCTGTGGTTCATGCTGCCTTTAAAGAACGTATTCCTTGCGGATCTGGGCCAGCTGCCGTTTTTCGCGGTTTCATTAGCGGCTGTTTACGGGATAGCCCGAAAGCTGGGCGCCTCAAAGGAACATGCTTTTTACGGCGCGGCGATGTTCGTGCTTACCCCCAACGTCTTTAAGCAGATAGAGATCGCCTATGTGGATGTAATGTTCGCATCGGTATTCCTTGCGGGGCTGTATTTCCTCTGCGCCTTAAACGAAAAGTTTGAATGGGATAAGCATTTTCTTTGGTCGGTTTGCATGGGGCTTCTTTTGGGGATAAAGAGCTCTGCCGTCATCTTCGGCGCGGTGCTCGTGCCCCTTTACGCTTTGCTTCTTGCAAAAAATAGTAACCATTTGAGATTAAAAAGAACAATTCTTTATCTTTTTTGTTTTGCCATAACGGTGCTCGTTTTGGGCGGTTATACCTATATCCGCAACTACCTTGCGACCGGCAACCCCATGTATCCGGCAGAGGTTAAGATTCTCGGTAGGCTTATATTCAGCGGGGTCATGCCGATAGAGACCTATCGCCAGCAGTGGACCAGCTCTGAATTCAACCTGGAGAAGATCCTGTTCCACGAAGGGATGGGCGCGCAGCTGCTTCTTATTTTCATGCCTTTAGTGCTGGTTTCTATCCCTGTTGCCTTGCGCAAGTTAAAAGGCAAACTCGGCTGGTTCAGGCTTTATATCTTTTGCATGCCGTTTGCGCTATATATGCTTTTTGCCGCGCTGATGCCTCAACTTAACCTTCGTTATGCCTATAACGTGCTTGGGGCCGGCTATGCCGTAGCCGCCTATACCCTGACCTTGCTTAATCTGCCGGCCGCCATAGTAAGGGCCGTAGTTTCCGTATGCGCCCTTGCCAGCGTCAGTGAATACTCTGGTCATGGGGAGCTGGCGGCATCGTTGATATTATCCGCGCTTTTATTTGTTTCTTTAAAGTGGCTCTTTATGTTTAAATTCGGCAGGGCCTTTAAGTTGGCAATATTTATGATAATGTTCGCCTCTCTTTACGCCGCCAACCTCGATTACGGCAAACACGAATATTCGCGATACCTCGATAATACACCGTTCCCAAAGGAGGACAGAGAGGCCTGGTATTGGCTTAACCAGAATACCTGCGCCTCAAATATAGCTTATGCCGGGATACCGCACGTGCTGCCGCTTTACGGGGCGAATTTTAAGAACAGGGTTTTATATGTGTCGGTAAACTCCGTGCATCCTGCCAAGCTGCATTATTTTAAAGGTTCGCAGTACTTTTGGTCGGAGGATTTCATGAAGATGTACCGCCAGCTTGAAACTGCCGGCCATTACCGCGAAAACCCGGATTACAAGAGATGGCTGGCTAACCTGAAGGTTGAAGGTATCAATTACCTTGTTGTTTATTCCCTGCGCAAGATAAAGAACGGCGACGTATTCCCGGTGGAAGGAGCCTGGGCAGACGATCATGCGCAGACGTTCCGGCCGGTTTTTATTAAAAACAGCGTCAGGATCTATAAGGTCTTGAACTGATCATAGAGGAGAAAAAATGCCATTACTTTCGGTGATCGTGCCGGTATATAACGAGTCCAAGACGATAAGAGAGATACTGCAAAAGATCGAATCTGTGCCGCTGGATAAGGAGATCATCGTGGTAGAGGACGGTTCAACCGACGGCACGGACCGGATGCTCAAGGATATACAGCTCCCAAATTTAAAGATCGTCTATCACAGTTCTAACCGCGGCAAGGGCGCGGCAGTGATAACCGGCCTGGCCAACTCCGGCGGCGATTATGTGATCATACAGGACGGAGACCTGGAGTATGATCCCCGGGAGTATGTAAAGCTGATGCAGGAGATGCAGAAGGGAGACAGCGACCTGGTCCTGGGAGTGCGCTTTACCGAGGGCTACCACGGGCTGTTTATCCCGCGGCTGGGCAACCAGTTTTTGACCAAGCTCATTAACCTGCTCTTTGGCACCAAGCTCAACGATTACCTGACCTGCTATAAGCTTTTCCGGCGCCAGACAATGCTTGAGCTTAACCTGAAATCGCAGGGTTTTAATATGGATACCGAGATAATTATGAAGTCGATTAAAGCCGGCCTTCGCATAAAGCAGGTTCCCGTTACCTACGTGCCGCGGGATTATTCGCAAGGAAAAAAAATAAGGATACACGACGGCCTATCCGCCATGTTCAATATCATTAAATACAGGTTTAGGATATAAAAGCATGGACAAAACCCTTAAACACATGGATGCGGTCATTTACTGGTTGATTGTGATCATCCCGTTTTCCGTAGTCATATCCCCGGCTTTCCCGCATTCCTTTATCGGCCTGCTGTGTTTTCTGTTTTTGCTGAAGAAAATAATCAAGCGCCAGAGGCTGTTTATCCGCACTCCCGTAAACCTGGCCTATCTTTTGTTGATCCTGGCGGGGGTATTGTCTTTTAAGAACACCATAAGCTTTCCCGACAGCATGCACGGATTGGTGCGTAACCTGGAAAATGGCCTGTTCTTTCTGGCCTTGGCAGAAGAAATCAGGGACAAGGCGCATATCAGAAGAATAGTTTTATCGCTCATCGCCGCGGCGACGCTGGCATCGGTAGATGCCGCATGGCAGCTTATGACAGGTAGCGATTTTATCCGTGGCAGGCAGCTCATCATAAATATCGGTTTGAAGAGGGCGACTGCGGCGTTTCCCAACGCCAATGTCTTCGGGGTTTACATGAGCGCGGTAACTCCTCTTATCCTGGGGCTGGCGCTGTTCTATTTCAGGGGCCGCAGAAAATTCATGATGCTGGCGGCAGCAGCCATTGCGCTCTTCGGCCTGTTATCCACCTTTTCCCGCGGCTCGGCCCTGGGCTTATACGTCGGGTTATTGCTCATAGCCTTCATAAGAAAGAGCGCCCTGGGCAAGCTCTCTTTGATCGCCTTATTGTTTCTTGCACCATTAATGCTTCCCAGCCAGATCAAGGACTGGGCTAAAAGCATCAACTACAACCCCGCGGTGTTCCTGCTTAATGCGGATAGGCTCAGTATTTTTAATAACTCCCTTAATATGATAAGGCACCATCCGGTGATCGGCGTCGGGCTTAATACCTACTGCTCCAACTACCTTACTTACAAGCTGCCCGAGGCAAAAGGGGCGGAGAGCGCCGATCATATGTACAGCCACAATAACTTCCTTCAGGCTGCCGCGGAAACGGGGCTGGTAGGCCTGGCAGCTTTGCTGTATTTTCTTTTTGCACTGTTCAGGCAGGCATTTCGTTCAGCGGTAAGACTGGGCGACGGTTTTCTCAGGGCTGTCTCAGTGTGCACAGGTGGCGCGCTTTTGTCGTTTTTAGTTAACGGGTTGACCGAGACCAGCCTCTATTACTCCCGCGTGGCCATGATCTTTTGGTTTTTGGCAGGCCTTTCGCTTTCTTTAGGCAGGATCGCCGATGAGCATCAGTCCCGATAAGGTAAAGACCATACTGGTCTTGCGTAACGACAGGTTCGGAGAGTTTTTGCTTAATATCCCGGCCTTCAGGGCGCTCAAGGAAACTTTTCCTTCGGCAAGGCTCATTGCCGTGATAAAGCCGGAAAACAGGCAGCTGGCCGAAGCCATACCCTATATTGATGAGATAATCGAGTGGGAAAACAAAAAACACTCCTTTGCGCAGATATTTACTTTGATCGGCAGCTTAAGGAAGAGGCGTATTGACATCGCGGTCATGCTTAACCCCTCCAAGGAGTTTAATATCATTGCCTGCCTTAGCGGCATACCCGTGCGCCTGGGCTACAACCGCAAGCTGGCGTTTCTTCTGACCCACAGGCTTGAAGATAAAAAGAGCCTCGGCGTAAAACATGAGATAGAGTATAACCTGGAGCTGGTCAATGTCATCGGGGCAAGGACCCGGGATAAGAGGTTGTCCATTAACCTCCCGGAGGCAGAGCTTTGGCAGCTCGGCTTAAGCCTGCGGGGCGATTATGTAGTGATACACCCCTGGACCAGCGACACCATAAAAAACTGGCCGGCGTCAAACTTTAAAGAGCTGGCGCACAGGCTTGCGAAAGATTTGGGGGTGGGCGTGGTCATCATCGGAGGAAAAGATGAGGCCCGGGCAAGCGCATTGATTTTCAATGAGGGATCCGATGTGCTTGCTGACTTTACCGGCAAAACCGATTTCAGCCAGCTGGCAGGCGTTCTTAAGAACTCCAGGCTTCTCATTTCCTGTGACAGCGGCCCGGTGCATCTGGCAGGCTGCCTGGACGTGCCGGTCCTGGCGCTTTTCCGTGACGACCTACCCGGTAAGACCTCTACAAGGTGGGGGCCGGTCACCATAGGAAGCAGGGTCATTAAGACTTCGTATCTTAGCTCTGTTACGGTTGATGAGGTGTTTAGCGCCGTCAGAGATATGCTTAAAATAAAAAAGAAGGATAATTGAGAAGATTTCTGGCGATAAATCCGTTCGGCATAGGGGATGTACTTTTTACCACTCCCGTAATACGCTCGATCAAAAAGGCCTATCCGGACAGCTTTATAGGTTACTGGTGCAATCAAAGGACCCAGGGTGTCTTAAGCAACAATCCCTATATTGACAAGATCTTTGCTTTGTCCAGGGGTGACCTTAAGAAGGTATTCGCCCGTTCCTGGTTTGGCGGTGTAAGCGCGTATTTGAAGCTGTTTAAGGCCATTAAAGGCTCAAGCTTCGATATTTCTCTTGATTTTTCCCTCGACCACCGCTATAGTTTTATATCTAAATTAGCCGGCATCAGGGCGCGCCTGGGTTTTGACTATAAGGGCAGAGGCAGGTTTCTGACCGAAAAGATCCATCTTGAAGCCTACGGCGGCCGGCCAGCGGCTGAGTATTATCTTGAGCTGCTTAAGTTTACCGGAATAGAGCCTTTTCCCGGCGGCCTTGACCTGTTTGTGCCTGCCGGCCATTCTCAGATGGCTACTGAGATGCTCTCCGGCTTCGGGATAAAGCATAAGGATGTCCTTATAGGTATTGCCGCAGGAGCAGGCGCCAGCTGGGGTAAGGAGGCCTACCTTAAGCATTGGCCGGCGGAGAAGTTCGCTCAGCTGGCGGAGAAGCTGTCAGGTGAGCTTGGCGCAAAGGTATTGATACTGGGTGACAGCTCAGAGAGGCACATCTCGGGGCTTATCGTTAATTCTACGGGCGGCCAGATCATCGACCTTACCGCCAAGACCGACCTGATGCAGCTTGCCGCGATCATCGGAAAGCTGGATATCCTGGTAGCCAATGACGGCGGTCCGCTGCATATGGCGGTGGCCCTCGGCAAGAAAACCGTCTCCATTTTCGGCCCGGTTGACGAACGGGTTTACGGGCCGTATCCCGCCTCAGGCATGCATAAGGTCATTACCAAAGACGTTGATTGCAGGCCCTGCTATAAGGATTTCCGTATCGCTGATTGCAAGTATGGCAGAAGGTGCCTGGTTGATCTGGAAGTGGATGCGGTATTCCATGCGGTTAAGGAGTTGATATAGGATATGAAAATACTTGTCACCGGCGGCTGCGGTTTTATCGGCTCGCACTTGACTGACCGGCTGGTAAGCCTTGGTCATAAAGTGCGCGTTTATGACCTGCTTGAGCCGCAGGTCCATGGAAGGCAAAAGCCGTCTTTTTTGAATAAAGGCGCAGAGTATATCTATGCAGACGTCAGGAATAAGACGAAGCTAAAAGCCGCCCTGAAGGGCGTAGAGGCGGTTTTTCATGAGGCTTCCCAGGTCGGTGTGGGACAATCCATGTACCAGATAGAAAAGTACGTTTCCCACAATACCCTGGGCAGCGCCGTGCTGCTGGACTTGATCGTCAATACCAAAAATAAAGTGCAAAAACTGATCGTAGCTTCAAGTATGTCAATGTACGGGGAAGGCAGGTACCATTGCCGGGATTGCGGCGATGTTTATCCCGGATTAAGGGATGATGAGCAGATGGCAAAAAGCGAATGGGAGCTTAAGTGCCCGCATTGCTCGAAAGTAGCCAAGCCCCTTCCTACCCCGGAGACAAAGCCTTTAGCCCCGAATTCAATATACGCCACGACCAAAAGATGCCAGGAGGAGATGTTTTTGGAGATAGGCCGCGCCTACAAGATACCGACGGTGGCCCTGCGCTACTTCAACGTCTACGGCCCCAGGCAGTCTTTGAACAATCCTTATACGGGGGTGGCGGCGATATTCTTGTCGCAAGTAAAGAATGATCACGCGCCGCTTATTTTTGAAGACGGGCTTCAGACAAGGGATTTTATCTATGTTTCGGATATTGTCCAAGCCAATATCCTGGCCCTTACCAGAAAAGAGGCGGATTATCAGATGTTCAACGCCGGAACAGGCCAGCCTCAGAGTATCCGCGGGGTCGCCGAGGCGATCATAAGGCTCAATAACAAAGACATTAAACCGGGCATAACCCTGAAATTCAGGTCCGGTGACGTGCGCCACTGTTACGCCGACAACACCAAGATCTCATCGCTGCTGGGTTTTAGGCCTCAGTACGATTTTTCGCGAGGGATGAAAGAGCTGATGGAATGGTCCGAGACGCAGAAGGCAGCTGACCATAGCGTTAAGGCGCATAAGGAGTTAAAGAAGAGGGGGCTTACCCAATAATATGCAAAAATTGCCTGTTTCGGTCGTAGTGCTTACCAAAAACGAAGAAAGCTGCATCGCCGAATGCCTTCAATCGGTTGGCTGGGCAGATGAAGTTATAGTAGTTGATGATGAAAGCACGGATACAACGCTTGATATCGTAAAGAAGTATACCGATAAGGTATATTTGCGCAAGATGGATATCGAGGGCAAACACAGGAACTGGGCTTACCAGAAAGCCAGGAATAAGTGGGTATTGAGCCTTGATGCGGATGAGCAGGCGACCCCTGAGCTGGCCGGACAGATCGCAGAGGCCATAAAGAGCGATGAATATATAGTTTATGCCATTCCGCTGCGCAATTACATCGGCAACTATTGGGTGCGTTACGGAGGATGGTATCCTGCTTCGAAAACCCGGCTTTTCCTGAAAGACAAGTTTAAGTATGAAGAGGCAGAGGTCCATCCCCGCGCGGTATATGATGGCAAGTGCGGCCACCTGAAGGCCGACATCATCCATAAGGGTTATCCGGACCTGGAGCACTTTTTGAACAGTATCAACCGTCAGTCTAGCCTGGAAGCTGTTAAATGGGTCAACACCGGCCGCAAGATGAGCTTTGGCCGGGCATTATGGCGGACGATCGACAGGTTCTTCAGGAGGTTCTTCGGCAAGAAAGGGCATAAGGACGGCATGTACGGTTTCATAATAGCTTTCTTTGATTCTTTATATCAAATACTGAGTTACGCCAAGTACAGGGAGATGCTTAATAAAAAGAAAGAGGTAAAATAAATGAAGATCCTGATCACCGGCGGCGCCGGGATGGTGGGCAGCCACGCAGCGGAGTTCTTCGCCACTTCCAACCCCAAGAACAAGGTCGTTGTCCTGGATAACCTCATGCGTTCCCAGATATTCGGTTACGACAGGGAGTCAGTTGAGTATAACTGGAATTATTTAAAGGGTCTCAAGAACATCCAGCTTATCAAAGGCGATGTGCGTAATGAAAAGGACCTGGCTAAGGCCGTGGGTAAGGGCGTGGATGTGCTCATACATACTGCCGGCCAGCCAGGAGTGCCCTCGAGCGTGCGCATGCCGCTTGAGGATTTCAGCATTAACGCCTTCGGGACGCTGAATGTGCTGGAGGCGGTCAGAAAAAAGAGCAGGCATACTACGGTCATCTACTGCTCTACCAATAAGGTATTCGGGGAGAACGTGGATAAGCTGCGCCTGGAAGAAAAACAGAAGCGCTATAACTATAAGGATGTAAGGGGGGTGACCGAAGAGATGTGCACGGACCTGACAGGCCATACCCCTTACGGGGTGTCAAAGCTCGTCGGCGACCTCTACGTGCAGGAGTACAGCTATATTTATAAGATGAAGACGGCGGTTTTCCGCATGTCCTGTACTTACGGCACCAGGCAGTTCGGCTTCGAAGACCAGGGGTGGGTGGCATGGTTCATCATCGCCACGCTCTTTAACAAACCCGTTACTATCTACGGCAACGGCAAGCAGGTGCGGGACATGCTCTACGTCAGCGACCTCGTGGACGCCTTCAATCGTTTTATCAACGGTTCTCTTAACCGGGGGCTGTTCAATATAGGCGGAGGCCCCGAGAACACCATATCCCTGCTTGAGTTCGTTGATATACTCGATGAGCTTACCGGAGAGCGGCCCAGGATATCATTCTCTGACTGGAGGCCCTCAGACCAGAAGGTTTACATAACCGATACTACCAAGCTGCAAAAGGCCCTTAATTGGAAGCCGCAGGTCCCGGTAAAAGAGGGGATAAAAAAGCTTATTGCCTGGGCCAGCCAGAACGAGGCGTTTTTTAAATAGCGCCTTCTTTATAGCCTCATTATGAAAGTACTCTTTCTGGACCGCGACGGGGTCATTAACCGATACCCCGGTCATAAGAAGTACGTGACCGGTTGGAAAAGCTTTAGGTTCTTGCCGCGCGCCAAAATGGCCTTGCGGCTCCTGCATAAGAACCGTTTTCGTGTTTTTGTGGTCTCCAATCAGGCAGGGGTAAGTAAAGGGCTCTATACCCGCAAAGAGCTTGACCTGCTCACGCGCAATATGCTTAAAGAGGTGTCTGGCTCGGGAGGAAAGATCTCTAAAGTCTATTACTGCACTCACAGCCAGGATGAGCGTTGCAGCTGCCGCAAGCCCAAGCCCGGGCTTATCCGCAAGGCTAAAAAAGAGTTCGGCTTAAAAACAGCCGGCGCGTATTTTGTCGGAGACAGCATCCTGGATGTTAAGACCGCCAAGGCCTGCCGTCTTAAGTCGATTTTAGTGCTCTCCGGCAGAGAAAGACTCAAGGATAAAAACAGCTGGGAGCTGCAGCCTGATGTAATCTGTAAGGATATACTGGAGGCCGCGCTGTTTCTGACGCGCGCAGACCGATGAAAATCCTGGTAGTACACGCTTCAGCCGGCGGCGGCCATAAGTCTTGCGCCCAGGCCATATACGCCTATTTAGAAAAACACCGCAGCGATTGTGACGTAAAGCTCATAGACCTGCTTGAATATTCGGACTGGTTTTTCAGGTTTTCCTACTTAAAAGGCTATCCTTACCTGGTCCATAATTTTCTATGGCTTTGGGGTTTCTTTTATTGGCTGAGTTTCTATCCGCCGTTTTCCTGGGTTTTCCGTTTAATCAGCGCGATTTTTAACTTCCTGGCTAACAGAAGATTGGTCAAATTTTTCATGAGGGAGGATCCTGATTACATCGTCGCCCCGCATTTTATCCCGCCTGACATAGCCGGAGGCCTTAAGATCGCGAGAAAGCTCAGGGCCAAGATCATTACCGTTATTACCGACTTCGGCATCCATCCTTACTGGATAAACAGGTATACCGACCTCTACGTTGTCTATTCAGATTATGCCCGCCAGCAGCTTCTGGATAAGGGTATCCCGGATACGGCGATAAACGCCACCGGTATCCCGGTACATGAAAAGTTTCTTAAAGATTATTCGCGGCGGGATACGGCGGCAAAGCTTGGGATAAAGGGCGATGTTTTTACCATCCTTTTGGCCACCGGGTCATTTGGTTCCGGGCCGCTGGAGAAGTTCATAGACTTTTTTTGCGATGACGCGCAGATACTGGTTGTCTGCGCAAATAACCGCAAGCTTTATAAGCGCTTGTCGCGTTCAAAGCGGCCGCACGTCAGGTTATTTGGTTTTGTGGACAATATGCAGGAATTAATGGCGTGTTCTGATGTTATGCTCACCAAGGGAGGAGGCTTAAGCATTTCAGAATGCCTGGCCATGCGTCTGCCTGCGCTGTTTATCTCCGCCATCCCCGGACAGGAAAGCCAGAATATCGGAGTGGTCACTTCGCATAAAGCGGGGATCGACCTGAGGGGTCTGAGTTTGGAAGAAATCAAAAAGGTTATCTTTGATCTAAAACTGCATCCGGAGAAGATCGAGAGCATCAAAGGCAATATCGAGCTTTTGAGAAAGCCGGATGCGGCAAAGGATCTTTCTAATGCCTTACGTTAAGGTTGTATTCGGGCTGGCGGTTGAGGGCCCTTTTGATTACCGGGTTTCGCCCCAGGAGTTTTTACGGGCGCAAGCAGGCATGAGGGTGCTGGTTGAGTTCGGCAGGAAAAAGACCGTCGGTTTTATAGCGGGACTGGCAAGAAAAAGCAGCGTAAAGAAGGTCAAGCCGGTTATCAAGATACTTGATGAGCGGCCAGTATTAAGCGGGGAGCTGTTGTTGCTTGCCCGCAGGCTTTCCGGGCATTATTGCTCTAGCCTCGGAGAGGCTATAGAGGCGATGCTTCCGGCGAAACTGCGCAGTTTCAGGGCTTCAGTAAATCTGCCGGCTTGCTCATGCAAAAACCCCATTAAAGGCGATACCGAGAAAATCCTTCTGCATGACCTTGACGGCGGTTTGCGCCGCGATTATTATCTGGGCAAGATCGGCGAATGCCTTAAACAGGGTAGGTCTGCGATACTCATCCTGCCGGATATATCCCTGTTGCATGAGCTGCAGCGGTTGGCCCGAGAAAAGCTTAATATCGAGCCGCACGTTCTTTATCGCAATCAAAAGCAGGAGCTCGAAGAATGGTTGGGCGTTTACGGTAAGAGCGGTCAGCTCGTTATCGGCACGCGTTCCGCGGTATTCGCACCCGTTTTAAACCTGGGGTTGGTGGTCATCGATTACGAGGATGACCCGGTCTATAAACAGGAACAGGTCCCGCATTATCATGCGCGTAGCGCAGCCCTGGAGCGCTGCGGCATAGAAGGGGCAGGCCTCATCCTTGCCGGCTGCTCCCCGTCGATCGATAGCTACTACCTTAGCGAAAAAGGCGAGTTTTTGTACCTGCCGCTTACCAGGGCCGACAAGGGGCCGCTAGTCAAGCTTGTTTTTGCCGGCAAGCAGATAATATCCCGTCTTCTGCAGGATGGCATATCGAGCGCGCTTTCCAGCGGAAAGAGCGCGCTCTTGTTCATTAACCGCAAGGGTTTCGCCAGCTTCGCTTTATGCAATAATTGCCATAAGGCGCTGGTCTGCCAGCGTTGCAGCTCCAATCTGGTATACGATTACGCAGGGCAGAGGCTTTACTGCCGCCATTGTAATTTCAGCATTGAGCCGCCTAAGGTCTGTCCGTTTTGCTCAAGCGGCTACGTTATATATAAAGGCTCAGGCACGCAAAAGGTGGAGAGTGAGGTATCAAGGCTTTTTCCTGCCGCCAAAGTATTTCGCGCGGATTCAAGAGCGGCCCTGGACTTTGACGTCCCCGGAATTTACGTAACCACAAGCCTTATTACGAAGCTCACCTCGCAAAAATTTGATCTTGTCGGCGTGTTGACGATTGACAATGAATTAAATCTCCCGGAGCTGCGGGCTACAGAGGCGGTTTTCAACACCATCTTAAAGCTCAAATGCCTTGCCCAGAGCCTGCTTATCATCCAGACCGCCTCGTCCCAGAATCGCGCCTTTCAGGCGCTTCTTGCCAATGACCCGCCTTTGTTTTACCGGCAGGAGCTAAAAGACAGGCAAGAGCTGGGCTTTCCGCCATATTCTCGCTTTGCCAAGATCAGGGTAAGAGGCAAGGATGAGGAAAGGGTCCGGGTTTGCGCAAAAGACCTGCACGAAAGGCTTAACGCGAAAAAACATAAAGATGTCAAGCTTCGTTCGTTGATGAAAGCCGCCGTCTACAAGCTGCGCGGTAATTTTTATTGGGAGATTATCGTCAGTTCTCCCAAGAGCCAAAGCTTATCTTGCTTTATTAAAAGACACTTAAAAGAATTCAAGCGTTCGGGTATAATAGTAACTGTGGATGTAGACCCCATATGAAAATCGTTTTTTTTGGAAGCTCGATATTCGCCGTCCCCTGCCTTAGGCAGCTGGTAAAGTGCGGCTACGATATAGGCTGCGTAGTAACCCAGCCTGATAAGAAATGCGGCAGGGGCCTGCCCCTTTGTTGCACTTCGGTAAAAGATGCGGCAATCGGCGAACGCTTGACTGTTTTTCAGCCTGATGACGTCAATTCGGATGCATCGGTTGCCCGGCTTAAAAAGGAAGGGGCAGAGCTGTTTGTGGTCATCGCTTACGGGCAGATCCTTTCCGGGGCCGTACTAGGTATGCCTTCGTATGGCGCGGTAAACGTGCACGCGTCGTATTTACCCAGATACCGCGGTGCGGCTCCCATCAACTGGGCCATCATTAACGGTGAAACGAAGACCGGAATCTCGGTCATCAGGATGACGCTTAAACTTGACGCCGGCCAGATAATCAGCCAGGAAGAAGTGCGGATTGAGGAGGCGGATAATGCCGTCAGCCTTGAAGACAGGCTTGCCCGCCTTTCGCCGCCCATACTTATTAGGTCCCTGGAGAGCATCAAAAACGGCGACTGCAGGGCGAGCACCCAGGATGAGGCGCAGGTTACATACGCGCCGAAGCTGAAGAAATCGGACGGAAGAATATCTTGGAACAAGACTGCCGCAGAAGTCCACCGTCTGATAAGGGGTTGTCTGGGCTGGCCGGGGGCCTTTACAACTTATAAAGGAAAGATCCTCAAGCTTTATAAGGCCAGCATTACGACTTGCGCCGACTCCCACCTTTTTTCCCAACCCGGCCAGATAGCAGGGGTTGCCAAGGATAGGATCGTGGTCGGCTGCGGCAAGGATAATCTTAGCATCGAAGAACTGCAGCTTGAAGGCGGCAGGTTGCTTAAGGCCAAAGAATTCCTTGCTGGGCATAAGATTAAGCCGGGAGAAAGGTTCGTCTAATACAGTTAGCCAGTTTGCCAATTTGCCAGTTCATTAAGCTGTTCAACTGGCCAACTGGCTCAACTGGCAAACTTTATACAGCTATTTGAATTAAACCCATTTACATTCGCCTCAATGTGTGTTAATATTTAATCTTCACAGCTGCAGCCAAAACTAAAAGACATATGCCAGAGCTAAGGAAAGATCCTACTATCGGCAGATGGGTCATAATCGCCACTGAGCGTGCCAAGAGGCCGGATAACTTCGTCTCCAAGCCTCAGGAAGATGACGCGCAGGCACCCTGCCCGTTTTGCGAAGGAAGCGAGTCGCATACCCCTGCGGAGATCTACGCCATCAGGACCAAAAACACGCAAGCAAACTCCCCGGGATGGGACGTGAGGGTCGTCCCCAGTATCGCTCCGTTTTTGAAGATCGAAGGCGATATTGAGCGCAAGGGCAAAGGTCTTTTTGATACCATGAACGGCCTCGGGGCTCATGAGATAATCGTTGAGACTAACCAGCATATCGCCAATATGGCGGACCTGAGCGCCGAGCAGATATCCAAAGTCATTACCTGCTATATAAACCGGATCAATGACCTGGAGAAGGACAAGCGGTTTAAGTACGTCATGGTCTTTAAGAATTACGGCTGGGTTGCCGGAGCCGGGCGCCTGCTGCACTCCCGCAGCCAGCTTATCGCCACCCCGGTAAATCCCAAGCGCGTCAAAGAAGAGTTGGTCGGCGCGCGCCACTACTACGAGTATCACGAGCGCTGCCTTTTCTGCGACATTATCAGGCAGGAGCTGCAGTCCAAAGACAGGGTGATACTTGATGTAGACGGCTTCATTGCCATCTCGCCTTTTGCCGCGAGGTTCCCTTTTGAAGTGTGGGTCCTGCCTAAGAAGCACTCCTGCGATTTCACCGCCATGGACATGGAGTCTCGCCTTAACCTGGGGATGATTTTGAAGCAGGTGCTTTCCAAACTGAAAATAGCCCTCAACGACCCTCCGTATAACTATGTTTTGCACACAGCGCCTTTTCGCAGGGAGAAGGCAGGTTACTGGAAGAGTATAGACCTGGATTACCACTGGCATATCGAGATCATGCCGAGGCTCACGCGCGTGGCGGGTTTTGAGTGGGGAACGGGTTTTTATATCTGTCCTCTGCCCCCGGAGGAAGCGGCGAAGTTTTTGAGAGAGGTGCAGGTTTAATATGTCAGAGCTTAGAAGAGACCCTATAGGCGGAAGGTGGGTAATCGTTGAAAACGAACACCCCAGCGAGCCTTCGGATTTCGAATACGAACCCAACGTCTTTAAGGGCGGGGTATGCCCTTTCTGTTACGGTAATGAGGCGATGACTCCCAGCGAAATAGAGTCTGTGCGGGACCCTCACACCGCTCCCAACACCCCGGGTTGGCAGGTAAGGGTAGTGCCTAATAAGTTCCCGGCATTACAGATCGAGGGCGATTTGGACCGCAGGCCTCTGGGGATGTACGATATGTCCAACGGTATCGGCGCGCACGAAGTACTGATCGATACGCCATATCATGAGAAGGATTTTCCGGACATGACTAACGCTGAGATAGAGAACGCTATCTCCATGTATTGCCGCAGGGTGCTGGATCTTTCCCGGGACAAGAGGTTTAAGTATATAATGCTCTTTAAGAATTACGGCGCTGCCGCGGGGGCGTCCTTGGAGCATCCGCATACGCAGATCATCGCCCTGCCCATGGTGCCCAAGAACGTTATGGAGGAGTTAAAGGGGGCGCAGGATTACTTTGAGTACCGCGAGCGCTGTATTTTCTGCGACCTGATGCGCCAGGAAGAGCAGGACAAGGAGAGGGTGATTCTGGAAAACAACTACTTTGTCTCCCTGTGCCCTTTTGTCTCGCGCTTTCCTTTCGAGACCTGGATAATCCCCAAGAAGCACAACGGTTACTTCTGCCACATGTCACCGGATGAGATCCCTGCTCTGGCGGCCATCCTTAAAGATACTCTGATCAGGATGAAAAAACTATTTGCAAACGTATCATATAATTTTATAATACATTCTTCACCGATCAATACTGATGGCGGCAGCGATTGGTACCATTGGCACATAGAGTTTATGCCGAAACTCACCCGTGTCGCCGGTTTTGAATGGGGGACGGGTTTTTACATAGTTACGACCCCGCCTGAAGTTGCCGCGAAGTATCTGAGGGAAGCGCAATAGTTAACTAATAATAAACAACATGACAGCCCGCGCAATGAAGGGTGCCTGGTGTTAATAAGAGTCAGCTAGCGCTAATAGACACCCGGCGCTAATAGGTACCTGGCGCTAATAGGAGTTGCGCCAGTATGCGCTTGGTAGCGCAGAGTTGCGTTGGTGTTGTCTTGGTAGACATGACACCCAACGCTAATAGGAGTTGCGTTGGTGTTGTCTTGGTAGACAAAGGAGGAGAAATGGCAGTAAAAATAGGCATCAACGGTTTTGGGAGGATCGGCAGGCTTGTTGCAAGGGCGATCCTGGAGAAGAAGAACGCTGATTTGGAACTGGTGGCGGTCAATGACCTCACCGATGCCAAAACCAACGCGCATCTTTTAAAATATGATTCCGTGCACGGACAGCTTCACGGCGATATCAAGGCTTCGGGCGAGGATATCCTGGTCAACGGCAAGGCGATCAAGGTGCTTGCCAAGAAGGACCCCTGTGAGCTCCCCTGGAAGGACCTCGGGGTTCAGATAGTCGTCGAGTCGACAGGGTTGTTTACGGTCAAGAAGGACGGCGTGAACAAGAAAGGCAGGGAGGTAAAGGGCGCGGAAAACCACATTATCAAGGGCGGCGCCAAAAAGGTCATAATCTCGGCTCCCGCAGAGGGAGAGGATATTACCATCGTGCTGGGGGTCAATGAAGATAAGTATGACCCGAAGAACCACCATGTCATCTCCAATGCTTCCTGCACGACAAATTGCCTTGCCCCGGTTGCCAAGGTCCTTCAGGATAAATGGGGCATAGAAAAAGGCCTTATGACGACCATTCATTCCTATACCAACGATCAGAAAGTCCAGGACATGGCGCATTCAGACCTTCGGCGCGCAAGGGCCGCGGCAATATCCATGATACCAACATCTACCGGTGCGGCCAAAGCCATATCTCTTGTCATCCCTGAGCTTAAAGGCAAGCTCGACGGTTTTGCTATCCGCGTTCCTACTCCCAATGTTTCGCTGGTGGACCTTACCGTATCGTTGGCCAAAAAGGCAAGCGTTGATGAGATCAATGCCGCATTGAAAGAGGCAGCCGGCTCAAGAATGAAGGGTATCCTTGGTTTTACCATGGATCCCGTGGTTTCCGTGGATTTCAACCACTGCGAATTAAGCTCGATCGTTGACGGAGCCAGCACCAAGGTAATACAGGACAACTTTGTCAAGGTCCTTTCCTGGTACGATAATGAGTGGGGATACTCCAACAGGGTGGTGGACCTGGTGCAGATGATGGCCAAGATGGGATTATAAGCTTAAAAGACAGCTGTAATCCGCCAAGACAAAAGGCTGCCTGCGTTTGCGGAGGCGGCCTTTTTGTTATTATGACAAACGCCTTAATCTTTTTCATAGGCCTGGGCGGTATTGCCGCTCAGGTGCTGATACTAAGGGAGCTTATGGTCGGCTTCCTCGGTAACGAGCTGACTCTCGGGGCGCTGCTTGCCTCATGGCTGTTTTCAGAGGCCGTGGGGGTCTTGATCGCGGGCCGCTTAGTCAACAACAAGAACAAGTTTTCATTGTTTTTACTATTTCAGGCGCTCTTCTGCTTTAGCCTTCCCGCCTCCATCTACTTTTCCCGCGTTTTCAAATTCATTCTGGGCATGCCTGTCGGCCAGGGGCTGGGGTTGCCGATGGTTTACCTGGTCTCGATATCGGCCTACTTCTTGGTCGGATTTTCTCACGGGGCTCTTTTCCCTCTGGGCTGCGAGTTGACAAAGGGGCCAGGCGCTGCGCATGAGAAGGTCGGCGCAAGGGTCAATTTCTGGGAGGTAGCCGGCTCAGTGGCGGGAGGCGTCATCGTTACTTTTCTTTTTATCGGACGGCTTAACAGTTTTCAGAGCGCATTTATCATAATCATATTGAACCTTGCCATGACCTTGCTTTTCCTGAAAAACTCAGGCAGTAAGAGCAGGTTCCTGGCGGTGATATTCTTTTCGGCGGCATCCATATTGGCTCTTATTGGCTTGGCGCAGGTGCTTCAGCGCAGCTCAGCCGTCAAGCAATATCCTCAGGGCAGGCTTCTGGATTACTCGGACTCCGCCTACGCCAATATTGCGGTGGTGGAGAGGGAGGGGCAGGTCAGCTTTTTCTACAACGGCCTGCCTGCGGTCATCACGCCTCATCCCGACACGGAGTTTGTAGAGAACATGAGCCATCTGCCGGTCCTTTTTTCTCCCGCGCCGGATAATATCCTGCTTATAGGTTCTGGTCCAGGCGGCTTGATAGGCGAGCTTTTAAAGCATCCCGTAAAGAAGATCACCTACGTAGAAATGGACCGGCTGCTGGTGGACAAGATTGCCGAGTTTGCAGTTGGCTTGGCTGACGCGGAGCTAGCGGATCCCAGGGTCCATTGCGTTTTCACCGATGCCAGGATGCATTTAAGAAGCTCTGCTGACAAATACGATCTGGCGCTGATATCCCTGCCCGGGCCCGTGGATCTTACCTTGAACAGGTATTACACCAGGGAGTTCTTCTCTCTTTTAAAGTCCAGGCTCAGCGGACCAGGGGTGCTTGCCTTGAGCCTGGAGGGCACTCTCGATTATATGGGCCAGGAGCTTCGCGACCTGAACGCCACAGTGCTGCGGTCTTTACGGGCCAATTTTGCCAATGTCAGGGTAATTCCGGGGTATTTTAATATCATGCTTGCCTCCGGCATTACGGAGCTGGACAAGCTGGATCATGGCGAGATTTATGGCCGCTGGCATTCTTCAGGGGTCAGGGCCAAGATGTTGACCCCTGATTACATTGCTTACCGGTTGGGCCAGGAGAGGTTCTGGCGGCATAAGGAGCAATTGGCTGGCTCAGGCGTCAAAGAGAACACCGATATGCACCCGCTGGCTACTTTTATAGAGCTTAAGTATTGGAACAAAAAATTCTCTCCTGGGCTGGCATGGCTTTTGGAGGCGGCCGGCAGGATCAGCATTAAATCGATCCTTTACTTTATTGCCGCGATCAGCGCCGGGCTTGGAGTGTTGGTGTTTAAGTCCGGCTCCAAAGGTAAGGTTTTGGCAGCTGGTTACTGCATTTTTACTTCCGGCGCGTTCGGGATGGCTTCAAACCTGATCCTGCTGTTTACTTTTCAAGTCGTATACGCCAGCCTCTATTATTTGATAGGATTGCTGACCGCTGTTTTTATGCTGGGGATAGCCATCGGGGCAGCCTTAGGATACAAGCGCATTAGGCGCATTACGGCTTTCTCTTTGATCAATACGGAGCTGTTGATGATATTGTTTTGTATCTTGATGGCCGGGTTTGTCTTTGGGGCGCAGGATTTAGGCGCCACGCTGCCGGCTATTTTCGGATTCATGTTCGTTTGCGCCGGTTTCTTTACTGGCTTTGAGTTTTCTCTGGCGTCCAGGTACTGTTCGGCGCTGTATGGGGAGGGCGTGAAAATCCCCGCCTTCCTGTATGCCTGCGATATTGCCGGAGGTTGTCTGGCCGGGGTATTGGCAGCGGCAGTAATTTTGCCTTTGCTGGGGCTGGTGCAGACGTCTCTGGCAGTAGCGTTATTTAAAGCAGCCAGCCTCCTGCTGCTTGCTATTTTTTCTTTGACAAAGCCGGTTAAATATTATATATTATCTACTCTTAAACTCAACAGGAGGCTGCATGCCCAAACTGACAATTAAGGATATTGACTTCAGGGATAAGACCGTGCTTATGCGGGCGGATTTCAATGTCCCGCAGGATGCCAATTTAGCTATTATGGACGATACGCGCATCAGGGCGACGCTTGCGACCATAAAATTCATCCTTCAGGGCGGGGTAAAGAAGCTTATTCTCATGAGCCATCTGGGCAGGCCTGATGGTAAGGTTGTAGCCAAGTATAGCCTGAAGCCTGTCAGTGAAAAGCTCTCCCAGCTTTTGGCCGAGCCGGTCAAATTCCTCAGTGAATGCGTCGGAGAAGCAGTAAAGAAGGATATCCTGGACTCCAAAGAAAGGGTTATCCTGCTTGAAAATCTCAGGTTCCACGCTGAAGAAGAAGCTAATGATGCTGGTTTTGCCAGGGAGCTGGCTTCTCTGGCAGAGGTGTTTGTAAATGATGCCTTTGGAACAGCTCACCGCGCCCACGCCTCGACCGAAGGAGTGACACATTACCTTAAATCAGCCGCCGGGTTTTTGCTGGAGAAAGAGATCCAATATCTTGGAGGCGCCGTAGCGAATCCCCAGAAACCCTTTATGCTGATCTTGGGAGGGGCTAAGGTTTCGGATAAGATAAAGCTTATCGATAATCTCCTGCCCAAGTGCGATTCCATCATTATCGGAGGAGGCATGGCTTATACTTTTCTGAAGGCCCAGGGTAAGCCTATAGGCAACTCAAAGCTGGAAAAAGATAAGATCGAGTTTGCCAGTTCTATGCTGGAGAAGGCCAAGGCCCTTAAAAAAGAGATCGTTTTGCCAATTGACCACGTAGTAGTGGATAACGTTGCCGCGGATGCCAAATCGGAGGTTGTGGGCGAAAATATTCCGGAAGGCAAGATTGCCGTGGATATCGGCCCAAAGAGCATCAGGCTTTTTGAGGAGAAGCTTAAAGTTGCCAGAACAATAGTCTGGAACGGGCCGATGGGGATATTCGAGATGGATGTTTTTAGTAAGGGGTCGTTGGAGATCGCCAAATTCATCGCCGGCCTTAAATGCACCTCCATTATTGGCGGGGGGGATACAGCGGCGGCAATAGCGAAATTCAAACTGGAAGACAAGATGACGCATATATCTACCGGAGGCGGGGCAAGCCTTGAGTTCCTTGAGGGTAAGGCCCTTCCGGGGGTATCGGCGCTTACGGAGAAGTAGGCCTTGCGAAAAACTATTATTGCGGGAAACTGGAAGCTTTATAAGACCATCAGCGAGGCGATAGAGCTGTCAAACGGGCTCAAGCGGGAGCTCTTTGACCTGGATTTTGATTCTATTGAGGTCGTGCTTTGTCCGGTCTATACCGCCCTTTCCGAAGTTTCGCAGATCCTAAGTGAATCCGGCATGCAGCTTGGCGCGCAGGATGCCTACTGGGTTGATGAGGGCGCCTTTACCGGGGAGGTTTCCTGCAAGATGCTTAAAGACGCCGGTTGCAGCTTCGTTATCATAGGCCATTCAGAAAGGCGGCAGTATTTCGCGGAGACTAACCAAACGGTCAACAATAAGGTCAAGGCCGCCCTCGGCCACGGGCTTACGCCTATAATGTGCGTAGGAGAAACGCTTGCCGAAAGGGAGAAAAACCTCACCTTTAAGGTCATCGAAGACCATGTCAGGGGAGGGCTTAAGGATATCGACGCCGGGCAGGCTCACGAGATCGTCATCGCCTACGAGCCGGTCTGGGCCATTGGCACAGGAAAGACCGCAACGCCTGCCCAGGCGCAGGAGGCGCATAAATACATACGCGGCCTTCTTGAGCAGCTCTATGACAGGGAAACGGCGGATGAGATCAGGATCCAGTATGGCGGCAGCGTTAAGCCTGAGAATATCTCGGAGCTTATGCGCCAGCCCGATATTGATGGGGCGCTGGTCGGCGGGGCAAGCCTTAAGGTCGATTCGTTCTCGGTTATTGTACGTAACAGCGCGGGAGTAAAAAAATGACTATACTGTTGATCATTATCCATGTTGTCGCCTGCATAGCTCTTATCGGCATTGTTCTCATACAAAGAGGAAGAGGAGGGGGGTTGGTCGAGTCGTTTTCCAGCGTTGAATCGATGTTCGGCCCGAAGACCAGCGCTTTTCTGACCAAGAGCACAAGCGTTCTTTCCGTAGTATTTTTTATCACATGTTTGAGCCTGGCGATACTGTCGGTAAAGCAGAGCAGGTCTTTGATGCGCGGAGTTGATGGGAGAGGGGCACCCCGGACGGATATGCCGCAAACCTCCTCGCAAACGGCGGATAGAACGGACCAGGCCCAACCGCCGGCTCAACCCGAAAGCAAAGGACTTGCTGAACAGGCCGGGGATAAAGAGGCCGCTAAAACCAGTCAATAACCCTATGGCTGTCAAGCGCTGGGGGTTTTGTGCCAAGGCTACCTTCAAAGGTAGCCTTTTTTTGCGGGCAGGCCCGTTATTATGAGGCTTTTTACGGACAGAAGACTGTTTTGGATTTTTGCGTTAAGCAGCTCCGTATATTTTGTGCAGGGCATTGAAGGGTTGCCTTCGCAGGGGCTGTTTTATTTTTTTAAAGAGACTCTCGGGATGCCCGCGGAGAAGATCATGATCCTGGGCACGGTCACTACCGCTGCCTGGGTAATAAAGCCCTTTATAGGCTTCTTGATAGACAGCGTCTTCTCCAAGAAGGCCTGGATTTACCTGTCTTTGGTTTTTGATATCCTGCTGGTAATAGGCCTGGGCCTTTTGAATATGCCCCTGGTCATGCTGGTGGCGATGCTGATACTGTCTTCGGCCAACGCCGCCTTCAGGGATGTCAGCGTTGACGGCATCATGTGCGTCGAAGGCAAGAAAGCGGGCCTGACCGGCAAGATCCAGAGCGTTCAGTGGATATCCATATCCGCGGCCATGCTCATAAACGGGGCGGCAGGGGGTTACATCGCCGAACATTGGGGTTACCAGGCGGCATTCTTATGCCTTATCCCGTTTTACATCATCACGGGAATTTTCGCGTTCTTGTACAAGGATGAGTCTGTGCCTTGCGCCGATAAGGCCAGGCTTTTAGCCGATTTAAGGTCGCTTTTCAGCAATAAAAAGCTCATCATTATCTGCCTGTTCATATTCCTTTACCGCTATTCGCCGTCATTCGGAACCCCTCTTTTCTTTATCCAGAGGGACGTCTTTAATTGGGACAAGATCTGGATCGGCGTATTGGGGACACTCGGGACGGCCTTTTCAATTATCGGGGCCCTGCTGTATTACAGGTTCAGCCAGAAGATAAAGATCAGGAAGTGGCTCTATATCTCTGTTCTTCTGGGCGCGTTGACCACCCTGACCTATCTTTATTATACTCCCGCCACAGCCGTCATTTATGACTGCGTCTATAGCCTGGTCGGGATGTTCATCTTTCTTATAGTCATGGATTTTATGGCCAGAAGCACGGTCCCGGGGCTGGAGGCTACTTCGTTTGCCCTTTTATGCAGTTTCAGCAATCTTGCTCTTTGGGCCAGCAATCTGTCGGGTGCGTTTTTATTCCCGCTGGTGGGGCTGAAGTGGCTGGTTATCGTCTCTTCGGCGACAAGCTTTTTGTGTTTGTTGCTGATAAGGAAAATATAAACATGCTTGTCTTTCCTAACTTTAGCTGTATAATTAAGTTATGTCTTTAGACTATCAGTCGTACCTATCGGCTTTTATCCCGATATTTGTTGCGGTGGATGCCATAGGTAATCTGCCGGTTTTTATCTCTTTAGTCGGCAATCTCAGCAATAAGCAGAAGCGTAAGATAATCGTCCAGTCGGTAACTACCGCTACGATCATGGCTATTGCTTTTGTTTTTTTCGGAAAATGGGTGTTGAGTTTTCTTAGTATTACCATCCCCGATTTTCAGATCGCCGGCGGCATCTTCTTATTCGTTATCGCGGCGCGTTTTTTGTTCCACGGCACGCAAAAGAGCGTCATCGTCAGTCCTCAGGACAAGGATATAGGGGTGTTCCCTTTAGGCACGCCGTTTATCACGGGGCCGGCGGTGCTTACTACGACGCTTATGATGCGCGACCATTACGGGCTTCTACCGACATTTGTGTCCCTGGTGCTTAATATGCTTTTTGTCTGGTTTACGCTGGTAAAAGCGAATATGATAATCAAGCTCATCGGAGAGGCGGGGACACGCGCATTTTCCAAGATCATGTATATCTTATTGGGCGCTATCGCGGTGATGATGGTAAGGAAAGGCATAATGGGGGTATTCGCGCTATGATGAAGAGAGTGCTTACGTTTATAATGGCCGGCGGAAAGGGCGAAAGACTCTATCCTTTGACCCGCGACAGGACCAAGCCCGCAGTTCCTTTTGGCGGGATATACCGCATAATCGATTTTACCTTAAGCAACTGTATCAATTCGGGGCTGCGCAGGATTTACCTTCTGACGCAGTATAAGTCCGCGTCTTTGCAGAGGCACATTCGTCTTGCCTGGAATATCCTGCCTTCCGAGCTTGATCAGTACATAGAGCTTTTGCCTGCCCAGCAGCGGGTAGGGGACTCCTGGTATTTAGGCACAGCCGATGCCATATTTCAGAACCTCTATTCCTTGGAGACCGACCACGCTGACGAAGTGCTGATTTTGGCAGGCGACCATATCTATAAAATGAATTATTACAGCATGATCAATTATCACCGGGAAAAGAACGCCGACCTTACCGTTGGAGTTGTCGAGGCGGAAAAAGAGAAATCTCCTAATCTTGGGGTGGTAGAGGTGGACAGCTTCGGCAACATCATAGGGTTCCAGGAAAAGCCCAAAAACCCCAAGACCATACCGAACCAGCCCGATAAGATCTACGCTTCCATGGGTATTTATGTCTTTAACCGCAAGGCCCTGGAGCAGGAGCTTACGGAAGACTCCAAAAAGGCCAACTCCAACCACGATTTCGGCAAAGATATCATACCGCAGATGGTCAGGAAAGAATTGACCACCGCGGTATACAACTTCAGAGATGAGAATAAGAAGGAGGCGCAGTACTGGAGGGATATCGGGACTATCGATGCCTACTACGAGGCCAATATGGACCTGGTCAGGGTTGACCCGATATTTAATCTTTATGACAGGGAGTGGCCCATAAGGACCCTGCAGGAGCAGTGCCCTCCGGCAAAGACGGTTTTTGCGGGAGAGGAGGTCACGGGCAGGATCGGCTTGGTACTTGATTCCGTGGTCTCCAGCGGTTGTATCGTTTCCGGCGGCAGGGTGCAGCGCTCCATACTCAGTCCCAACGTCAGGGTCAACAGCTATTCCCAGGTCTATGACTCCATCCTTATGGAGGGCGTTAACGTCGGAAGATACTCCAAGATCCGCAGGGCGATCATCGATAAGGACGTGAATATCCCGCAGGGCATGGTCATCGGCTATGACCCTGAAGAAGACAAGAAAAGGTTCTTTGTAAGCGACTCCGGCATAGTGGTCGTGGCCAAGGGCACCTCAATCAAATAAAATGCTCAGGAAAGCCAGGGTAGCCGACGTTAAAGAGATCCATAAGCTGATAAACTTCTTTGCCAGACAGGATGTAATGCTCGCCCGTTCCCTGAACGAGCTCTACGAAAACCTCAGGGACTACTGGGTGATCGAAAGGTCCCGCAGGGTAATAGCCTGTTGTGCCCTGCACGTCTCCTGGGAGGAGCTGGCAGAGATCAAATCGCTGGCCGTGGATATGAAGCACCAGCGTTCGGGCCTCGGTTCGATGCTGGTTAAGAGCTGCCTTGAAGAAGCGGTAAAGCTCGGGGCCAAAAGGGTCTTTGCGCTGACGTATAAGCCGCAGTTTTTCAAGAAGCTCGGTTTTCGCATGATAAAGCACTCCGATCTTCCGCATAAAGTCTGGGCAGAGTGTATCCATTGCCCAAAATTCCCCAATTGCCAGGAAGTCGCCCTTATAAGAAATCTCTAAATTGCTTGTCAAAATTTATCGCTATGGTATAATTTTTGGACAATTAATCGGAGGACGAAATGGATTATTTGCTGACTGAAGAACAGAAGATGATCAAGGATCTGGCGCATAAGATCGCCGAAGAAAAGATCCGGCCGGTCGCCGCCAAGTATGACGAAAGCGAAGATTACCCCTGGGAGGTCATAAAGGTCATCGCCGAAAGCGATCTTTTCGGGCTATTTATCCCGGAGGAGTACGGCGGAATGAGCGTAAACGTCATGAACCTGTGCCTGGCTACGGAGGAGTTTTCGCGAGCCTGCGGAGGTATCGCGGTTTGCTACGCCGCATCTGCCCTGGGGACCTTTCCGATAGTGCTTTTTGGCAACGAAGATCAGAAGCAGAGATATCTGCCTGATCTGGCAAAGGGAAAGAAAGTAGCGGCCTTTGCGGTTACCGAGCCCGAGGCAGGCTCCGACGCTTCGGCGATCAAGACCACCGCTAAAAAAGAAGGCGATCATTACGTGCTTAACGGCCTCAAGCATTTTATCACTAACGGCGGGGATGCCGAGACTTACGTAGTAATAGCCATGACCGATAAAAACAAGGGCGCGAGGGGAGCTTCGGCTTTTATCGTGGAGAAGGGCATGCCGGGATTCAGCTTTGGCAAAAAAGAAGACAAGTTCGGTATCCGCGCCTCCTCAACCAGGGAGTTGGTCTTTACCGACTGCAAAGTCCCGGCAAAAAACCTGTTGGCCAAAGAAGGCATGGGTTTTATCGTTACCATGAAGACCTTTGATATGTCCAGGCCCGGAGTGGCTGCCCAGGCCCTGGGGATCGCCCAGGGGGCATTGGAGCTGGCAGTAAGGTATGCCAAGGAAAGGCATCAGTTCGGCAAATCCATATCCAGTTTCCAGGGGATACAGTGGATGCTGGCGGATATGGCGACAGGCGTTGAGACAGCCAGGGCCCTGGTATATGCCACGGCCAGGCTTGTCGATAGCGATAGCAAGAGCAAGGATATAGCCAAGGCTTCGGCTATGGCCAAGATGTATGCGTCGGATGTGGCGATGAAGGTTGCGGTTGATGCGCTCCAGATTTTCGGCGGCTACGGATATATGAGGGAGTACCCGATCGAAAAGTACGTGCGCGACGCCAAGATAACCCAGATCTACGAAGGCACAAACCAGATACAGCGCAATATTATCGCCCTTGAGCTTATTAAGGAGTTAGCCCGCTAGAGTTATGGACGCTTGGCAGGAGAAGCGTGAATTTCCGAGATTCGCACTCTCTGTCGATGTGGAGTACGCAAAGATAGAGGACGGCGGACATGGCTCTTCCTCCACCAGAAACATCAGCCAGGGCGGCGCATGCATTATCGCTTATGAGCGCTTTCGCGAGAACGATATCCTGACCCTGAAGCTTCATTTGTCCGATAAGCGCACCCTTAGCATCAATTGCAGGGTTGCCTGGGTAAGCGAGTTTGAGGTTAGCGCAGATGAACAGCAGAGGCGATTTGATGTGGGCGTAGAGTTCATAAACCTCCCGGAAGAAGAAAAGTCCGTTATAGCCGATCTTTTGTTTAAAGTTTCAGGCAATAAACCATGAATATAATCGTCTGTATAAAACAGGTCCCCGAGACTACGGATGTCAGGATCAACCCTGAGACCAATACCCTTATCCGGGACGGGGTCAAATCCATAATCAACCCTTTTGATATGTACGCCATAGAAGAGGGGGTGCGTTTAAAGGAGAAGACCGCCGGGAAGGTCACCGTGCTTACTATGGGCCCGCCTCAGGCAGAAGCGGCACTGCGTGAAGCCATTTCGATGGGGGCAGACGATGGCATCCTTGTAAGCGACCGGGCTTTTGCCGGTTCGGATACCTGGGCTACCAGTTATACCCTGGCGCAAGCTATCCGTAAGATCGGGCAATTCGATCTGGTCATTTGCGGCAAGCAGGCTTCCGATGGAGATACGGCGCAGGTAGGCCCCGGCATCGCTACCCACCTTGATATACCTCAGGTCACCTATGTAAAGAAGATAGAGGAAGTGAAGGAAAAGTCTTTACGCGTGGAGAGGATGATGGAGGAAGGTTACGAGGTAATCGATACGCCCCTGCCCGGCCTACTTACCGTGGTCAAAGAGATCAACGAGCCGCGGATCCCTTCTTTGAAAGGATTGATGAGGGCAAAGTCGGCGAAGATAGCCTGCTGGGGGCAGAAGGATTTGAACCTGGATGTGCAGCAGATAGGCTTGTGCGGTTCTCCCACGCAGGTGGTAAAGATATTTTCCCCTCCCCAGAGAAGCGGCGGCCAGATCATTCAAGGCGAGGCCCCTGAAGTCGCCGGCAAGCTAGTCGAATTGCTTAAGGACGCAATCTTATAAATATGCCCATACGGATAATCGTAGAAAAATGCACTGGTTGCACTCTTTGCGTGAAGGCCTGCCCGTTCGACGCCATCAGGATGGTCGATAAGAAGGCGGTCATTGATCTGAACAAGTGCACATTATGCGGGGCCTGCAAAGACGCCTGTAAATTCAAGGCAGTTATCATCGAGAAGACCCCGGCGGTCTGCGAGCTGCCCGATATCGGCGCTTATAAGGGCGTGTGGGTCTTTATCGAGCAGAAAAACGGCAAGGTGCAGTCCGTCTCCTATGAGCTTCTGAGTAAGGCAAGAGAGCTGGCAGAAAAAATCGGCGCATCGGTGGGCGCAGTGCTTATCGGACATAATCTGGAGGACCAGCTTAATGAGCTTATCTGGCGCGGCGCGGATAATATCTACCAGGTGGAAGCGCCGGAGATCGCCAACTTCCAGGATGAGCCTTACACCGAGATACTGGTGGAGCTGGTTAAGAAACATAAACCAGAGATCCTTCTTTGCGGGGCCACGGCCATCGGCAGGTCGCTTATATCAAGAGTGGCGATTAAATTGAAGGCCGGGCTTACCGCAGACTGCACAGGGCTGGATATCGACCCTCAGAAAAAGATACTTTTACAGACGCGACCGGCTTTCGGCGGCAACATCATGGCTACCATCATCAGTCCGAACCACCGGCCTCAGATGGCCACGGTCAGGCACAAGGTCTTTGTTCCTATGGAGCCGGATAAGCGCCGCAAAGGCAAGATCATCAAGGAGAGCTTTGATCCTTGCCTTTACAGGTCCAGGACCAGGCTTATCGATATAGTAGAGGAGATAGAGAACCTGGTGAACCTTGCGGAGGCGGATATCATCGTCTCCGGCGGCCGCGGTATGGGGGGAGCGGAAAGTTTCAGGCTGCTTCAAGACCTGGCGCATGTCTTGGGTGCCGCCGTCGGCTCTTCGCGCGCTGCGGTGGACTCAGGATGGATGCCATATTCCCACCAAGTTGGCCAGACCGGCAGGACAGTCGCCCCGAAATTATATATAGCCTGCGGCATATCCGGCCAGATCCAGCATCTGGTAGGTATGCAGTCTTCCAAGATAATCGTCGCCATAAACAAAGACCCCGATGCGCCCATCTTTAAGGTCGCCACTTACGGCGTTGTCGGCGATCTATTCCAGGTCGTTCCCGCCCTGACCAAGAAGTTCAAGGAAGCCCTAAAGAGATAAAGAAAACGTTTTCCTGCCATCCGTTTCCTGCCTTGAAATCAGCTTAAAATTAAGGCAAAATATATAGGAGTCACCATGGAAACCCCAGAGCACGGAGAAAGAAGGTCATATACCCGTTTTCCCATTGCCATCCCGGCCGATGTTAACCTGGAAGGCATCCGCCTTAATCTTCACTGCCATACAGGGAATATCAGCAGCCATGGCTTAAACATTTGCACTGCTTCATCAATACCGGAAGGAGCGCTTTTGGATATAGTCCTGGAGATCGAGGATAATCACGAACAGGTAAACAGCAGGGGTTTGGCAGTCTGGAGCAAAAAGCAAGACCAGGGTAGATTTGTGACCGGAATCAGGTTTCTGGAAAAGTTTATTAACCCCGTCCCCTTAATCCTGCGCACCATCAAGCTGAACAGAAACTATTAAACTCTCCTAACACCATACCAATCTTGACGTTACAATAATCGTTTTAAATTATCTTGTAACTCGCTGTCTAACATATAGATACCTACTGCATACTTCATCAATTTACTGTGCATAACTGATTGCTTTACATGCTATTGCATGTATATGTCAAAGAATGTTAAAATATTCCTTGACAAATCTCCGTGATTTAATATTATATATGTAAAAGGAGAGCAGTGGCGGTTAACAGTAATAATATGATCAATAACCTGATGACCATAGACGACCTGGCGCTTTACCTTAAGGTAAAGCGCAGGACGATATATGAATGGCTCAAACACAATAAGATACCTGCGGTAAAGCTTGTAGGCCAGTGGCGTTTTAAAAAAGATAAGATCGATGCGTGGCTGGAAAATCAGAGTCATTAATTAACACCCGGACCTATCGGCACCTTACCTTAAGGAAAGGTAAGTGTCCTGCCCCCTGGGGGAATGGTTCGGTATGCGCTTTCTGCGCAAGGAGATTTTATGTACTTCAAGAGACTGGAGCTGGTAGGTTTTAAATCATTCTGCGAAAAGACAAGGCTTGAATTTGACCGGGGCGTGACTGCGGTAGTCGGCCCGAACGGCTGCGGTAAGTCAAACATATTTGACGCCATAAGGTGGGTCCTGGGAGAACAGTCTGCCAAGTCCTTGCGCGGCTCAGATATGCAGGACGTCATATTTAACGGCACCGACAGCCGGGAGCCTCTGGGTATGGCTGAAGTAAGCCTGACTTTCGAGAACTCCAACAGGTTCTTCGGCCTTGACCATGACGAGGTAATGATTACGCGCAGGCTCTTCCGCTCAGGCGAAAGCGAATACCTTATAAATAAGACGCCGGCGCGCCTGAAGGATATTATGGACCTGTTTTTGGGTACGGGTATCGGAGCGGAAAGCTACTCGATCGTAGCCCAGGGCAAGATTGACCTGGTATTAAGCTCGCGCCCCGAAGACAGGCGTATGGTTTTCGATGAGGCTTCGGGTATCACCAAATACAAGGCGCAGAAGCGCGAAACCCTGCGCAGGCTTGAAGATACAGAGCAGAATCTGCTGCGCGTAAACGATATAGTCACTGAGGTCAAGCGCCAGATCTCCAGCCTTGAGCGGCAGGCAAATAAAGCCAAAAGATACAAGGAGGTATTCGAAGATCTGAAGCTCAAAGAGATCGGCGTTGCGGTTTTTGAAAGGGACCAGATACTCGGGCAGAAGCACCAGATAACCCAGGAGCTGACCGTCCTGAAAGAGCGCGAAACCCAGCTTTTTGACCTGTTGAGGCAGGAGGAAGCCGGTGTTTCCAGCCGCCAGCAGGAGCTAAGGGCCCTGGAGACGATGATGATGGAGGCCAAGAATCAGATGCTCTCCCTTGAAAATTCACTGATACGCAACGAAGAGCACATCGATTTTAATCAAAAGCGCATTGAGGAGCTGAGTGGCAACTTCTTCTTCCTGGAAAACCAATCTCAGGCGATGAGGGAAAAACTGGTTGCTGACGAGGAGCAGTTGGGCAAGGTGAGAACTGAATACTCCGGGATAAAGGAGCAGATTGCACAGAAGTCAGAGATGCTCCGGGAGAAAGAGGCGCTTTTGGGATGCCTGGCGTCTTCCATAAAGCATTCGCTTGACAAGATAGGAGAATCAAAAAAATCCATTCTTGACACAGCCGCCAGGATCTCCGCCGCCAAGAACGAGATCTCCGAGCACGCTTCAAAACAGCAGGTTTTTATGGCCAGACAGAAACGCCTGGAAGTTGAGAAGGCCAAGGTCTGGGAAGAAAAATCCATCGCTGATGACAGCCTCAACAGCATAACCCGGGAGGTTGACGAGGTCAGGGCCCTGGTTGAAGGCTCAAGGTCGGGGATCGAAGGCCTTGATCGGGAGCTCAAACTGCGCAACGAAGAGCTGATAGCCCTGAACCTGGATATCGCGGGCCTCGAAAAACAGATACTTGCCCTGCAGTCGCATAAGGAGTTTCTGGAGAAGCTTAAGACTAAATACGATGACATAGGCGAGTCCATGAACGCCATCATCTATCTTGATAAGCTGCCCAAGGATAACGCCAGCGGCTTGGTGATAAAGATTAGCGACCACACCGGGCTTAGCGACGAAGATAAGGCATACCTGGGCCCGGCTAACTATAAACTTACAGGAGAGGCTAAGCCCATAGAGCTGGACACCGGCCGCATATCCGAGAAGATCGACAGTCTCCATGCGGATGCCGAAATGCTCAGGTCGTCCAGGATAGAAAAGGAAGCCCTTATCGGCGGCCTAAGGGGTAAAATAGCGGAGCTTGAGAAAGAGCTGCGCAGCCAGGAGATCCTCCTGGCCAACAAGGAGACATCGAGGCAGACGGTCCTGGAACAGTTCAACAAAATAAAAGAAGAAGAGGATGTTATAGTACTGGAGATCCAGGATGTGCACAGAGAGGTTTCGGTGATCCAGCAGAACATGGAGCTGGCTCAAGCAAGGCTTTGCGAATTGAATAAGGAACATATGGACGCCGAGAGCTTTATCGTCCAGGAGGAGCACGCCATCTCCATAAACAGCAAGCAACGGGAAGAGGCGCTCCTGGAGATCACCAAGGTCAAGGCCGAGATCGACGCCCTTAATAAGCGCCTGGTATCGGATGAGGTCACATTAAGGATACTGGAGGGCAGTTTTAACCAGGACCGTGAAGCGCTGCTGAACATCGAGAAGCAGATCCAGGATTCTCAGATACAGCAGGCCCGCCTGGATAAAGAGATAAAGGAGTGTGAGGAGCGTATTATCAGCGACACCCAGGCAATAAACCAAAAACGCCTGGAGCTTGATTCCTGTCAGGATAAATACCGTAATATTTCTGATGAGGCCTCCAGGGTTATGGCCAAGATTGAGTCTGACAGGCTTGCGCTCGACCAGGCTAAAAGTTCGCTTTATGAGATGGGGATGAAGGAGAAAGAGCTTGATTATAAGTTCAGCTCCATCAAGGAGCGGATGTTGACAGTTTACAGGTTTGATATCGAAAGCGCCGATCCCGGGCTGCAGCCTTCGGATACCGATTCTATCAGGGCCGAGATTGAGGCGTTAAAGCAGAAGGTTGATTCGTACGGTTCGGTAAATCTTGTGGCGATAGAAGAGTATGACGAGCTGAAAAAACGCTACGATTTCCTTCTGCATCAACAGGCGGATTTAAACTCCGCCAAAGAATCGTTGCATCAGGCGATACTCAAGATCAACCGCACCACAAAGGAGATATTCCTGGATACCTTCGAGAAGGTGAAGGTCGAGTTCAGGAATTACTTCCGTCTGCTCTTCGGCGGGGGAGACGCCCAGATATTCCTGATCGACGAGCAGGATGTGCTTGAGTCGGGCATTGAGATAATCTGCCGGCCTCCCGGGAAAAAACTGCAGAATGTGCTGCTTTTATCCGGAGGAGAAAAGACGATGTCGGCGATTGCGTTGATCTTCGCGATCTTTAAGGTCAAGCCATCGCCGTTCTGCGTGCTCGATGAGATAGACGCCGCGCTCGATGAGGCGAATGTCGACAGGTTTGCCAAAATACTCCAGGAGTTCGCCACGGTCTCCCAGTTTATCGTGATCACCCATAACAAAAAGACCATTGCTAATGCGGACGTCATGTACGGCATCACCATGCAACAATCCGGCATATCCAAGATCGTATCGGTTAAATTGGGTTCTGACCAGAGGCACGCGGAAAAAAGCGAGGCTGAGGCGGTAGCGGTATAGGTTCTAGCAGCAGGTAGAGTTTTTGCCCTGATGTTTTGCCTGGTAGAGGGCTTTATCGGAAGAGGCGATGAGGTCGGAGGGGGTGTTGCCGTCGGCCGGCAATGTTGCCAGGCCTATGCTGACGGTCAATCTTTTGCCGGGCATGATCTCCTCGCGGATAAAACCGTGCTTCTCGATATCCATCCTTATTCTTTCAGCGATTAAATACGCTTCTTTCTTATCGGTCTGCGGTAGGAGCAGGGCAAACTCTTCGCCTCCGTAGCGGCAGACAAAATCCATCTTTCGGGACTGATTGCGCAGTATCCTGCCCAGGTCCTTAAGTATGCGGTCACCTGCCTGATGGCCCAGGGTGTCATTGTAGACCTTGAAATCGTCGATATCCATGATAATCAGGCTTAAGTATGAAGCGGTGGCTTTAGCCCTTTCGATTTCCTGCAAGAGGACGGTCTGGAAGTAACCGTGGTTCCAGAGTCCGGTCAGGGTGTCGGAGTGAGAGCGGATCACCGTCTTTTCGAAAAGCTGGGAGTTCTCTATGGCCAGCCCTGCCTGGTTAGCCAACATGCTCAACATCCGTATATTGTCCTTGGTGATCGGCGTGCCGGTGATGAGGTTGTCAGCCAGTATCAGGCCGTTAACCTTCTCCTTGGATTTCAGGGGCACGATTATAAGCTCCTTTGATTTTAGCAGTTGGATGACCGGGTCACCCTTGTATTTTTCGATATTTTCTTGATTAAGATGCAGCGGCATGCCGTCTGTGAATGCCATGGACAAGAGGCTGGAGTGGTCGTTAACAGGGAATTTGAGGCTGCCTACCTGCCGGTTGAACCCCGATTCCAATACTGAATTAGAGAATTTAAAGGCGCTGATCAGGTCCTCGAGGTTCATCTTCTCCTGTTCGATCTGCGTCCAGATCTTATTGGCTTCCTCTCCCGATTCCGGACCGATCCCCATCTTGCCTTCGATAAGGCCGGCGTTTTCGTTCAAGAGAAAGAGCAGCGCCCGGTTAAAGCTCAAGCCTATATGAGCGGTGACGCCGGTAAGGATTATATAGGAGATCTCATCGAGCTTCAAGGTCGTACGCATGGCATTGGATATCTCATAGAGTATGCCGAGCTCGTTTTTGGTCCTATCAAGCTCAGATCTGAGCTTGCCTATGTCTTCTTTAAGTTTTGCTATCTCATCCATAAGCATAACCTTTTCCATACAGGTTAGAATTTACCATATTTTTAGCCTTCTGTCAATCCGCAAGAGTGTGCTGCCGGGGCAAGGTATGTTTGCCGGTTAGATAAAGGCCTGTTTTTCGTCAATTATTGTGTAAAGAGGGGGGAGGTGAGGCTATGGGGATTAATTTGTTTGACAGTTAAGTTAGGCTAAGCTATAATATCGTTTTAAATTATATAAATAATTTAAGTGAATGGAGGTTCAGATGGCTCAGGAGAAGAAGGTTTTACCTAAAGAAGAGGTAAATATCGGCACGGAGCGCAAAAAAGCGCTGGAGCTGGCTTTAAGCCAGATAGAGAAACAATTCGGGAAAGGTTCGATCATGAAGCTGGGAGGGGAAAGCAAGGTCCATGTGGAGACCATCCCGACCGGCGCGCTCACCCTGGATGTAGCGCTGGGGGTAGGAGGGTTACCGCGGGGCCGGGTGATCGAGGTATTCGGCCCTGAAGCCTCGGGAAAGACGACCATCACTCTTACCGCCATACGCGAGATACAGAAGAAGGGCGGGGTAGCAGCTTTTATCGATGCAGAGCACGCTTTTGACTCAAATTACGCCAAGCTTATCGGTTTAAACCTCGATGAGCTGCTGATCTCTCAGCCTGACACCGGAGAGCAGGCCCTGGAGATCGCCGAGACCCTGGTTCGTTCAAATGCCGTCGACCTTGTAGTCATTGATTCCGTGGCTGCGCTTACTCCGCGGGCAGAGATAGAGGGGGAAATGGGCGATTCCCACGTGGGGCTTCAGGCGCGTCTTATGTCGCAAGCCCTTAGGAAGCTTACCGCCGCTATAAGCAAATCACGGACCTGCGTGATTTTCATAAACCAGATTAGAGAGAAGATCGGCGTGATGTTCGGTAACCCGGAAACCACGCCCGGAGGAAGGGCCTTAAAGTTTTATTCTTCGGTGAGGCTTGATGTCAGAAGGATCGCTACCTTAAAGAGCGCAGATGCCGTTATCGGCGGCAGAGTAAGGGTGCGGGTGGTCAAGAACAAGGTGGCTCCGCCGTTCAAAGAGGGCGAGTTTGAGATCCTGCACAATGAAGGCATATCCAAGGCAGGTTCGGTATGCGATGCCGCAGTGAACCTGGAGGTGGTGGAGAAATCCGGCACCTGGTTGTCTTTCAGGGGAGAGAAGATCGGCCAGGGCAGGGATGCGGCGATAAAGACCCTGAAAGAAAAGCCCAAGCTTTTAGAAGACATGGAAAAAGAAGTGCGCAAGAAAATAACCCTGGCATAGTTTAAAGGAGGCAGATATGCGTAAAAAACTTTTTATCGGCCTGCTGTTGATAGGTATCGGAGTTTGCGTCGGGGCGGTTATTACCTCTAGGCTCGATATCGTTCCCGCCGTGTGCAGCCAGACCGCAGCCACTTTGGAGCAGGCATTCTCCTTGGATGGCGCGGTAATCAATGTAGCCAACACCACCGGTAAGGCGGTTGTTTCCATAAGCACGGAGCGTACCACCAAGCTTAAAGGTATGCAGAAGCGGTTTTACTTCGGCCGGCCATTCGGTTCGCCTTTCCAGGAGGAGGAGCCATTCCGGGACTTCTTCGAGGATTTCTTCGGTGAAATGCCGGACAGAGAGTTCAAGCAGGTAGGCCTCGGTTCCGGCGTGATAATCGACGCCAGGGGCTACATTCTAACTAACGAGCATGTAATTGATGAGGCGGATAAAATCACCGTGACCCTGTCTGACGGCAGGGAGTTTAAAGGCGAAGTAAAAGGCAAGGATTCCCGTTCAGACCTGGCGGTGATCCATATAAAGGCGGATAATCTGCCAGTGGCCAGGCTCGGGGATTCAGAAGCCCTGCGCATCGGCCAATGGGTAGTGGCTATAGGCAATCCTTTTGGTTTTGCTATGGATAATCCCGAGCCCACAGTAACCGTCGGCGTCATCAGCGCGCTGCACAGGAGCCTGGGCAGGATGCTTTCGCGGCAAAAAGATTTCAGCGACCTCATCCAGACAGACGCGGCCATAAATCCGGGCAACTCCGGCGGGCCCCTGGTCAACCTTAAGGGCGAAGTGGTCGGGGTCAATGTTGCGATATTTTCCACCTCCGGAGGTTATCAGGGCGTGGGTTTTGCCATCCCTATTAATAACGCCAAGAGGATAATCTCGCGTTTGATCGAAGGCAAGAAAATAAGTTATGGGTGGCTGGGGGTCACCGTCCAGGACCTCGATCAGGAGCTGGTTAAACACTTCGGGCTTTCGGCAAAAGAAGGGGTATTGGTAGCCAAGGTGATTGACGGCGGGCCGGCGCATAAGGCGGGAGTCAGGGAAGGCGATATCATCCGCCAGTTCAACCAGACGCCTATTAATAGCGTAAGGGAACTTTTGGCCGCAGTTGGGCATGCGGATGTCGGCAAAAAAGCGAAACTTTCGGTTTACAGGGAAAAGAAAATGCTTTCGCTGGAAGCGCTGATCGGAGAGCGGCCTCAGGCGCCGGAGGCGCTTGAAGGAGCTTCTGTTTTAGATGCCGCAGGAAACGATGAATGGAGAGGGCTGAGAGTTGCCGAGAGAAAAGGCGTGGTAATAACCGGCATATCAGACGGCAGCCCCGCCGATGATTCAGGGCTTGTTGCGGGCGACACAATCATCAGCATCAACCGTAAACCCGTGCGCACCATCGAAGATTACCGTAATATAACCGGGGCCGTCAAGGGGAGCGCCCTGGTAAAGACCAACCGCGGTTTCTTTGTAGTAAAAGGTGAAGAATAAATCCGATTCCTTGAGCCGCTGCCTGCGCCAGGCATTCCTGTTGCTGAAGTTCAGGCAGCGCAGCACCAGCGAGCTTAGGTCGCGCCTAAGGTCAAAGGGGTTCTCCGAAGATCTCGTAAGGGATGCGCTTGTTTTTCTTAAGCAAAAGAAATTCATCGACGATAAGCTATTCGCCCGTGACTGGATAAGCTCCAGGGCCGCCAAGTCTTACGGCAGCCGCAGGATAATCCGGGAGCTGCGCATAAAAGGCGTAGATGAAGATGTGATCGAGGCCCAGATAGAGCGTTCGGGGCTACTGGGAAGCGAAGATGAGATTGCCGCGCGCCTGGCAAGGTCGAGGCTGGAGCGGCTTAAGGGTGTAGATTTAGCCAGCGCCAGGCGCAGGGTTTACTCGTTCTTGATCAGGAGAGGATTTTCGCACGAAGCAGCAAGCAACGCATTAGGCCAACAATGACAGCAGATATGCTCCGGGACAAGTTCCTGCGGTTTTTCAAAACCAAAAAACACAAGATAGTCGAGAGCGATTCCCTTGTGCCCGCGGATGACCCTACTGTATTATTCACTCCTGCCGGCATGAATCAGTTCAAAAAAGAGTTCATGGGTTATGATTCTGGGTTCAAGCGGGCGGTTACCTCTCAGCGCTGCCTGCGTACGGATGACCTGGATAAGGTCGGCAAGACCAGCGTGCATCATACGTTCTTTGAGATGCTGGGCAACTTTTCCTTCGGTGACTATTTCAAGAAAGAGGCCATTGCCTGGGCCTGGGAGTTTTTAACCGCAGAATTAAAGATTTCGCCAGATAAACTCTGGGTATCGGTTTACAGGGACGATGATGAAGCCTTTGGGATATGGAAGAACGACATAAAAATCCCTGAGTCCAAGATCCTAAAGCTCGGCGATAAGGATAATTTCTGGCCTTCTGAGGCAAAGGCTAAGGGCCCCAACGGGCCCTGCGGCCCCTGTTCGGAGATATTCTTTGATTTTGGAAAGCTCACCGGATGCGATAATCCCAAATGCGATCCTGCCTGCAGCTGCGGTAGGTTCGCCGAAATATGGAACCTGGTCTTTACGCAGTTTGACCGCAAGGAAGGCGGGATACTCCAGCCTCTGCCCCAGAAGAACATTGACACCGGGATGGGGCTGGAGAGGCTTACGGCGGTCATGGAGAACGTCACCAATAATTTTCAGACTTCGCTGTTTAAGCCGATCGTAAAAGAGATCCTGTCGAAGGCAAAAGAAGGCGCAAGCAATCAGGATGTTTATGCCGTAGTCGACCATATCCGCGCTGTTACTTTTTGTATTTATGACGGCGTCGTCCCTTCCAACGAAGCCAGGGGTTATGTAGTAAGGAAGCTCATCCGTAAAAGCGCGCTGCATTTGAGGAATATTGGTTTTAAGAAGCCCTTTCTACATACCCTGATACCCTGCGTGGCCGAGAGTATGCAAAGCTGCTATCCGCAGCTGGCCCGGGGCAAAGAGAATATCGCCCAGCTCGTCCTGGCAGAGGAAAAGGCGTTTATCGCTACCCTTGATTCGAGCGAAAAGCTTTTTAAGGAAAAATTCTTTGAGCTTGCGGATAAAGCGGACCCGGACAAAGCGGGCCTGATCTCCTTTGAGCTGCACGATACTTACGGTATTCCCTTTGAGCTTACTAAGGCATGGCTGGAGAAGCACGGCCTTGGCGTATCTGAGAAGGCATTTTACGCAGCGCTGGAGGAGCAGAGGGCCAGGTCAAAACAGCTAAGCGCGATGAAGGGCGATGTCTTTGATATCAAGGAGCTTGCTTTGAATGTTAAGCAGACAAAATTCCTGGGATATAAAGCGTATGTTTGCCGCGCCAAGATTATCAAGATCATCTGCTCCAAGAACGAGCTTAAGAGAGCCGGGGAATCCGGACAGCTTATCGAGATGATACTCGACCAGACCCCTTTTTACGGTGAATCCGGCGGACAGGTCGGCGATACGGGGCAGATCACCAGGGGCAGGAATATTTTCAAGGTGATCGATACCAAAAAGTTCGGCAAGGTCATAGTCCATATCGGCAGAATAGAGAAGGGCTCCTTTAAGGCCGGGGAGCCGGTCAAGGCGTCGATCGATATCGAGCGGCGCCTTTCTATCGGCCGCAACCATACGGCAACGCACCTTTTGCAGGCGGCATTGCGGCGTATCCTCGGCCAGCACGTACAGCAGCAGGGTTCGCTGGTAGAAGAAAGCAGGTTCCGTTTTGATTTTAAGCATTTTAAAGGGGTAAGTAAAGACGAGCTGAACAGGATCGAAAGCCTGGTCAACTCCTTTATCATTGCCAACCATCCGGTAAAGACGCAGGAGGTGACCCTGAAAGCGGCAAAAAAGAGCGGCGCCCTGGCGTTCTTCGGGGAAAAATACGAAGGCAGGGTGCGCGTGGTTTCCGTGCAGGGGGTATCAAAAGAATTTTGCGGCGGCACGCATCTTTCTTCAACCGGACAGATCGGGCTGTTCAAGCTCCTGCAGGAGGGGTCTGTAGCCAGCGGAATAAGAAGGATCGAAGCTACCACCGGCTCTTTTGCCTATAGCAGAATGAAGGAAGAGGAAGCGGTGCTGGATGAGATGATCTGCGAATTAGGAGTGCCGTTTGATAGGGCGGTTGTGGAGCTTGAGAAAAGGACGCAACGCATAAAAGAGCTGGAGAAAGAGCTGCATAGCCAGAAGCTGGACGGCATTAAGACCGCTGTCGGGGGGCTGACCGAGAACTGCGAAGGAATAGGCGGCATTAAATTCGTAACTAAACACTATCCGAACATGGAGATGGGTCTCCTGAGGAGCGCGGCTGACCAGGTTAAAAATAGTGCAGCCGCTAATACCGTGGCCCTGCTTACTTGCGAAATAGACGGAAAGGTTTCCATGGTCGCGTCTGTTACGCCGGACCTCTGCGATAAGGGCGTTGATGCGGCAAATTTGATCAAAGCTATTGCCCCGGAGATTGGCGGTTCGGGCGGAGGCAGGAAGGATTTTGCCCAGGCAGGGGGCAATAAGCCCGAGAACTTGAAAAAAGCCGTGGATAAATTAAGGAGTATTTTAAGCCAGTTGGAACAGAGATGAAGATAATCCGTTTCGGGAATAAGGAATTGGAGAAGATCTATAACCGCGGCCTGATCAGGCAGCGCAGGATCGAGGAGCGCGTAAGAAAGATAATCGACGACGTGCGCTTGCTGGGCGATGAGGCCCTTCTTAAGTACACCAGGAAGTTCGACAGGGTCAAGCTTTCCTCAAGGCAGCTCAGGGTCCCTGAGATCGAAATAAGCGGCGCCTACCAGAACATCAGCCCCAACTTCGTTTCTACCTTAAAGCTGATCATTGAGAACGTCAACCGCTTCTACAGTAAATCGATAAAGAAGAGCTGGAGGATGAAAGATCCCGACGGAGTGGTGCTGGGAGAAAATTATACGCCCCTGGAGAAGGTGGGCGTCTATATACCGGCAGGTACCGCGCCCCTGGTTTCTACCGTCTATATGACGGTGCTGCCGGCAAAACTTGCGGGTGTAAAGAAGATCGTGCTGGTCAGCCCCCCTGACCAGCACGGGCACATCAACCCCCATATCCTGGTGGTGGCCAACCTTTTGAAGGTTGACGAGATATACCGTGTGGGAGGCGCCCAGGCAATCGCAGCGCTTGCTTTCGGGACTAAGACCATCCCCAGGGTCGACAAGATCGTCGGGCCCGGAAATGCCTATGTGAGCGAGGCCAAGCGGCAGGTATTCGGGATGGTGGATATCGATATGATCGCCGGCCCCACGGAGCTGGTGATTATCGCCAACCGTTACAGCGACCCCAAATTCATCATCGCCGACCTTCGGGCCCAGGCGGAGCACGCCAAGGGGCTGGCGATCCTGATCACTAACTCCAAGAGCCTGGCTTACGAGATAAGATCGCAGCTGGCCAATTATTGCGGGCACATCATACTGACCAAGAACCTGGAGCAGGCGGTTGAGGCAGCCAACAGGATCGCACCGGAGCACCTTGAGATACTTGTCAATAATCCGCAAAGGATAGCCAGGAAGATCGTGAATGCCGGAGCCGTGTTTTTAGGTCCGTACAGCCCGGCAGCTGTCGGGGATTATGTAGCCGGCCCAAGCCACGTCCTGCCTACTTCGGGCACGGCAAGATTCTCATCGGGCCTGTCTGTCTGCGACTTCATAAAGACCAGCCATCTTATCAGCTATCCTAAGAAGGCCCTGGAGAAGATGAAAGACCCGCTTGAGAAGATCGCTAGCATCGAAGGATTAACCCAGCATCTGGATTCGGTAAAGGCCAGGTTTTAATCAAGGAGACAAAATGAAGAAGCGCGCTGCGCCCTTAAAAAGAAAGACCAGGGAAACCGATATCACGGTAAAGCTTGCTATCGACGGAAGCGGGAAATCCCGGATAGACACGGGTATTGGTTTGCTGGACCACATGCTTGAACTGTTTGCCTTTCATGGTCTGTTTGACCTGGATGTCATAGCCAAGGGCGACCTTAGAGTCGACATTCACCATACCAACGAGGACGTAGGGCTGGTGCTGGGTGAGGTGTTTAAGAAGGCGCTAGGCATGAAAAAGGGTATAAAAAGGTTCGGCTCGGCAGCTGTCCCCATGGAAGACGTCATTGCCCACGTGGTCCTGGATGTAAGCGGCAGGGGCTCGTTTAAGCTTATAACGGATGCCGGTAGTCAAATGCCGCAACCCCATGAAGGTTACGCCTTGAAGGACGCGGAGCATTTTTTTGAAGCCTTCGCAATACATGCGGGCCTGAATTTAAATATTACGGTGAACTTGGTCGGAGACTTGCATACTGTATTGGAGCCTGTTTTTAAGGCATTGGGGCTTGCCCTTGATCAGGCCACTCAGATCGACCCGAGAAGAAAAGGCGTTCCTTCCACCAAAGGGCTTATTGATTAGGGCGTTAAAATATTATGGGTGCCATAGCTATCGTAGATTACGGCATGGGCAATATCCACAGCGTCAAGAAAGCGCTGGAGAGCTGCGGGGCTAAGGCGTTGGTTGCAAATAACAGTTCTGACATTAAGGGCTGCTCAAAGATCGTCTTGCCAGGGGTAGGCGCGTTTGATGAGGCAATGGTTGAGCTGCGCAAGCTGGGATTGGCGGAGTTTTTAAAAGACGAAGCCCTGAGCGGCAAGCCTTTTATCGGCATATGTCTGGGGATGCAGCTTCTTTTTGAAGCAAGTAATGAGGCGCAGAAAGAGCAGGGTTTGGGTATGATCAAGGGCAGGGTAGTCAAGATCGAAGGGCGCGGCCTTAAGGTCCCCCACATGGGCTGGAACCAGCTTATACAGTTATCCGCGGGCTGCCCGTTGTTAAATGGCGTGGCAGACGGCGCTTACGTTTACTTCTGCCATTCTTATTATGCCAGATGCCGCGATATGGCCAATGTCAGCGCGGTTACCGAATACGGGGAAAAGCTTGCTGCCGTGGTCAACAGCGGAAATGTTTATGGGGTCCAGTTCCATCCCGAGAAAAGCCAGTCGACAGGCCTTAAGATCATCGATAATTTCGTCAATTTATGCTGATCATACCCGCGATAGACCTCAAGGACGGCTGCGTTGTGAGATACGTGCAGGGGGAGCGCGATAAAAAGATCTATTCGCCTGATCCCCTGAGCGCCGCCAGGTTCTGGGCTAAGCAGGGAGCAAAATTTTTACATTTGGTCGATCTTGACGGAGCCTTTAGCGGCAGGCCCGGAAATTTAACGGCGCTAAAGGCCATTGCTAAAGGCTGCAGCGCGGGCTTTGAGTTCGGGGGAGGTTTGCGCTCATTTGCTGCAGTGGAGAAGGTGTTAAGCCTGGGGGCAAAGAGGGCGGTTTTGGGCACCAGGGCAATCGAAGACCTTGATTTCCTGAGGACGGCTTACAGGTATTTTAAGAAACGCGTGATTGTCAGCCTCGATGCCAGAAAGGACCGTCTGGCGGTAAAGGGGTGGAAGAAGAGCTCCTGCAGATTAGGGCTTTTTGAGTATGGCCTGATGCTTAAAAGCATGGGCATGGAAGAGGTTATCTATACCGATGTATTTAAGGACGGGATGCTCTGCGGCCCCAATATAATGATGATAAGGCAGCTTCTGCGTCAAACCGGGTTAAAGGTAGTGGCTTCCGGGGGCATATCTAAGCTCGGGGACCTGCGCAGGCTTAAGTCCATTGAAAGGCAGGGTGTGGTAGGGGCAATAATCGGAAAGGCGCTTTACGAGGGCAGGTTTACCCTCTCACAGGCGCTAAAGCTAAGTTGAGGGGCAGCTGAAAGGGGGAACAGCTATGTTGAGGAGGGCAACGGTTTTAGTGGCGTTGGTATCTTTTGTCTTTACACTTTCAGGGTGCGCTTCAGCGCGCAAAAAGAAGGATCTGGAGATAAAAGAGCTGAAGAATCAGGTATCTCTCCTTGAATCTCAGATGCAGTCCAAGGAAGAAGAAGTAAGCATTTTAAGGCAGGCTTTGGCGGATGAGAAGGAAGCCGCTATAAGGTCGACTTCGTTTTCCATCCCTGAAACAAAATCCAGGCCAAGCTCAAAACAGGTCCAGATCGCGCTAAGGAACGCGGGCTACTACTCCGGGAATATTGACGGAAAGCTCGGAAGGCAGTCGAGAGAGGCGATCAGGCAGTTCCAGAGGGCGAATAATATCAAGGTGGACGGGAAAGTCGGCAAGATGACCTGGGCGATCCTCAGGGATTACCTGGAGCAGAAGGTAAAATAGTGGGTCTGGCCAAGAGGATAATACCTTGCCTGGACATCAAAGAGGGCCGGGTGGTAAAAGGGGTCAGGTTCCTCGGATTAAAAGACGCCGGTGACCCTGTCGAGGTGGCAGCGGCCTACGACCGCCAGGGCGCCGATGAACTGGTATTTTTAGATATCACGGCAAGCTTCGAGAAGAGGAAGATCCTCATTGATCTTGTCGAGAGGATCGCCAAGAATATTTTCATGCCCTTTACGGTCGGAGGCGGTGTAAGGGACTGCGCGGATATCCGCCAGCTTCTGAATGCCGGCGCCGAAAAAGTCTCCGTAAATACCCAGGCGGTAGAGTACCCGGAGTTTATTACGGATGCTTCACGCAGATTCGGGAGCCAGTGCGTTGTCCTGGCCATCGACGCCAGAAGAGAAGCCCAGGCCTGGAGGGTTTATATCCACGGAGGAAGGACGCCTACGGGCTTAGATGCCGTGGAGTGGGCCAAAAAGGCTGTGGACCTGGGCGCCGGAGAGATACTTCTTACCAGCATGGATTATGACGGCACCAAAGACGGTTTTGACCTTAGCTTGACTAAGGCCGTGGCCAGCGCCGTGCGCGTGCCGGTGATAGCTTCTGGCGGCGCAGGAAGACAGGAGCATTTTTTGGATGTATTTGGGAAATCAGGGGCAGACGCGGCGCTGGCGGCATCGGTATTCCATTATCAGGAGCTCGACGTCAGGCAGGTCAAAGAGTATCTGGCCCAGAGAGGAGTGGCGGTACGATTATGAAAGCTTTTAAACTCTCAAGCCTGAGGTTCGATAAAAACGGCCTGATCCCGGCGATCATTCAGGACTGGCGCACCAATGAGGTGCTGATGCTGGCCTACATGAACAGGGAGTCGCTTAAGCGAACATTGAAAGGCAAAAAAACCTGTTTCTGGTCGAGGTCCAGAAAAGAATATTGGGTCAAGGGGGCCACCTCGGGTAATTTTCAGTTTGTAAAATCAGTTTCTTACGATTGCGACATGGACGCCCTGCTCATAAAGGTAAGGCAGGTAGGAGTGGCCTGTCATACCGGCAAGCGCAGTTGTTTTTACAGGAAAATCAGATGAAGATCTATCCGGATTTGAAAGAGTTCTTGAGGCTATCCAGGAAAGGAAATGTCATCCCTGTTTTCGCGGATATGAACGCGGATACGGATACGCCGGTATCGGCCTTCTTGAAGCTTAAAGACGGCGGCTATTCCTTTCTCTTGGAGTCGGTAGAAGGGCAGGAGAAGATCGCCCGTTATTCGTTCCTGGGCGCCAATCCCGCATTGATATTTCGAAGCAGCGGCAGCAATATCGAGATCATCCAGCCGAAAAAAGGCATCATAAAGCGTTTTGCCTGCGTTGATACGCCTTTGGATGAGATCAGGCGCTTGATGACCGAGTTCAAGCCCGTCGCTATCGACGGGCTGCCGCGTTTTTACGGGGGCTTGGTCGGATACCTCTCTTACGATATGGTGCGTTTTTTCGAAAAGATACCGGACGGCAACCCGGACACTCTCGGGATACCTGAGAGCGTCTTTATGCTTACCGACAGCATGATCGTTTTTGACCATTTCAAACACAGGTTGAAAATAGTCTACAACGTAATCCTGCCCGGCGACGACAGGTTTCTAAGCAGGAGAGGGAAAAGGAAGGCTTATGAGGATGCCAGGCGCTGCATCATGGCCTTGTCAAAGCAGCTGTCTGCACCGGCCAGGCGCAGCCAGCAGAAGCATCCGGGCAAAGCATATCCCGTTGCCTCAGAGATCTCCAGGGCCGGTTTTAAGAATATGGTCTCCAGGGCCAAGTCTTACATCAGGCGCGGGGACGTTATTCAGGTGGTGCTTTCCCAGAGGTTCAGGTCCAGGACCGACAAGAAGCATTTCGATATTTACCGTAACCTGCGCAGCCTCAATCCTTCCCCGTACATGTTCTTTCTTAAATTAGGCGATTTCTCCCTGGTCGGTTCTTCTCCGGAGATGCTGGTGCGTTGCGAAGGGGATAATATTCAGATGCGGCCCATAGCCGGGACCAGGCCGCGTTCGTCGCTGGAGGCCCAGGACCTGAAGTTCGAAAGTCAGCTAAGGAAGAGCAGGAAAGAGAGGGCTGAGCACATCATGCTCGTGGATCTTGGCAGGAATGACCTCGGACGCATATGCAGGACCGCAAGCGTCAAAGTCGAGGAGTTCATGAGCGTGGAGAGGTATTCTCACGTGATGCACCTGGTTAGCTGCGTAAAAGGATTACTTGACAACAAGCGTCATGATATTTATGATGTTTTAAAAGCGACATTCCCCGCGGGGACAGTTTCGGGCAGCCCCAAGATAAGGGCGATGGAGATTATCGATGAGCTGGAGGGTGCGCGGCGCTCCAGTTACGCCGGATGCGTCGGTTACATCAGCTTTTCGAAGAACCTGGATACTTGCATTACTATCAGGACCATACTTTTAAAGGGCAAAGACGTTTTCATTCAGGCGGGCGCCGGGATTGTCGCGGACAGCGACCCGCAAAGAGAGTATCAGGAGACGGTCAATAAAGCAAAGGCCTTATTTGAGGCATTGAGCAGATAATCACGATAGGAGGATCCGAATGGCAGTAAGGATAAGGTTAAGAAGAATAGGAAAAAACCCGAAGGGCAAACCACATTTCAGGCTTAGCGTTTTTGAAGAGACCAAGGGCCGCGACAGCAGAGTGATAGAGGAGCTGGGTTTTTACAACCCTTTGAACGGCCAGATCCGTTTAAAGACTGATAAGATAGAAGAGTGGGTCAAGAACGGCGCGCAGTTGTCAGCTACTGCCAGCAGCCTGCTAAAAAGAGCGAAAAAAGGAGCTTAGTATGCCTCAAGGACAGTCCGTTAACCCGGTTTTGAACCTTTTGCCCCTGTTATTTATCTTCGCGATATTTTACTTCATGCTTATCAGGCCGCAGAAGGCCAAGGAAAGACAGCATCAGAATATGCTAAAGAATCTGGCTAAAAACGATGAGGCGGTGACTACCGGCGGCATACACGGCACTATCGTAGGGGTCAAGGAGAAGACCGTGGTGCTGCGTATCGATGATAACGTTAAGATCGAGGTGGAAAAGAGCTGCATTGCTTTTGTAAAGAAATCCCAGGCCGCGGCAGGCTCTTAAGGGATTCGGACAGGAAAGATGGAACGCAGGACTCTGACAAAATCATTTTTGATCCTGGCGGTCTTCGGGTTAGCCGCTTACTTTGCCTTCCCGCTTAATAAACGCATAAACCTCGGTTTGGACCTGCAGGGGGGGATGCATCTTCTGCTTAAGGTAGATACTTCGCATCTTTCCGGCCAGGCTAAGGTCGATGCCGCTGACAGGGCTGTTGAGGTCATCCGTAACAGGATAGACCAGTTCGGGGTCAGGGAGACCTCTATTCAGAAGCAGGGCGATGATGAGGTGATCGTGCAGCTGCCCGGAGTTACCGACAGGGACAGGGCCCTGGAGATCATCGGCAGGACCGCAATGCTGGAGTTTAAGCTTGTGTTGAACGATCCCGTGAAGCTGCAGCAGGCCTTGCAGGGTAATATTGAGCAAGGTTATGAATTGAAGTACACGCAGGACGACAATGAGCCTTTGTTGCTGGAGCAGGCGGTTTCTCTTAGCGGCGCTACGCTCACCAATGCCTCGGTCCAATTCAGCCAGAGCCAGTTTAACGAGCCGACCGTGTCCCTGCAATTCAATCCCGAGGGGGCCAAGAAGTTCGCGCAGCTTACCGCGGATAACGTCGGCAGGAGGCTGGCGATCGTGCTTGACGGTAAGGTTCAGTCAGCTCCCAATATCCGCGAGGCCATTCCGTCGGGCGAGGCGGTGATCACGGGGAGGTTCTCTATCGAGCAGGCGCAGGATCTGGCCCTTATCCTGAGGGTAGGCGCGCTGCCAGCCCCAATGCACGTGGAAGAAGAGAGGACTATCGGCCCGCTGCTTGGGCAGGACTCGATAAACAAGGGAGTCAAGGCCAGCATCATCGGCTGCTGCCTGATCTTCATTTTTATGGCCGTCTACTATCTCTTGCCCGGCCTTATCAGCGATATTGCATTGTTCATGAACCTGATCATGGTGCTGGGCGGATTAGGGATGCTGCCGGTGTTGTTTCCCGGGATATCGGCTACCCTTACGCTTCCCGGTATCGCAGGTATCGCGCTCTCATTGGGTATGGCAGTGGATGCCAATGTCCTTATAAACGAGCGCATCAGGGAAGAGCTGGCCCTCGGCAAGAATATCAGGGCCGCTATTGCCAACGGTTACAACCGTGCTTTTACCGCCATATTGGACTCCAACGTTACCACTCTGATCGCGGCTTTCCTCCTTTTTCAGTTCGGCACCGGTCCCATCAGGGGCTTTGCGGTCACGCTTACCATCGGTTTGATCTCAAGCCTTTTTACCGCAGTCATCGTAACCCGCACGATACTTGAGCTGTTGCTGCATTTCGGCATCATCAAAAAATCCCTGCCCATGCTGCACCTGATCAAGACCACGAAGCTCGATTTTATCGGTAAGAGAAGGATATTTTACGTTATTTCGCTGATACTTATCGCCGTCGGGCTTTTTTCCTTCTTTAAAAGAGGATCCGAGGCCTACGGCATAGATTTCTCGGGAGGCCAGATCCAGGAGTACGGCTTTAAGGATGCGCCTTCCCCGGACAAGGTAAGAGAGACGCTTAAGAAGGTGGGCCTGGCGGATGCCTCGATCCAGCAGTTCGCAGAGGAGGCCCGCCATATCCTTATCAGGACCACCGAGGACAGCAGCCGCGTTATCACCGACTGTCTCAGGGAGGCTTTCCCGTCTCAGGATATACAGGTGCTGCGCATCGAAAGGGTCGGGCCGGTAGCCGGAAGGTATCTCAAGGGTAAAGCTAGCGCTGCCTTGATATGGGCGCTGGTAGGGATCCTGGTCTATGTCGCCTTCAGGTTCAAGCATCTTAACTTCGCGGCAGCCGGCGTTATCGCCCTCCTGCATGACGTTGTCATCGCCCTGGGTTTTTTGGCAATGACGGGCAGGCAGATAGACCTTTTAAGCATAACCGCATTTCTTACCATCGCAGGTTTCTCCATCAACGACACAATCGTTATCTATGACAGGGTAAGGGAAAACAGCAGGCTTTACCGCAAGCTTTCGCTGTACGAGCTTATAAACCTTAGCGTCAATCAAACCCTGGGTCGGACCCTCTTAACTTCGGGTATTACCCTGCTGTCGGTCCTGGCCATTCTTTTTTACGGAGGGGAGATCCTGAGCAACTTTGCCTTCACCCTTTTTGTCGGCTTCATCTCCGGGGTTTACTCGACGATCTACATAGCTTCGCCCCTTATCCTTGCCTGGAGCCGCCGCCCGGCTTCGAAGTAATCTCCGTTTTTTGCGATGTTTAAGTCATTAAAGATCTATTCGGGCCAGAGCTTCGAAATCGATAAGCTCCTTGAGCACCTAACCTCTTTTAATTACCGCAGGCAGGAAAACTCCACGCAGGAAGGCGATTTCTCCAGCCGCGGAAGCCTCGTCGATATCTTCCCTTTTTCGTTTGAACTGCCCATAAGGATAGATTTCTGCGACGACAAGATCACCTCGATCAAAAGCTTTGATCCGGTTTCGGGAAATCCCCTGTGGGAGCACAGGCTTGCGATCATCCTGCCCATCAGGAAATACCATGCCGTCAGGACAAAGCTATTCGATGAAAACTTTCCGATCAACAACTTCATCGATCTAAAAAGCGGCGACTATGTGGTGCACAACCAGTATGGCATAGGCAGGTTCATAGGTTTTGAAAAATTAAGAAAGACCGACACCAAAGAGCACCTGGTCATCGAGTATGATAAGGCAGAGAAGCTCTATGTGAGCGTTGATGCGATGCATTTGGTGCAGAAGTACATCGCTTTTGCCGCCAGGAAGCCAAAGCTTTACCGTCTGGGCTCAAGGGAGTGGATTACTACCAAAGAAAAAACCAGAAAAAAGATACAGAAGCTCGCCTGGGAGTTATTGAGCCTTCAGGCGCTGAGGATGAGCGCCGCGGGATTTACCCACGCCAAAGACGGAGAATGGCAGGCTGAGTTTGAGAAGGGGTTTGAGTTTACTGAGACGCAAGACCAGAAAAAAGCGGCAGTTGATGTAAAGCGCGACATGGAATCACCCCGACCCATGGACAGGCTCTTATGCGGCGATGTGGGCTACGGCAAGACCGAGGTAGCCATGCGCGCGATATTTAAGGCCGTAATGAGCAATAAACAGGCGGCTTACCTGGTGCCTACGACGATACTGGCCGAGCAGCATCATCATAACTTCAGAAGAAGGCTTGAGGGGTTTCCGGTAAGGGTGGAGCTTCTTTGCAGGTTCAAGACGGACAGCGAACAGAAAAACATTATCAGGGGGTTGGCAGAAGGCTCTGTCGATATCGTCATCGGCACTCACCGCCTGCTTTCCGATGACGTGTCGTTTAAGGACCTGGGGCTGGTGGTGATAGATGAGGAGCAGCGTTTTGGGGTCAAGGCAAAAGAAAAGCTCAAGAAGCTCAGGCTTTCTATCGACGTCCTGACGCTGACCGCTACCCCCATCCCAAGGACCCTTTATATGAGCCTGATGGGGGCAAAAGACCTTTCGGTGATCAACACCCCTCCCCAAAATAGATTGCCAATACAGACGGTTGTGGTAGAATATGACCAAGACCTTATCGTCCAGGCGGTCCTGAGGGAAAGGCGGCGCAAAGGCCAGGTATTCTACCTGCACAACCGTGTTCAGGACATATATCGGGTAAAAAAGAAGCTTGAAGAAAAACTCAGCCCCGATATAAGGATAGCGGTCGCTCACGGCCAGATGCATCCCAAGGAGCTCGAAGCCGTAATGGACGATTTTTTCGACGGCAAGATCGACCTTTTGGTGTGCACGATGATAATCGAATCGGGGTTGGATGTCCCCAACGCCAATACCATCATCGTGGATGATGCACAGATGTTCGGTCTATCCGATCTGCACCAGTTGCGCGGCCGGGTCGGGAGGTTCGACCGCAGCGCCTTTGCCTATTTTCTTGTTCCCCGGGGAGGGCTTGATTCGCTTGACGCCCCGGCCAAAAAAAGGCTCCTGGCAATTCAGGAGCTGGCTTACCTTGGTGCGGGCTTCAATATCGCCATGGAAGATTTAGAGATCAGGGGCGCGGGCAATCTTTTGGGTATTGAGCAGCACGGCTTTATTCTGGCCGTAGGATTTGACCTGTATTGCCGGCTGCTTCGCGAATCGATCGAAAATATAAAAAAGGCGAAAGTTAATCCATGAAAATCTCTAATAAGTTTCTGAATCCTGCGCGTTTTTTTGTTATCCTGGCCCTGCTTACGGCCGGATACGCATCTGAGGCCCGTGCGGCCAACAAGATCATTGCAATTGTCAACAGGGACACCATCACCCAAAAAGAGCTCGACGATTTCCTGGCCTTTATGTATATACAGTTTGCCCGCGAGGCAGGCGAGGAAGAGGCCCAGAAAAAGGTCGAAGGCATGAAGTCGGACCTCCTGGGAAAGCTTATCGAGGATAAGCTTATCCTGCAGGAGGCCAAGAAAGGAAAAATAGAAGTCGACAGCTCAAGGATCAAGGCAAGGATCGCGCAGATAAAAAAGGAGTACCCTTCGGATGTTGCCTTCCAGGCGGACCTGCTTAAGCAGGGGCTCTCTCAGGCGGACATCGAAAACAAGATCCGGGAGCAGCTGCTTACGCTTGCAGTGATCGAGCGCAAGATACGCTCCAGGATCGTGGTCAGGCCCGAAGAGGTCACCGCTTTCTACGAAGAGAACAAGGCGAAGTTCCTCTCCCCCGAGATAAGAGAGATGGAGGCCTATATTTTCAACAATAAGATCGACGCCACGCTTTTTTCGTATAATAGCCGCCTGGGCAAGAAGATTGAAGAGCTTGCCGCCAGGTATCCTTTTGTCCTCCAGGTCCTGAAGACCTCCTCAAGCGATGAGCTCAAAAATGAGATCCGCCAGGTAGTTTCCGGATTGAGCTACGCAGAGTTCTCGGAAGCGGTAAAGATCGACGATAAATACTATGTTTTTCGCCTCGCCGCCATAACCCCTCCAAAGCAGGAATCGCTCTTTGACGTTCAGGACAGGATCTACGCCTACCTTTTTGAGACAAAGATGCAGAAAGAGCTCGCCAAATGGCTTGGCGAGCTTAAAGAGCAGTCCTACATCAAAATCCTGAAGAATTAAGATGGACCGCAAAAAAGGCATCCGTGTCGGGGTCACTATGGGAGATCCCTCCGGGATAGGGCCGGCGTTAATGATCAAATCCCTGGCCGTCCTTGGCGGCAAGCTTGACTTGACCCTGATCGCAGACCGCAGGATCCTGCGCAAGGCAGGCAGAATCTCTTCCTGCAAGAAGGCGCGTATCGTAGATTTGGAAAACGTTGCGGCCAAAAACTTTTCGTTTGGAAAGATCGATGCGGCCTACGCAAGGGCCTCGATCGAATATCTGGACAAGGCCATCGAGCTTATCGAGAAGGACGAAATCGACTGCCTGGTAACTTGTCCGATATCCAAGGAAGCGTTAAGACTGGCCGGCATAAACTTTCCCGGGCACACCGAATATCTTGCCTGCAAGACCGGCACCCGCCGTTTTGAGATGATGCTGCTTAACCGCAAGATCCGCTTCATCAGCCTTACCCGGCATATCCGTCTTAAAGATGTCCCCGGCGCGATCACCTCACAGATGTTGTCAGATACCGGCATCTTCGCAGACAGAGAGCTTAAACGGCTTTTTTCCATAAAGAGGCCGAGGATGGTCGTTTGCGGGCTTAATCCCCATGCTTCTGACAATGGAGTAATAGGCGATGAGGAAAACCGCGTAGTAAAACCAGCAGTCAGGGACCTGCGGCAAGCGGGAGTCGATATATGCGGACCTTTTTCAGCCGACGTAGCGGTCCAAAAAGCTTATAGCGGCGATTTTGACTGCGCCATCGCCATGTATCATGACCAGGCGCTCATACCCTTAAAGCTGTTAAGAGGCTGGCCCGGGGCCAACATCACGCTGGGCCTGCCTTTTGTCAGGAGCTCGCCTCTGCACGGAACGGCTTTTGATATCGCCAGTCGTCCGCAGATCGTAGACCCCAGTTCCCTGATATATGCCGTAAATCTTGCCGTAAAATGCAGCCAAAACCTAAAAAGAGCTTAGGCCAGAATTTTCTTGTTTCGCAAGGCGTAAGATGCAAGATCGTCAATTCCTGCGGATTCAAGGCAGCCGATATAGTCGTTGAGATCGGCCCGGGAAGGGGAGAGTTGACCGCCATGATCCTGCCTCTGGTGGGAAGGCTTTACGCCGTGGAGCTGGATTCTGCCCTGTCATGCCGTTTAAGGCAAATGTTTGCCGGCGCCGATAACTTAGAGGTCATTAACAGGGATTTCCTGAAGCTGGGGCTCAGTAATTACGCCGCAGGCGGCCAGAAGCTAAGAGTGATCGGCAATATTCCCTATTATATCTCAACGCCGATATTGGAGTCGCTGGTCGGGTCAAAGGATGTGATCAGAGATGTTTTTCTGACCGTTCAGAAGGAGTTCGCCGAGAGGATCATCGCTAAAACCAAAACCGGCGCCTTTGGGGCGCTGAGTTGTTTCATCCAGTATAACTTCAACGTTAAAAAGCTTTTTGACATAAAAAGCGGCTCATTCTTCCCAAGGCCTAAGGTCGATTCTTCTTTCCTGCACCTGGTGCCAAGGGCTTGTGAGTTGGCAGGGGACAGAATGGGGCAGGAGCGCCTCTTCAGGCTGATCAGGTCCGCCTTTTGCCAGCGCAGGAAGACGCTGAGAAACAGCCTTACGGGCATCGTCGATAAACACAGTCTTGACAGGTTTTTTTCCTCCAGGCGTTTGAACAGGAATGCCAGGCCCCAGGATATTTCGCTGGAAGATTTTATTTACCTGGCTTCTGCCTGATCCCTGCCCCCCCAGCCTTATTCATAAAAAAATATAAAATTTATATTGACAAAACCGCCGTAAGTGTATATACTTTATGTCTCTACATTAATTCCCTAGTAGGTTAATTACTTAATCCGCAGTACTTTAAAAAAGAATTTTAAGAAAATTCTTTATGGGGGATTTTTTACGCTTTTTCAGGCCGACTGGCTTCCGGTCTTCGCTGGAGTAGCTCAGTTGGTAGAGCACGTCCTTGGTAAGGACGGGGTCACGGGTTCAATTCCCGTCTCCAGCTTAAATTATCTAATAAAAAATGCGCGAGATAATCACGTTAGAGTGTACGGTTTGCAAGAATAGGAACTACACTACCACCAAGAACAAGAAGCAGCATCAGGACAGGCTGGAGATCAAGAAGTTCTGCAAATCCTGTCATAAGCATACTGCGCATAAAGAAACGAAGTAATGCTTAGAGGCGTCGGTTAGGGGTGTCGGTTAACTGGCAAACCACCGGTCTCCAAAACCGGAACTGGGGGTTCGAGTCCCTCCGCCCCTGTAAAAACAAGCGATGGGATAGAGACAGCGTATGAAGCCGTTAAAGAACGCGATAAATTTCATCAGGGAAGTAAGGGTCGAGCTGGGTAAGGTTGCCTGGTCGACCCGTCAGGAGCTTTTGTCGTCCACCATGCTGGTGCTCTCCATAACCGGCATAATGGCCGCTTTTATCGGGGCGCTGGACATCGCCCTGTCCAAAGGGCTTACCCTGCTGTTTAAAATGTAGGCATATGCATTGGTATATCGTACATACACAGACCGGCTCGGAAGATAAAGTGAAGGCATCCCTGGAGAACAGGATCACGCAGGAGAAGATGCAGGAGCTTATCGGCAAGGTCATTATACCCACCGAGCAGGTCTCCGAGATCCGTTCCGGGAAAAAGCGCATATCTCAGAGGAAGTTCTTCCCCGGCTACCTTCTTTTAGAGATGGAGCTCAACGAAAAGACTTATCTTTTTGTCAAGAGCGTCCCCGGAGTGACCGGTTTTATCGGGCTAGGCAAAAGGCCTATGCCGCTGCCTCAGAAGGAAGTAGACAATATTCTTAAACGCACCGAAGAGACCCAGGTCAAACCCAGCCCCAAGGTGATATTCGAGAAAGGCGAGCCCGTCAGGGTTACGGAAGGACCGTTTTTGAACTTTAACGGTAGCATCGAAGAGGTCCATCCGGAGAAAGGCAAGATAAAGGTCAGTGTTTCGATCTTCGGCAGGGCTACGCCGGTGGAGCTGGAATACTGGCAAGTGGAGAAGCTGTAATGGCAAAGAAAGCCGTAAAGGCGCTGATCAAGCTACATGTTTCTGCGGGCCAGGCAAATCCCGCGCCTCCTGTCGGACCGGCACTCGGTCAGCACGGAGTCAACATCATGCAGTTCTGCAAGCAGTTCAATGACCAGACCAAGGCCAGGGAAGGGCTTATCCTGCCGGTGGTCATCTCGGTATACGAAGACAGGACCTTTTCCTTTATTATAAAGACCCCGCCTTCAAGCGTGCTTATCAAGCGCGCCGCAAACCTGGCTAAGGCTTCAGGGACCGCCGGCAAGGAAGTGATCGGCAAGATAACGCAAAAGCAGGCTGAGGAGATCGCAAGGCAGAAGATGGAAGACCTTAATACCGCGGACATTTCGCAGGCGTTAAAGATTATAAAGGGCACGGCTAAGAGCATGGGAATAGTAGTAGAGGGTTAATATGGCTACGGTCAAGAGAAGCAAGAGATACAGGGAATCGGAAAAGCTCGCGGATGTCAAAAAAATATATCAGCTAAAGGACGCCATAGCGATCATCAAGAAGATGGCGCCGCCGAAATTTAACGCCACCTGCGAGCTTCATTTCAACCTTAATGTGGATACCAAGAAGAGCGATCAGATGGTCAGGGGCACGGTAGTGCTTCCCCACGGGACGGGCAAGAAAATAAGGATCGCCGTATTCTGCAGGGGCGAGCATGAGAAGGAGGCCCGCGATGCGCACGCCGATCTTGTCGGCGGCACAGAGCTTATTGAAAAGGTAGCCGGCGGGTTCCTTGACTTTGACTGCGCCATCGCCACCCCGGACCTGATGAAGGATTTAAGCAAGCTGGGAAAGCTCTTGGGGCCTCGCGGCCTAATGCCCAGCCCCAAGACCGGTACGGTCACAAACGATATCGCCAAAGCCATTGAAGACGTAAAGAAGGGTAAGGTTGAGTTCCGCGTGGACAAGCAGGCCGGTATACATCTGTCGGTAGGTAAATGCTCTTTTAGCGAGGAGCAGCTTTTTGAGAACGCCTCAAAGGTCATCGAGGCGCTTAACGAAGCCAAGCCCGCCAGCATCAAGGGTAAGTTCATCAAGAGCGCCGCAATCTCCTCTTCCATGAACCCCGGATTAAAGATCTCAGCTTAAAGCTTAAGAAGGAAGATAAAAGCCATGAAAAAAGTCGGTTTGATAGTAAAAGAGGCCTCCCAGGGCAGGATAAAGACCCACCTTAAGGACTCCAGCGCCCTTTTTGTGATAAGATACTCGGGTCTTTCCTCGCCGGACATGTCGCAGTTAAGGCAGGCTTTAAGGGGCGCCAATGCCAATCTATTCGTGGTAAAGAACAGCGTAGCCCGCCGCGCCCTGACCGAGCAGGGGTTGGAGCAGATGATTAAGACCATTGACGGACCGTGCGGCCTGGTGTTTGCAAAGGATGAGCCGGTAGGCACCTCTAAGGCCATCTGCAATTTTGTCAAGGACCATGAAAAGCTCGTTCTTCAGGGCGGATGGCTTCAGGACAGGCTGCTAGAAAAGACCGACATCGAAGCTATGGCCAAGCTTCCCGGAAAAGAAGCGCTCAGGGCACAGCTGGTCTGCGCGCTTAACTCGCCGATATCCGGCTTCGTAATCATACTGAATCAAATACTGGTCAAGTTTGTGGTCTGCCTTGACCAGATAAGGGATAAAAAAGCTAAACAATCATAAAGGAGGAACAAAAAATGGCAGCTGAGAAAATGGAAACTTTGATCAAGTCCATCGAGGAGATGACGGTCCTGGAGCTGGCGGATCTGGTCAAGGCCCTGGAAGAGAAGTTCGGGGTCAAGGCCAACATGCCGATGATGGCTATGCCCGCAGCAGGGGCAGGGGCAGCAGGGGCGGCACCCGCGGCGGAGGAAAAATCGGTTTTCACCGTCATGCTTACCGGCGCCGGCGCTAACAAGATTGCCGTGATCAAGGAGGTAAGGACGATCACAAATCTGGGGCTCAAGGAAGCCAAAGACCTCGTCGATGGGGCGCCTAAAGCGGTAAAAGAAGGGGCGACCAAAGAAGAAGCCGAGGAGATGAAAAAGAAGCTGGAAGCAGCTGGCGCAACCGTAGAATTAAAATAAATTAAAAAACAAGACGCTCGAGGATCACCAACACTTTAAGCCAGATGATAAAACGAAAGAACTTCGCCAAGTTCAAAGAAGTTTACGATCTGCCTAACCTGCTGGATGTCCAGCTAGAGGCCTACCGCGATTTCCTTCAGATGGATGTTAATCCCCAGGAAAGAAAGAGGCAGGGGCTGCAGGAGGTCTTCGAAGAGATATTTCCCATCGAAAACCCCAACCGCACGGTAAAACTGGAGTTCATCAGTTATTCGCTAGGCAAGCCAAAGTACAGCATAGGAGAATCCAAGAACCGGGCCATCACTTACGCAGCGCCCTTGAAGCTGAAGTTCAGGCTAAGCACTGCGCAGGAGACAAAAGAGCAGGACGCTTATTTCGGCGAGGTGCCGCTGATGACCGAGACCGGCACTTTTATCATCAACGGCGACGAGCGGGTCATTGTCAGCCAGCTGCAGCGTTCTCCGGGCGTGTCTTTTGAGGAGGAGGACCATCCTACCGGCAAGAAGATATTCTACGGCAGGATCATCCCATACCGCGGGGCTTGGCTCGAATTCAAATATGACATAAATGAGATGGTTATCGCCTATGTTGACCGCCGCAGGAATTTTCCCGCCACCCAGCTCTTAAGGATACTGGGCTTCTCCACCGACAGCGACATACATGCGGCCTTCGGCAAGGAGCACGCCGAGATCGCCAACACCCTCAAAAAAGACTTTACCAAGAATAAGGACGATGCCTACCTTGATTTCTACCGCAAGATGCGGCCTACCGAGCCGATCACCAAGGATGCCGCAGAGACATTATTTTACAGATTATTCTTCGATCCGGCAAGGTACGACCTTGAGCGGGCGGGGCGTTTTATACTCAACAGAAAGCTGGGTATGGATGTTTCGCTTGACAAGCGGATCCTTGATTCGGCCACGGTGATCAAGGTGATCGAGTATTTGATCAGGCTCAAGGCCGGCGAGGGCAGGATAGATGATATAGACCATTTGGGTAACAGGCGCGTCAAGACCGTCGGGGAGCTTGTGCAGAACCAGATACGCATAGGCCTGGCAAGGGTAGAGCGCTCTATCAGGGAAAGGCTCAGCCTGTTAGGCGAGATAGGCACGCTTAACGTCCATTACCTGGTCAATTCGAAGCTCCTTTCCAATCAGATAAGGGATTTCTTCGCGCGCAGCCAGTTATCGCAGTTCATGGACCAGGTAAACCCCCTTGCGGAAATGACCCATAAGCGAAGATTAAGCGCCCTGGGGCCCGGAGGCCTGTCCAGGGAAAGGGCGGGCTTTGAAGTAAGGGACATCCATCCTTCGCATTACGGCAGGGTCTGTCCTATCGAGACCCCGGAAGGCCCGAATATCGGTCTGATCGCATCGCTTAGCACATTTGCCAGGGTGAATTCTTTAGGGCTGCTGGAGACCCCCTACAGAAAAGTCGAAGACGGCCGGGTTACCAAAAGGATCGAATACCTTACCGCCGATATCGAGCAGGATTGTTACGTAGCCCAGGCAAGCGTTCCGGTCGATGAAAACGGATATTTTGTCGAGAAGGATGTCTCCTGCCGCTATAAAGACGATTTTCCGAAGGTCAGCGCAAAGCTGGTCCAGTATATGGACGTATCCCCCAAGCAGCTGGTTTCGGTAGCCGCTTCTCTTATACCTTTCCTTGAGCATGATGATGCCAACCGCGCCCTGATGGGCTCTAATATGCAAAGACAGGCAGTCCCCTTGATGATCACTGAGGCGCCAGTAGTAGGGACGAACATGGAAGCGAAGGTCGCCGTGGATTCGGGCACCGTAGTTATAGCCGAGGATTCGGGCAAGGTCACCAGTATTGACTCCTCCAGCATCACCGTTGGTAAGAAAATATATCACCTGAAGAAATTCCAGCGCACCAACGCCGATACCTGCCTGAATCAGAGGCCGATCGTAAAGCTCGGAGAGCACGTGGAGAAGGGCCAGCCTATCGCCGACGGCATAAGCACGAAATCGGGAGAGTTGGCATTGGGCAAGAACGTCCTTTGCGCCTTTATGCCCTGGAGAGGCTACAACTTCGAAGACGCGATCATCATCAGCGAAAGGCTTGTGCGCGCCGATACCTTCACTTCAATACATATCGAAGAGTTTGAGATAGAGGCAACCGAAACCCGCCTTGGCAATGAGGAGATTACCCGCGATATACCCAATGCCAGCGAGGAAGCCCTGAAAAACCTTGATGAGACCGGGATTATCCGCATAGGGGCAGAGGTAGGCCCGGGAGATATCCTTGTGGGAAAGATCACCCCTAAGACCGACTCCGAGCCTTCGCCTGAAGAAAGGCTGCTCAGGGCCATATTTGGCGAGAAGGCCGGGGATGTCCGCGATACGTCTTTGATCGTGCCGCCCGGGGTAGAGGGCGTCGTAATAGACGTGCACGTATTTGCGCGTAAAGACAGGGGCAGGAAGACAAAAGAAGAAAAGTCAAAAGAGCTGGCCAAGGTCAAGGAAGTAAAGGCTTATTATAAGCAGGAGATAGAGTTTATCGAGAAAGAGAAGGTTGCTCGGCTGCTGCAGATCCCAGGCGTGAGCAAAAAGATGGTGGAGAATGATGATTTTGGGGACAACGAGGAGGCAAAGATCCTCTGCGCCTCTTTTGACGAACAGATCCAGGAGCTTATCGCGGAAGAGGAACAGGAGATAGAGAAGGTCAAGCGCGGCGATGACCTTCCGGCGGGCGTATTGAAGAGGGTAGTGGTTTATATAGCCACCAAACGAAGGCTGGCCGAAGGGGACAAGCTTGCCGGTCGCCACGGTAATAAGGGCGTGGTGGCCAAGATCCTGCCGGAGGAGGACATGCCTTTTATGGCTGACGGTACACCCGTGGACGTAGTGCTTAATCCTCTGGGCGTGCCCTCGCGCATGAACGTCGGGCAGATCCTCGAATGTCATCTTGGCTGGGCAGCCAAGATGCTCGGCCTGTATGTCGCCTGCCCTGTTTTTGACGGCGCCAAGGAAAACGAGATAAAGGAGCTGCTTGCCAAGGCCGGGCTTCCCGAGGACGGCAAAGTCACTCTTATAGACGGACATACAGGTAAGCCTTTTGACCAGAAAGTCACTATCGGTTACCTTTATATTATCAAGCTCATCCATCTTGTTGATGAGAAGATACACGCGCGCTCAATAGGGCCTTACTCTCTGGTGACTCAGCAGCCACTGGGAGGGAAAGCACAGTTTGGCGGGCAGAGGCTGGGCGAAATGGAAGTCTGGGCCCTGGAGGCGTATGGCGCGGCTTTTACCCTGCAGGAGATGCTTACCGTAAAGAGCGACGATGTCTCCGGAAGGACGCGTATCTATGAGGCTATCGTTAAGGGTGAGCAGCGTTTAAGCCATGGAACACCCGAGTCATTCAACGTTCTGATCAAGGAATTACAGGGGTTAGGGTTGGATATTAGGACAGAGAAGACCAAATAGAGGTAATAATGGACGAAATACATACGTTTGACTCGATAACCGTAAAGATCGCCTCTCCCCAAATCATCAAATCCTGGTCAAAAGGCGAAGTGAAGAAGGCAGAGACCATTAATTACCGTACGCTTAAGCCGGAAAAAGACGGTCTTTTTTGCGAGAAGATATTCGGGCCGGTGCGCGACTGGGAGTGCAACTGCGGTAAATACAAGGGCATAAAATTCAAAGGCATCACCTGTGACCGCTGCGGAGTAACCGTTGAGCGCTCAAGCGTGCGCCGCGAGCGCATGGGGCATATTGACCTTACCACCCCCGTCACCCATATATGGTTTTTTAAGGCCGTGCCCAGCCGGATGTCGGCGCTTCTGGATATAAGTTTAAGGGACCTGGAAAAGGTTATTTACTATGAAGAGTACGTGGTAGTCGACCCCGGCACTACGACGCTTAAGAAGAATGAGCTTTTAAGCGAAGAGAAGTATCAGGAGGCCCTGGAGAAGTTCGGGTCGAACTTTAAGGCCAAGATCGGAGCAGAGGCCGTAAGGGACCTGCTTAAGGAGCTGGATCTGGACTCAATATGCCGCAGGCTGCGCAAGGAATTGGAAAAGTCCAAGGACATGCTCAACAACAGGAAGGTCCTGAAGAACCTGAAAATCGTTGAAGATTTCAAGAAGTCAGGCAATAAGCCGGAGTGGATGATACTGGAGATCCTTCCCGTGATCCCGCCGGACTTAAGGCCCCTGGTGCCGCTGGACGGAGGAAGGTTTGCCACATCCGACCTTAACGATCTCTATCGCCGGGTCATCAACCGCAATAACCGCTTAAAGAAACTGATCGAGCTCAATGCCCCGGAGATAATCATCCGCAACGAAAAGAGGATGCTTCAGGAGGCGGTGGACGCGCTCCTGGATAACGGCAGGCACGGTAAGCCCGTAATCGGCGCCAATAACCGCCCGCTAAAATCCCTTTCCGACATGTTAAAAGGCAAGCAGGGAAGGTTCAGGCAGAACCTGCTGGGTAAGCGCGTGGATTACTCCGGCCGTTCGGTTATTGTCGTAGGCCCGGAGCTCAGGCTCCATGAGTGCGGGCTCCCCAAACAAATGGCGCTGGAACTCTTCCAGCCTTTCATCATAAAGAAGTTAAGAGAGAAAGGGTTTGTGCATACCATCAAGGGTGCGCGCAGGATGGTAGAGCGCGGAAAGATCGAGGTCTGGGATATCCTGGATGAGGTCATAAAAGACCATCCCGTAATGCTCAACCGCGCGCCCACCCTCCACAGGCTCGGTATCCAGGCGTTTCAGCCGGTGCTGGTCGAGGGCAAGAGCCTTAAGATCCATCCTCTGGTCTGTACGGCATTCAACGCCGATTTCGACGGAGACCAGATGGCGGTGCATGTACCGCTCTCGCTTGAATCTCAGATCGAAGCCAAGATCCTCATGCTTTCCATAAACAACATCTTTTCGCCTGCTGACGGCAGGCCGATCGTATCTCCGACGCAGGATATAATCCTTGGCCTTTCCTATTTATCCAAGGAAAAACCCGGGTCTTTGGGGGAGGACAAGATATTCGCCAATGCCGATGAAGTGATCATTGCCTATAACGATAATGTGCTTGAGCTTCATTCGCGCATAAAAGTGAGGGTCGATGAGGTCTATGACCTAGACGAAAAAAAGACCGTGACACTGCCTCAGATCATTACGACTACCGTGGGCCGGGTGCTTTTCAATCAGGTCCTTCCTAAGGGGCTGGGTTTTGTCAATAAGGAACTTAACAAAAAGCTGGTGGGCGAGATCGTTACCGAATGCTACAAAAGGTTCGGCCACGGCAGGACCATTCAGCTCTTTGATGATGTCAAGAAGATCGGCTTTGAAGGCGCTACCATCGGCGGCATATCCATCGGCATAGACGACATGCAGATACCCGCGGAGAAGGTAACGGTGCTTAAAGAATCCAAGCAGGAAGTCGCCAAGGTCGAAGAGCAGTATCGCCGCGGCATCATAACCGATAGCGAAAGAAAGAGCAAGGTAATCGATATCTGGACGCACGCTACCGACAAGATCTCCGATATGCTCTTTAAAGGCATGCCGTCGTTTAACCCGATATTCATGATGGCCGATTCCGGCGCGCGAGGCTCCCGCTTGCAGGTCAGGCAGCTTGCCGGAATGCGCGGCCTGATGGCTAAACCTTCTGGCGAGATCATCGAAAGCCCGATTACCGCAAACTTTCGCGAAGGCCTCAACGTCCTGGAATATTTTATTTCAACACACGGCGCCAGAAAAGGCCTTGCCGATACGGCCCTCAAGACCGCTGACGCAGGCTACCTTACCCGAAGGCTCGTGGACGTCGCCCAGGAGGTTATCGTCTGCGAAGAAGACTGCGGCACCTTAAACGGCATAACCGTATCGGCCATAGTTGAAGGCGATGAAGTGGTGGTAAGTCTAACGGACAGGATCGTGGGAAGGGTGGCGCTTGACAATATCGTAGACATCATTACCGATGAGGTCATCGTGGAAGCCGGCCAGGAAGTAACCGAAGAGAAGGCCGGCATGATCGAAAAGCTCGGTATCGAGAAGATACGTATTCGCAGCGTGTTGACCTGTGAGTCCGAGAGGGGCGCCTGTACCAAGTGTTACGGAAGAAACCTTGCCAGCGGCAGAATGGTGGAGCTGGGCGAGGCGGTAGGCGTGATCGCGGCGCAGAGTATCGGTGAGCCCGGTACGCAGCTGACCATGAGGACCTTCCATATCGGAGGTACGGCTTCGCGTTCAGTCGAGCTCTCCTTCTATAAGGCCAAGAACAAGGGTTTGGTCAAATACCATAACTTAAGGGTCACCCCCAAGAACAAGGAGTTTATCGTATTAAACAGAAACGGCTCTATCAGCATCAACGACAAGCAGGGCAGAGAGCTGGAAAGGTATCCCTTGCCTCAGGGTGCGTTTATCTCTATCGCTGACGGCGACGAGGTCAATAAGGGCGATTCGTTCGTCCGCTGGGACCCATACACCCTGCCGGTGCTTACGGAAGTCGCAGGCCTTATCAAATACGAGGACCTTAAGGAAGGCGTAACCGTGCGCGAAGAGATCAACCCCGTGACGAAACTCATGGAGCGGGTGGTGGTTGAGCATAAGCAGGATTATCAGCCCCAAATCATCATCCTTAATGAATCCAAAGAGGTGATGGGGATCTATCCCATCCCGATCGGCGCGCATATCATGGTCAAGGACGGCGATAGGATAGCCGCCGGCGAGCTTTTGGCTAAAATACCGCGCACGGTGGTCAAGACCAGGGATATTACCGGCGGTCTTCCCAGGGTCGCTGAGCTATTCGAGGCAAGGCGTCCGAAGGACCCGGCGATCATCAGCGAAATTGACGGGTTCGTCGAGTTCGGAGAGACCAAGAAGGGCCAGCGCGTGATCATCGTCAAATCAACTACGGGTATGCAGAGAGAGTATGTGATACCCCACGGAAAGCATCCGAACGTCTACAAAGGCGACCGGGTTTCGGCAGGGCAGCAGTTGACCGACGGGCCGGTGGTTCTGCAGGACATCCTGCGGGTCTGCGGCGATAAAGTCCTGCAGGAGTATCTGGTAAACGAGGTCCAGGAGGTCTACAGGCTTCAGGGCGTGCGAATAAACGATAAGCATATTGAGCTGATAATCCGGCAGATGCTCAAGAAGATAAGGATCGAGGACCCGGGTGATACGGCGTTTCTGGCTACACAGCAGGTGGATAAGTGGAAGTTTCAGAAAGAAAACAACCGGGTCATTAAAAAGGGCGGCAAGCCTGCCCAAGCGACGCCTTTATTGCTTGGTATAACCAAGGCTTCGCTTACCACGGAAAGCTTTATTTCAGCGGCAAGTTTCCAGGAGACCACCCGGGTACTTACCGAGGCGGCAACCTCAGGCAAGAACGATGAGTTATACGGGCTTAAGGAGAACGTCATCGTCGGCCACCTGATCCCCGCCGGTACAGGGTTTAACGAGCACAGTAAGATAGAGATCGTAAAAATGGCTGAGGCTGCTGCTAAAGCCAAGGATGAGCCCGAGCAGCAAGCACAGGAAATCGGAGCAAAGGAATAGGCGATGCCGACAATCTCACAATTGATACGAATGGGAAGGGTCTCCAAGAAGAAGAAATCGAAGTCTCCGGCGCTAAAAAGCTGTCCGCAGAGACGAGGGGTTTGCCTGCAGGTGCGTACCATGACCCCCAAAAAGCCCAACTCCGCGCTCAGGAAGATAGCCAGGGTCAGGCTTACTACCGGTATAGAGGTCACTGCCTATATACCCGGAGAAGGTCATAATCTGCAGGAGCACTCAATCGTCCTGGTCAGGGGCGGCAGGGTAAAGGACCTGCCAGGCGTACGTTATCACATAGTAAGAGGCACCCTTGATACCCAGGGGGTAAACCAGAGACGAAGATCCCGTTCAAAATACGGTGCGAAAAAACCCAAATAAAATTCTTAGAGACAGGAGCGGATAGGCGGGATGAGAAGAAGACGAGCGCAGGAAAAAGAGTTATTGGCAGATCCGAAGTTCAACAGTAAGCTGGTGGCCAAGCTTATCAATATGGTCATGATCAAAGGCAAAAAGTCCATATCTGAGAATATCGTCTATGGCGCCTTTGAGGCTGTCAAGAAGCAGCTCAACGATCCGGATGTGATCAAGGTTTTTCATAAGGCCCTGGATAACGCCCGGCCCAGACTTGAGGTAAAACCGCGCAGGGTGGGCGGGGCGACCTATCAGGTCCCGGTTGAGGTAAGGCAGGAACGCGGCACATCCATTGCGCTTAGATGGATCAGGGATTTCGCCAAGAATAAAAAGGGAAAACCCATGCCGGAGAAGCTTGCGGATGAGATCATTGCCGCCTATAAAGGCGAGGGCTCATCAATCAAGAAACGCGACGATACGCACAAGATGGCGGAATCCAATAAGGCATTCGCGCATTTTAGATGGTAATTTCATGAGAAAGATAACCTTAGATAAATTACGTAACATCGGTATAATCGCGCATATCGACGCCGGCAAGACCACTACCAGCGAGCGCATCCTCTATTATACCGGCCGCACCTATAAGCTGGGAGAGGTGCATGACGGTACCGCTACCATGGATTGGATGGTCCAGGAGCAGGAAAGGGGTATTACCATTACCGCGGCTGCCACTACCTGTGCCTGGAAGGACATTCAGATAAACCTGATCGATACCCCGGGTCACGTGGATTTTACGATCGAGGTAGAGCGGTCGCTTAAGGTTTTAGACGGGGCGGTGGTAGTATTTTGCGCCGTAGGTGGGGTTGAGCCGCAGTCAGAGACTGTCTGGCGCCAGGCCGACAGGTACGAGGTCCCCAGGATCGCCTTTATCAATAAGATGGACCGCACGGGAAGCAACTACTTTGAGGTCATCGAGCAGATGCATAAGAGGCTGGGTGCCAACGCCGCTTCCATCCAGCTGCCCTACGGTTCGGAGGCCGGTTTCAAGGGTATCATCGATATAGTCGAGAAAAAGCTCACTCTATACAAAGACGATCTGGGCAAGGAGGTCGAAGTCGTAGAAGTGCCTTCGGATATGACGGCTGAGCTGGATAAGTGCCGTAATTTGCTGATAGAGAAGCTTGCCGAGGTCGACGACAAGATCATGGAAGACTATTTGCACGGAAAAGATATCCCGGTAAAAGAAATAAAGGATACCATCAGAAGGACGACCATCGCCAATAAATTCGTTCCCGTGCTTTGCGGATCGTCTTTTAAGAATAAGGGCGTACAGCTGCTTTTGGATGCAGTCAAAGATTACCTTCCTTCCCCTCTTGATGTGCCGGCAATAAAGGGCATTGATCCGGAAAGCGGGGCATTCGAAGAGATCAAGGCCGATGATAGTTCGCCTTTTTGCGCGCTGTGTTTCAAGATTGCTACTGACCCGTTCGTGGGTAAGATTAATTATGTCCGGATGTATTCGGGGACGCTTAACTCCGGGACCTACATTTATAACGCTTCCAAGCGGACAAGAGAACGGGTGACCAAGATCGTAAAGATGCATGCTAACCGTCAGGAGATAGTGGAAAGCATCTCTACCGGAGATATTGCCGCTGTCGTCGGGTTGAAGGAAACCAAGACCGGGGATACGCTGTGCACTGAAAAGAACCACATACTGATAGAAGCGATGAGGTTCCCCGAACCGGTCATACAACAGTCTATTGAGCCCAAGACAAAGGACGCTCAGGAGAAACTCGGCATGGCATTGCATAAGCTTGCGGATGAAGACCCGTCATTCAGGACATTGTATAATCAGGAGACCGGACAGACCCTGATCGCGGGCATGGGCCAGCTGCACCTTGAGATCATCGTGGACAGGATTTTGCGGGAGTTCAGCGTAGAAGCCCAAGTCGGGCAGCCGCAGGTGGCCTACCGCGAGACCATCACCCGCAAGGTCAAGAGCGTCGGTAAATTCATATCCCAGAGTGGCGGCCGCGGACAGTATGGGCACGTTGTCCTGGAAATTGAACCCCAGGAAGCTCCCGGCTCTGGCATAACATTTGAAGACAAGATTAAAAGCGGGGCAATACCAAGGGAATACATACCTGCTGTAAAAAGCGGAATACTTAATGCGGCGAAAAACGGGGTTCTGGCAAGTTATCCCGTAACCGATGTAAAGATAACTTTGGTCGACGGCTCTTACCACGAGGTTGATTCGTCCGAGCTGGCATTCCAGATGGCCGGGTCAATTGGTTTTTCCGATGGTTTGCGCGCAGCCAAGTCTATTCTTCTGGAGCCGATCATGGATATGGAGGTCATTGTGCCCGAAGAATTTATGGGCCAGGTTATAGGAGACCTGAGCTCGCGAAGGGCCAAGATTTCTGCTTTAGCGCAGCGCGGCAATCTTAGGACGATAAGATGCAATATCCCGCTTGCCGAGACATTTAATTACGCTACTATCATAAGAAGCTTGACACAGGGCCGCGCATCCTATACAATAGAGCCTTCCTTTTACGCGGAAGTGCCTTCACATATCGCTGAAAAGATAATTGCGGGCTTTACTGCGGCTGGTTCAAGGTCGAACGGTTAAACAAATAACGGAGGTGACGTAATGGCTAAAGAAAAGTTTGTTAGGTCAAAACCGCACGCAAACATCGGCACAATCGGACACATCGATCACGGAAAGACAACGCTTACGGCGGCGATCACACATGTATTGGCCAAACTCGGGAAAGCCCAGGAAAGGCAATACGCGGATATCGCCAAGGGCGGTACCGTAAGAGACGAAACAAAGGTAGTGACCATATCCGTGGCCCACGTTGAGTACGAAACGGATAACCGTCATTACGCCCACATAGACTGCCCGGGCCATGCCGACTACATTAAGAACATGATCACCGGTGCCGCACAGATGGACGGCGCGATACTGGTAGTTTCCGCCGCTGACGGCCCCATGCCCCAGACCAGAGAGCACATACTCCTGGCCAGGCAGGTAAACGTGCCTGCGATGGTGGTTTTTATGAATAAATGCGACCTGGTTACCGATAAAGAGCTTCTGGACCTGGTAGAGATGGAGACCAGGGACCTGCTGACCAAATACGGATTTCCCGGGGACAAAACGCCGATCATTAGAGGCGCAGCTAACAAGGCCCTTGCTACCAATGATGCCAACAGCGAAGAAGCAAAGTGCATCCTTGAGCTCATGAAGGCATGCGATGAGTTCATACCCATGCCGACCCGCGAGCTCGACAAACCATTGCTTATGGCGGTGGAAGACGTTTTCAGCATCGAAGGCAGAGGCACGGTGGCAACGGGAAGGATCGAGCGCGGAAAGGTAAAGGTCGGGGAGGAAGTGGAACTGGTGGGCTTAAGGCCTGAAGTATCAAAGACCGTCGTAACCGGCATCGAGATGTTCAGGAAAACCCTGGATGAAGGCCAGGCCGGAGATAACGTAGGGCTGTTGCTCAGAGGCGTTGATAAGAACGCGATTGAGCGCGGCATGGTTATCGCAGCGCCAAAATCGATCACTCCTCATACCAAATTCAAAGCCCAGGTGTACGTGCTTACGAAAGAAGAAGGCGGAAGGCATACCCCGTTCTTTAAAGGGTACAGGCCACAGTTTTATTTCCGCACAACCGACGTTACGGGAGACGTAACTCTTCCGCAGGGCGCGGAGATGGTTATGCCCGGGGATAACGTTTCCCTAGAAGTACAGTTGATAATTCCTATCGCCATGGAAAAAGAGTCGCGTTTTGCTATCCGCGAGGGCGGTCACACCGTTGGCGCAGGAGTAGTTACAGAAGTTATAGCTTAAGCATAAGCAGAAAATGCAAAAGATAAGGATTAAACTTAAAGCTTACGATCACCGCCTGTTGGATCAGGCCGTAACGGAGATCGTAGAGACCGCCAAGCGCACCGGGGCCCAGATCTCTGGACCCGTGCCGCTTCCCACCAAAAGGGAGGTCTATACGGTCTTACGGTCCCCGGTTATCGATAAAAAGAGCCGGGAGCAGTTCGATCTTTCGACGCACAAAAGGTTGATCGATATATTCGATCCGACGGCAAAGACCATCGATTCGCTAAGAAAGTTGAATCTCCCCGCAGGCGTGGATGTGGAGATAAAATAAGCACAACCGGCAAGCGCTTCGCTCAGGCCAGGCAGCTAAAAGCCTGAGAGAAGGCTGGCAGGGAGTGCGGTCATTTGGGAGCATATTAAAATGGCAGGTTTATTAGGCAAAAAAATCGGGATGACACAGATATTCGGCGAAAACGGCGATCTGATCAGCGTTACCGCTATCGAAGCAGGGCCGTGTTCGGTCATGTCGGTAAACCAGAAGAACATCCAGCTGGGTTTTGATGAATCGCCCCAGAAAAGCCTCAAGAAACCTCAGGCCGGGTTATTCAAAAAGCTCAACATCACGCCGCGCCGCTTTATACGTGAAGTTGAAAAGGAGGCGGCAAAGGAGTATAAGGTCGGGGACGAGCTTAGGGCAGACCTGTTTAAAACCGGGGATTTCGTGGATGTGACGGGCGTATCCATCGGCAAAGGCTTTCAGGGCGGCATGAAACGCTGGAACTGGCACGGCGGGCCCATGACCCATGGTTCCATGTCCCATCGCCGCATCGGTTCTATCGGCTCGACCACCACTCCCGGCAGGGTCTGGAAAGGGCATCATCTTCCCGGTCACATGGGTATGCGTAGGGTGACCACTCAGAGCCTTAAGGTAGTCAGGGTCGATGCGGACAATAACCTGATACTTGTCAACGGTTCGGTCCCCGGACATCGCAATAGCTACCTTGTCATACGTAGCGCCAAGAAGCGTAAGCCCGTTAGGGAAAAAGCGCTAAATCCTCAGGCAAAAACCAAGAAGAAGGCATAAACCAGGATGGATACAAAAGTTTTACCTATATATAATACCGAAGGCAAGGAAACGGGAAAGGCCGAGCTGGATAAGAAGGTCTTTGACGGGACGGTCAATACTCATGCCATTTATCAGGCAGTGAACTGTTACCGGGCAAACCAGCATAAGGGCATTGCCAGCACTAAGACCAGGGGTGAAGTTTCGGGCGGCGGCAAGAAGCCGTGGAGGCAGAAAGGCACCGGACGCGCAAGGGCCGGATCTATCCGTTCTCCGCTCTGGAGGCACGGCGGCGTGGTCTTCGGCCCGCATCCCAGGGACTTCTCATACTCATTGCCGCAGAAGATCAAGAACCTGGCTTTGAAATCAAGCCTTAACGTGAAGGTAAAGGACAATAATCTTCTGATCCTGGAAAACATGGATATTGCAAACGATAAGACAAAAGCGGCATCGGCGGTATTCTCGAAGCTAAAGCTGTCCGAGAACAAAAAGAAGCAGCCCAGCGTGCTGCTCTTGGTAAACAAGCTCGATGAGGGGTTAAAGCTGGCGCTGAGAAACCTGCCTTATTTGAGCGTAGACCTGGCCAGGAATACGCATGTGTATGAGGTGATGGCCAATAAGAAGCTGGTGGTCACCTCTGAGGCGCTGGATGAGCTTGTCAAGAGGCTGAAATGAAGAATCCCAACGATATCATAAAAACGCTTTTGCGCACGGAAAAGTCCACTGCCAATGAGTCATTAAGAAAGTACTTGTTTTTGGTAGGCAACCGTTCTAATAAGATCGAGATAAAGGCGGCGGTGGAGGAGATCTATAAAGTTAAAGTACAGGACGTCAATACATTTATATCGGCAGGCAAGCAGAAGAGGGTGCGCTATCAGGTCGGCCGAACGCCGAGCCTTAAGAAGGCCGTGGTAACCCTCAAAGACGGACAGAAAATAGATACGGGAGTTTAGTCGGATGGGGCTCAAAAAATTCAAACCTACTACGCATTCAAGACGATGGATGAGCGGGCCGGATTTCAAGGAGATCACCAAGAATGAGCCCGAGAAGTCGCTGGTCGCGCCGCTAAAAAAGACCGGGGGCAGGAATAATTACGGCCGGCTTACCGTAAGGCACCGGGGCGGCGGTCACAAGAGGCTTTTGCGTATAATCGATTTCAAAAGGGATATCTTCGATATGCCTGCAAAGGTTGTCGCCATCGAGTACGACCCGAACCGTTCGGCGCGCATCGCCTTGATAGAGTATGAGAACAAGAAGAAGAGTTATATCATAGCGCCTCTGGGGCTTCAGGTCGGCGATACGGTAGTTTCCACCAACCAGAAGGACGCCGAGATTAAGACCGGCAATTTTCTTTTGTTAAGGCACATCCCTTCCGGGACGATGGTGCATAATATCGAGATAAGCAGGGGGCAGGGCGGCCAGATTGTCAGAAGCGCCGGCACCAGCGCCCAGATCATGGCCAAGGAAGGCAATTACGCGCATATCAAGCTGCCTTCCGGTGAAGTGCGCCTGGTAAGCCTTGAGTGCCATGCGGCCATCGGGCAGGTCGGCAACATCGAACACGAAGCGATCATGATCGGCAAGGCCGGCAGGAGCAGGTGGCTGGGGATAAGGCCTACAGTAAGAGGCCTGGCAATGAACCCGGTCGACCATCCTCATGGCGGCGGAGAAGGAAAATCCGGACAGGGCAACCCCCATCCGACTACACCCTGGGGCAAGCCCACCAAGGGTTACAAGACCAGGAAACCGTCAAGGTATTCAGATGCGTTCATAGTAAAGAGAAGGAAATAATCATGCCACGTTCATTGAAAAAGGGCCCCTACGTCGAAGAGAAGCTTTTGAAGAGAGCCGAGAAGCAGAGGATCTCCGGCAACCGCCAGGCGATAAAGACCTGGTCCAGGAGATCGACCATTATTCCCGAGTTCGTAGGGATGACTTTCGCCGTTTACGACGGGAGAAAACATCTGCCGGTGTTCATCACCGAAAACATGGTCGGGCATAAGCTCGGAGAGTTCGCTGCGACCAGGATCTTTAAGAAGCACGGCGGCGTAAAGGCCAAGAAGGCCCTGGAGAAGACCTAATGATATCCAAAGCCGAATTGAAATTCATCAGGATATCGCCTACTAAAATGGGGCAGGTGCTCGGGCTTTTGCGTAAAAAAGGGGCTGGTGAAGCTGAGGCGATCCTGCTAAACATAAACAAGAGGCCCAAAGAGTACCTGATCAAGATATTGAGGTCGGCGGTCTCAAACGCCAAAGCGAAAGGTTTTAACCCCGACCAGCTTTATGTTTCAAAGGCGGTATGCAATCCCGGTCCGTCCTGGAAAAGGTTTAAGGCCGCGGCGTTCGGCAGGGCGGCGCCGATATTAAGAAGGACTTCTCACGTAAGGCTGGAACTGGACTTAAAATCAGGAGAAAAATAAATGGGGCAAAAAGTTCATCCACTGATTCAAAGGATCGGCTTTATCAGGACATGGGACAGCAGGTGGTTCGCCAAACCCAAGGATTACCCCAAGCTTATAGAGCTTGACTATAAGATCAGGAAGTTCATCAAGAAAAGGTTTAAGCAGGCCGCCATATCCAAGATTATCATCGAGAGGCTGACTTCAAAAGTAAAGATCAGGATCCTGTCGGCAAGGCCCGGGATCATAATCGGAAGGCACGGCGCGGATATCGAAAAGCTCAGGGAAGAACTTAACAGCATGGTGGCAAATGAAATAGTCATAGATATCGAAGAGGTCAAGAACCCGGCATGTGATGCGCAGCTTGTTTCTGAGAATGTCGCCATGCAGCTGGAAAAACGCATCGCTTTCAGGCGTGCGGTAAAGAGGGCGATGGAGCAGGCGATGAATGCCGGCGCAAAGGGCGTGCGTGTCTGCTGCGCAGGCCGCCTGAACGGCGCCGAGATGTCGCGCACCGAAACATACCGCGTAGGCAAGGTCCCGCTTCAGACTCTTCGCGCGGATATTGAATACGGTTTTGCCGAAGCGCTCACCACTTACGGGCTAATCGGGGTAAAGGTCTGGTTGTATAAAGGAGAGGTGCTTATCAAGAGGGGTGTTTTGAACCCGTCAGCAAAGGATGCGGACAAAGAGCAGGCAGGCCAGGCCGCCGCTAAATCAAAACCGGCAGCCGTAAAGGAGTAACGATAGATGGTAATGATGCCCAAAAGAGTCAAGTACCGCAAGCAGCAAAAAGGCACCCGCAGAGGCGTGGCTACAACGGGGGCCAGCCTTAGCTTCGGCGAGTACGGGCTCAAAGCCCTGGAAAACGGTTGGATAAAGAACAACCAGATCGAATCTGTCAGGGTATTGCTGGCGCGCCAGCTCAATAAAGGCGGTAAGCTTTATATAAGGATATTCCCGGATAAGTCTGTTACCAAGAAGCCCGCAGAAGTGAGAATGGGCAAGGGAAAGGGAGACCTCAGCCACTGGGTGGCGGTGGTAAAACGGGGCAGGATCCTGTTTGAGCTTGGCGGCGTACCCCAGGAGTATGCCAAGCGCTGTTTCAGGATGGCCGCCTATAAGCTGCCGATGAGGACAAAGTTCGTCAGCAGGACCCATAAAGCCTGATAAAAACGGTTATGAAGATAAAAGAGTTAAGAGAGTTGTCCGAGATAGACCTGAGGCAGAAGATAAAGACCCTCAAGGATGAGCTGCATAAGCTTAATGAGCAGAGGTTCTCGGGCCGCGTGGAGAAGCCGCATCTTTTTAGCTCCATCAGAAAAGATATCGCCAGGATTCTTACGATCCTGAACGAGAAGAAAGAGAAGTAAAATGGGAAAGAGAAAGAGTTTTATCGGAGAGGTCGTCAGCGACAAGATGAAAAAGACCGTGGTGGTCAAGGTCTCCCAGATGAGCAAGCATCCCAAGTACGGCAGGATCTCAAAGAGTCATAATAAATTCAAGGCGCATGACGAAAAAGGGACCGCCAAGACCGGTGATACCGTCAGGATCATCCAGACAAGGCCTTTGTCCAAAGATAAGAGGTTTGCGGTGATGGAGGTATTAAAGAAGTCCAGCGGCCTGAAGGCCGAGATAAAGGGCGAGGAGGTAATGCAATGATCCAGATACGCACGATCCTGGATGTCGCCGATAACACCGGCGCCAAAAAAGCCTCCTTTATCTGCGTTTTGGGCAAGAAAGACTGCGCCCATGCCGAAATCGGCGACATTATAAACGTGAACATCAAGGAGTCTGCGCCCGACGCGGCGGTAAAAAAAGGGGAAAAGGCAAAAGCGGTGATTGTCAGGACCAAAAAGCCCATAAGGAGAGCCGACGGCTCGGTTTTAAGGTTTGACCGCAACGCGGTCGTATTTATCGACGCGCAATCCAACCCCAGGGGGACCCGCGTATTCGGGCCTGTTGCCAGAGAGTTACGCGAGAAGAATTTTACCAAAATTATATCATTGGCTCCAGAGGTGATCTGATGTTAAAGCTGCGTAAAGGCGACATAGTCCAGGTCATCAAGGGCCGGGACAAGGGCAAGAAAGGCAAGATCATAACTCTTTTTTGCGAAGAGCGCAGGGCCCTGGTTGAGGGGGTAAACCTGGTAAAGAAACATAAGCGCCAGACGCGCCAGGACCAGCAGGGCGGCATAGTCTCCGTTGAGAGGCCTTTGAGCATCTCTAATATCATGTATTTATGCAAGAGTTGCGCCAAGCCTTCGCGGCTGGGGTTCAAGCTGCAGGAGAATAAAGTAAAATCGAGGTTTTGCAAACGCTGCAAAGAAACCGTCTGATATATCCAGGGGCAGAGATGATACCGAGGTTATTGGAAAAGTACAGAAATGAGATAGTCGGCTCGATGATGAAGAGCTTCAACCTAAAGAACGCCATGGCTGTCCCGCGCATCGAGAAGATCGTGGTCAATATGGGCGTGGGCGAGGCGCTTCTGGACATCAAGATGCTTGATAAGTCGATGGACGAATTGGCCTTGATAACCGGGCAGAGGCCGGTGATGCGCAGGGCCAAAAAAGCCATATCCAACTTTAAGATCAGGAAAGGCCTGCCGGTAGGCTGCAAGGTTACTCTGCGGCGCAATATCATGTATGAGTTCATGGACAGGCTTATCAACATCGCGCTGCCGCGCATCAGGGATTTTAGGGGAGTGCCCATTGATTCCTTTGACCGCGAGGGAAACTACACGCTGGGCCTGTCCGACCAGACGATATTCCCGGAGCTGGAAGTAGATAAAGTCGCCCGCACCCAGGGCATGGATATAACATTCGTGATCAAGAACACAAAAGGCGCCGAACAGTCCCGCGAGCTGCTAAAAGGTTTCGGGATGCCTTTTGCGAACAAGGAATAGAGATGGCTAAAAATTCGCAACTTGCCCGCTGGAAGAGAAAACCGAAGTTTTCTACCCGTAAATACAACCGCTGCAACATCTGCGGCCGCTCAGGAGGCTACCTCGGCAGGTTCGAGCTCTGCCGCATATGCTTCAGGGAGCTGGCCTGGCAGGGGTTGATACCGGGGGTAAAGAAAGCAAGCTGGTAAAATAAAAGAGGAATAATATGTCCAGGACCGACCTGATCGCCGATGTATTCACGATGATCCGTAACGCCCATATGGCAAAAAAAGATACCGTTGACGTGCCCGCTTCCAATTCCGTCAAGGCCATAATGGAGATATTGAAGAAAAACGAGTACATCGAAAACTATAAGCTTATCGAAGACAAGAAACAGGGGCTGGTGAGGGTTTATCTTAAATACATCGCCGGCAAGCCCGCCATAAGGAACATTGAGAGGGTTTCTACTCCCAGCACCCGGCTTTATGTCAAGAAAACAAAGGTGCCGGCAGTCCTTCGCGGCAGAGGTATCGCGATAGTCTCTACCTCAAAAGGCATGGTTGTGGACAGGGAAGCCAAAGAGCTGGGCGTCGGCGGAGAGATAGTCGGCTATATCTGGTAAGAAAAGGAAAGGTTTAATGTCAAGGATAGGTAAAAAACCGGTAACATTGCCGAAAGAAGTCAAGGCCCAGGTAAACGACGGCGTCATTACCGTCGAAGGCCCTAAGGGCACACTTATGCGCAAGGTCTCGGAGCGCATCATGGTCGAGGTAAAGGACGGTCAGATCATCGTCGGCCGCTCAGCCGATACCAAGCTTGATCGTTCTCTGCACGGCCTTAACCGCGCCCTGATAGCCAACATGGTAAAAGGGGTCACCGAAGGCTACTGTAAGGAGCTTGAGATCATCGGGGTAGGGTTCAAGGCGCAGGTGCAGGGGGACCTCTTGAATATGCAGTTGGGTTTTTCTCACCCCGTAAACTTTAAGATACCCGCAGATATAAAAATCGAATCGCCTAAGCCCACTCAGATAGTGGTAAGGGGCATTGATAAGGAAAAGGTCGGATTAGTAGCCACCGAGATACGCCGCATCTGCCCTCCCGAGCCATATAAAGGCAAAGGTATAAGGTTTCTCGGAGAAAAGGTCAAGAAGAAGGTAGGTAAGGCTCAGGCCACCGGAGGAAAGAAGTAAGCCATGAACAAGAGCCAACTTTTAAGATATAAAAGACACAGGCGGATTAAGCTGAAGATGTTTGGCACCACGGATAAGCCCAGGCTGGTAGTCCATCGCGGCTTAAACAGCTTTTCCGCGCAGGTAATCGACGACACAAAGAGTTCCACGGTATTCTCCTTTTCTACTATGGACAAGGAGTTCAGGCAAAATGGCCGGGTTGGCGGGAACGTGAAAGCCGCAGGCCTGTTCGGTGAAGTTTTTGCCAAGAAAGCCAGGGAAAAGGGGATCACCAAGATAATATTTGACCGCGCCGGCTATCTTTATCACGGCAGGGTCAAAGCTTTTGCGGAAGCCTTAAGAAAAGGCGGATTGGAGTTTTAATACATGCGCGAGTTAAACATTGAGCAGACACCGGAGTTGATCGAGAAAGTCATCTCGATCAACCGCGTCACCAAGGTCACTAAGGGCGGCAAGAAGCTGCATTTCAGCGCCCTGGTCGTTGTGGGAGATACCCGCGGCCGGGTAGGCTTTGCCCTGGATAAGGCCAACGAAGTAGCTGACGCTATCCGCAAGTCTCTTACCAAGGCCAAGAAATCCCTTCAAAAAGTCCCGCTTGAGGGCTCGACCATCCCGCATGAGATAATCGGGGAGTTCAATGCGGCGAAAGTAATGCTAAAGCCGGCATCCGAAGGCACCGGCATCATTGCTTCGGGCCCGGTAAGGGCGGTCTGCGAAGCTGCCGGCATCAAGGACATACTTACCAAGTCGCTGAAATCAAACAACCCGGTGAACGTCATCAAGGCTACTATGGAGGGCCTAAAAAACCTTAAGGCATGAAGAAGATATTCAATAAACTCGCTGTTAAGAAGAGCGTTCCCGCAGCCCGGGAGCAGGCAAAACACGAGCCTAAAACTAAGGCCAGGAAGCCGTTGTTAAAGAAGGAAGGCAAAAACATATCCGGGCCCGGCCCTTCTTTTGGATTGTATAACTTAAAGCCGGCCGCGGGTAGCCGCAGGAGAAAGAAACTTTTGGGCAGGGGTGCCGGCTCCGGACACGGCAAGACCTCCACGCGGGGCAGCAAAGGCCAGACTTCGCGAGCGGGAAGGCACTTTTATCTTGGTTTTGAAGGAGGGCAGTCGCCTCTTATCAGAAGGATGCCCAAGCGAGGTTTTCCCGGCAGATCGAAGACAGAATACCAGATCGTCAACCTAAAAGACATTAACAGGATCAAGGAATCAAATATTACTTTAAGCGTCCTGGAAGAAAAGGGACTGATCAAGGATAAGGACGGCCTGGTCAAGATCCTCGGCGAAGGCGCCCTCACCGGTCCGGTTAGCGTACAGGCGCACGCGTTCTCCAAACGGGCCGCGCAAGGTATCGTTGAGGCCGGCGGCAAGGCCGAGATACTCTAAATTAAATTCACTAGATGCTCAGCGCCTTAATAAACTCTTTTAAAATTCCCGATCTTAAGAAAAGGATCATCACCACTGCGGTGCTGATCTCGGTATACCGGGTAGGCTGCTATATACCTACTCCCGGCATTGACGGGGCGGCACTGGCAGAGTTCTTTGACAGGATAGGTAAAACCCAAGGCGGAGCGCTTTTCGGCATAATCAACATGTTTTCCGGAGGCGCCATGGAAAGATTGACGATATTCGCCTTGGGTATAATGCCTTATATTTCCGCATCCATCATCATGCAGCTCTTGACCGCGGTAATACCGGCCCTGGAGAAGATCGCCAAGGAAGGCAAGGCAGGCTACGAGAAGATCAACCAGTTCACCCGTTACGGGACAGTCGCGCTTTCCATAGTGCAGTCTTTCTTTATCGCCCTTTGGCTTGAGAACCCGGCGCGTTTCGAGGGGCTTAAGATAGTGATGAGCCCGGGCTGGGGTTTCCGATTGCTTACGGTATTGACCCTTACCACCGGCACAATTTTTATCATGTGGCTTGGCGAGCAGATACAGGAGCGGGGCATCGGCAACGGCATATCGCTGGTGATCGCTGCCGGTATCATCTCGAGGATTCCTGCTGCCTTCCATCAGCTTTTTGTGCTGTTGTCGCCGTTTGCTCCCAGCAGAAGACAGATACAGCCCTTTACCCTGCTTATCATGGCTGCGCTTTTGATAGGAGTGGTTTTTTCTGTCATCCTGATAACCCAGGGGCAGAGAAGGATCCCCGTGCAGTATGCCCGAAGGATCGTAGGCAGAAAGATCTACGGCGGCCAGTCAACATATATACCTTTGAAGGTTGATACCTCCGGGGTCATCGCCATAATCTTTGCGCAGTCGATCATACTTTTTCCGGCGACGCTGGCCTCATTCATACCTAATCCCGCATTCCAGCGTCTGGCGGAAGGGTTTATGCGCGGACACCTGCTTTATACCACGGTTTATGCGCTGCTTATCATTTTTTTCTGTTATTTTTATACGGCCATCGTCTTTAATCCCAATGACCTGGCCGAGAACATGAAGAAGTACGGCGGCTTTATCCCCGGCATCAGGCCGGGCGTAACAACCGCCGAATATCTTGACTTCATCATGACCAGGATCACCCTGGCCGGAGCGCTATTTATCGCCTTTATCGCGATCTTTCCGGACCTGATTATGGCATGGCTGAAGATCCCGTATCTGGTGGCAAGCTTTTTCGGCGGCACCGGCATCCTTATCGTTGTCGGCGTGATGCTTGATACCTTAAAACAGATCGAGAGCCATCTTTTGACCCATAATTACGAAGGGTTCATGAAGAGCGGCCACATCAGGGGAAGAAGATAAGATGAGGATGGTGCTTTTAGGGCCGCCCGGCGCGGGAAAAGGGACTCAAGCAAAGGTGCTTTCGTCAAGGCTGGAGCTCGCGCATATTTCTACAGGAGACCTGCTAAGGCAGAACGTGAAAGATTCCAGCGACCTGGGCAGGGAAGCCAAGGGCTTTATGGATAAGGGGTTGTTGGTTCCCGATGAGCTTGTGGCCAAGATGCTGGAAGAAAGGTTTTCGCGTCCCGATATAAAGCGCGGTTTCATACTTGACGGCTACCCCCGCAACCTTAACCAGGCCAAGACCCTCGAGGCAATGCTTAAAGATGCTGGTTCCGGTATTGATGCGGTAATATATCTGGACAGCAGCGAAAAGGTGATCATCCAGCGTTTAAGCGGCAGGCTGGTTTGCGGCTCCTGCGGATTAAATTTTCATTCCACGAATATGCCGCCAAAGACGGCGGGGATCTGCGACAAGTGCGGCGGCAAGCTTTATCAGAGGAGCGACGATAAAGAAGAAACGGTATTGAGGCGGCTGGAAGTGTACAGGAACGAGGTCGCTTCGCTCATAGATTATTACGAGAAAGAAAAGAAATTATACCGTATTTCGGCTGATAAAGACGCGGAAGTGGTCTTGAACGAGATTATGAGCCTGGCCGGGCGCTTTTGATGATACCGTTAAAAACCGAGAACGACCTTATAGCCCTAAGAAGATCGGGAGCGATTCTGGCCGAGGCCCTAGAGAAGCTTAAGAGCCAGGTCGTTCCAGGGATAATGACCCTGGAGCTCGACCAGCAGGCAGAAGCATTTATAACCAAAAAGGGGGCAATACCGGCTTTTAAAGGTTATAAAGGGTATCCTGCCTCTATTTGCGCTTCGGTAAACGAAGAGATCGTTCACGGCATACCCGGCAGACGCAGGCTCAAAAACGGCGATATTATCAGTATTGACGTTGGGGTGAACCTCAACGGATATTTTACGGATGCCGCCGTGACGCTGGCGGTGGGAAAAATCACTGAGCAGTTGGAAAGGCTAATAGAAGTCACTAAGGGCGCGCTTTGCGAAGGCATCGCCAAACTCGTTAAAGATGAGCACCTTTCCGATATATCGGCCTGCATCCAGTCTTTCGTGGAGAAGAACGGGTTCTCCGTGGTAAGGCAGTTCGTGGGTCACGGTGTGGGTTTTGACCTTCATGAAGAGCCGGAGATCCCTAATTTCGGCAAACCCGGCGAAGGGCCGATGCTCAAGCCCGGGATGGTCCTGGCCATCGAGCCGATGGTAAACCTCGGTAGCGGCGAGTGCGAAATATTGGAGAACGGCTGGACGGCGGTTACGCTCGACAGGCTTGCCTCGGCTCACTTTGAGCATACGGTTGCCATTACTGAGCGCGGGCCGGAGATACTGACCGCTTAAAAAAGAGGATTTATGGCGAAAGAAGAGCTGATAGAGACTGAGGGCAAGATAGTCGAAGCCCTGCCAAATGCCATGTTCAAGGTAGAGCTTGAGAACGGCCACATTGTCCTGGCGCACGTATCGGGCAAGATGCGCATGAACTTTATCAGGATACTTCCGGGAGACAAGGTAAAACTGGAGCTTTCTCCGTATGACCTATCAAGGGGCAGGATTACATTCAGGGTAAAATAATATGAAAGTCAGATCGTCAATAAGAAAAATTTGCGATAAGTGCAAGATAATCAGAAGAAGAGGGATTGTCAGGGTAATCTGCAGCAATCCCAAGCATAAACAGAAGCAGGGTTAATCCGGCTTTATAGCGCAACGGGAGAATAATATGCCAAGAATCCTGGGTGTGGATATACCTAAAGAAAAGAGGATGGAGATCGCCCTTACTTATCTTTACGGGGTAGGCAGGTTTTTGTCCAACAAGATCCTGCGGGAGGCCAATATCAGTCCCGATAAGAGGGCCAAGGAGCTTAATGAAGAGGAGATATCCCGCATTACAAATATACTTCAGAAGAGCAGCTTTAAGATCGAGGGTGACCTGCGCCGGGAGGTATCACAGAACATAAAGCGCCTGATGGATATAGGCGCCTGGCGGGGCTTGCGCCATAAAAAGGGTCTTCCTGTGAGAGGCCAGCGTACCAAGACCAACGCCAGGACCAGGAAAGGCCCGCGTAAAGGCGGCAGCGCGGTGATCAAAAGGGCCGAGCCTGCCAAGGCTGCACCGAAAGCGGCTAAGTAACCAAAGGGGAGAAGATGGCGACTAAAGAAAAAGCTAAGAAGAAAAAGCTGGCAAGAGGCGTCACCAGCGGCATCGCGCATATCCAGGCCAGTTTTAACAATACAATAATTACCATAACCGATAAGCAGGGCAACGTACTGGTATGGTCGGCCCCCGGCATCGTCGGATACAGCGGTTCAAAAAAATCCACTCCGTTTGCAGCACAGGTTGCGGCAACGGACGCCGCCAGGAAAGCCAAGGAAATAGGCATGAAAGAAGTTGAGGTCTGCGTTAAGGGGCCGGGGTTTGGCAGGGAATCAGCCATAAGGGCCCTGCAGGCATCGGGCCTGACCATTACATCCATCAAGGACGTCACGCCTATTCCTCATAACGGCTGCCGCCCAAAGAAGAAAAGGAGAGTTTAATAAATGGCTCGTTACACTGAAGCCGTCTGTAGGCTTTGCCGGCGGGAAGGTCAGAAGCTGTTCCTTAAGGGCATTAGGTGCAACAGCGAGAAGTGCGCCCTGGCAAAGCGCGCATACGCGCCCGGCCAGCACGGAAAGAACAAATCTAAATTATCCAATTACGGACTTCAGCTGAGGGAAAAGCAGAAAGTCAAGCGTATGTACGGGGTGCTTGAAAGGCAGTTCCGCAAGTACTTTAAGATCGCTTCGAAGTCAAAAGGGGTCACCGGCAAGATGCTCCTGCAGCTTTTGGAGAGGCGGCTGGATAACGTCATATTCAGGCTGGGGCTGGCTACTTCCAGGTCGCAGGCCAGGCAGGTCGTGCGCCATAACATGGTAACGGTTAACTCAAAGCGGGTCAATATCCCTTCTTTTCAGGTCGATACGGAAGATTTGGTAAAGCTAAAAGTCAAAGAAAAAGGCCTCAAGAAGATCAAAGAGAACCTTGAGCTCTCCAAGGACCGCAGCGTGCCGACATGGCTGGAGTTTGACGCCGCTAATTTATCGGCCACGGTAAAAAGGCTTCCGGAGAAGGATGATATCGAGCATCTTATTAACGAACAGCTGATCGTAGAACTGTATTCAAAATAAGCACATAGATTTACCATCCGCTATAATCAATCATTAGGGGGAGAACATGGGAATAAAATGGAAGGATTTTCAGTTACCTAAAAGGCTGGAATGCGACGAGTCTAGTTATACGGATACTTACGGCAAGTTTTCCGCGGCTCCTTTTGAAAGAGGTTACGGCGTTACGCTCGGTAACTCGCTCAGGCGCGTGCTGCTTTCTTCGATCGAAGGCTCTGCCGTGACTTCCGTTAAGATTTCCGGAGTCCAGCATGAGTTTTCAAGCATCCCGGGTGTCCTGGAAGAAGTCCCCGAGATCATCCTCAACGTTAAAAGCCTGATCATCAACTCGCACTCCAAGATACCCAAGTCCATATTCGTAAAACGCGACACTAAGGGCGAAGTCAGGGCCAAGGATATAGAGCTTGATGAGACCGTCGAGATCATCAATCCCGACCTGCATATCGCCACTCTTACCAAAGACACGAAGTTTGCCATGGAGATGGAAGTCGGCCGCGGCAGAGGTTATGTGCCCGCCGAGTCGAATAAAAAGGAAGAACAGGTAGCCGGCGACATACCGATCGATGCGGTTTTCACACCGGTAAAAAATGTTAGTTTTTACGTCGAGAATACCAGGGTCGGACAAAGGACGGATTATGACAAGCTGATATTCGAGATACGCACCAACGGCTCGATCACCCCAAAGGACGCTCTGCTTTATGCATCCAATATCCTGCAAAGACACCTGGATATATTCGTCAACTTCGGACAGCTTCCGGAAGACCTCATAGGCGAAGAGGTAGAGATGACCAAGGAGGAGGTAGCGCTTTACGAGAAGCTCAGGCTTCCTATTTCGGAGCTTGAATTATCCGTGCGCAGTTCAAACTGCCTGAGAGAGGCCAGCATCAAGACGATCTCGGAGTTGGTGAGAAAGACGGAAGACGAGATGCTGGGCTTTAAGAACTTCGGGAAAAAATCCCTGACCGAGATAAAAGAGCTGCTTGCCGGCATGGGGTTGGGCCTGGGGATGCAGGTAGACCCTAAAAAATTAAAGAAAGTCTGATCATGAGACATAGACTAAGACGACTAAAGTTGAACCGTTTTACCAGCTGGCATACGGCCACGATAAAAAGTCTTTGCAGGAGCCTTATCCTGAATCAAAGCATCAGGACTACCCTTGCAAAGGCCAAGGCTTCAAGGGGCCAGGCTGAGCGGCTTATCTCTATGGCCAAAACCAATACCCTCGCATCCAGGAGGCGGGCCTTCAGTATCCTGGGAGACCATAGCCTGGTGCGTTTATTATTTCAAGAGATAGGCCCGCGTTTCAAGGAAAGGCCCGGAGGCTTTACCAGGATAATACCGCTGGGGGCGCGCAGAGGCGACGGCGCCACCATGGTTATTCTGGAGTTGACCGAGATAAAGAAAAAAGAGCCGTCTAAGAAAGCAAAAAAAGAAGCCAAGCCTTCAGCGGACGACACCCACCAGAAGCCCGAAGCGGCCAAGGGCGAAGGAGCAAAACCGAAGGAAACAAGGCAGGCGGCGCACGAAGAAAGGGCTGAGCCCAAGAAGCCATCAAAGAAGTTCCTCGGCGGCATCAGAAAGATATTCAAAAAAGAGAGGGACTCCCTATAAAAAACAATGCGCACAAGACTGGCAGGCAGATTAAAGGAGCTGAAGCCTTCTTCGACCCTACGGATAACCTCCAAAGCCAGGAGATTGAAAGCCGAAGGCCGCGACATCGTAAATCTATCTGCGGGTGAGCCGGACTTCGACACCCCGGATTTCATAAAGCAGGCAGCGGTCAAATCCATAAACAGCGGCTTTACCAAATACACCCCATCCACCGGCACCGCCGAACTAAAAAATCTTATCAGCGAAAAGTTCAAGTCCGACAACGGCCTTGAATACTCACCCAGCCAGATAATCGTATCGTGCGGGGCAAAGCACAGCATATTTAATGCGATGCTCGCCCTGATAAATGAGGGAGACGAAGTGCTCATACCTTCGCCTTACTGGGTAAGTTACCCCGAGATGACGAATCTGTGCTTGGGGGCCAACCGTTTTATTAAGACCGAACCAGAAAACAACTTTAAGCTTACCCCCAGACAGCTTGAGAAGAGCATCGGCACAAACTCCAAGCTCCTTATCATAAACTCACCCTCCAATCCTTGCGGCTGCGTTTACAGCCAGAGCGAACTGGCCGACATTGCCAGGATATGCTCGGAGAGAAAATTATTCGTCATTAGCGACGAGATATATGAGAAGATCATCTTTGACGGCCTCAAGCATTCCTCTATCGCCTCTTTCGGCAAAGAGATCTACGACCTGACTATTACCGTAAACGGCCTCTCCAAGAGCTTTTCAATGACCGGCTGGAGGATAGGGTATCTGGGCGCGCCTGCCGAGATCGCCGAGGCAATTTCCAGGATACAGGACCACACCACATCCAACCCCACATCCATATCGCAGAAGGCTGCGGAAGCGGCTTTGTCAGGCCCAAAGGATTTCATGGAGAAGGCGCGTAAGGAGTTTGAGGAGAGAAGGGATTTTATGATCCGCGGGCTCAAAGAGGTTAAAGGCATGAAACCAGTGCTTCCTCAAGGCGCTTTTTACATATTTGCCGATATTTCGGCAACGGGGCTTGGCTCGGTCGATTTAGCAAACAGGCTGCTTGAAGAAGGCGGAGTCAGCGTTATTCCGGGAGATGGTTTCGGTATGGACGATTATATAAGGATAAGTTTTGCCAATTCCAAGGAGCAGTTAGCCAGGGCCATGGATAAGCTCAAGGCATGGTTTAATAACTTATAAATATGGGAAAGACTATAGCGGAAAAGATATTAAGCGCTCACGCAGGCAAAGAGCTTAAGGCGGGTGATTTTGCGATATGCGGCGTGGATTTTGTATTCGGGCAGGACGGCACCTCCTCCATCATCATCGACCGGCTTAAGGACATGGGGATAAAAAAGCTGCATGCGGATTTCTCCATGGTCATCGACCACAGCTCGCCGTCTCCGAATGAAGGCGTATCACGGGTCCACAAGAAGATGAGGGATTTTAGCAAAGAGTTTAAGGCCGGGCTTTTTGATATAGGCTGCGGGGTTTGCCATCAGGTGATACCGGAGGCAGGCAAGGCCGTGCCCGGGAGCCTTGTCCTGGGAGCCGATTCTCATACTTGCACCTACGGGGCGCTCGGTTCGTTTGCCACCGGCGTCGGTTCTACCGACCTGGCTATCGCTGCGGCAACAGGCAAGAACTGGTTTAAAGTCCCCGCCAGCTTCAAGATGATCATAAACGGAAAGCTGCCAAAGGGGGTTTATGCCAAAGACATCATCCTGCATGTTATCGGCAAGATCGGCGCCGACGCCGCCACTTATAAGGCGGTAGAGTTTAGCGGAAAGAGCATAGAGGCCCTTGATATGGACGGGCGTTTCACCATATGCAATATGCTTATTGAGATGGGCGCTAAGACCGGTTTTATGCCTGTTGATAAAAAGACCATCGATTGGCTGAGGCCCAGGGTCCATAAGGGCAGGAAGTTTTTGCCGGTGACAGCGGATAAGGACGCCGTTTATGAAAAGGTTTTCGAATTCGATGCCTCCAAGATCAAGCCGACGGTATCCATGCCTCATACCGTCGATAATACAATCACCGCGCAGAAACTCAAGAATGTGAGGGTCGATGAAGCTTTTATCGGGACCTGCACAAATGCCAGGATATCGGACCTTAGGGTCGCATCCAGGATCCTTTCCGGCAAGCAGGCTGCCCCGTGGGTCAAACTTATCGTGGCACCGGCTTCCCGTGAAATATACCTGGAGGCGATAAAGACAGGCCTGGTCGATACTTTTATTAAAGCGGGAGCGGCGATAGTCGCCCCGGGTTGCGGTCCCTGCGTTGGCACGCATAACGGGGTCCCGGCTGACGGCGAGAACGTGATCTCAACCGCCAACAGGAACTTTAAGGGGAGAATGGGCAACCCCAACGCGTTTATTTACCTGGCCAGTCCCGCTACCGTTGCTTCTTCGGCGATAAAGGGGTTTATCGCCGATCCCAGGAGTTATTTGTAATAAACAAAGGAGGTTAGATGGAGATGCATGAACTGTTGTCACTGTGCATTCAGAAAGAGGCCTCTGATCTGCATTTAACGGAAAACGAGCCGCCGATCCTGCGTATCGACGGAAGATTGCACCGCACTACCCTGGCCCCCATAGACAGGCAGAACCTTAAGAGGATGATCTACAGCATCCTTACCAGCTCCCAAAAGGAGATATTCGAAAGGGATATGGAGATAGACTTCTCCCTGGCCCTGCCGGAGTTGAACCGTTTCCGAGTGAATATCCACACGCAAAAGGGCAGCGTCGAAGCTGCCTTCAGGAAAGTACCCATTAAAATACCGTCCTTGGCTGAACTGGGATTGCCGCCGATCGCCAGCGAACTGGCACGCAGACCCAATGGCCTGGTGCTTGTGACCGGGCCTACTGGTATGGGCAAGACCACGACATTAGCGGCGATGATCGACCTTATCAATAACGAAAAGGAGTGCCTGATCATCTCCATCGAAGACCCCATCGAGTTTATCTTCTCCAACAAGAAATCCGTGATCAAGCAAAGGGAGGTTTACTCCGATACCCGCAGCTTCGCCGAGGCCCTGAAGCGCGTATTAAGGCAGGACCCGAACGTGATCGTGGTCGGGGAGATGCGCGACCTTGAAACGATCTCGACCGCACTGACCGCGGCGGAGACCGGCCATCTGGTCCTGGCGACTCTGCATACGCCCGATGCCCCGCAGACGGTCGAGAGGATCATCGATGTCTTTGCCCCTCATCAGCAGCAGCAGGTCAGGCTTCAACTGGGCAACTGTCTTCAGGGAGTGATCTCTCAGATACTGCTTCCTCATGCTTGCGGAAAAGGGCGGGTTTTGGCTACGGAGGTGATGGTCGGTACCCCGGGGGTGCGCAACCTTATCCGTGAGCAGGAAATAGAGCAGGTGCCGACCCTCATGCAGACGGGGTTCCAATACGGGATGAGGACGATGGATAAATCGTTGAAGGAGCTGCTCCAGAAGGAATTAATAAGCCTGGAAACGGCTATGTCAAAGGTCAAGAATCCGGAGGAGTTCAGGCAGCTATGATGCTTTCAGGCAAGTCTCTAAGGCTCGGTGACAATATCAATACGGATTTTATTATTTCAGGCAGGTACAAATTCTCCATTACCGACATGAAAGAGCTGGCAAAGCATATCATGGAGGATATTGACCCGGCATTTCCCTCAAAGATCTCATTCGGCAGCTCCATAATCGTAGCGGGCAGCAACTTCGGCATGGGCTCAAGCCGTGAACAAGCGCCCCTGGTGATTAAGGAGGCGGGGATAGTGGCGGTAATCGCAAAGCAGTTCGCCAGGATATTTTACCGAAATGGTTTTAATATAGGCCTGCCGCTGATCGAGGCCGATACCGATAAAATAGGCGAGTCCGATGAGCTGTCCATCGATCTTAGCGCAGGTTATATCTTTGACATCACCAAAGGCAGCAGGATAGAGATAAAGCCGTTTCCAAGATTCATGCAGGAGCTTTTAAGCGAAGGCGGCGTGGTCAGCTATTATAAGAAGTTTGCAAGGCTACCCCAAGTATAAACCAGGAGTTTAGCGTATAAAATGGCGCATAAAATAACCTTGATACCAGGAGACGGGATAGGGCCTGAAGTATCCGAGGCAGCGCGGTTGTGCATCGAGGCTACCGGGGTAAAGATTGACTGGGAACTCGCTTTGGCCGGCCAGGTCGCCCTGGAGAAAACCGGCAGCCTTCTTCCCGAGAGCACGCTTGAGTCGATAAGGAAGAATAAAGTCGCCCTTAAGGGGCCGATGACTACTCCTATTGGCACGGGTTTCAGATCAGTAAACGTGGCTATTAGGCATGCGCTTGATCTATACGCCTGCGTCAGGCCAGCAAAATCATGCCCAGGGACAAAAACGCTGTATAAGGATATAGACCTGGTGATCGTAAGGGAGAACAGTGAAGACCTCTATGCGGGCATAGAGTTCGAGCAAGATTTGCCTGCGACAAGGGAGCTGATCTCTTTCATAGAAAAGTCGACCGATAAGAAGATCTTACCGGATTCCGGAATATCCATTAAGCCGATCTCCAAATCCGCCTCCCGCAGGATCGTCCGTTTTGCTTTTGAGTACGCACTAAAAGAGGGGCGCAGGAAAGTTACCGCCATACATAAAGCCAACATAATGAAGTTTACCGACGGACTGTTCTCAAAAGCGGCAAAGGATGTAGCCAAAGAGTATGAGGGCAGGGTCGAGTTTGAAGAGGCATTGGTTGACAACATGGCCATGCAGCTGGTGCAAAAGCCGCATAAATATGACGTTCTGGTGCTGCCGAATTTATACGGAGACATACTTAGCGACCTTTGCGCGGGTTTGGTGGGAGGCTTGGGCGTTGCCCCGGGCGCAAATATCGGCGACTCCATGGCGGTCTTTGAGGCGGTGCATGGTTCCGCCCCTAAGTACGCAGGGCAGGACAAAGTAAATCCCAGCGCGATGATACTTTCAGGCGCACTGATGCTAAGACATATCGGTGAAAAGGATGCGGCTTCAAAGCTTGAAAACGCGGTAAGAGAAGTCATCAAAAAATCAAAGTTTGTTACCTACGACCTTAAGCCTTCTCCTGCCGATCCTTCGGCGGCAGGGACAAAAGAAATGGCCCAGGCCATAATCAAGCAGATCAGAAAATGAAGATATCGGTTATCGGAGCCGGAAACGTGGGCAGCCTGGCAGCGATGCGCATAAACCAGGAGTCGCTGGGCGAGGTTGTGCTGATCGACGTGGTCAAAGGCCTTGCCGCGGGCAAAGCCATGGATATCGAGGACTCACGCGTGCTCGTAAAGGCGGGCCCTGCGGTCAAAGGCAGCGACGACATTTGCCGGGCGAGCGATTCGGATATCGTAGTCATAACCGCGGGTCTGGCCAGGAAGCCCGGGATGACCAGGGAAGAGCTGCAGAATAAGAATGCCGCTATTCTTAAGGATATATGCCATAGCATCAAAAAGCTTGCGCCTGAATCGATTGTGGTGGTAGTTACCAATCCCCTCGATATAATGACATACTACGCCCTAAAGCTTACCGGTTTTAAACCTAATAAGCTGTTCGGCATGGGCATCAGCCTTGATAGCGCCAGGTTCGCTAATATGATCAGCAACGAGCTTGGCGTATCCCCTTTAGATGTAGAGGCGCTCGTCTTGGGCAGCCACGGGGAAGGGATGCTTCCTATGGCAAGATTAAGCCGCTTAAGGGGAGTATCTTTGGACAAGCTTATCGATAGCCAAAAGTTGGAGGAGCTGGCGCAAAGGACGGTAAACAGAGGGGCCGAGATCGTCTCGCTCCTTGGCAGCGGTAGCGCCTTTTTTGCCCCCTCGGCAGCCATTGCCGCCATCGTAAGGGCGCTGGCAAAAGACGAAAAACGCATTATCGGCGTATGCGCCGCGCTAAACGGCGAATACGGGATTAAAGACTCCTGCATCGGCGTCCCTTGCCGGCTGGGGGCTTGCGGAATAGAGCAGATAATCGAGCTTGAATTAACAGATCAAGAAACCGGGATTCTGGCTGCCTGTGCCGATTCGGTACGGCAGCGAGCCAGCCAACTGCCATACTAGAGATGTACGATCTTACGGTCATCGGCGCCGGATGGGCAGGTATTAACGCCTGTTTAAGCGCAAAGCAGCGCGGCAAAAAAACCTGCCTTATTGAATGCTCCCTGCTGGGAGGCGTCTGCCTTAACCGCGGATGCATCCCCACCAAAAGCCTGATACATTGCGCGAAGCTTTACTCCCTGAGCAAAAAGGCACAAATTTTCGGCATCGACTCTCCGGACCCCGGCCTTAATTTTCTGAAGGTCCAGGAGAGAAAGGATAAAGTTATCCAGGGTTTAAGAAGGGGGTTGGAGACCGTGCTTAAAGGGGTGGATATCGTAAACGGCTATGCCCGTATAACCGGACCCCACCAGGTGCGCGTAGGCGAAAAACATATTGAATCCAAGCTCGTCCTCATTGCCACCGGTTCCAGCCCGGCAGAGCTTGATGGCCTTAAATTCGACGGCAAAAAGGTCCTTACCAGCGACCAGATGCTTGAGTGCCGCACGATTGCCGATCCCCTGTTGATCGTAGGCGCAGGGGTGCTTGGCTGCGAGTTCGCGTCCCTGTTCGCTAATTTCGGCTCAAAGGTTACTCTCGTAGAGAAAATGCCGGCCATCCTGCCGGGCGAGGACGCCGAAGTTTCCAGAAAACTGGAAACGATTTTTAAAAAAAGAGGTATCGATGTGCGCACCTCTTTTGACGCAACGGCTCTTGACCTCAATAAGTATCAGGCAGTATTGGTTGCCGTCGGTAGAAGCGCCTATTACGCGGGGCTGGGGATTGATGAGCTTGGCCTGGATTGCGATGAAAAAGGCATCAAGGTAGACGACGGCCTTAAAACCAGCATCGACGGTATCTACGCTGCCGGCGACTGTACGGGCAGATTGATGCTGGCGCATTTTGCCTCTTATCAGGGAAGGCTTGCGGTCAAAAGCATGTTCGAGCCGCAATTTGCGGCCAACGCCTCAGCGCTCATCCCAAATTGCATATTCACTGAGCCCGAGGTGGCAAGCATCGGTTTTAGCGAGCAAGCGGCAGCGCAAAAAGGCCTGGATTATGTATCGGGAAGATTTGATTTCAGGGCCAGCGGCATGGCCAATATTCTGGACGAAACCGATGGTTTCATCAAGCTCATTTGGGACGGCAAGAGCGGCAAGCTCTTGGGCGGACACATCATCGGCCCAAGGGCAACGGAGCTTATCGGCATACTGACCCTGGCGCTGCAATCAAGCATGAGCATATCCCAAATAAGGGCCGTTATTTTTGCTCATCCTACTCTTTCCGAGTCGATCAGCGAATGCTGGCAAGCCGGAGGATAGATATGGCACAGATCAACCTGCCCGAACTAGGGGAAGGCATAAATAAAGCGACGGTGACCTACTGGTTTGCCAAGCCAGGCGACAGGGTAAACCAAAACGATGAGCTGGTGGAGTTGGCAACCGATAAAGCTACCTTTAACCTCCCGTCGCCGGTCAGCGGAAAACTGCGCGAAATAATCGCGCAGGAAGGGGCCCTGGTCCTGCAAGGGGAGCCCTTATGCGTGATCGATGACGATAAATAGTTACGATTGATTTTTCCCTTCCTATATATATAATTATATTTGGTTGTGCCTGGTTCTATATAATTATACGCACCTTAACCACCCATGATCAGAGAAAAAGAGATCCTTACGGCAAAAGAGGTGGCCGAGTATTTAAGCATACACCCTTTTACTGTGCATAGGTACGCCAGGGAAGGCAAGATCCCGGCGTTTAAGATAGGTTCCGACTGGAGGTTTCATAAAAAGTTTATCGACCGCTGGATCCGGGAGAAGTCATCAGTGCCTTTTTGCCGCAAAGGCAAAGACAGGCTAGAGCTGGGATAGGTTATGGCCATTAACTACAAGAAGGAGCTGGAAAACGCCGCCAAGAACATGATCCTGGTCCATGAGCCGGAGGCCTTGATCAAAATGATCGTGCATAGGATCGTGCAGAAAGTCGGGGTCTGCTACGCCGCCATACTTTTACACGATAAGGCCGGCCTTGCTTACAGGCTGACGACCTCAAAGCTTCCCTCCCAGGCCAAGGTACCCGCAGGTTTTATCCGCATGAAGGAATCGAGCCCCCTTATAAGGTTTTTTCGTTCGCACAAGGACAAAGAGCTGCTTAACTCCGGCATACTTACCTACAAAAATCTTCGTCGCGCTCTTGAAAAAAAAGGCATCAGCCCCTATTTAAACAGGCTTCTTGCTAAGGTCGCTTTAAGCATGGAATCATTCGGGGTCGATGTGTGTATCCCGGGCTATTTCCGGGGGGAGCTTATAGGTATACTTCTGTTGGGAAGAAAGAAGAACGGCAGGGATTTCGACACTCATGAAAGGGATTTCTTCATGGCTATAACTAACGACGTAGTTATGGCTATCCGTAATGCCCAGCTGTTCAATGACCTTGAGCAGGAGCTCGATAAGAAACAGAAGCTTTTTATCAACACAACCATCGCCCTTGCCGCGGCGATCGACGCCAAGGACCATTATACCCACGGTCATACCGCTCGCGTGACGAATTTAAGCCTGGCTATCGCTAAGCACTTGATTAAAAGCAACAACAACGGCCTTAACGGCAGATTTCTTGACCAGCTGCATATCGCCGCGCTCCTCCATGATATCGGCAAGATCGGCATACCCGAAGCGATACTGAATAAAGACGGTCCGCTGACGCAGGAGGAGAGCAGGTTGATACAGGAGCATCCTAACATCGGCGCTAATATCCTTCAGCCGATAAGGGAACTGGAAGAGGCGATCATGGGGGTCAAGTATCATCATGAGTATTACGACGGCTCCGGTTACCCCCATGGCCTCAAAGGCAATAAGATCCCGCTGATTGCCGCGATCATATCGGTTGCCGATGTGTTTGACGCCATGACCACGGACAGGCCTTACAGAAACAGGCTTACCAAAGAGGAGGCCATAAGGGAGATCAAGCGAGTAAGTAAACGCCAGCTTAACCCCCGCATAGTTTCGGCGCTGGTGAAGATCTACGAAGAAGGGGGGATATAGTTGAGACCTAAACGCATAATCCTCATGTATATCTCGGAGGTATCCGGCCATCACAGCGCGACACTGGCCATCGAAAAGGCGATAAAAGAACTGTCTGCCGCCAGCGAAATACTCAATATCAACTCTTTTAATTATACTAATCCCATCTCCGAGAAGATCGTCAACAAGATTTATATGGGGGTGATAAAACGCGCCCCAAAAATATGGGATTATCTTTATGACAATCAGAAGGTGGTCAAGGGGATAGAAAAACTGAAGAAAACAGTGCATAAGTTCAATTCACCGAAGTTCAAGGCCCTTTTCGACAGATTCAGGCCGGACGCGGTAGTCTGCGCGCAGGCTTATCCCTGCGGAATGGTGGCGGATTATAAAAAAACCTATAACTCGCAAATACCCCTTATCGCCGTCCTTACCGATTACGTCCCGCACTCCTATTGGATTTACGATAACATCGATTATTATATAACCCCTTCCGAGACGGTCTCCGCAAGATTGGCCAATAAGGGTGTTGCCAGGGCCAAGATCAGGGCGCTGGGCATACCTTTCGATCCGGATTTCAGCAGGGATATGGACAAAGGCCTGATAAAAAAGAAACTCGGCCTGTCCGCAGATAAGCCGGTAGTCCTGATAATGGGCGGCGGTCAGGGCCTCGGGCCCATAAAAAGCGTGGTCAATTCCCTGGAGGGCCTTCCTTTTGATATACAGGAGCTGATCGTCACCGGTACGAACGCCAAATTATACAAATCCCTCAAAAAACGCATCAAGCGGCTCAAAAACCAGGTAAAGCTATACAGGTATGTGAACAACATCAACGAGATGATGACCGCCTCGGATTTATTGATCTCTAAACCCGGGGGGGTTACGACCGCAGAGGCGCTGGCAAAGGATTTACCCATGATCATCGTTAAGCCCATACCCGGGCAGGAAGCCAATAATACCGCCTATCTTACCGAGAGCGGCGCTGCGATCAAGATCGACGATCCGCGGCAAATACATGCGACCGTCAGGGCTCTTTTAAGCGACCCGCTGGAGCTTGAGAAGTTCAAGGAGGGCTGCCGCAAAATAAAAAAGCCGAACGCCAGCATTGATATAGCTTCTCTTATACTGGGGCTTTAAGCAGCATGGTTAACTACTGTCTTTACAGGCTTGGTCAGTTGATAGCCCTGGCACTTCCTTTGAAGTTAGGCTATAGGCTGGCAGTATTGATATCGGACCTGCATTATTTTTGGGCGCTGGCCGACCGCAGGGCCGTTACCGGGAACTTGCGGGCGATATTCCCGGATAAGAGCGCCGAATGCATCGAGCGCATACAGGTATCGATGTTCCGTAACTTCGCTAAGTACCTTGTGGATTTCTTCCGTTTTGAGAAGATCGACCGCGATTACATCAAGAAGTACGTTACAGTAGAAAACAGGAAGTATTTAGACCAGGCAAGGCTTGAAGGTAAGCCCGCGATACTATTGACCGCCCATTTGGGTAACTGGGAATTGGGAGGAGTGGTGGTTTCCCTGTCGGGTTATCCCCTTTACGCCGTAGCCCTGCCGCATAAGGACAGGAGGGTGAATAGCTTCTTCAACGCTCAAAGAGAGCGCTGCGGCCTTAACGTTATCCCCATTGCCGATGCGGTAAAGCAGAGCCTGCAGGTATTAAAAAAAGGTCAAATGCTTGCCCTGGTTGGTGACCGCAACTTCAAGGAGAACGGCCGGCTTACAAGCTTTTTTGGGAAAAAAGCGTATTTCCCCGAAGGGCCGGCGATGTTCAGCTTGAGGACGCAGGCCCTGATAATCCCGGGTTTTATGGTCCGTAATCAAGACGATACTTTTACTTTACGTTTTGAAGCGCCTCTTTCTGTGCGCAACAGCGGTAATACCGATATCGACGCAGGCTTTATCATCGAGCAATATAAGGAGATTTTTGAAAATTATATCAGGAAGTATCCGGATCAATGGTATATGTTCAGGAGATTCTGGCAGCAATGAAGACCTGTGTCGTGATACCTGCCCATAATGAAGAGGCGACTATCGGAGAGCTTGTGCAAAAAATAAAGAGTGTATCGTCTCTGGAGGTGGTAGTCATCGATGACGGCTCGACTGATGCGACATCCGGCTGCGCCCGCCATGGCGGCGCCGCTGTATTAAGAAACCCTTCCAACCGCGGCAAAGGGGCGTCCCTTGTCCAGGGTTTTGATTATTGCCTGAATAACGGTATCGAGGCGGTGATCACCATGGATGCGGACGGCCAGCATCTTGCGGAAGACATCCCTGCTTTTTTACGGTGTGCCGGTTCATCAGAGGCCGGCATATTTATCGGCAACAGGATGTCCGAAACGGGTTCCATGCCGTGGCTGCGCTTCTTGACAAATAAGCTCATGTCAGGGTTGATCTCGGCGATAACCGGCCAGAGGATACCAGACAGCCAATGCGGTTTCCGTATGATCAAAAGGAAAGTGCTTGAGAAAGTGGAGCTTAAGACGCGCCGTTACGAGACCGAATCAGAGCTTCTGATCAAGGCTTGCGCTTACGGTTTCGGCGTCGAATCCGTCCCGATAAAAACAGTCTATAACCAGGAGAGAAGCCATATTAATCCTTTAATCGACAGCCTGAGGTTCATCAGATTTATCTGCGGATATTTATGGAATTCGAATCATTGAAGAAGCAGATGGTCCGTGAGCAGATCGAAAACCGCGGAATAAGCGAGCGCCGGGTCCTGGAGGCATTTCTTAAGGTCGACAGGCACGAGTTCATTCCAGAGGGGCTGCAAAAAGATGCCTACGCAGACTTTCCGGTTCCCATCGGAGACGGCCAAACCGCTTCACAACCCTACATCGTAGCACTGATGACTGAGCTTCTGAAGCTTAAGGGCGGCGAAAAAGTCCTTGAGGTCGGTTCGGGCAGCGGTTATCAGACCGCGATACTCCTGGCGCTTTCGGCACAGGTATTTTGCGTTGAAAGAATAGCCGGGCTTGCCGAAACCGCAGATTCAAACCTGAGGAGACTGGGATACTCAAACTATAGGCTTAGAGTCGGCGACGGGACGCTGGGCTGGGAGCAGATGGCGCCTTTTGACAGGATACTGGTAGCGGCAGCTTCAACGGAGGTGCCCGGGCCGCTCATCGAGCAGCTTAAAGACGGCGGGATCATGCTCATCCCTCTTGGCGATCATTTCGAACAGACGCTGACTGCGATCGAAAAAAAAGGCGCTGATACGCCCAGAAAAAGTATTTGCGGCTGCGTTTTTGTGCCCCTGGTCGGCAAATACGGTCATGGAGGATGAGCTTGATACATATTTATACGGGTGAAGGCAAAGGAAAGACGACCGCCGCCCTGGGGCTGGCTTTAAGGGCCAGTGGCGCAGGTCTTAAAGTATATATATGCCAGTTTGCCAAAGCTGCAAGGTGCAGCGAGCATATGGCGCTAAAAAAATTAAAGAACATAAAAGTAGAGCAGTTCGGCACAGGCGCTTTCATCAGAAAGCCGTCGAAAGCGCACAAGCAGCAGGCCGCAGCCGGATTTAACAGCTTTAGGCGTGCGCTTAAAAGTAAATATGATATGATAATACTTGATGAGGTGTGCGTGGCGGTGAAGCTCGGCCTTATCGAAGCTGGCGCGCTGGCTGGCCTGCTAAGGAAAGTCCCCCCTTCCAAGGAAGTAGTGCTTACGGGAAGATGGGCCCATCCGGCGCTGATTAAATGCGCCCATCTTGTCAGCCGTATTAAGAAGATAAAGCATTACCATGACCGCGGGCTTAAGGCCAGAAAAGGGATAGAATACTGAAATTTCGGGACAGACGCATGTTAGACTTTCGTTCGAAAATAAGGGAGCTGGGCAGAAGGCCTTATCTTGCTTACTTTATCGGCTGGTTTTTCGTTTATATGGTTATTGTCGGGCTGGCGGCCTCTTACAGCGGGATGAGGATCCGCGGCCGCCTCCTTGACCAGATCGATGAGCAGCTCATGCTCACGGCCAAAAGCCTTAAATACATGCTTGCCGACGATTTCCACGACCGGGCAGTAAGCGAGAATTCGATCAGCTTTCAGGAAGAGATGAAGAACCGTAAAGCCCTTTCAGGGTTCGTCTCCGAGACCAATATCAGGTTTGTCTATACCCTTGCTGCCAAAGACGGCAAGTTTTACTTTTCCGCCCCTACGGTAACCGAAGAAGAGGCAAAGCAGCGCAAGTCATGGTATTTTTATCCCTATGATGACGCGCCTGCTTCATTCTGGCAGGCGCTTGAGAGCGGCAAGCCCACATTTGTAAGCTATTCGGACCAGTGGGGCAGATTCCGGTCGGTCGCGCTGCCGCAAAAGTCGCCTGGGGCAAGAGTATACCTGGCCTGCGCAGATTACGATATCGGCGACATAAGTCAGACAATCGCAGCAGAGCAGATAAGGGTAATATTGACAGGCATGGTCCTTTTCCTGGCCAGCCTTCCTTTCCTGTTTCTCTACCGCCTTACTTACAGGTCCCATGCCGGCGAGCTCAGACGTAAGAACCAGGAGCTCCAGAATTATCAGGCCCATTTACAGGACCTGGTCGATGAACGCACCAGAGAGCTTACGCTCGCAAAAGAGGAGGCAGAAGAGGCAAACCGCATGAAGTCAAGGCTGCTTTCGAGCATATCCCATGAGATCCGCACTCCGCTTCATGCCATTATCGCCTTCTCCGAGCTTATCATGCATACTTCGGCCGTTGAACAGATACAGGACCATATCAAAACGGTATTAAGCGAATCCAAAATATTGCTGCGCCTGTTAAACGACCTGCTGGATCTCACAAAGCTGGAAAGCGGCAGGCTTGATCTTAAGATAGACGAGTTAAACATCTACAGGCTATTGGAAGAAGTAAAGTGTTTTATGAGCCCGGTTGCCGAAGAAAAAGGGTTGTCGGTCATACTCTATGCCGACAGAAACCTTGATATCTGCGTCCTGGGAGACGCTTACAGATTACGGCAGATACTTATGAACCTTATCGGAAACGCCATAAAGTTTACGGAAACCGGTTATGTGCGCGTGGATGCAAATCTCATCAAGGATTTGCCGGATAAGATCGCGGTTGATTTCAAGGTCATTGATACCGGCATAGGTATAGAGCCGCAGAAAATAAGAAACGTATTCCAGGCTTTTTTTCAGATAGACGGGGGAATCCAGAAGAAATACCGCGGGACAGGCCTGGGCAACAGCATCGTCAAGAACCTTGTAGAATTGATGGGCGGCCATATCGGCTGCAGCAGCGTTTTTGGAAAAGGTAGCACATTTTGGTTCGACCTGCCATTCAGCCGCTGCACTAAGCAGGTGCATTCCTGCGAACCGGAAACCGTCTGCCAGCAAGAGGCATTCGCAGGCGGATTCGAGGATTTTACGGGCAGCTTTCTGTTAGTAGAAGACAATGAAGTAAACCAAAGGGTGCTCCAGTTGCAGCTTAACTCGCTTAATCTAAACAATATAACCGTTGCCGAGGACGGACTGGTGGCGCTGGATAAATGCAGAGAGAGAAAGTTTGATATAATGCTGGTAGATCTACATATGCCCAAAATGGACGGCTACGAACTTTGTCAAAGGCTACGCCAGTTAAGCCAGCATTACGCCAGTATCCCTATTATCGCCATGACCGCGGACGCCGGGGAAGATGTTGTCAGTAAATGCAAGAGCTCGGGGTTTAGCGATATTATCTATAAGCCTTTCCAGATCAAAGAGATAAGTAATTTGTTCACAAGGATTTTGCGCTGATTTAGATACAGGTGCTAGAATTCGGGGTACTCCGAAGGCAGCTTCGGCTGCTCGACTTGCGGATCTTCGTTTATTCTGCTAAGACTGGGTTTGCCCACGGATTGTTTTAGCGGCGGTTTATCCCTTCTGTCAAACAAGCGCATAAGTATTTCCCTTAGCTGCGTGTCAGGGACTGCGACGCCAGAGTTTTCTGAGCGCTTAGATTTGGAATCCGGAAGCAGCTTCCTTGCGCCCTGAGACAGCTCTCTGTTTATTGACGCATTGCCGGAGTATACCGTTGAGCTCTTGTCTTTTTTGTCTTTCTTGTCTTTTTTGTCCTTGCCCGGCTTGCAATAACCGTCGCTAAAGCACAAAAACACCGATAGCAATAGTATTATAGAGATCCAGAGCGGCCGCCTTGATACCTCCATTGAGCGCCTCCTAATAAAAAACCTACTCTTCTTAAAGTAGGTTTTCGGACGCTAGAGTTTTCGGTAGCCTGACTACCCGTGTCGCTGTCGGGCTCACGGCTTTGCGTCCTCTCCTTGCGAAGAGTTTGCCTTTATCGAACAATATTATGACCCTAATAAATTATAACATATTTAAATAAATATTCAATCCATTCTATGCCATTCGTTCAAGGTATTTATGTTGTTATTTATTGTGCCCCAACAGATTAGGACAAAGGCCATTGATATCCCAAGGGCTGGGCGCATAATTAATATTTCTTGACTAAACCGATAAAAAAGGTAATAATTCATTAGATGGCCAAATATACGCTTCTGGTTCTGATGTTCCTCCTGTGCATCTTTTCTACGGCATCGCCCATTTCTTACCAGGATAAAAGGCGAGTGGAGGAGGAGAATAGAAAGAGCCTTGATCATAGCGAAAGGCCGTTTCACCCGCCAAAAAACGCCCCCTCACCAGACGAAGATGACCCCAGTGACCTAAGGTACCTCAAAGGACTAAGAAACAAGGAGTTTTCTACTTTTGGCGACTGCCTTCAGCTCCTGCGCATACTGTTAGGCAAAAAAGAGTTGGTCGATAAGCTTGTTTCGGATGCCAACTTAAGCCTATCGCCTGAATCGGCCCTGACAAGAGGGATTGCTGCCGTACTCTTCTGCCGAGCGCTTGAAATAAAAGGCGGGGTTTTGCTTCGGGTATTTGGCCTCAGCCAGCGCTACGCCTTAAAAGAGCTTGTTTACCTGGATATATTTGCCCCGGGACCTTTAGATAGCGTCATAAGCGGTGCAGAGCTGATTTCAGTGTTCAGCAACTGCGCAGCATACTTATTAAATAAATGAGGCTCAGGCCCAGTCTGATGCTTATATGCTTCTTAGCCGCAACAGCCGGTGCGCAGGCAGATCCTTCGGTTAAGAGGATTGAGGAGGGGGCGCGGGAGGCCTTAAGCCGTACAGAAGCCAATTACAGACCGCCAAACAGTCGGCTGGCCATTGACTACGGGGGATGGCTCAATTTCAGGTATATTGACTACAACCAAGATGATAACGACCCCGCGCTTAGAGACGAAATAGATTATCGCTTCTGGCAGGATAGCCGCCTATGGGCAAAGGTCAACTTTGACCCGGACAGCTCAGGGCTTAAAAATACGCATTCTTTGTATGTGAGGATCAAGAATCTTTATTCTGTCAGCCGGCCCAACGAGACTGCCGGAAGTTCTGATAACGACGGGGTTCACCTTGATTATGCCTATTTAGAGCTTGACCTGCAACCTGTTTGGGTTAAGGCAGGAAGGCAGTATTTCAGCGTGGGCCAGGGCATTGCTTACTCCGATGTAGGTGACGGGCTCCAGTTCACGCTTGAACGGCATAAGCTTTCACTTAAGACTTTTTTCTCCCAATCCCTGCCACGAGAGGACAATATCGATACCAGCGCCCCAGGTTACGATAAACACTCCAGGCGCCAATTCTTCGGCGCAGAAGCCAGTTATAAGCCGACGGAAAACCAAAGTTTTTATGCCTTTACGGTCATCCAGAGAGATAAAAGTAAAGAGTATCCCGATGACCCCGAGCACGACTTCAAATACGATTCTGAATACTACGGAATGGGCTTGCGCGGCACTCTTCTGCGCCCGGTCTCTTACTGGTGGGGCGTAATCCTGGAAAAAGGCAAAAGCTATATTTATGAGACCAACGAAAGAAAGGATGTGCTGGCTTGGGCCAATGTCCTGGCGATATCCTACGAGCCCGCCGTCTATTCCCACCCGAACTTCTACTTTAAGTACGCTTACGGTTCGGGGGATAAGGACAGGGTTAACGTCACCAATACCGAGGACGGTAATTCCTTCGGTAAAGATAGAAACTTCCTGTATTTCGGCTTTATCCCTACGGGCTACGCGCTTTCACCCCAGCTATCCAACCTGCAGTTTTTAAAAGGCGGTTTTACCTTTAAGCCTTTTGAGAAAAACAGGTTTTTGAAAGGCCTGTCTTTAGGCCTGGATTATTACAGGTATTTTAAAGCAGAGCCAAGCGGTGGCATTTATGACGAAGAGGCGTCTGAAGAGAGCTTTGATGTCGGCCATGAGGTCGATCTGACCGTAGACTGGCAGGTGTTTTCCGATCTGAATCTGTCTTTTGAATACGGGCGCTTTATGCCCGGAAAGGCATTTGCGCCTAGCTCAGGGCACAGCGAGGATTACCTATCCATAAGTACGACGCTCACTTTTTAATGAGAGCAAAAACATGGATATTGGCAGTTTTAATGATCGTATTTAGCGCAGGGGCATGCATGGCCGGCCAAAAAATACGCATTTACAACGCGCAAAGCAAGAAGATTGAAACGGTTGAGAAGGTTGCCAACTCCGAAGAGGAATGGAAAATAATATTAACGCCTGAGCAGTTTGAGGTAATGCGCAGAAAAGGCACCGAGCCGCCGGTCAAGGGCAAATGCGATTTACCCGACCAGGCAGGCATCTATAGATGCGCCGGATGCGGCACTGACCTTTTTGAGGTAGGCGCAAAGTTTGAGTCCGGCACGGGCTGGCCGAGCTTCTGGCAGCCGGTTTCAGGGCTTAACGTCGCAACCCGCCATGATGAGAGCTTCGGTATGAGCCGCACAGAGGTCTTATGCGCCAGATGCGACTCCCATCTTGGCCATGTATTTGACGATGGGCCGCCCCCTACCGGCAGGCGTTATTGCATAAACTCCATAGCCCTGCAATTTGTGCCGCTAGCAAAGGGCAGCGAATCAGCAACTTTTGCGGCGGGATGCTTTTGGGGGGTAGAGGAGGCTTTCCGCGCCCTCAACGGCGTCTTGAATACCCGCGTAGGATATACCGGAGGCAGGTCAGCAAATCCTTCCTATGAGGATGTTTCAAGCGGCAAAACCGGCCATGCCGAGGCCGTGGAAGTAGAGTTTGATCCCGGCAAAACCTCGTATAAAGAGCTCTTAAAGGCCTTTTGGTCAATTCATGACCCTACTACCGTTGACAGGCAGGGTCCTGATACAGGAAGCCAATACCGTTCGGCTATCTTCTATCATAACCGCCAGCAGGAGTACGAAGCCCGACTATATTTGAAAGAGCTTCAGAGTTCGGCTAAATTCAAAGGGAGGATCGTCACTCAAATACTTGCGGCAGGCAACTTTTATCCTGCAGAAGAATACCACCAGCGCTACTTCCAAAAGCGCGGCATGGCGAGGAACTGCCATATAGCTGAATAATGTTGAACTCCGGCTCTATTAAAGGTATAATTTACTCAATGGACATCATTAGGCAGATACCTTCCGATCTTATGGCTGCGCAAAGGTTTATAAGCTACGCTGCCGAAGAGATAAAGGCCCTTCCTTTCACGGCAGAGCAACTTTACGATATCAGGCTATCCCTGGAAGAAGCGATCGTAAATTCGATAAAACACGGGAATAAATTCAAGGACGGCCTTTTTGTCACGGTGCGCTTAAAAGATAACGGGGACGGGCTTACTATCATTGTTTGCGACCAGGGCCAGGGTTTTGATTACTGCAATATTCCTGATCCGACCAGGCCTGCCAACCTTCAAAAACCTTCGGGAAGAGGCGTATTCCTTATGCGCAGCCGCATGGATGAGATCCAGTTCTCTGACGGAGGCCGCTCGATAAAGATGCTGAAGCTTTTCAATAAGCAGGGAGGTAGCAAGTGAAAATATCCCAAGACAGAATATCGGATGTGGTTATCTGCGTCCCTGAGGGAGAGGTGAATATCTCAAACTCCCCGGAACTTAGAAAACGTTTCGATGAATTGATCAATAAAAGCGAGAAGAAGGTGCTGGTGGATTTTTCTGCCATCTCCTACATTGACAGCTCGGGGCTGGCCACGTTGATAGAGCTGTATCAGAGGTTAAAGAAGATCGGCGGGCGCATGAGGTTTTGCTCGATGGAAGAGAAGGTAAGAAACACCTTCGAAATCACCAAGCTTAACAAGCTATTCGAGATATTCCCGGGCCGACAGGAAGCCTTGAGGGACTTCTGATGATAGAGGGCATCGGCAAAACGATCATAGGTTTTTTTGTATGGGCCGGGGATATATTAAAGCTCTTATCAAAGGTCGTTTACTGGATAATCATCGGCCCCTTTAAAGGCAAACCAGTGCATAGCGACAGCGTATTCAACCAGATGGCCTTTGTGGGGCTGCGGTCTATAATCATCGTCTTCTTCGTAGATATGTTCACCGGCATAGTCCTGGCCATGCAGAGCGCATACCAGCTTGAGAAGATGGGCGCCGTAATCTATGTTGCTTCGCTTGTAGCGGTGTCCCTGTGCCGGGAGCTAAGCCCGGTATTGACGGGCCTGGTAGTTGCCGGCAGGGCCGGCTCTTCCATTGCCGCAGAGCTTGGTACGATGAAGGTCACCGAACAGATCGAGGCCTTGAGCACCATGTCGATCGATCCGGTGCGTTTTCTTGCGGTCCCCAGGTTTCTTGCATTGCTGGTCATGTTGCCGTGCCTGGTCGTCCTTGGCAATCTTTCCGGCATACTCGGGGGTTTTATCGTAGGCACCACAAGCCTTAACATAAACCCCGATCTCTATGTCCAGACCATGTTTAAATACCTGGCCATAAAGGATATTTATACCGGGCTTATAAAAGCGGCAGTTTTCGGAGTGATCATTGCGTTGGTCTCCTGCCACGAAGGCCTGAACGCCAAAGGCGGGGCCGAAGGGGTCGGCAAGGCTACTACGGCTAGCGTCGTCTCCAGCTTCATACTTATCATACTCTCGGACTGCCTGATTACCGCGATCTTCTACTTCTCAAAGATATGAGTAAAAAAGAGCCGATACTTTCTTTACAGGGTGTCACAAAATCATTCCTGGGAAAGCCCGTGATCGATAATGTCAGCTTTGATGTTTTTGCCGGCGAGACTTTTGTGATCATGGGCTGTTCCGGTTCGGGAAAGAGCACGCTGCTGCGCCTGATGAACGGCACTATTGCTCCGGATAAAGGGACCGTGCTCATCAAAGGCAAGGACATTTACAATATCCCGGCGCAGGAGCTTGGCGACATTAAAAAGAGCTTCGGCATGCTTTTTCAGTACTCTGCCCTGCTGGATTCTCTTACGGTAGAAGAGAACATTGCCCTGCCCCTCAGGGAGCACTCAAGGCTGGCGGATGAGATCATCGACATAATCATCAAGATGAAGCTGTCTTTGGTTGGGCTGCGCGGATATGAAAAGTATTATCCGTCGCAGATCTCAGGCGGCATGCGCAAACGCGTAGGGCTTGCCCGCGCGATAGCGCTTGACCCCGATATAGTCTTTTATGATGAGCCTACATCCGGGCTTGACCCGGTGGTCGCAGCCATCATCGACAAGCTGATCAAGGATCTGAGCGCCAAACTCCTCATCACATCCGTTGTCGTTACTCACGACATGCAGAGCGTATTTGAACTGGCTGACAGGGTTGCCATGGTGCATAAGGGAAGGGTTGTCGAAGTAGGCAGCGCAAAAGAGATACGGCATTCCTCCAATCCCTATATACAACAGTTTATTAACGGCAGGCCCGAGGGGCCGATAGATTTCTTTAAGGACGACGCCGGGATCATCGAGTATCTCGGGTTACAGGAAGAGGGGAGCTTATGAAAAAACATACGAACGAATTCAAGGTAGGTGTATTTGCGCTTCTTTGTCTTGCGGGCCTGCTCTATTTGACCGTATCTACAGGCAAGCTCTCTTTCGGCAGCGCCGGATATCCGATAAACGTCGTTTTTGACGAAATAGCCGGGCTTGACAAGAAGGCGCCGGTGATGCTTAACGGCCTGGAGGTCGGCAAGGTCAGCGACATCGATGTATCCTACGAAGGGGAGAGGACACTGATAAAGCTCTGCCTGAAGATTGACAAGGATGTCAAGATCCGGCAGGGCTCGCGCGTCTTTATTAAAACGCTAGGGCTTATGGGCGAGAAGTATATACAGATCGCCTCGTCAGAGAACCCCGAGTTCCTTTTGCCAGGCGATACCATTGAAGGCCAGCCTTACGCGGACATGGATATCCTCATATGCAATCTGAACAGCACGCTTGAGGATAACAATGAGCGTTTCGCAAATATTGCCAAAAACTTCGAAGCCTTCAGCGACGACATAAGAAAACATCCCTGGAAGCTATTGATCAAGACCAGGGAAAACAGGTAGCGCAAGAAAAACGGAGGTGCATGTTGAAGAAGATTATTTTTAGCTGGACGTTGATTTTATTTTTATCGCTAGGCTGTGCTTGGGCCGAATCTGCAAAGATAATCGATCTTGAAGGACAGGTTTTCCTGAAAAATACGCCTAAGTCGCAATGGGCTGCCGCCAGGCTTAATGACGAGGTCAATGGCGCTTCAGAGATCAAGACGCAAAAGGGCGCCTATTGCACTATCAGTTTTGATGCGGCAAGGAAAAATTTGGTAACTATAAAAGAAAATTCCTCGATCAGGGTGGATAGTATCAAGCCGGGCAGGATTTTTTTGCCTAAAGGCAGGGTGCTTTCATTGATTAGGCAGGCATCGAGAAACCAGGTTTTCGAGGTGCGGACGCCTACGGCAGTTGCCGGGGCGCGCGGGACAGGCTGGCTAACCGATTCTGACGGGACGCAGACTCAGGCGCAGTGTTTCGAGAACATGATTTTCGTTCAGGGCCTGGATGAAGACGGCAATGTAACCGATGAAACCGATCTAGAAGAGGGGATGGGGTTAAATGTTTCCAGGGGCGGCGGATTGGGGCAAAGCCGGCCGCTCGATGAGTCTGATTTTAACGAATGGAATGATTTTTCCGGATATGCGCAGGATGTATCCTCAGGCGGATCCGGCCAGGGAGGCGACAATAACCCGATAAATACCCCTGGCGGCCTGCAGGATCTAAGAGACGATCAACGTAATGATTTGCGCGGGAATTTCTTAGAGGAAAACAGAAAAGGAGAGATAACCGACATTAAGGATGAAGAGGGGGGCGGTTATCTGGTGGAGGAGTAGGCGAAAGGGTTCTTCTTCTAAACATATAAAGGAGCTTGCATGCATTCGAAAAAATTGCTGATTTCGGTCGTAGTTTTGGCGTTGGTTTGTTTATTCGCGCATTACCCGTGTTTCTCTCAGGTAGAAGAAGACAAAGAAAGCCGCCAGCCGCAGAGGCAGATGTTACGAAAGGCCAAACCTTACAAATTCAGCAGTTCGGCTTCGGTTTTTGGCGGTTACGATACCAACGTCAAGCTTGTTCCGCAAGGCAAAGGCTCGGCTTTCCAGGAATTCCTGTATTCGCTATACTTTGATAAGCCTCTTTCCGGAGGTTTCAGGCTAAAGTTATACTATGACCTGGATTATCTTAACTATAGCGAAATTACCGATTCCTCTAACCTGATGAACCACTTAAGGCTCGACCTTAGCAAAAAGCTCGATAGGAAGTTCAGCGTGGGAACGGGCTACGATTTCTCCGATTTCTATTATCCCAAGAACGAAGACGGAGATTTCCTTTTTCATAAAGGGTTTGTGTATCTAAGGCATGATATTTCCCGCAGCCTGTTCCATCGTGTTTTGTTCGAATACGGCTACAAAGCCCACGTTCATAAAAAAGCGCTGGCTGATTCAATAACCGAGTTATCGGATAAAGAGTCGTCCGACAGAAGGCAGGTAGTCGAGTATACCGTCGGCTGGCTCGCCAGCCGCGATCTTTATCTTAATTTGAGAACCAGGTTCTCCATAAACAACGCAAACGCGCGCTACATGGATTTCTACGATTACAACTCTTATGAGATCTCGCCCGCTTTAAACTACAGGCTATGCCCTAAAGCAATCCTTAGCGCATACTTTTCGTATTTGCGCAGAGAATATAAGAGCCGGCTGCTTAGTACCGGAGGGCAGAAGACGCAAAAGGACAACGTCTGGGCCCCCAATGTGGGTATCCGCTACAATATTAACAAGCAGGTCAGCACATCTCTTTTTTATACCTATCGCAATAACTGCACCAACGAACCCTTAGAAAAATATAAGGAAAGCGTATTTACCTGGGGGTTGGAGTACAGCTTCTAACCCCATGGTCATCTCAAGCCTCATTTTTAAAAAAACAGCCCCCGTGCTTTTAGGGGCGTTTTTTGTTCTGGTGCTTGCCTCGGGCAGGTATCTGGACGGTCCGGAGATCTCCTCCTATGACCTAAGGATGGCCATGAGGCCGGCGCTTAAGGTCTCTGACAAGATCGTGATCATCGAGATCTCCGACGACACGCTTAAAAACCTCGGGCTTTGGCCCCTGCCCAGGGATTTCCACGCCACCATTACCGCAGTTTTAAAAGAAGCCGGCGCAAGGGCCCTGGTCTTTGACATCCTTTTCAGCGAGCCCTCTGTGTATGATAAAGAGTTTGCCGAAACCTTAAAGGATTTCGGCAGGGCATATCTGGGGGTGGCTTTTGATTCCGGGGTATCCAAAAATCCGCGGCTGCTTGCCGGTATTGCGCCGCAGCTAACAGGGGCAGCCTGCGCAATAGGCCACATCAATACGGTAGTTGACGCTGACGGCAAGATCAGAAAGGTGCCTGTTTTTGTCTCTGGCGGCAGCGCAAAAACCCCTCAACTCGGTTTTAAAGTCGCCTGCGATATCCTGGGGCTGGATATATCAAAATCAAGGCTTAGTGCAGGCGCCTTAATCATCGATGGCCGCATGAAGCTGCCCCTGGTGGACGATAAATACCTGTTGGTGAATTATCCCGGCCGCTGGCAGGATTCTTTTCTGCACCTTTCATACTTTGATATCCTCGATTCTTACAACCAGCTTATCGATGGCAAGGCCCCCCGCATAGACCTCTCGGTCCTGAAGGATAAAATATGTTTTATAGGGCTGACCGCCACCGGCACTTCCGACTTTCAGCCTGTTCCGCTTGAAAACGTCTATCCGCTGGTAGGGCTGCAGGCAAGCATCACAAACAGCCTGCTTAATAACAATTTTATCCATCGGGCCTCCAGGGGCATTAACGCCCTTATCGCTTTGCTGATCTTTTTCTTAAGCCTCTATGCCTGTTTGAAGTTTGCCCCGCTGAAGGCGCTGCTTAATAACATTGTGCTGGGCAGCGTCTACTTCGTTATTGCCTGCCTGTTGTTTGTCCTTTACGGGGTCTGGGTCGACCTGTTTTTGCCGCTGGCAGTGGTTTTTGCGCTGTATTTGACGCTTACCGTCCGGCGGTTCTTCATCGAGAACAGATTAAGGCAGCTTTTGGAAAAAGAGCTGGAGATCGCCCGCTCCATCCAGGAAAGCTTCCTGCCGGATAAACCGGCAATAACCGAAGGCTTGGGGCTCCACAGTCATTTATCGGCGGCAAAGTTTGTCGCGGGCGACCTCTACGACCTGGTGGCGCTTGGCGACAGGAGCGCCGGAATGTTTATCGCTGACGTAGCCGGAAAAGGGGTTTCCGCATCCCTGGTCATGGCTCAGGTGATCTCGCTTTTCAGGATATACTCCCGCCAGTATCATGATTGCGCCAGGGTATTGGGCCTTCTCAATGAAGAGCTTTGCAGCAGGGAGTCGCTTCGTTTTGTGACCGCCCTCTATATAATAATCGATACCGCAAAGAAAACCGTCTCTGCTTCTTCGGCCGGCCACGGGCCCCTGTTGATTTATCGAGGTTCTTGTGTGACGGTAGAAGAAGCCTGCCTTGATCAGGGGTTGCCTTTGGGGATTGAGAAGAATGCGGGGTATCGGAATGTTGAATTCACCGTCAGCCCCGGAGACAGGCTTATGATATTTACCGACGGACTTCCTGAGTCCAGGAACCGCAAGCGTCAGGAGTTCGGCACGGAAAGGATCCGGGATATCCTTATTAAATCCGGGGCAAAAGATGCCGGTGGGATATCGCAGGCAATAATGGAAGAGGTGGCCAGGTTTTGCGCCGGCGCCGCCCAGCATGACGACATAACCCTGCTTGTCGGGGCAGTGTAATCTCAGGATAATAACCGGGAGGGACCATGGCCCTACGCACCAGAACCGAAAAGAGGACAGAGGAAGGCGTATGCATTATTTCCTGTTTAGGGTCTCTGGATTCATCAACCTATCAGGAGCTTGAAAAAGAGATCGAAAGGGCTTTGAACATATTCCCGAAGCTGGTGATGCTCGATTTTAAAGAGCTTGATTACATAAGTAGTATCGGCGTCTCCGTGGTCTTAAAAGGCAAAAAGAGCATGGAAGAAAGAGGCGGCCAGCTTATCCTGGCAAATCTTCAGCCCCAGGTCAAGAAGGTCCTGGATATAATCAAAGCCATACCTTCCCATGCGGTATTTAAAGATGTGGATGAGCTGGACGCTTACCTTTACCGGATCCAAAAGAAAGAGCTGGAAAAAGACAAGCCGCCGCTCTAAACTTGCGCTAAAGCTGCTTTCCGTCATGCCTAAGACAAAGATAGTTTCTACCATAGGCCCTTCATCTGCCGCAGCTGGAGTTTTACGCAGGATGATGCTTGCCGGTATGGATATCGCGCGATTGAACTTTTCGCACGGCAGCCACGAATTCCTCCAAGGCTGCATTTTCAGGATCCGCCTCTTAAACCGCAAATACCGCCGCCATGTACGCATACTCGCTGACCTGGAAGGCCACCGTGTGCGCATAGGCAGGTTCGGAAAAGTTAAAGAAATACCTCTTAAAAAAAGACAATCGTTGATTCTTTCTAGTAAGCCTACTTCGTCCGCAAGTCCAGTAATCCCCTTTGATTACAGGGGCAGCCTGCGCGACATACCAAAAGGTGTATTTATTTATATTGACGACGGGAATATCTGCCTTAGGGTGACAAGGGTCACCGGGGATTACGTCCGGACAGAGGTGGTGACGCCAGGAGTCCTTAAGGAGAGAAAAGGAGTCAATATCCCCCAGGCCAACCTTAAATTCCGCGGGACCAGCCCTAAAGACAGGGATGATATCGCTTTTGCTATAAAGCATAAAGTCGATTTTATCGCTCAGTCTTTTGTCTGCAGTTCTAAGGACCTGCTGGCTGTGATGAGGCTGGTCAGGCCCGGCCTTGCGGGCTGTCGAGTGATCGCCAAGATCGAAAACCGCCAGGGTATCAATAATATTGACAGCATCATAAAGGCAGCTGACGGAATAATGATCGCAAGGGGCGACATGGGCGTTTCCATACCGTTATATGAGGTTCCGATCGTGCAGAAGGTTATCATCAAAAAGTGCAATGAAGCGGATAAGCCCGTGATTACCGCTACGCAGATGCTGGAGAGCATGACCGAGAATAGGCGTCCAACGAGGGCCGAGGTTGCCGATGTGGCCAACGCGGTTTTGGACGGTTCGGATTGCCTTATGCTGTCAGCGGAGACTGCGGTAGGCAAATACCCGGTTGAAAGCGTGGAGATGATGAATAAAATTATTTCTTATACTGAGAAATCGCTGATTTAGGAGGGTCTGACTTAACTATCCGTGATAGCCCAGGCCTTTTTCGCGGGCGAGCCTGTCACTGACATACTTTGCTAGCCTGTCCTGCTCTTCAGAGCTTATGTCGATAAGCTTTATGCCGTAGTACCATTTATCCGCCTTCAAGAATTCGCTCTTCCAGACTATCCTGCCCATGTACTCGGTATTATTTACCTCGGGCAGCTTTATGGCGATCTTTGCCCCATCTTCATACTTGGTCCTGGAGATAAGCAGCAGGCCGCCGGCCCCCAGATTTTTGGTTACGCCTTCATCATAATCCTGGAAAATGTTGGGATACTCCTGGGTATAAGCTTTGATTACGTGCTCCATCCGGAAGAACCGTCTTCTGTCCTTGTGGGGCCTGAAGCTTCTGGGCCTGCTCAACACCCACAGGTATACGGGCTGCTCAACGGTCTCTTTAAATTTGACCTCGGATTTAAAGTACTGGTCACCCCTAAGGACAAATACCTCGATCCTCTGGTCCGGGAGGGATTCCATGGATTCTACCTCATGAGGGCTTATGCCGCCTATATAGATATTCTCCTGGTCCCAGTCTTCGATGCGGCTGACAAGGGTCCGCTGAGAATCGCCTATACGCAGGAATATGCTTTGGTGAGGCGATATTTTATCGTCAAGCTTCTCGACTTTGCTTTCTGCTAACTTCTTAAAAAGATTTACAATTTCCATACTTAATCTCCAAACTAAATAAGTATATATTACAACTAGACCTAATTCAATATCATTTTAAATTGATCAATGAAGGGTTGGGGGGTTAGTCGCTTTCCGCAGCGCCTTTGGCCAGCCTGTCCTTTACATATGAATCGAGCTTATGCAATGCTTCAGGGCTGATGTTCAGAAATTTCATGCCGTAATACCATTTATCATATTTGGGGGAAGGGCTTTTCCAGAGGGTATGGCCTAAAAACTCGTATTTACATATATCCGGGAACTTAAGCACGATCTTTGTCCTTAGGTCAAAGCTGTTTCTGGATATGAGCATCGCTCCGCCCAGGCAGATATTCTTGACCATCGTCTCTTCGTAATCCTGGAAGATGTTCGGATATTCCTGTATAAAGGTTTTGGCTACATTCTCCAGGCGGTAGCACTGCCTCCTGTCCTGGTGCACAACGAACTTTTTAGGCATACTCAGCACCCACAGGTATATCGGCTGCTCGATCATTTTAATAAAGAACACTTCCGATCTATAATAGGAGCCGCCTATAAGGATGAAGAGCTCTATTTTCTGTCCGGGGTAGGGAACGGCAAAGTGGTTCTCATCGCTGCTTATGCCGGAGACGTGGATCCTGTCTTCGTACCAGTCTTCTATGCGGGAAACCAGGGTCTGAGGAGAGGCGCCGAAGCGTATAAACAAGCTTTGGCGCAGCTTCACCTTGTCCTGAAGCCTGAAAGAACTGTTTGCCGGCATTCTCTGAAAAAACCGCATAATATTCATTGTGTAATAATTTTACACTATAAATAGGGATTTAACAACCAAAATCTTCAAAATGTAAATCTTTGCAGCGCAAACATATGCCGAAATATATATTTGCAAAACCGATAAAACAAGCGTAGAATATCCCCATAATGGCCAGGATACTGGTAGTCGATGACGATAAAGATATTTGCAAGCTGATTGAATTATTGCTGGTCAAAGCGGGATTTCAGGTGATAACCGCCCAGGACGGCGCAAGCGGCCTTGAGCAAGCCAGGGCTATGCATCCTGACCTGCTTATTCTGGATCTGGACCTTCCGGGCTTACCCGGAGAAGAGGTCTGCAGGGAGCTGAAGAAAGACCCCGCAACAGAGGTTATCCCCGTCATCATGCTCACCGGTAAGGATTCGGACGCGGACAGGGTCATCGGCAGGGTAATCGGCGCTTCTTATTACATTCCCAAGCCGTTTGATAACAAGGACCTGGTGAGCAAGGTTAAGGCCTGCGTGAAGAGCGCATGAGATCTTTTAGTCAAATATGTATTGACAATCGGACCTTAGCTGCTATGATATATATGTAATGTAAGCAAACAAGATTAGAAGTCGGAAACCGAAAGGTCTGAAGATTGCTAGCCTTTCGGTTTTTTTATCTTTTAATCGGATTCTAAAAAGGAGGAATGGATGGCGCATACGGGAAAAATCAAGAAGATCGTCGGTGACAGAGGCTTCGGTTTTATCAGCGATACCGACGGAAGAGAGCTGTTTTTTCACCGCAGCGGCGTTGAAGGCACTCAGTTTGATTCGCTGCAGGAAGACCAGAAGGTTGAATTTGAGGTAGAGTCTTCGCCAAAAGGGCCGCGCGCAGTGCACATACGCCTGTCTGCCTAAGCCTTGATTCAATGAGCGCTAGCCTGAAGGGTTTGAGGATAGGGGATCTTCATATACGAATCCCGATAATCCAGGGAGGGATGGGAGTGCGTGTTTCTGCCTCCGGTTTGGCCGCCGCTGTTTCAAATCAGGGGGCTTTAGGGGTCATTGCCGCTGTCGGTTTAGGGGAGGAGGATGACGCCAGGGGCCTGAATTATGTGGAGCGTTCGGCCAACTCCCTTAAAGACATCATCCGCAATGCCCGCAGCCTTACTTGCGGTCCGGTCGCGGTCAATATCATGTGCGCTCTTACTAATTACGACAGCCTGGTTATGACCGCACAAGACGAAGGCGTTGAAGTGATAATTTCAGGTGCGGGCCTGCCCCTGGACCTCCCTTCTTTAATTAAAAATGCTTCTACCAAGCTTATACCCATAGTCTCATCGGCCCGCGCGGCGCGCATAATCTGCGAAGCCTGGAAGAGGAGGTACCACAGGCTCCCTGATGCGATCATCGTAGAGGGCCCGCTTGCCGGCGGCCATCTCGGCTATAGCGCCGGGGAGCTCTCTGATCCGGAAAACATTTACCTGGAAAAGATCCTCAGCCAGACCCTGGAGGTCATTTCTTCATACCGGCATCATGATAACGGGATCCCGCTTATAGCGGCCGGGGGGATTTTTAACGGAGCTGATATGGTCAAGATGTTCAGGCTTGGGGCAAGCGCCGTCCAAATGGCCACCCGCTTTGTCTGCACCTACGAGTGCGACGCCTCGAATAAATACAAAGAGGCATATCTTAACTGTTCGCAAGAAGACATTACCATAATCCAGAGCCCGGTAGGCATGCCGGGCAGGGTGATCCGCAATAAGTTTGTAAAAAGGATCGAGAGCGGAGAGAAAATAGATTTCGATTGCCCTTACAAATGCCTGTCAACTTGCGAACCGAAAAATGCAAAATATTGTATTGCCAAGGCGCTTTTAAACGCTTACAGAGGCGATTTTGTCAACGGTTTTGCCATGTGCGGAAGCAATGCCCACAGGATAAAGAGTATCGTATTTGTCAAAGACCTCATTTCTGAACTTGTGAGGGAGGCAGAAGAGGCGTATTCCGGCCAGGAGGCCCTATCAAAAAAGTAAAGACTTCTCCTAAGCACAGAAAGTGCAGGTACCCGGGGTGCAAACAGATTTTGAGCATTTACAATCACGAGATCTATTGTCATTTGCATCTGGGCCTGCTCTCCCTGGAAACCACCCGTAAGCATGATGGTTTTTTATCGAGATGATGCATAAAACAACAATTCCCGCGGAAGGCGGGTTTTACGGGTTAGGCATAGCTCCGAAGATACTTGATATCCTTGAACGGCTGAGATTCAAGGTGCCGACTCCCATCCAGTTCAAAGCCATACCGCTGGCTCTCTCGGGTAAAGATGTAGTAGGTATCGCCCAGACCGGCACGGGAAAAACGCATGCCTTTGCCATACCCTTGTGTCAGGTGCTGGCGCAAAAAACTGGGATGGGCCTGGTTTTGGCGCCTACGCGCGAGCTGGCCGTCCAGATCAGCGAAAGCTTTCAGCCTTTAGCCCAGGCATTCTCGATGCGCACCGCCTGTCTTATCGGCGGAGCGCCGATGCCCCCTCAAGTGCAGGCCCTGCGCAAGGACCCCAGGATCGTGATCGCCACGCCAGGCAGACTGATCGACCATATGAGCCAGTGGAATATCATCCTCGACGATGTAAGGATGCTGGTCCTGGATGAAGCCGACCGCATGCTGGATATGGGTTTTGCCCCTCAGATAGAAAAGATACTTCGATTCGTGCCCAAAGAAAGACAGACGATGCTGTTTTCCGCGACCATCCCTAAAGAGATCATGGAGATGGCGTCACACCATATGAAGCTGCCGGTAAGCATAGAGATCGCCCCTTCAGGCACGACCGCAGAACAAGTCACTCAGGAGCTCTTTATCGTCCGCAAAGAATCAAAGCTTCGTCTCCTGGGCAAGCTCCTTGCCAAATATAATGGCTCGGTGATCCTTTTTTCGCGCACAAAACACAACGCCAGGAAGATCACGCGCGCGATCAAAGACATGGGCTACAGCGCCACAGAGATACACTCTAACCGCACCCTTATACAGCGAAGAGACGCCTTAGATGGTTTTAAATCCGGAAAGTATAAGGTCCTGGTCGCTACCGATATCGCCTCACGCGGTATCGATGTGAGGGGGATAGAGCTGGTAGTCAATTTCGATCTTCCGGACGAGGCGCAAAACTATGTCCACCGCATCGGCCGCACCGGAAGGGCAGGACATAAAGGCCATGCGGTCTCGTTTGCCACCCCGGATCAAAGTCGCGACGTCATGGATATCGAGAAGATAACCAGGATCTCGCTTCCGGTCTCCAAGCATCCGGAGCTGCCATGCGAAGAGTTTGAAAAACCCGGCCGAGAGCAGCACGGGCAAGCCAAACGCAGGGCTTTTCCCCGCAATAACCGCAACAGGTTCAACCGCAGACCCAGGGACTACCACCGCCCTTATTGATCTTGCCGCATCCCGCGGAAATCTTTTTTGAATATTATTGCCTTAAGCAAATAGTAGTGTTATTATTATCAATGGAGGAGGTATGGAGAGTGGAGTATTTATTTGACAGCCTGGTTGGCATCAGCGAAACGCTCAGGAACCGCAGACTGTTTATTTTTCTGGATTACGACGGCACAATAGCCCCTATCGTGGATATTCCTGATCAGGCCGATATCCCGCGCGAGCTTCGTAAGGTGCTTGAAGCGATCTGCGCCAACCCGAGGATGAGGCTTGCTTTTATAAGCGGGCGCAGGCTCGTAGATATCAAAACCAGGGTCGGGCTGAAAAACGCGATATACTCCGGCAACAAGGGATTGGAGATAGAAGGCGATAAGATAGAGTTTCGCACCTCGCTGCCTGCAAATTACCGCAATTGTATCGTCCGGATTAAAAGAGGCCTTCAGGACAGGTTGTCCGGGGTCAAGGGCATATTCATCGAAGACAAGGAATTGACCCTGAGCCTCCATTACCGCAAGGTCCCGCAACAGGACGTTGTCGCGGTAAAAGAGGCTTTTTGTTCCATTGTCGGCGACTACGTTCTCAGAAACCAGATCAAAGCAAGATGCGGCAAGATGGTATTTGAGGTGACGCCCTCGTTGAATTGGAACAAGGGCACGGCTGCCCTGGCTATACTGGCGCTGGACCCCTTTGCTTTTACAAACAGCGACCTGCTGCCCGTTTACATCGGGGACGACATCGCGGATGAGGACGCCTTCAGGGCCCTGGATAAGAGCGGTTTGACCATATATGTGGGCCAGCCCAAAATATCCTCTGCCAAGTATTATGTCAAAGATACCTATGAGGTCATGGGTTTCTTGAAAGAAATGTTAAACAGCCATTCCCCCAGGCTTGATGCAGCAGGATTGTTCTCTTTGAATTAAGAACGTGTTCAAATGCAAGAACGCCATTTGGTTTATTCTACCGACGCGCAATGGAAACGTTCGTGCGGTTGCGCCAACCCGATAAAGCGGACGCGCGAGGACGGTAAAGTCAATATCCGTTTCGAGAAATCCGGTCGCAAGGGCAAAGAAGTGACCGTGATCTCAGGCCTACCTCTGGATCATGAAAGGCTGCTTGAGACAGCCAGGGCCTTAAAGGCGCGCCTGGGTACAGGCGGTACGGTCAAAGGCGCCGAGATCGAACTCCAAGGCGATCAGAGGAAGAAAACGGTTTTAGAGCTGCGCAGGAACGGATTTTCTGTCTGATAAGAGATGGAACAGCAATTACCTGAAGAACGGCGCAAGGCGGTAAGGATCAAGAAGCAGCTTTCGGTGCAGTACCAGGATCTGGACGACCCCCGGATCTGGGACAGGGCCGATATCAAGGATTTCAGCGAAACGGGGCTGGTTATGGTAGTAGAGAGGAGCTTTGATCCGGATACCTGCCTGCACTTCCGGATCAAGATCCCGCTTGATCCTTTTCGCTGGCATGAGTTCCGCGGTAAGGTCGTGGCGAGCGAACACCGTAAGGTCAGGATCCGGATCACCGAGATCGGCGACGAGGCCTTAGGGATGGTCCGTCAATATATAGCCTGGCACTTGAGTCAGAAGAAACCCCGTGCTTGAGCGCGGTTCAATAAAAACAGTTGACAAGATGCTCCGGGGTTGGTAAAGTATAAACAAATTTGATTATACGGGTTAGGGAAATCAGTCGAAGTACAAGCTGATGCGGTCCCGCCGCTGTGATCCCGGCCTCCTTGAAAGGGAGGCAGCCTTTGGAGTTAGTAAAGCCACTGTCCGCCGCAAGCGGGTGGGAAGGCTAACCAATGGCCAAGGAAAGCCAGAAGACCTGCCTGTATAAAGACGCAAAAGCCTCGAGGAAAGGGCCAAGTAAATATTTGGGTGCAGCCCGATTTCAGTACGAAAGTACGGATCGGGCATTTTTATTTTTGAGATGTCAAGAGTTCGCAATATCCTTTTTTTCATTTTAGTCTTAACAACAACCGTAATCCGGCTATTTGTACTTTGTGATACAGGATCTTGTCATGAGGGGGAAAAAAGCTCGCCCAGATACATTTCCCTGGCGCCTTCTACCACCGAAATCCTTTTCGCGCTGGGTCTGGACAAAGAGATAGTGGGGGTAAGCACTTTCTGCGATTACCCGCCGCAAGCAAGGCATAAGCGTAAAGTGGGCAGTTTCAGCAGCCCCAGCATCGAAACCATTCTTTACCTGAGGCCCGATTACATCTTCTGCACAGGGCTGGAACAGGCGCCGGCAATAGAAGTCCTAAGGCGCCTGGGTTTAGCGGTATTTGTTTGCGACCCTGCCGGCACAAAAGAGTTGTTTGACTCTATCGCCCAGATCGCAATGATAGTCGGCAGAGAAACAGAGGGCAAAGAGCTTATAAACAAGATGCGCTCTGAGATAATGACGGTCGCCCGGAAGTCGGAAAATATCCCCGATGAAACAAAATTGCGGGTTTTCATCGAGATCTGGCATGAGCCTCTGATGACTGCAGGAAAAGGGTCATTTGTGGATGAGCTTATCGGCCTGGCAGGCGGCATAAATATAGCCCATAATACTATCAGGCCTTACAGCAATTACAGCGCAGAGATGGTGATCAAATCCAACCCACAGGTGATCATCCTGACATACATGGATAAAGAATCGCCGTTGAAGCTTGTTGAAAACAGGTTCGGTTGGAAAGGTATCGAGGCAATACGGAAGAGGCGCGTATTTAACGATATAAGCTCAAGCCTGCTTTTGAGGCCCGGGCCAAGGGTTGGCGAAGGGCTCAAGGCCGTCTACGAGAAGCTATATGGAAAGACCGATTAAACGCAATCTGGTTGTCCTGTTTTCTTTATTCTTTTTGGCCGTGGTCCTTAGCATTACCAACGGCGCGGTCAATATTGCGTTTCCGGAGCTTTTGCGCCAGGACAACAGGCAGATCCTGAATTTAAGGCTTCTAAGGATAGCCGCGGCAGTGCTTGCGGGAAGCGGATTGGCCGTCTCGGGGATAGCCTTACAGGCCATTCTGCGCAATCCTCTTGCCGAGCCGTATCTTCTGGGGACTTCCAGCGGAGCGGGGCTGGCATCGGTCAGCGCCGCGATACTCGGGATATCGCGCGTATTCATGCCATTGGCAGCTTTCCTGGGGGCTCTGATCAGCATAATCGTCGTCTACGGCCTTAGCCGCGAGCAAGGCAAGGTAACCGAAAAATCGCTTATCCTTTCCGGGGTGATAATTGCCGTTGCGCTTTCCTCGGTCATAGTGTTTTTGGTGTCGTTATTCGGCAACGAAGCCTTGCATGAGATGAACTGGTGGCTTTGGGGCAGTCTCCAGGTATACGATCTTAAGCTTTTATTTATTGTAAGTATCCCCGTGCTGGCAGGGATCGCATCTATATATTTATTCGCTCAGGATTTAAACGCTATAAGCCTGGGCGAAGAAGATGCGATACATCTGGGCATAAACCCTCAGAAAACCAGAAAGCTTATAATACTGCTTACGGCCCTGATTACCGCCAGCATCGTCTGCGTGTGCGGGATAATCGGTTTTGTGGGGCTGATCGTGCCCCATATGATGCGTTTCGTGGTGGGGCCAAACCACAGAATACTCATACCTGCTGCAATTATCGCCTCAAGCCTGTTTATGATGCTTTGCGACTTATTGAGCCGGTCGCTATTCGGGCCCATAGAGATCCCTATCGGAGTGATCACCGCCATTATCGGGGCGCCGGTTTTTGTCTTGCTGCTCAAAAAAAGAAGGCGTATCTGATGCAAACTTTGCTTGAAATAAGGAGAATATGCGGAGGCTACCGCGACTTCAACGTAATAGAAGATGTAAGTCTGTGCGTTAATACGGGTGATATCCTGGGCATTATCGGCCCTAACGGTTCGGGCAAAACCACATTACTGCGGCTGGCAACGCGGGTATTAAGGCCGTCTTCGGGCAGCCTCTGTCTTTACGGTGAAGATATTTTTGGTATGAAGCCGAAAGAATTTGCTAAAAAGGTGGCTTTTGTCGGCCAGGATATCAATACCGGTTTTTCGTTTACCGCGCTGGAAGTGGCGCTCCTGGGAAGAATACCTCACCTGGGCAGGCTGCAGTTTGAAGGTAAAATTGACAGGCGTATCGCGGAAGAATCGCTCGAGCTTACGGATTCCCTCGGGCTTAGGAACAAATGCGTGGATGAGCTGAGCGCCGGCGAAAGGCAGCGCGTAATCATCGCCCGCGCGCTTGCACAAGAACCAGCGCTATTGCTTTTGGATGAACCAACGTCGCATTTGGATATCGGCCATCAGATACAGACGCTCGACCTTCTTAAGCGCTTAAACCGGGCTAAAAATCTTACCATTGCCATGATCCTGCACGACCTTAACCTTGCCAGCGCATATTGCAACCGGATCGCGCTCCTCGAAGGCGGCAGGATATTCAAAGAGGGGGATCCCGAAGATGTCCTTACCTATCAGAATATTGAATCCGTCTATAAAACGGTTGTCCTGGTAACTAAAAACCAGGTAACCGGAAAGCCCAATGTGATGCTGGTGCCGGGGGAGGCGGCATGACTACGCGGATTTATCTTATCAGGCACGGACGGACCAGATGGAACAGGTTAAGGCGTTATTGCGGAAGGCTGGATGTACCTCTGAGCCGCGAAGGGGCGTCGCAGGCAAAAAGGCTTTATCGCTCTCTCAATAGCATCGTATTTGACAGGGTATTCTGCAGCCCCCAGAAACGGGCGCTGCAAACGGCGCGTATCCTATTTGGCAAATCCGGTATAACCTGCCTTGACAAATTAAGGGAGATCGATTTTGGAGTTCTCGAAGGCATGCATTATAAGGCTATAATGAAAAAATACGGCAGGGTTTATAAAAACTGGATAAGTGATCCTTACAGGCACCGTCTCCCCGGATCGGAACCGATTAACGCTTTCAAGAAAAGGGTGGTCTCGGCGATCAATGGCATCGCCAGCAAGAATCCGGGCAGAACCGTTGCGGTTATCTGCCACGGCGGGGTGATCGCCATGTTTGTGAGCAACCTGAAAAAAGCGGGTAATTTCTGGCCGTATGTGCCGAAATCGACAAGCGTTACTGTCGTTGAATACGGTAATGGCAAACCAAAAGTAAAAAAGTTCAACGATATAGATCACCTGGGTTAGCCGGTTTTACCATTAGCCGCAAAACTGAACAACTATTATGGGTAGATTAATCTTAATTTTGGGGGGAGCGCGAAGCGGTAAAAGCACTTACGCGCTGGAGTTGGCCAAAAAACACAAAAAGGTCGCCTTCATCGCTACATGCCAGGGGCTCGATGACGAGATGAAAGAGCGTATCCGGCTGCATCAGCAAGGCCGGCCGAAAGAATGGAAGACGTACGAAGAGCCCAAGGACCTTCTTTCGTTGATAAGCAATATCGGCAATGAACACAACTGCATTCTTATAGACTGCCTGACCCTGCTTGTCTCTAATTTGATCCTGGACGGTTATCAGGAAAATGATATTATCCAAAAGATCAAAGCTATGATAGCGGCCTTAAAACATAGAGACATACCCGTGATCTTGGTTTCTAACGAGACGGGATTAGGCATAGTCCCTGATACTAAGCTGGGAAGGGAGTTCAGGGATATCGCCGGCAAAGTAAACCAGGTAGCCGCCGCTGAAGCCGATGAGGTGTTCTTTATGTTCTGCGGCCTGGCAAGTAAGTTAAAGTAATACGCTGGGGACGGTTCTGGGGACAGGTCCCAGAACCGTCCCCGCAATACGAGGGTCGGATGGGAAGATTGGCATCTATAGTCAGCAATATCGCTTCATTAGACACTGAGGCTATGGACAGGGCTCAAGCCAGGCTTGACTCTTTGACCAAGCCTCTTGGGAGCCTGGGCAGACTTGAAAGCCTGGCTAAGCAGATCTGCGGGATAACCGCAAAAACAAACCCCTCGCTGACCAACAAGATCATATTTACCCTGGCCGCAGACCACGGGGTAACGCAGGAAGGCGTAAGCGCGTTTCCTAAGGAAGTGACCGCACAAATGGTCTATAATTTTATCAAAGGGGGAGCGGCAATTAACGTCCTGGCAAATCATATCAATGCCAAAGTCGTAGTCGTAGATATCGGCGTTTGCTGCGACCTGAAACCCGACCGCAACCTGGCAATAAAGAAGGTTGCCTGCGGAACCAAGAATATGGCTGACGGGCCCGCAATGTCCAGGGAACAGGCGCTGGAGGCCATAGATGCGGGTTTTGAAGTTTTTGACAGCGAATTCGATCGAGGCGTAGATATTATCGGTACAGGCGAGATGGGAATAGGCAACACTACCGCTGCAAGCTGCATAACAGCGGTATTTACTAAAAAAACCCCTCAAGAAGTCACTGGCAGAGGCGCGGGGCTTGATAATAAAGCACTGGAGCACAAAGTTGAAGTCGTGAAAAAAGCGCTCAGGCTCAATGACCCTGACCCCGCAGACCCTCTGGGCGTGCTATCCAAGGTCGGAGGGCTGGAGATCGCAGGCCTTGTCGGCATAATCCTGGCGGCAGCCGCCAAGAGGGTACCAGTCGTTATAGACGGTTTTATTTCCGGCGCGGCAGCGCTAGTTGCCTGCCGGATGGCGCCGAAGGTAAAGGATTTCATGATCGCCGCGCATGTATCAGCCGAAGGCGGCCACAGGTACGCACTCGATCATATGGGGCTGAAGCCGCTTTTAGACCTCGATATGAGGCTGGGTGAAGGGACGGGTGCGGCCCTGGCAATAGGATTGTGCGAGGCGGCGCTAAATTTATTGACGCAAATGGCGACGTTTGAGAACGCCAAAGTTTCCAAAAGGAGGCCCGGATGAAACCTTTTCTATTGGCGCTGCAGTTTTTGACTATCATCCCGGTACAGATAAACAAAGTCAAGACCAGGCACATTGCCTCTTCGGTGGCGTATTTCCCTCTGATCGGCATATTCCTGGGCTCATGTCTCATTATTATTAACTTCATATTGCAGCGGAGCGGCTTCAACGCCTTGACGGTTGATACTTTGCTGGTAGTCGCGCTTATTGTCCTTACCGGCGGCCTGCATATGGACGGCCTTGCCGATACTTGTGACGCTTTAGGCAGCGGTAGCGGCAGGGAGAAAATGCTTGAGATCATGCGAGATTCGCGTATCGGGGCAATGGGGGTTTTAGGCATAATATGCGTCATCGTATCCAAGATATCCCTGCTTAACAGCATGGATCAGTTTTTGAAACCTTATGCCCTGCTCTTAATGTGTGTTTTAAGCCGCTGGGGCATGGTGCTGGAAATGCTGTCTTTTCGCTATGCCAGGCAAGAAGGCAAGGCAAAGGATTACATAGAAGGCGCGGACCTTAAATTTTTTGTTTTGGCAACGACGATAACTTTCGTAACGGTCCTGGCTGCTGGAGGGGCCAGAAGCATAATCGCCATGGCAGTCGTCGCCTTGGCGGTTTTTCTTCTAGGGTTGTTCTTTTCAAAAAAGTTCGGCGGGATCACCGGAGATACGATCGGGGCAGGCAACGAAATTACGGAACTGGTCTCTCTGGTGGCTATTATTGGGGTGCACCAAGGGTGGCTGGCATGAATGAACAAGTTGCCCTGTCTTCCTGGAGCGGAGGCAAAGACAGCTGTTTGGCATACTTCAAGGCCATAAACAGCGGCGTCCAGGTAAAGGCCCTTCTTAATTTCATCGGCCGCGAATCGAAGCGAGGCTGTTTTCATGGCCTAGAGGGCAGGCTTCTAAAGTTCCAGGCCGATCTCATAGGGGTTCCTTTGGTTCAGAAAGAAGTAAGCCCTGATATGAAGATGTATGAAGGCGAGTTCAAGGCTGCGGTTGAGGAGCTCAAGGCCTCCCGGAAAATAAACTCCATGGTTTTCGGCGATATTTACCTGCTGGAGCACCAAAGCTGGGTTGAAAGGGTATGCTCGGAGCTTGGAATTAAAGCGGTCGAACCTCTCTGGAACAACGATCCGGAAAAGATTATCGAAGAGTTTTTGGATGCGGGATTTAGGTCCGTCGTGGTCAGTTGCAAGGCCGATGTCATGGGGCGCGAGTTTATCGGCCGCTTTATAGATAGGGAGATGGTTAAAGACCTCAAGAAACTCCAAATTTGCCCCTGTGGGGAGAAAGGAGAGTACCATACTTTAGTGGTTGATGGGCCGATATTCAAGAAGCGCATCGAGATCGCCGAATCCGAGGTGATCAAGAAGGAGAGCTTCTGGACGCACTGGTTTTTGGATATCAAGAGGTACGAAGCGGTAGAAAAGAGCTAAAATAATCGTTAACTATCCGTATGTGCGAAGGAACTCCCGGTGTGATCCCGGGGGCTGCCCCGCAACAGTAATTTAGTTCACAGCCCACTGTCAACTGTCAACTAATTAGCCTGGTCCATCGTACATAACGGAAAGTACCTTCGCGGGAAGGAAAGGAGAATATTTATCATGAACCGGCTTCTGTGTGTATTCATTTCGTTGTTATTCATGGGCTGTAACAGCGTTTTTGCGGGTGAGGTCGAGCTTGAGAAGATCGTTGTGACCGCCTCACGGATGCTTCAGCAGGACAGTTCTGTTAACCAAAAAGTAGACGTTGTAGAAGATAGCCTCATCGAAAGCCGTCAAGCCAATAATCTTGCTAAGGCAATCGAAAGCCTGACCCCGGTCCAGGTGATCAATTACGGAGGCCTAGGGGCAAGCAAGAGCGTAAGAATGCGGGGGGCTAGCCCTTCGCAGGTCCTGGTCATGGTTGACGGCCGCCCTATCAATAATGCGCGCGACGGCCAGGCAGAGCTCAATAGCATACAACTGGACAATATCGGGCGAATTGAACTTTTGCGCGGCGCGGCCTCCAGCCTATACGGCTCATCAGCTATGGGTGGCGTGATAAACCTAATCAGCCGCCCTGTGCCTAAAAAAGGATTCCACAGCGAAATCCATAGCGGCTTCGGGACATTCAGGAGGTATAGCGAACGCCTGCTTCATGAAGGCAGGCCAATCCCCCAAATAGGCTACAGCATAAATTATTCTTACAACCATTCGCAGGGCCACAGGAGTAATAGCGATTTTGAAGCAAATAACTTTAACGCGAAGATAAGCTGCGAACCAACCGATCAAAACAGATTCGAATTTTTGGGAGGAGCCTACAAGGATGAAGCCGGCACTCCCGGACCGGCCAGCTTCCCCGATGAAGATGACCGCCAGAAATCCAGGAAAAATTACTACGATATAATCTGGGAGTTTGATACCGACGAAAAAACGCAAGTTAAGCTGCGCACTTACCAGAACTACGACAGGCTAGAGTTCATTGAAAATACTCCGGGCGACTTATGGAGCACGCCTTTTGCCAAAGATATTCATGCTACCAGGCAAAGGGGGCTTGATTTTACCGCCAGCCGCGCGTTCTGCGAAAATTTTAGCGCTGTGGGAGGGTTTAATTACGTTGACAACAAAAATGACAGCACGACCTCAGCAAAGCACAAGTATATCGTAAAAAGCTGGTATTTTACCGGTAAACTCAAGCCTTTGCCGGGCCTTGATCTTGATTTCGGCTCCAGGGTAGACGATTATTCTAACTTCGGCAGCCAGGTAAGCCCGAATATAGGCATAGGTTGTGATCTGAGAAAGGGTTTGAAGTTTTATGCTTTGACCAGCCGCTCCTTCAGGGCGCCCACGTTTAACGACCTTTACTGGCCTGATGAGGGTTGGGCAAAGGGCAACCCTTCCCTGAAGCCTGAAAAAGGCATAAACGGCGAGGCAGGATTCAGGCTCGATTTAGATAAACACATCCGGGCCAATCTTTGCTACTTCCGCAGCCGTTACAGCCAGCTTATAAACTGGGTGCCGGATGCATCCGGCTGGGTGTGGTCTCCGACGAACATAGGCAAGGCGCTTATTGACGGTATCGAATCCGACTTGTCCGTAATGCTGACCGAGGATGTCGGGCTCAGTTTTGGCTATACCTATGTCCGAGCAAAAGACAGCGATACCCGCAAGTTCCTTATTTATCAACCTAAGCATAAGGCAAAGTTCGGCCTTAAGCATAGCGATATTTACGGTTTTTCTGTCGAATTGAAAGGCGAATTCACAGGCAAAGCCTTTCATGATTCCCAGAATGCCACATTCATTGAACGCTACTATCTTCTTGGCTTTAACATCGACAGAAAGATAAACCAACATGCGCATTTCTACCTGTCTGTGGATAACCTGCTTAACAAGAAGTATGCAATCGTGCAGGACTATCCCATGCCAGGATTTAGCGTAAACGCGTGCCTTAAGCTTGAATTTTAACATGGCTTAAGCCTGAATTTTATCCTGCGGGCCCGGCCCGGACAATGAGCACAAACGTGCGGGTAAAATAATTGTGGCAAAAGCAGCCGGTTTATGTTAACTTAAACTGCATGGAATTCACCAGAAGCTTTCAGACTGCTCTTGCTATCTCCATTATAGCCCACACGACGGCGATCCTGCCATTGCCGGGCCTAAACCGCCTTTCTGAAAACAAAAAGGAAAAAACGCTCGCCGTAAAATATATAAGGCTGCCTAAAGAAAAACGTGAACAGATCCGGCTGGAGGCTAAAACCCGGGAACGGCTCCTGCCTATCCCCGAGAAGGCTGCCGTCCGGCCAAAACTTCCTGCTCCGGCGCTTACCGACAAAGAGGAGCTGTTTAAGAAGGCCGGTCCGGGCCAATCCAGGACAGCTCAGCTTAACAAGCCTGCCGTAGCCAATAGCGACGTCATCTCCATAAGGAAAAAGATATCCCTGCCTCCGGTAGACCTTGATAAGATCGATAACCCTTCCTATATCGGCTACTACCAGCTGATCCGCGAGAAGATCAAGCGCGCCGCTTACCAGAATTATTCTCGCAGCGACTGCGGTGACGTATATATCTCTTTCGTGATCTCTTCCGACGGCCATTTGAAAAACCTGATCCTCAGCGGCGAAAAATCCTCCTCTAACAATTATTTAAAACAAATCGCGGTTCAAAGCGTCAAAGACGCTTCGCCTTTCCCGAATTTCCCTAAAGAGCTGGATTACCCCCAGCTTTCCTTTAACGTCATCATTTCTTTTGAGATAGACGGATAAGCTTAGCGAATATGATCGATGTCAGCGTAATTCTGCCCTGCCTTAATGAAGAGAGGACCGTAGGCGTTTGCATCGACAAGATCCAGCAGGCCTTCCGGGACAGCCGCATAACCGGCGAGGTGATAGTCGTAGATAATAATTCTTTTGACGGGTCTGCACAGATAGCCCTCCAAAAAGGGGTGAAGGTGCTTCATGAAGATAAACAAGGCTACGGTAACGCGTACTTAAAGGGCCTGTCGCAAGCGCAAGGGAGAACCGTTATTTTTGGAGATATCGACAACACCTATGATTTCCGTGAAATTCCGCGTCTTTTGGATGCGATGAAAAAGAACAGCTGCGGCGCGGTAAACGGAAGCCGGTTCATGGGAAGGATAGAGCCGGGGTCTATGCCCTGGCTGCATCAATATATAGGGAATCCGTTTTTCACGGGATTATTCAATATTTTATTCGGTGCCGGGTTATCCGACCTGCTAAGCGGGTTTAAGGCTGTCAGCAGAGAGCGCCTGGATACCATCCACCTCAAAGAAACGGGAATGGAATTTATCGCTGAATTGGCGATAAAGCTGATAAAATCCGGCTGCCGGATAGAAGAAGTGCCCATAACCTATTGCCCCAGGAATAAAGATTCAAAGTCGAAGTTGAATACCTTTAGAGACGGCTGGAGGTATCTTAAGTTCATATGGACGGCCCGCTGGTCAGCATAATCATACCGGCACGCAATGAGGCGGCCAACATAGAAAGATGCCTTGGCGCCCTTAGGCGGCAGACTTACCCAAAGATAGAGATTGTCGTAATTGATAACTGCAGCACGGACAACACGGCCCTTTTGGCCCAAGGGCTGGCCCATAAGGTCGTCGATGAACGGCGCAAGGGGATCGTTCATGCCAAAAACGCCGGCATAAAGGCTTCTTCAGGAGATCTGGTGGCCACAATCGACGCCGATTGCCTGGCCCGGGAAGATTGGATCAAAGAGCTGCTGCCATGTTTTGAAGATGCCGGTGTTGCTGGCGCCGGCGGACCCAATATTGCCCATGAAAATTCCGGGGCTATCCAGGGCTACATCGATGCTTTAATGCTTTTGCTATGCAAATGGATAGGCTCAAGATATGTAACGCAGGACACCCTGCGCAGGGACGTTACTCATATACCCGGCTGCAACGCTATATACAGAAGGACAGTATTGGATAAACTTGGCGGTTTTGACCCCAGGCTCCTTACCGTTGAAGACGAAGAGCTTGACTACCGCATCCTTGCGGCTGGCCACCGGATCATCTACGTTCCTTCTGCCGTGGTCTTCCACCGGCGCAGGGGCGACTGTCTAAGTTTTGCCCGCCAGATTTACAGGTATGCTATCGGCAGGATGCAGTTTATCAGGCTCCACCGGCTCTACCTTAAGCAGTTCCCCAGAATCCTGCCCTCTATTTTACTGATGTCAGCCGCCCTGCTTGTTATCGCAGGTTTTTTCGTCCCGGGGCTTTCAAGGCCGCTTGAGTTTTTAGCGTTTTCTTGCACGGCCTCACTTGCGGCGGCGTCTTTATATTTATGCTTCACAAGCCGAAAGGCTAACCCATTTATTTTTATGCTTTTGTTTGCGGTTGCTTTTTTCGCCTGGGGATCGGGCATGATCAGGGGATTGGCGTATCCGTACGAGGAATCTTAGGATGAGGTTCATAAACCAATTTGATACTATATTGCGCTACATCGCCGGTGTGCCTAAAGCCGGCTTGCCTCAACAGGTCTATTGGGTAATAAATGAAGAGTGCAATCTCAAATGCCGGTTCTGCAATTTTTGGAAAGGTATTTACCGCGAGGATGGCCGCAGGCCTCTTTCAACGGCCAACATAAAATCGATAATTGATAAAGCTTCGCGAGCCGGCATACCCTACCTGCTTTTCACCGGAGGCGAGCCTTTCCTGAGGCCCGATCTGCCTGAAATACTGGAATATGCCGCAAAAAGGATGCCTTGCGTGCGGGTCCAGACTAACGGGACCCTGCTGACAGACGCGAAACTCCAAGCCATCGTAAATAGAAGATCCCTGGATGAGCTATGGATTTCCGTCGACGGTATCGGGTCTACGCACGATAGGTTCCGCGGATGCGAGGGCATCTTCGAAAAAGTCATTGGCGCCCTGAAATCGATCGACCTTTTGAAAAAGAAGCATTCTGCCAGGCTGCCGTATATAGTAGTGCATACCGTGGTCAACAAAGAATGCATGGAAGAACTGCCGCAAATACTCAAAATCTGCGATGATTACAATGTCAATGAATGGTTCCTCAGCTATTTGACCGATGTCAGTGAATCGGCGGTCGCTGCTACAAACGGGATTTTAAAACGAGACTGCGTTTATTCCGGGCAGATGCAGCAGGGAGGGGACCAGGCTACCGGCGATCTGCGGATTTCCGATGATATGCTCAAATCGATAAGAGAAGCCAGAAAAAAAGGCCTGGTCGTCTACATTGACCCGTTCCTGCTGGACGGATACGGCCGGCGCCCCAGAGAGAAATGCCTCCTGCTATGGTCGAGCATGATGGTTTCTCCTTACGGCGAGCTTCTGGTCTGCCCGATGCTTGACAAATGCCGCATGGGGAATCTCCTGGAAAACGAAATACCGGTAATCTGGAACAGCAAGGAATTCATCGAAATAAGGAAAAAGGTCATTTCCAGGGACGTGCCTCTATGCGAAGAATGCTGCGTGCAGCGCAGGACCATATGGTCTCAGTTTAAGGATCCGGCTAATTTCAGCCGTATTTTAATCCCAAGAGGCGTGCGCCAACGCCTTTACCGAAGATAACCGGGCCATTTGATAGAGAAATGAAAATACTTCTTCTAAGCCCTCCTTTCGTAAAAGGATTCGCCCGCAACGGCAGATGCGATTATGTCACCTGGTCGGGTACCCAGTGGTATCCGATATGGTTGGGGTATTGCGGAGGGTTGCTTGAGAAAAATAACCACAAGGTAAAACTTATCGATGCGCCGGCAATGAGGATCGGCTTTAAAGAAACACTGAGAGCCGTAAAAGAGTTCAAGCCCGATCTTGTGACGGTTTACAGTTCAACCCGCAGCCAGAAAAGCGACATCGATTTCTTAAAGGAAATCAGGTCGCGCTTTTTTGGGCGCATAATTCTTGCCGGGCCTTATGTATCGGGAATAGAGGAAGAGCTCTTAAAATCAAACAACAGCATAGACGGGGTTGTCAGAGGAGAATTTGAATATCCGCTCCTTAAGATGGCCGGCGGTTCGCGCGAATCCGAAATCGATAACCTCATTTGGAGAAAAGGCTGCGAGGTATTCTCCAATCCCATGCGGGGGCCGCTTACCGGCAGTGAACTGGATAGCCTTCCTTTTGTTACCGATTTCTATGCGCGCCACCTTGACCTAAGAAATTATCACGTACCTTCGGAGCTTTTCCCATTTCTGGACCTGTTTACCGGAAGGGGCTGCGCATGGGGAAGGTGCATTTTTTGCCTCTGGCCGCACGCATTTATAAAAGGCCCGGCCTATGCCACCCGCAGCATCAATAATGTTATGGAGGAGTTGGATTTTGTGGCCAGAAAGCTTTCGTCTATACGGCAAGTATTTTTCCAGGACGACACTTTGCCGGCGCACAGAGCTACGGAGCTATCAGAAGCGATCCTAAAGCGGCGGATAAAGCTGACCTGGGGATGTTATGTCAGGGCGGATACGAGCTATGAAACCCTAAGGCTTATGAAAAAGGCGGGTTGCCGCACGCTGCATGTCGGCTATGAGAGCGGGGTTCAGGCTTTGCTTGATACCATTAATAAAGGAATTACCCTGCAACAGATGCATGAATTCAGCAAGAATTCCCGTAAGGCCGGCTTGAGGGTGCACGGTGACTTCCTCTTTGGCCTTCCCGGAGAAACCAGGGACTCCCTGCGCACGACCATAAATTGGGCGATCAACCTTGATCCGGAGACAGCCCAATTCCTTAAAATAAATTTATACGGTTCAACGCCTGTCTATGGAATGCTTGAAAGCGCAAGTTTTCATAAAAAAGGAGTTTACGAACGGGCCGCGGTCACGGACAAAGAGATTGACGATTTCATCAGGCAGGCATACCGAAAATTCTATTTAAGGCGGGGTTTCATGAAAAGATTATGCCTGTACCCATTCGAATATTGTTTCAGGCAGATCCCCGCAGTAGAACAAATGATAAAAAGAATGCTTTTTGGCCCTGACCGGCCATATTCGCAAGCAGCGGATCAGAGATGAAAACAAGAACGGTTATATTGATAGGTTTGGCCGCACTATGCTCCCAATTGCTGGTAAACCAACATATCATGGGCAATTCCAGGCTGCTTAGGCCTAGTGACCAGGAGCAGAGGATGCTGGAGAGCATCGAAGTTTTTAAAAACTTATCGGAAGGGAATCTGGTCGCCTGCCTCAAGCAGGCAACGAGTTTCAATCTGCAAGGCCCGGCCCATCCCAAGTTGTTTTCTTTTGTCCAGGGAGTATTCTTATTCCTGATTAGCAGACCGGGTCATTGCGATTATGAACTTATGATCCTGACCACCAATATGTTCTACCTTTTGTTACTTTTTATCGCTGTGTTCGGCATAGGCGCCATGCTGGCCGACAGAAAAACCGGCCTATTTGCCGCGGTAACGGTCCTATTCTCACCCGTAGTCTTTAGCTTCTCGCGGGCAAGCATGCTGGACCTTTCCCTTGCCGCGATGGTCGCGTTAACGTTCTTTTGCCTTCTTAGGACCAGGCAGTTTGAATCACTTATATTTACCATCCTGACCGCCCTGATGTTCTTCTTCTCGCAGCTGACCAAAGAGACCGCCTGGATTTTTGTCTTTCCGGTATTAGCGTATTACACGCTAAACTCCCTTACCCAAAGAAAACGCCTTGCGGCGCGCCTGCCTAATCTACTCTTGTTTGCGGCAGTTTTCTCTCTGCTGTTAGCAGGCATTTTCTTTACCAACCGCTTTGCGGCCGGAGCCCTGCGCAGCTATTATAATGTTTTTTACTATAACTGCTGTCACTATGACCTGTTTTATGCTGACGCGCTTCTGAGGGCATATCTTGGGGTTGCCCTCTCAATATGCGTTATCCCATTATTGCGGAGATTGCCTTCCTGTTTGCGTAAAACAGGGCCTTTGCTTTTATTATGGGCGATAGTCCCTTTCCTGGTATTTTCCGTCCTATCTTTCAAAGCCGCCCGTTATCTTATGCCTATAGTGCCGGCGCTCTTTTTAACGGTAGCCATTTTGGTCTTCAGCATCAATAACAGCTATTACAGGCGCATTTATGTATGTTTACTGGCCCTTGTAATAGCAGCTCAATACATAGGCCTTAATTTTTTCAACAAGCAGTGTTATCTGGACGAAGGGATATACTGCGCTACTGAAGACGAAAATTATTACTGGTCCGGCAAGCTGATCGAAATCTTTCGCGAAGAGCGGCCCCTTGACCCCGAAATAAACTGGCGGATCTTGGTTATATTTGACCTGGGGGCCCACGCGCCTCTATACAGGGAGGTTGCCCTCAAGAGGATGCCGTTTGAAATATCTGTCCCGGCCGAAGACGAAGAGTATACAAAATTCCATAATTTTGAATTCTCCGATTGCGAGAATTTGATACTCTGCGCGGATTATATCGTAGATAAAACAGGGGTTTTATCAAGCTCGCCATTTCATGCCGTCCTCGCCGGCTGCCTACAGGAGGCGTTTAATAAAAATAAGTCGGTTTTCACTGAAATATCCTCTTTTGGCCTTGATAATGGGGACCGTGTTTTTATCTATAAAAAGGACATGCAAAAAGCCCTGGAATATTTTACCGCGACCTTAAAGCTTGCGCCCGAATATCTGATAGCCTATGAAAGATTGGGTTGGATCCATAGAAGGCTGGGCGAATCATGCGAAAGCAGGTCTCTTGCCGATGAAGCCCGTGCTCACTTCAACAAATCGCTTCAGCTCTACCCCGCTAATCCGCAGGCATACCTGAGACTTGCCCAGAATTTGCTTAAAAACAAAAAGTTTGATGCGGCGATCGATAGTTTCAATAAGGCCCTGGCGTTAAAACCCGACTGCGCGGAGGCCTATAATGGGCTGGGCTGGGCATGCAGAGAAATGGGGCGGCTGGGTCAAGCCGAGGATTATTTTGATAAAGCCTTAAAGATCAAATCCGATTTCACGGCTGCGTTGATCGGGCTTGGATGGATATATCACTTGAAAGGCTGCCTTCCGGAGGCAGAGAAGTGTTTTTACAGGTCCATTGGCCTCGATCGCCAAGACAGAGAGGCTTATATCGGCCTGGGATGGAATTACCATAAAATGGGCAACTTCCCTAAGGCTGAGGAGGCTTTTAAGAAGGCGCTTGAACTCAGTCCTGACTACGCCGAAGCCTACAAGGGCCTGGCCTGGACCTATCGCAGCCAGGGCAAGCTCAAGGAAGCGGGGGAGTGCATCGATAAGTGGTTGAAGACCCATCCAGGTTCGTCAGAAGCCTATTGTATTTTAGGATGGTCTCGCCATGTGGAAAACAAGCTCTCTGAAGCCGAAAGACTCTTTCAAAAAGCCATACAGCTTGATTCCAAGAACCGCGAAGGCTATATCGGCCTGGGATGGAATTACCATAAAATGGGCAACTTCCCTAAGGCTGAGGAGGCTTTTAAGAAGGCGCTTGAACTCAGTCCTGACTACGCCGAAGCCTACAAGGGCCTGGCCTGGACCTATCGCAGCCAGGGCAAGCTCAAGGAAGCGGGGGAGTGCATCGATAAGTGGTTGAAGACCCATCCAGGTTCGTCAGAAGCCTATTGTATTTTAGGATGGTCTCGCCATGTGGAAAACAAGCTCTCTGAAGCCGAAAGACTCTTTCAAAAAGCCATACAGCTTGATTCCAAGAACCGCGAAGGCTATATCGGCCTGGGATGGAATTACCATAAAAGCGGTAAATTCAATGAAGCGCAGAAGGCCTTTAAACAGGCCCTGGCCCTTAGCCCCGGCTATGCCGAGGCATATAAAGGCCTGGCCTGGACCTATCGCAGCCAGGGCAAGCTCAAGGAAGCGGCACAATATTTAGAAAAGGCCGGTAAAAAAGTCGATAAATGACAGGATTATTCGCTGGTGATTTCAAAGCCGTATACCTGGCTTTACTTTTCCTGGTATGGTGGAGCTACCAGGGTTATTTTATTTACTTGTATACGCATGCACGCAAGCCCCGTGAAAACTCACCCGATCCAAACAGGCATTTCTTTACCATCGTCGTACCTGTTTTTAACGAGAAGGAGCTTATTGAAGCGAAGGTCGAAAATCTCAGGCGCCTCAGAGGAGGGAATTACGAAGTTTATTTTTCAGACGCCTCTTGCGATGAAACCTCCAAGATGATCAATAATCTTATTGACGGTTTGGACAATTTCAAGCTGATCCGGGCAGAGTATCGTAGCCGCAGCTTCCAGATCAATCAAGTTTTGTGCAGAGCTAAAGGAGACTTGATACTTATCAGCGACTGTGACGGACTTATCAGCGAAGATGCGCTGGAAAAAATATCGGCAGAATTCGCTGACCAGGATACGGCCGTGGTCGGGGCCTACGTTGTGCCGCGCACCGGCTACGTCAAAGATATCCGATTCTGGACGGTCCAAAACAGCATGCGCAGCCTTGAAAGCTCTTATGGGCACGCTTCGACGGCAGTGGGTGTCTGTTACGCCTTTCGTAAGGATCTGTTAAGCCGCATCCCCGATGACTCGCTGGCAGAAGACATATACATATCGCTATTTGCCAACTTCAAAGGTCGACGCACCGTTTACTCGGCGGATGTAATCGCTTATGAGTTGCGATTCCCGCGCAATTTCAAGCAATTCCTGAAACACAAGATCGCTAAAGCAGAAAACAACATCACGGAGATGTTCAGGTTCCTGCCTTGCGTATGGAGTGCCGGCGCAAAGTGGTTGATAGTTTATCTTACCAGGCTCAGCCAGATAGCCATACTGCCCATACTTGTTTATGCCTTTTTTTACCTGGCATTCTTTCAAAAACCAACGATGATCTTTTTCAGCGCATGCCTTCTGTTTTTCTCAGGCATAGCGCAGTTGCATATAATCTCAAAAATCAAGAAAGAGCAAACGAGGTTAAACCTGGCGCAGGTAATAGAGATAGCTGCATTGACCAATTTAATTCTTTTTATCGCGATAATTAAACACTTCGTTTTGAGAAGGAAAGTCTATACGCGCATATGAGCATATGGATGTATTGATCTTAAACGGGCCGTTCATCAAGGATTTTTGCAGAAATCAACGCTGGCCCGCAAGAACAAGGGCAAGGGTGCTGCGGCCCCCGGATTGGCTATGTTACGCAGCCGCCGTACTCAAAAAAGAAAGTTTAAGCGTCTCGCTTTACGATTTTGTCGCCAGGGGTTGGGATAAAGACAGGCTGGCCGAGATTGCACGCCGGGAAAAACCCGATTTCGTCGTTATTGACTCTTCCACGCCTTCGATATATTCAGATATCGAGTGCGCCTGGATATGCAAGTCCAATTCGCGGGCCAAGGTCATAATGGTTGGCACTCACGCTACGGCTTTCCCGCGGGAAACCCTCATGGCGGCAAAGGGAAGCATTGACGTTATCGCGCTGGGAGAATATGACCATACTATAAGCGATATCATCCGGTCCTGGCCGCGTCTTGAAGGGGTGCGCGGGGTAGCTTATCTAAGGCAAGGGAAAACGGAATTTGGCGCCTGCCGGCCGCTTATCGATGATTTAGACAGCCTTCCTTTCCCGGCATGGCATTACCTGGATATATACAGCTATTTTGACGCAGGAAGGCTTTATCCCTATATAAATATTATCGGCGGGCGGGGCTGCCCATACCAATGCTCTTTTTGCCAGTGGCCTCAGCTTATGTTCGGCCACCAGTACCGTTTTCGTTCGCCGAAAAACATCGTTGACGAAATCGAGTACGACCTCTCGCTCTTCCCGGGCCTTAAAAAGGGCGAGTTTTTCTTCGAAGACGACACATTCACAGTCAATAAAGAGCGGGCGGAGCTTATCACTGAGGAAATCAGCCGGCGAGGCCTGGGCATAACCTGGTCTGCCAATTCGCGGCCGGATATTCTTGATCCGGGGCTGTTTCGCAAGATGAAACTGTCGGGCTGCCGAGAATTGCTGGTTGGGTTTGAATCCGGAGACCAGCACATTCTCGATAACATCAAGAAGAACCTGAAACTGGAGCACTCTTGGGAGTTTGTTAGGCTGGCCAGGGAAGCCGGGTTACAGGTGCACGGTTGTTTTGTCCTCGGACTTCCGGGAGAGACAAAGGAGTCGGCCGCCAGAACCATAGAGTTTGCCCTGAAGCTTGGTATCGATACCCTGCAGTTCTCGGCCGCAGTGCCTCTGCCGGGTTCGGAGTATTTTGACTACTGCCAAAAACAAGGGCTCCTGAAAGCTTCATCCTGGGACAACTGGCTTGAAGGGGGAGAGCAGGGGGCGGTAGTCGAGTATCCGGGGCTGAGCATAAAAGACATCAACCGCATGGTTGATGACGGATTAAAAAGATTTTATCTGAATCCGCGGTTTATCCTCAAATCGCTTGCCTCTAGCCGCGGCCTCCGTGATGTTTTCTGCAAGGCCAGGGGCGGCTTCAATTTTCTTTCCTACCTGCTTAATCGCAGTTGACCGTTGACATATATCATTTAAATGATATAATAATTATCTAATTTTAGAATGAAAGGAGTGATTATCTTGCCGCAGATCGAAGTAAGAAAGGACGAGCCGTTTGAGGCGGCCCTTCGCCGTTTCAAGAAAAAGATCGAACAGGAGGGCATCCTCAAAGAGGTGCGCGACCGCAAACACTACGAAAAACCCAGCGAACGCAAAAGAAAGAGGGCCAAGGGTAGAAGATAGAATGCCTGTTTCCTTGTCCACCGCCTGGAACGCATGGAGGCATTCGGACGGGTACTCCATGCTCTTTGAAATCAAGGAATTAGGTTTTGGGGATGCGGAATTGAGCTTTAACATCGGCCCCGATATGATACAGGGAATTAAGCGCGCCGTAGATGAGGGGTTGATCAGGATATCCAGCATCCATAACACCTGCCCTACCCCGGACGGCCTGCCCAGGTTTCAGGCGCTTCCTGACCACTATTCGATGTCCTCTGCTGAATCCGATAAAAGGGCGTTGGCTGTCAAATTCGCTAAAAAAAGCCTTGATACGGCCCGCCTACTCGGCGCCAGGGTACTTGTCCTGCACTGTGGCAGGGTCGAGATCCCGGACAGAACCCGCCAGATGATCGAGCTTGCTGACGCAGGGCTGCTAAATTCCCGCGAATTCCAGGAGATCCGAACTCATGCTATCCTGGAAAGAGAAAGGGCTTCAGCTCCGTTTTTAGAAAATACATTGCGCAGCCTCGAAGAAATATCCGATTACGCTAAAGTATCCGGCATCTTACTCGGCATCGAAAACAGGTTCTACTACCGCGAGATACCGGCTTTTGATGAGATCGCGGTCATTTTAGACAAACTCAAAGGGGCCAATCTTTTTTATTGGCACGACACCGGACACGCCCAGATCATGAATGCGCTGGGACTCGGGCCGCCCCAGAAAGAATCCCTTGCCGCTTTCGGCGACTCAATCATAGGCTTTCACCTGCACGATGTATCCGGCTTAAAAGACCACCTTGCGCCTTCGAAAGGGACGATCGATTTCAAGATATTCTCGCCATACCTAAAGAAGGATGTGATAAAAGTAATTGAGGCGCACAGCCCGGCGGACACAATAGACATTGATAACAGCAGGAAGATGCTTGTCTCCCTATGCCAAGATGAATGCCGATGATATAAGGGAAGCGATAGTTGCGGGAAAATTTTACCCGGCTTCAGCTCAAGGAATACGAAAACAGCTGGGTTCGTTCATTGAAACTGAGGGCGTCAATACCGACGCCTACGCGTGCGTCCTGCCCCACGCAGGATACCTTTATTCTGGCAAAGTCGCTACCCAGACCGCCTCGCAGGTACTCATAAAAGATACGGTCATTCTTCTGGGGCCCAACCATACCGGATACGGAAAGCCGTTCAGCATCATTTCCAGCGGAACCTGGCAGACGCCCCTGGGGGACATCGGGATCGATACCGGATTTGCTGCCTCGCTTCTGGGTTCCTCCAAGCTGCTTAAAGAAGACCGCTCGGCGCATGCTTACGAACATTCATTGGAGGTAGAGCTGCCGGTTTTGCAATATTTCAGGGCCGACTTCAAGATCGTCCCTATCAGCATAGCAAGCGCCAGCCTTAAGGAGCTTAGGGATTTGGGTGAGGAGCTCTCGGCTGCCCTTACCAGGGCGAACAAGAAAAGATCCGTCCTTATTGTTGCCAGCTCCGATTTTTCTCATTATGAGCCGCTTGAAGTCGCCCGGGAGAAAGACTCCAAGGCGATCAAGGCAATCCTTGAGCTTGATGAAGAGCTTCTTTTTGAAAATGTGAAAAAGTTCGACATATCCATGTGCGGCTGGGCGCCGGTGGCCGCCGCGATTTGCTGTTCAAAAAGGTTAGGGGCAAAAAAATCGCGCCTGGTCGCCTATCAGACCAGCGCCGACCAGACTCATGACGAAACCAGCGTTGTAGGTTACGCCGGTATAATAATCTACTAAGGAGAGATCCGCGATGGGGGAGCCAGAAAAAAAAGTCGACCAGGAGTGGAAAGAAAGGGCGGAAAGGGAAAAGGAAGAACTGGGCAGCGGTGAGGGGGCGTTCAGCGCGCCTGAGCCGACTTTCAGTTTTTTTATTACGACCCTCTCGATGCAGGCCTCTATTGCCTTGGGGATGATGGAGAACCCCGTTACCAATAAGACCGAAGAGAACCTCGAACAGGCAAAGTTCCTTATTGAGACTCTGGCTATGCTGCAGGATAAGACCAGGAACAATCTTATGGGCGAAGAAGGAAAGCTGCTGGACAACCTTCTCTTCGAGCTTAGGAACGCCTATATATCCAAAACAAAGGGGGTAAAAAGTTGATAGACAAAGAGCTTCTGGAGATCTTGGCCTGCCCCGACTGCAAAGGCGATGTCGCTCTTAAAGATAACAGGATCGTCTGCGGCAAGTGCGGGAAAAAATACCCCATCCGCGACGGCATCCCCATTATGCTAATAGATGAGGCCGAACAATAAAAAGTCACCAAGTCACAAAGTCACCATGTCACCCGTTTGACCGGTGACATGGTGGCGCGGTGACCTGGTGACCCTGAATTGCTATTGCGATTATATGAAGAAAATACTGGTCATCCACGGCCCCAACCTTAACCTGCTTGGCAAGAGGGAGCCGGCGGTATACGGCAAAGTAACACTGGGGGAAATAAACAAGCGGCTAAGGACGCTGGCTAAAAAGAGAAAAACCGGCCTTAGTATCATTCAATCAAACCACGAGGGCAGGATTGTAGATCTGGTCGGCAAGAGCCCTAAACGCTTCCACGCTATCCTGATCAACCCCGCCGCCTATACCCACACCAGCGTTGCAATAAGGGACGCCATCGCCGGCTGCGGTATCCCTGCCATCGAGGTGCATCTGTCTAACATCCACTGCCGCGAAGAGTTCAGGCACAGATCCCTTATAAGCCCGGTAGCCAAAGGCACGATCATGGGTTTCGGCGCCAATAGCTACTGTCTGGGGCTGGAAGCGCTGCTAGATATACTCTCATGAAAGAAAGATCCAGGCTGCACAGGCTTTACCCTGCCCTTCAAGAGCGGGGCCTGGACGGACTCATTATCTCCAGCCCGCACAACATAAGCTATCTTTCTGGCTTTACGAGCCGCGATTCATATTTTCTGGCTTCGCCAAAAACCAACCTATACTTTACAGATTCCAGATATAGCGCCGAGGTTAAAGGCAGCCTTAAGGACAAGGCCGTCCTGAAAGAGATAAACGGTTCGGTCTTCAGGCTTATTGCCGACTCATGCAGGCAGTTACGGCTTAAACGGATAGGTTTTGAAGAACGCCTGATGCCTTTTGCCGAATACAAAAACATCAAAAGGTGGTCAGGGAAAGGTCTGGTTTTGGTGCCGGTCCATTCAATGGTAGAAGAATTGCGTAAGTACAAATCAAAAGAGGAATTAGGGCATATCCGTAAGGCTGTGAGTATCGCAGCGAAGGCCTTGAACCATATAGGCTCGCTCCTGAGACCCGGACTGACAGAGCTTGAAGTCGCCTCAGAGGTGGAATGTCATATCAGGAGGAATGGGGCCTTAAAAGCCAGCTTTGACATAATCGTAGCTTCGGGCCCTAACTCGAGCTTCCCCCACCACATAACTTCCACTCGAAAGCTCCAGAAGAACGAAACTGTCCTTATCGACATGGGGGTAGACTGCCAAGGCTACAAATCCGACTTGACAAGGGTTTTCTTTTTGGGTAAAATTAACCTTCTTAGACGAAAAATATACGGTATTGTCTTGGAAGCGCAAAAAAGGGCACTGGAAAAGATACGCCCCGGAATAAGGGCGTCCGAAATAGATGCAGCAGCCCGCCAACATATAGCTCGCAGTGGCTACGGCGCCTACTTTCTGCACAGTCTTGGGCATGGAGTGGGCCTGGAGATTCATGAAGAGCCGCAAATATCTGCAAAAAGCGACAATATCGTAGCCGAATCAATGGTGTTCACGGTTGAGCCGGCCATTTATCTTCCGGGAAAATTCGGAATAAGGATCGAGGACATGGTTTTAGTTACTGAAAAAGGCTGTGAGGTGTTAAGTGGCGCTGTCGATAAATGACGTAAAAAGCGGTTTGACGATCCTGGTGGACGCTACCGTCTATATGGTGGTGGATGCCCAGCATGTCAAGCCCGGCAAAGGGGCGGCATTCGTGCGCGCCAGGATGCGCAACATGAAGACGGGCAATATCCAGGAGCAGACCTTCAGGGGAGACGAAAAGATAGAGCAGGCCTTTGTAGAGGAAAGAAAGCTTCAGTACCTGTATCATTCCGGAAGCATGTACCATTTTATGGATCAGGAGAATTACGAGGAAGTCGCCGTCAGCGAAGAGAGTATCGCGGATAAAAAGGGCTTCCTTAAAGACAACCTTGATGTTACCGGATACTTCTATAAAGGCGATACCCTGACCATCAACCTTCCGAATTTCATCGAACTAAAGATCACCCACACTGAACCCGGCATCAAGGGCGATACGGCAAAAAGCGGCACCAAACCCGCAGAGGCCGAGACCGGCGCCACGATCCAGGTTCCTCTATTCATAGATGTCGGAAACACCATAAAAGTCGACACAAGGACAGGCGGTTACGTCGAAAGGATCTCCTAAAACGCCTGAAAGTTTCTAATCCCGCCTCACAGAGGAGGAGTATTCAAGATGAATATCAAAGAGATCAGGGAAATGATAACGCTGATGAACGAGAACGGCCTGGTTGAGCTCGAGATCGAAAAAGAAGGCATGCGCATCCGCCTCAGAAAGAACTCTGCCGGGAACATCGAAGCTTACAGCGGCCCGCTGCCGGTGGCGATGGAAAGGCCTCCTCAAACGCTCCAGCAGTTGCCCGCGGGCAAGTCGGCCCAGGATGAGCCTGCTTCCAAGTCGCTTGAGATAAAATCCCCGATGGTCGGGACTTTTTACCGCGCCCCTTCACCGGAAGCCGCGCCGTACGTGCAGGCAGGCCAAACCATAGAACCCGGCCAGGTCATCTGTATCATTGAAGCAATGAAACTTATGAACGAAATCAAGGCTGAAGCAAGGGGCAAGATCCTTGAGATACTGGTAGATAACGCCGAACCCGTTGAATTCAGTCAACCCTTGTTCCTGATAGAGCCCCTCTAAAATGTTTTCCAAGATCCTGATCGCTAACCGTGGCGAAATAGCCCTTAGAATAATCCGCGCCTGCCGGGAGCTGGGGATACGCACCGTAGCCGTCTACTCCCAGGCAGACAGAAACTCTCTCCACGTGCGCTTTGCCGACGAGGCGATCTGCATAGGCCAGGCCACTTCAAGCTCCAGTTACCTCAATATACCCGCGATAATCAGCGCCGCCGAGATCGCGGATGTGGAAGCGATACACCCCGGCTACGGGTTCCTGGCCGAGAATCCCCACTTTGCCGAAATCTGCGAATCATGCAAAATAACCTTCATCGGCCCGACCCCCGAGAACATAAGGCTGATGGGCGATAAGATGGCCGCGCGAATAAGCATGCAGAAAGCGGGCCTGCCTATCATTCCCGGAAGCAGCACCGCGGTAAAAAACAAAGAAGAAGCGATAAAGACCGCCAAAGCCATCGGCTATCCGGTGATAATAAAAGCCGCGGCCGGCGGAGGCGGAAAAGGCATGCGCGTCTGCCACAATGACCTTACCCTTATCTCCAGCCTTATGACCGCCCAGGCAGAAGCGGAAGCCAACTTCGGCAACTCCAGCGTCTATATCGAAAAGTATATCGAAAAACCGAGGCACATCGAAGTCCAGATACTTGCCGACAGGCACGGCCATATGATCCATCTTGGAGAAAGGGATTGCAGCATACAGAGGCGGCATCAGAAACTGCTGGAAGAATCGCCGTCGCCGGCGCTTGATATCAAGACCCGCAAACGCATAGGGGAGTTGGCGGTTAAGGGAATAAAAAGCATAAATTACGTTAGCGCAGGCACTGTCGAGTTCCTCCTGGACCAGAAGAGCAACAACTTTTATTTCATGGAGATGAACACGCGCATACAGGTCGAGCATCCGGTCACCGAAATGGTCACCGGCATGGACCTGATAAAAGAACAGATCAGGCTGGCGGGCGGAGAAAAATTGAAGATTGTGCAGGAGGAGGTCCGCATCCAGGGCGCAGCCATGGAGTGCCGCATCAACGCCGAGGACCCTGAAAACAACTTCATGCCCTGCCCGGGGAAAGTCGAACAGCTCAACTTGCCGGGAGGCCCGGGCGTAAGAGTAGACACGCATATGTACTGCGGTTACGATATCCCCCCATACTACGACTCCATGATCGCCAAGATCATAACTTACGGCAAAACAAGGCTCGATGCCATAAAGACCATGCAGCGCGCGCTTAACGAATTCTATATTTCACCCGTCAAAACTACTGCGGCATTCCATCAAAAAGTGATGCTCAACCCGCAGTTCTTAAAAGGGGACATTTCCACTCATTTCCTTCAGGACATCCTGAAACAGGAACAGAAAGAAGGTTAGCCATGTTAAGAGAAGAAGCCCGATCGGACCTGGGCGTGATCAAGATCCACAAAAACGTCATCGCCTCCATCACCGCCATAGCGGCTATGGAGATCGATGGGGTAAAAAAGGTCGCAGGAAACCTTGCTGCCGGGATCCTGGGCATGCTTGGCAACAAGGGGCTTGCCGGAGTAAAGGTGGAGCTTAACGATAAAAACGAAGAGGTAAAGGTCGAGGTGCCGCTTGTTATAAAATACGATTACAACGTAGGGGAGGTGGCGGTAAAGGTCCAGGAGAACGTGCGTGCCGCGCTTGAAAAGATGACCAGTCTTTATATCAAAGATATTAACGTAAGCATCCAGGGGGTCGAAAGGGGGCAAGAATGAGGATCTTTACAGTCATCGGCATACTGTTCTACGCTACTGTCGTCACCGTGATCGGAGCAGCCTTGATAGTGTTTTCCCTGAATTTTCTCCAGCCTTATGATATCAACAGGTTTTTTGAATACCTGCAGATCTCCTCTAATAGTAAGATAATTGTCGGGCTTTCGGGTGCGCTGCTTATAATCATCAGCTACTTTTTCGCCCAACTCATCCTCGGAAGGATACAAAGGGAAAGGACGATCGCCTTTACAAACGCCCAGGGGCAGGTCACCATAGCGCTTTCCGCCGTGGAAGACCTTATCAGGAGGCTGGCCGGTATAATCCCGGAAATAAAGGAGCTCAGGCCTGATGTGATCGCCACTAAAAAGGGGCTCATCGTGGATATCAGGGTTACCCTGAAATCGGAAGCAAACATCCCGGACCTGACCGCGCGGCTCCAGGATATAACCAAGGCAAAGATCCAGGATGCCCTCGGCATCGAAGAACAGATCAATATACGTATACATGTCGCTAAAATAATACCTTTGGAAGAAAAAAGCAAGAGGCCCGCCGACAGGGAAGCATCGGCAATACCGTACGGCGGCTATACCAGGGCTTAACAATCAAGACAAGGAGTCAGGCAAAAATGAAAATCGGAGTATTGACTGGAGGAGGAGATTGTCCCGGGTTGAACCCCGTGATCAGGGCAGTGGTAAGAAAGGGCGCGCTGGAAGGATATGAGTTTTTAGGCATCAAGAACGGGTGGAAAGGGCTTATTGAATGCGACACCATGCCTCTGAACATAGAGGCAGTCTCCGGGATCCTGCCGAAAGGCGGCACGATCCTGGGAACCAGCAGGACCAACCCCTATAAAAAGGAAGGGGACCTAGGGAAGGCAAAAGATAACTACAAAAAGCTTTCACTCGATGCCCTGATCGCCATCGGCGGAGAAGACACGCTGGGGGTTGCCTCAAGGCTGACCAAAGACGGTATCCCCAACATCGTAGGCGTGCCCAAGACCATCGATAACGACCTCTCCAGTACCGATTATACGTTTGGGTTCGATACGGCAGTCAACATCGCCATGGAGTGCATTGACAGGCTGCACACAACGGCTGAAAGCCACCACCGTATCATAGTTGTTGAAATAATGGGCAGGCATGCCGGCTGGATCGCCCTTCACGCCGGCATAGCCGGAGGGGCGGATGTCGTCCTGATACCCGAGATACCCATCGATCTAAACGATGTATGCTCCATACTGAAAAAAAGGCACGACAGAGGCAAAACCTTCAGCATAGTGGTGGTTGCGGAAGGCGCCACCTTTAAAGAGAAGGATATGATTTTAAAAGAGCAGAAGCTGGATGCATTCGGTCACGTGCGTCTCGGCGGTATCGCAGACAGGCTTGCAGAAGAGATAGAAAAAAGAACGGGCTATGAAACCAGGGTAAGCGTACTGGGCCATATTCAAAGAGGCGGTTCTCCTACGGCCTTTGACAGGGTCCTGGGCACCAGGTTCGGAGTCAAGGCCGTCGAGTTGATAAAGAATAGGCAGTTTGCGAGGATGGTCGCCTTATCAGGCGTAAAGATCATAGATGTTGCGTTAGAAGACGCGGTGAAAGCGCTCAAGACCGTAGATGCCGAACTTTACGAGATCGCCAAGGTATTCTTTGGCTAAGGAGAGTGACACTTATGAGAGATAAGGTCAAGGATATTCTGCTGGAGAGCATCCAGGTTAAAGAAGAGCTGCTCAGGACAAAAATCGGAGAGATACTCGAGATCGCGGAGCTCATGATCGAATGCATCAAAAAAGGCGGCAAGGAAATAATTTTTGTAAACGCGGTTCTGCCAGCGATAGCCAGCATATCGCTGCCGAACTCGTAGGCAGGTTCAAAAAAGACAGGCCCGGGATGCCGGCCATCGCCCTTACCACCAACACCTCGATCTTGACATCGCTCTCCAATGATTATGGTTATGACATAGTCTTTGCCCGCCAAATCGAGGCGCTCGCCCAGAAAAACGACGTAATTGTCGGAATATCCACCAGCGGCAAGGCCAAGAACGTGGCCATGGGAATAAAACAGGCAAAAAAAATGGGCGTTAAAAGCATCGCCCTTACCGGCGGCGACGGAGGGGACCTGGCAAAGCTTGCCGACGTCTCCCTGATCGTGCCCTCTGCCATCACCGCCCGTATTCAAGAAGCCCATATCACCATAGGTCATATAGTATGCGAACTTGTGGAACAGGCGCTTTGTTAGAAAATAAAATATGCTCACGCGTCAGGCTTAAAAAGATCTGCGCGGGCCTCAGGAAAAGCGGTAAACGGATCGTATTTACTAACGGCTGTTTTGATATATTGCATTACGGCCACGTAAAATACCTTCAAGACGCAAAAAGCTGCGGGGACGTCTTGGTGGTAGCCTTGAACAGCGACAAGTCGGTAAAGAGGATCAAGGGCCCCCAGCGGCCGATCATCGCTGAAAAAGACAGGATGCGCACGATCGCCGGCCTTGCCAGCGTCGATTATGTGACGCTATTTGACGAAGATACTCCGGTTACCGTCATTAAAACGGTGATGCCGCATGTCTTGATAAAGGGCGCGGACTGGAAGAACAGGCCGATATCCGGAAGTAAAATAGTGCAGGCCTGCGGAGGCAGCGTCAGGACCGTAAAATTCGAGAAAGGCCGTTCTACGACCGGCATAATCAAGAAAATAATTGAAGCCCATAGATCAAAAAGGCGTATACAGGATCATCGACGCTAATCTTAACCGCAGCAAAGAAGGCCTGCGCGTCTGTGAAGAGATAGCGAGGTTTTTGCTTTGCGACCCCGGGCTTTGTGCCGGTTTTAAGAATATAAGGCATGGGATAGATTCGTTGGCGCAAAAGCTGGGTAAGAGATCAGAACTGCTCTGCCACAGGGACGCTGAGAACGACCCCGGAAAGCGCATATTGGCAAAAGAGATGCGCAGGAACGGCGTCCGGGACATCCTCTACGCTAATATCCAGCGCGTAAAAGAATCGGTGCGCGTACTTGAGGAGTTTTCAAAACTTAAATCCCCGGGGATCGCGTTAGGATTCAAGCGCATCAGATACAGGGCGTATTCACTGGAAAAAAAGATCATCAAGCTGATTTAGGCCTTATTATAAAATCATGCCCACGCTTCTAGAGCTCTCCAATAAGGGGATTTTTACCCGGGTCTTAAGAACCGTTGCAGGCCGTGAAGGCATCACTGCCAGCCGCCTATCCGATCTGATCAGGAAAGGGGAGGCCGTCATACCCCTGAATAAAAACCGCAAGATCAAATTCCCCTGCGCCATAGGCAAAGGCTTGACTACAAAGATAAACGCCAATCTCGGCGCTTCAACCGACAGGCACTCCCTCAATGAGGAACTTAAAAAGCTGAAAGTTTGCGTGGACTGCGGCGCAGATACGGTCATGGACCTTAGCATCAGCTCTAACCTCAAAAGGATCCGAGCGCAGATATTAAAACGCTGCCAGGTCCCCCTTGGCACGGTGCCGATCTATGAAATAGCGATTAACGCCAAAGCCCGGCATAATGATTTTCTGAATTTTGGCAAAACCGAGGTACTGAAAACCCTTGAGGAACAGGCAAAACAAGGCGTTGATTTCTTTACCGTGCATTCCGGGGTGACCCTCAAGAGCCTACAGGGGCTTAGGCGACAGAAAAGGCTGCTGGGCATCGTATCTAGGGGTGGGGCGATTATTGCCGCATGGATCAAGCGCCATAAACAAGAAAACCCATTTTATGAGTATTTTGACGAGATCCTTGATATCGCTTATCGCTATAATATAACCTTAAGCCTTGGCGACGGCCTCAGGCCCGGCTCCATATGGGATGCTACCGACCAGGCCCAGATCGCTGAATTAAAGATACTTGGCGAATTGACAAAAAGGGCCAGAAAGCGCAATGTCCAGGTGATGATAGAGGGTCCGGGGCATGTGCCGCTGGACCAGATCAAGAAAAACGTCGAGCTGGAAAAGAAGATCTGCCATAATGCGCCCTTCTATGTGCTCGGCCCTCTGGTTACCGACATAGCCCCCGGCCACGACCACATAACCTCGGCGATCGGAGGCGCTTTGGCAGCAAGCTACGGCGCAGACTTTCTCTGCTACGTTACGCCTGCCGAACACCTTAGGCACCCTACCGCCAGTGACGTAAAAGAGGGGGTCATTGCTTCGAAGATCGCTGCCCATGCCGCGGATATCGCAAAAAACATCCCCGGCGCTGCTATTAAGGACAGGGATATCTCTTTGGCCAGAAAACACAGGGATTGGAAACAACAGATCAGCTTATCCATAGATCCTGAAAAAGCGGCAATATTCAGAAGATCGTCCAAGCCGAGAATCAGCGATGTTTGCACCATGTGCGGCGATTACTGTTCCATAAAGATGTTTGATTCATGCGGGCTGTAGAAGTGGCGGTTTGCAAGCTGTTTCTTGCGGGAGTAGTTCAGTGGTAGAACACCAGCTTCCCAAGCTGGATATGGGGGTTCGATTCCCCTCTCCCGCTTAAATGAGCAGACAACTTAGGCGACTAAACAGTAAGCTTTTATCCAGCGAAATCCCGCGTAAGCGGGAAATACCTTACGCTTTGCTTGGGATTTTGTGTGGTAGGCGTAAGGTACCTTTGAAACTATATTATGAGAAACCATTACCTTTTCTTAATTTTGGTGACCGCGATTACAGGATGCGGCCCCACAAGCGCTTACATGCCGCCCCCGGGAGCGGCAGTTGCCCCTGTCATGCCCGGAGTTCATCACCGGGTTGAGCGAGGCCAAACATTGTGGCGGATCTCCAAGATGTACAGGGTCGATCTCGATGACCTGGCCGCTGCCAACAATATCGCCGATACAACCAAGATCGAAACCGGGCAGATGATCTTCATACCCAATCGGCAAAAGACCGATCTCGTAGCCGAAAAACATGCCTATGACGATTTTATCTGGCCGCTTAGAGGAAGGGTGATCTCGACGTTCGGTTCAAATACCGGCAGCATCATCAATAAGGGCCTTGACATCGAGCCGACTTCAGGGACCCAGGTCGTCGCTTCCCGTTCCGGAAGGGTCGTCTTTTACAGCGATGATTTCCAGAATTACGGCAAGACAATAATACTCGAACACGGTGACGGCTTTTACACGGTCTATGCCAGGAACACACAGGTAATGGTCAGGCTTGGCGATAAAGTACAAAGAGGGGCAGCGATAGCTACTGCCGGCTCGGCAGGGCGCAATAAGAGCACCTATCTTCATTTCGAGATAAGAAAAGACCACGTGCCCCAAAACCCTTATTTTTATTTACCGTAATGGAATTCATCTGCCAGAACCGCAAAAACCACCTGGAACTGATAGAAAACCGCGCAAGAGGCCTGCTGGAGGGATACCGTCAGAATATAGCCGTTATAGGCGATGAGATGGTAGGAAAGACCTCGCTCATAACTGAATTCATCAAGCGCTTTCACGACAACCGCCTGATCACGCTTTACCTGCAGACCAGGCCTGAATCAATAAAAAGCTTCGCTGCCAGGTTCATCGGCGTGCTGCTCTACAACTTCCTCTCCAACAGCGATATACCCTTAAAAGAAGACCTTGATTTCCTGATCCTGAAATCCGAAAAATACATCCCGCGCACCATCGAACAGATACGCGCGATCCTGTCGGCCCTGGAGAAGAGAAAAAAGGCAAGCGTCTTTACCGAATTGCTTTCGCTTTGTGACAGCATACACCAGGAGACCCAAAAATCCTGCCTCGTCATATTCGACGAGTTCAATCATCTTGAGAAGCTGGGGTTAGCCAACCTTTACCGTGACTGGTCTAAGCTTATCGTTTCCCAGAAGAACACAATGTATATCATCACCAGCTCACTAAGGTTCAGGACCAAGAACATCCTTTCCAAAGAATTATCGCTGTTATTCGGGAACTTCGAAGTCATAAACGTCGAGCCCTTCACCATCTCTTCAACAGACCAATATATTACCAACCGCCTGGGAAGCTACGGTGTCTGCAAGGGGGTTAAAAACTTCCTTACCCACTTTACCGGAGGCAGCCCTTTTTACCTTAACCTGATCACCGAAGAGATGATCAAGTCCAAGCAGACCCGCTTATCGCAGATCCTGCAGAAGCTCCTTTTTGACTCTTCAGGGCTGCTCAATCAAAGATTTTCCGTATATATCGGCCGTTTCGGCGAGGCGACGTGCGGCAAAGAGTATCTGGACATCATTCATATGGTGGCCTGCGGCCACAATAAAATAAAAGACATATCCCATATCATGAAGAAAAAGGCCTGCGACCTAAACAAAAGGATCGCCTTCCTGCTTGAATCAGACATCATCTCGCGCAACGCCGATTTCCTCAGGCTCAATGACCGCGTATTCGGTTTCTGGATGCGTTTTGTGCACCGCCAAAAGCAGGAAGCGCTGCTTTACGACGAAAACAGCCTGCGCATAAGGTTCCTTGAGCAGGTAGAGGGCCTGATCAGCGATTTCCTTGGCCAGGTCGATAAGCCCATGGTAGAGAGGATGACCGAGCTCCTGAGGCATTTTGAAGACGAGACCATACAGATAGAAAAGAAAAAAATACGCCTTAATCATTTCAGAGAGATCAAGCCATTGGAGCTGCAGAGCGCCAATATCAAAGAGGGGCTCCTGGGCAGGTCTAACGAAGGGATATGGCTGATAGCCATCAAACACGACTGCCTTACCGAAAACGATGTCGCTGAGTTCTCGCGAGAATGCAAGAAATACCGCAACAAGCTTGAACGCAAGATCATAGTCACCAACAGCGAAATAGACGCTAATGCAAGGCTCAGGGCGTTAGAGGAAAAGGTCTGGGCAATGGATTTAAACAGCCTAAACCAGATATTCGACCTGTTCTGCATGCCGAGGGTGACCGCATGAAGATCGGAGTTGTCTCCGATACGCACATAAACGATAAAAACCAGGACCTGCCTTTGAAGCTGATCGAAGCCCTGAGGGGCGTGGATATGATCATCCACGCCGGCGATATACTCCAGCTGGACGTTCTGGATAAGCTTAGGGCCATATGCCCGGAGGTAAAAGCCGTCCATGGCAACATGGACACCGACGAGACTAAATGGAAGCTTCCGCAAAAAGAAGTGTTCTCTATCGGCAGGTTCAAGATCGCCTTGATCCACGGATGGGGTCCGCCGGCTACGATGCCTGAGCTGGTATTCAACGAATTCAGGCGTGAAAAGCCGGATATCATAGTATTCGGACACACGCATAACCCTATGAACGAAAGATACCAGGGCGTGCTGATGTTTAACCCCGGCAGCGCCACGGATAAAATCTATGCCAAATTCAACTCTTGCGGGATCATCGAGATCAATGATAAAATAGAAGCGAGGATCATCAAGATATAAACCATGGACAGGCTCTGGGCGCCCTGGCGCATAGGATACATAAACAAAACGGTAAAGAAGGCCAAAGGATGCATTTTTTGCCGGTCGCTCAAAAAAAGCCCTAAGAACAACCAGGTGGTATTTGAAACCAGGTATTCCCGGGTGATGCTGAATATCTTTCCCTACAATAACGGCCACCTGCTCGTGTCGCCGAAAAGACACACTGCCGACATCGACTCTCTGAGCGATGCGGAAGCCAAAGACCTCTTTTGCGCTATAAAGAAGGCAAAACGCCTGCTTCAAATCACGCTCAAACCCCAAGGCTACAACATCGGCATGAACATCTCTTCGAGCGCCGGGGCGGGTATTACCGACCACATTCACGTGCATATCGTGCCCAGATGGTTGGGCGACACCAACTTCATGCCGGTCATGCACGCAACCAAGATCATCTCTCAGTCGCTCGATGAGCTGCTAGGCTTACTGAAAAATGCCCAGAAAAAACAAAGCAAGTAATACGGAAGAATCGCTCCTGGCCCCTTACGCGATGAAAGCCAGCCTAAGCCGCGGAAGGGTACATAAAGAAACCGAGCATCCTTACCGAAGCGCCTACCAGCGGGACAGGGACAGGATCATTCACTGCGCGGCTTTTAGAAGGCTGGAGTATAAAACCCAGGTTTTCGTCAACCACGAAGGGGATTATTACCGCACGAGGCTGACGCATTCCATAGAGGTAGCACAGATCGCGCGCACCATTGCCTCGGCATTAAAGTTGAACTGCGACCTTACGGAAGCTATAGCCCTTGCCCATGACCTGGGTCACACCCCATTTGGCCATTCAGGCGAAGACGCGCTTAACGAGCTTATGCGCGAAGAGGGAGGCTTCAACCATAACCTGCAGGGCTTGAGGGTCGTTGATTACCTTGAAGAAAGATACCCCGATTACCCGGGCCTGAATCTTAGCTGGGAGGTCAGGGAGGGCATCGTCAAACATTCTACGGCTTTCGATAAGGCCGGCCAGATCCAGGACCTGGCCCCGCAAGAAATGCCGGTACTGGAGACCCAGGTCGTAGATATAGCCGATGAGATAGCCTATGACAACCATGACCTTGACGACGGGATAACCTCCGGCCTGATCAAAGAAGACGACCTGGCAGGCCTTTCTATCTGGAAACGGATCAATGCCAATATCCGTTCATCCAGAGGCAGGCTTGAACCGGCGCAGAGAAAATACCTGGTCATCCGTTCGCTGATCGACATGCAGGTCACCGACCTCATACGCCAGACCCAAAACACCTTAAAACGCCTCAAGATCAAGTCAAGCCTCCAGGTAAAGAAAACCGATAAAAAGATTGTCTCTTTTAGCCCTGATATGCTAAAATTAAGATTGCCATTGCGCGATTTCCTGATGGAAAGACTTTATCATCATTACCGCGTAATACGAATGAGCACCAAGGCTAAACGCTTCATCAAAGACCTCTTCGAGGTCTATGTCGACAAGCCGGAGCAGCTGCCCGACATGATACAGAGAAGGATCCCGCTTGACGGGGTAAAACGAACGGTCTGCGACTATATCGCGGGCATGACCGATAGATACGCGCTTGATGAGCACAAAAAACTCTTTGATCCCTACGAGAAAGTATAATTCGCTGGTATCCACGATACACAGCATTTATAGACTGGTCAACTCTACCTATGAGCTTAAAGAGCTGATCGTGCGGCTTAGCCGGCTGCTCTGCCAGATCTTCAACGCCAATTACTGCCTGATCCTTCTCCTGGATCCCAGCAAGAAATATTCGATACTCAGATGCGTCGTCAACAACAGGAATAAAACGCTTATAGATAAAAAGGTCCTGATAACCAGCAGGATCGAAAAAAGGATCATCAGGACCCTGGCTACCATACGCAAAGACAACGTGCTGGCCGCGCCGCTGATCTGCGAAGACATCATGGGGCTTATCATCACCAGCCGCCCTAAAAACTCCGTGCCTTTTGAGCGTTTTGACCAGGAGTTGCTGATGACGGTAATAGAGCAGGCGATCATCGGGATCAAAAACCTGCAGCTCTATGAAGAACAGCAAAAAATAGTCTTTGGAAGCATCAAGGCGCTGGTCACGCTTTTGGATACCAGGGTACCGCAGGAGTACACTCACTCGCCGTACTTTAGCAGGCTGGTCGCGGCTATCGGCGAGCAGATGCACCTGGAAGAAAAACAGATCGAAAGCCTCAAGTATGCCAGCCTCCTGCACGACACCGGAAAGATAGACATCCCCCTGGAGATACTCACGAAGACCACAAAGCTTACTGCCCGCGAATACAACATCATCAAAACCCATCCCGTCAAAGGCGCCGAGATCCTGCGGCCGCTGCAGGTGCTGCGGCCGGTCATCCCCATAATCATGCATCATCACGAAAGATACAACGGCACCGGATACCCTTCCAGGCTTAAAAAGAACCAGATACCGCAGGGGGCTCGCATCATGGCGGTTGCCGATGCCTTCGAAGCAATGGTATACGGCAGGCCTTACCGCGAAAGGATGGACATCAACGGCGCCGTAAAGGAGATAAAAAAGAAAAGCGGCAAGCAGTTCGATCCCAGGGTGGTCGAGGCATTCTTAAAGGCCATAAAGAAGATCAACACAAAAATTTACTTGAAACCGGATAAGACAGAGATATAATCAACCTATGGAAAAAATTAACCCCGGCCAGCTGGAGCTTTTTACCGAACACAGGCAAGCGCCCCAAGCAAAATCCGACCGGGCAAAGCCGCGTAAAGGCTTCTTTTCCCCTGCCTGGAATTACGAAAAGATGATCATTTCTTTCTTTGCGGCGGTGCTGGTTTCGGTGGTCTCTTTTTCACTCGGAGTCGAACACGGCAAGAGAGTGTCGCTGGCCCGCAGCAACCTCAGATTTGACCTCAGCTCCAGGATAAAGACGCCTGAGGCGGCGATGATCGCCTCAAGAAAAAAGCAAGCTCCTGCTGGCGACCACGTCATCTCCCAGCAGGAAGAGCCAAAATCGGTGCTTTACGCCCCGACAACGGCCGTCCTGACCGCAGAAAAGCCCGGCAGGGAAGCAACTCCTGACGATAAGGATCTGGCGGCCAAATATACTATTCAACTGGCGAGCTTCAAAACCAGGGAAAACGCTAAAAAAGCCGCCCAGATGCTCAGGAAAAAAGGCTTTGACCCGATCATCCTTTCAAAAGGCAGTTATACCGTGCTGTGTGTGGGGAATTTTTCGAATAAAAACTCGGCCCAGTCGAAGGTCGCCGATTTCAAAAAACAGTATCAGACATGCTATGTGAGGAGGCTATAAATGTCGATCCACCCGTCATTGAACATCTCGGATAAGGACAAGAAACAAAGGTCGGTCATGAAGCGGACCGAAAGATTAAAATATATGCAGGAAAAAGGAGCCTGGAAAGAAGGGGATAACGTATTCGGGCTGCCTAAAATAAAGACGCTCAAGATCAAGATAAAGAAAGAAAAGGCTGAAAAGGCCGAAACAACCGCCGAGGCGGGCGCCACCACAGCCGCTGCCGAGACTAAAGAAGTTGGCGCAGCCAAGACCCCAGCCGCTGCCAAAGCCGCTCCTGCCGCCAAGGCTGCGGAAAAGAAGTAAGATGCGCCTGTCCGGTATCGCGCTGATTTGCTTATTACTTACACTCCTGTCTGTTTCTGCGGGCTACTGCGAGGGGAAAGCCTGCGCTCATACCTACCTGCCAACCCAGGCAACCGTATTTCAGGCCAGGGCCACAGAAAACGGAATAAACATCCGCACAGACTCTACCACCAGCAGCCAAATCATCTCTGTCCTCAAAAAAGGAGATTACGTCGATGTGGTCGGGGAATTCTACGACTGGTACCGAATAAGGCTGCCCATAACCGCCCCTGCCTTCATTCGCAAGGACATGGTCGAGATCATTGATCAACGCAGCGCCAGAGTCACAAAAAACAACGTCAATATCAGGCTGCATGCCACCACCAAAGCGGCGGTCATCGGTAAAGCCGCAAAATACGAGACGGTCTTTATCGCCGAAGACAGGGGAGAGTGGTACAAGATATACCCTACATTAAACACCTACGGCTGGGTAAACAAGAACCTTATGGTCAAGGCCAACAAACCTAAAGAACCTCCATTTTCAATCCCCGTCAGTGCCGGTACCGGAATAGCCAAGCAAAAGCCTGAAGCGGACAAGGTAGTCGTCGAGGGCCTGCTTAAAAAGAAGGTTTTTACCAGGCAAGCCACCCATAAGCTTATTACTGCCGACAAGAAGGTCTATCTTATCAGCGCGCCGAAGATAAATCTGCGCCCTTACAACGATAGACGAGTAAGAGTGACGGGCAGAACATCAAAATCCTCCCCGCAGGCGCCTGACCTCACGCTGGAAGCAGATAAAATAGAGGCCCTGGATTGAGTATTATCGCCCTGCTGTTATCTTTCGGGCTGCTATTGGTGGCTATGACCGTCCATGAGTTTTCTCACGGCTGGGTAGCCAATAAGCTGGGTGACCGCACCGCCCAATATAGCGGCAGGCTCACCCTTAACCCGTTGGCGCACGTAGACCCTGTATGGACCATACTGATACCGCTATTGCTTTTTATCAGCACAAAAGGCCAGTTTGTATTCGGCGCTGCCAAACCCGTGCCGGTCAACTACGCCTCGCTTAAAAACCCGAGGCGCGACCTGACCCTGATCGCGGTAAGCGGGCCGCTGGCAAACCTGCTACTGGCTTTCTTTTTATCCGCATTGATAAAGCTGGCCCCATTAAACGAACTGTCTTTTTTTCTGGCCTCCAACCTTATTGTAATGAACGTAGTGCTGGGAATATTCAACCTGATCCCCATTCCTCCCCTGGATGGCTCAAAGATAATGCTGGGGGTATTGCCCCGCAGGCTTGCCGTAGCTTACGCTTCAACCGAACAGTACTCATTTATCATACTTATCATCCTGCTCTGGTCGGGAGTGCTGGGGGCGGTGATCTGGCCGGTAATCAATTATATCCTTTTATTGTTTGGCGTCAGTTAAACATGCGCAAAATACGGGTCAGGCTAAAAGAACGTTCCTACGATATATTCATAGGCAGCAATATCCTGAGATCCGCGGCTAAGTTTTTGCGGGGCCTGGGAAATGACGCCTATATCATTACCAACGCCTATATAAAGCATAAATACGGCGGACAACTGGCCAAGGGCCTTAGCGACAGGGGATTCAGCGCAATATTCAAAACTGTAGCCGATTCCGAGGAGAGCAAATCGCTGGACTCCTTCTCTGCAGTAATTAACGACCTGGCGCGCTATGACCGGCAAAAACAAGTATTTATCATCGCCTTCGGCGGCGGGGTCATCGGAGACCTGGCCGGGTTCATCGCATCTGTTTACAGGCGGGGCGTCCCTTACGTGCAAATCCCCACCACCCTTCTTTCCCAGATAGACTCGAGCATCGGAGGCAAGACAGCCATTGATCTGAGGGCAGGCAAAAACCTCGTCGGCGCTTTTTACCAGCCTAAAGCGGTATTTAGCGATACCTCCCTGCTTGCCAGCCTTCCCGCGAAACAGGTTTCTTCGGGGCTGGCGGAAGCGATCAAATACGGCCTGATCAAGGACCCCGGCATATTTGTTTTTCTGGAACGCAGGCTCAAGAAAAACTTTAAGCTTCTTCCGGCAGACCTTGAGCGCATAGTAGGAAGCTGCTCTAAGATCAAGGCGGACATAGTCTCGCGCGATGAAAGGGAGGAGCGGGGGCTGCGCACGATCCTCAACTTCGGCCACACCATAGGCCACGCCTTAGAGGCGGCGGGTAACTACCGGGGCTACAACCACGGAGAATCAGTAGCCTTGGGAATGCTGGTTGCTTGCGACATAAGCAGGAGTATGGGGCTGCTGGAGAATACCCACCACCAAAGGATCGAGGCCCTGATCGGCCTGGCGGGCCTGCCCACCAGGATCCAAAGACTTAGCCTTGAGCGGATAATGTCGGCTCATTACAAAGACAAGAAGTTCGTCGGAAAAACCAATAAGTTTGTCCTGATATCCGGTATAGGTAAAACAAAAATACTCCAGAATATCCCGCTTTCCATGATCGAGTTCTGCCTGCGCGCCCGCTTTCACCCTTAAGCCCCGGGGGCCTGATTATTGACATATAGATAGATATATGATATAGTTAATAAAGATATGTCGGGAATAATAAAGGAGCAAAGGGAGTTTGAACGCATAAAGTTAAAAACGCCTTTGCATTATCAAGTTATCAGCAGGACTGAATCAGTAAACGCGCAAAGCCAAGACATAAGCATTAACGGAGTGGGCTTTATCAGTAACAGCTTCATTGCGCCAAAGGCCCTGCTGGATATACAACTGCAAATAGCCGGGAATCTTTTTACTCCGCTGGGCCAGGTAAGATGGAGCGCTGCTCTGCCCTACTCTGACCGTTACCGCATAGGGGTGGAGTTCAGGGAGTTCAACCAGGTGCAAAAAGGGCGCCTGAAGGATTTCCTGGATACAATGAAAGCTGATTAGCAACCAGAGAAAGGAAAGTAATGGCAGAAGAAGCAAAGCAGGATACAAAGCAAGAGGAGAAGCAGGCGAACTGCCTGGCTTGCTCAAAACCCATAAAGAAGATAAAGAGGTATTACCGTAACGGCAAGTACTTCTGCATGAAAAAATGCTGGCTAAACTATCTAAAGAAAGCAAAAGAAGAGACCGCAGAAAAGAAATAAGCGGACGCAGCGGCGCAGAAAGAAGGGTGCATCCCCGCGTGGAGCACCAGCTGCCCATCAAGTTGGCGGTAAACGGTTACGACTTCGTCACCTGCACTCATAATGTCAGCTGCGTTGGGGCCTATTGCCATATCTCCAAGTATATGCCTCCGTTTACCAAGGTAATGGTCAGGCTTACGCTACCCATCCTTACCGATAGCGGCAAAAAAGATTCCCATGTCGACTGCAAGGGCGTAGTGGTAAGGACCGAGGACGCTAAGAACAGCGGATTTAACATCGCCATATTCTTTAACGAAATTAACGATATGCAGCGCAAGCGCATCTCCCAATATATAAACCAGCTATTACCCCAGGAACCCTACGCCTTCAATCAAAACGGCTAAAACCCTGCCTCTTTATGGGTAAGGTCACCAGACACCCACCGGTCAAATTAATCGTAGGATTGATCTGCGCCAATAATGATTTGTTCGGCAAATGCCAGTCAATGCTGAAGAAAAAGTTCGGAGGCCTGGATTTTGAAAGCAGCGAGCTAGCGTTTGATTTTACCGGCTACTACGATAAGGAGTTCGGAAAATGCCTCAAGCGAAAGTTCATAAGCTTTAAAAGGCTTATTCCTGCCGAGAAGCTCTCCTCAATAAAACTCTTTACCAACAGCCTGGAAAAGAAGCTGTCAGTCAAAGGGCTGCGGGGCATAAATATAGACCCGGGCTACCTGGATATGGCAAAGCTGGTGCTGGCCTCAACCAAGGACTTCCGCCACCGCATCTATATAGGCAGGGGAATGTTCGCGGAGATCACGCTGTACTTTCAAGGCAAGAGCTTTAGGAGCTGGGAGTGGACTTATCCGGATTACCGCACGCCGGAGTATATCGAGATATTCAATAAAATACGCGAACTCTACCGCAAGCAGGTTAACTAATCTTTGGGGACGGTTCTGGGGACAGGTCCCAGAACCGTCCCCAAACGAAGATTGAGCATGTATCCATCCTATATAGATGCGTTTAAAAGCGGTTATCTGACAGAGGCCAGCGATAAAACCTGGCGATTGCTTGAATCCTGCTGCCTGTGTCCGCGCAGATGCCGCATAAACCGGCTCAAAGAAGAGAGGGGATTTTGCAAAACAGGCAGCCTGGCCAAAGTATACAGTTATATGGACCACCATGGCGAAGAGCCTCCGATCTCGGGGGAGAGAGGGTCAGGTACGATCTTCTTTGCCAACTGCACCCTTGGATGTGTCTATTGCCAAAACTATGAGTTTAGCCACAATGGCCAGGGAAAAGAGGTTACCCCTGAAGAGCTGGCAGATGTAATGCTCTCCTTGCAAACAAAGGGTTGCCACAATATAAACTTTGTCACGCCAACTCATGTCCTTGCCCAGATATTAAAGAGCTTGCTCATAGCCATACCGAATGGGCTAAAGATCCCCCTTGTCTATAATACCAGCGGCTATGAACTTGAAAATATAGTTAAGCTGATCGGAGGCATTATGGATATATACCTGCCGGATATGCGCTACGCCGAGGCTGACGGCGCCGAAAGGTATTCCGCGGCAGCTGACTACCCAGAAAATAACCGCAAGTCGGTAAAGGAGATGCATCGGCAGGTCGGAGTTCCCGTATTTAACCCGGATGGCACGATAAAAAAGGGCCTCATCATAAGACATCTGGTGCTGCCCAACAATATCTCGGGCACGGAAACGACCATGCGGTTCTTGTCCGAAGAAGTATCCCCTGAAACCTACGTGAGCCTCATGAGCCAGTACATACCGTATCACAGGGCATTTGAACATAAAGAAATTTCACGCAGGCTTACGGAAAAGGAGTATGAAGCAGCAAAAGAGGCGATGGAGAGGTTCGGACTGCATAACGGATGGGTCCAGGAGTCCTTTGGCCTGGAGAGGTTCGCGGGAGTGCATATCAAATCGGCTTTTCACAAAGAAAAGTAAAATGAAACAACTGCTCAGGCGCGTTGGCGCAAAGTTTTACGAACAAGTATTCAGGGTAAACGATTCCCCTCAAAAGATCGCCCTGGGATTTGGGATAGGGGTATTCTCGGGGATATTCCCCGGGACCGGCCCCGTAGCCGCGATATTCCTGGCACTGCTCTTCAAGGCTAACCGTGCTACCGCCCTGTTCGGCAGCATCATTACTAACACATGGATAAGCATTATTTCGCTTTTGCTGGCTTTAAAAGCCGGGGCATGGGTGTTCGGCATTAAATGGCAGAGCCTGCATGAATCCTGGGTAGTATTCTTGAACGGCTTCAACTGGAAGCTGTTATTCAGGGTTTCGGCGCTCAAGATAATCCTTCCGGTTGTCGTAGGATACATACTTATCGCGCTGCTATTAGGCTTGGCAGCATACCTGATAACGCTGGGTATATTCTTTTTCATCAAGAATAAAAAAGGCCAGCCTTTGGCACCCTAATATAAGGCTTGCCAATCGACGACAATAGAGCTAAAATAAATTCTCAAAATAACTATAGGGAGCGGATAAAAATGAAAAAAGTTGTCTTGTTAAGGCACGGCGAAAGCACCTGGAATAAGGAAAACAGGTTTACCGGCTGGACCGATGTAGACCTTTCGGATAGGGGAATGGGGGAAGCTAAAAAAGCCGGCCAACTCCTTAAAAAAGAGGGGTTCATGTTTGACGTTGCTTATACTTCAGTACTCAAAAGGGCGATCCGCACACTATGGATGACCCTTGATGAGATGGACCTGATGTGGATACCTGTTTATAACTCCTGGAGGCTCAACGAAAGGCACTACGGCGCGCTTCAGGGATTAAACAAATCCGAGATGGCCTCAAAATACGGTGAGGAACAAGTTCTGGTCTGGAGAAGAAGCTATGATACGCCTCCTCCGGCGCTGGAAAAGAGCGACCCGCGCTATCCCGGCAATGACTCTCGCTATAAGGATATGGATCCCAAAGATGTCCCTGTCACCGAATGCCTTAAAGATACGGTAGCCAGATTCCTGCCGTACTGGCATGAAACTATAGCTCCGACGATAAAATCCGGCAAGAAGGTAATTATCGCCGCCCACGGCAACAGCCTGCGGGCGCTGGTAAAGTACCTGGATAATGTGTCGGATCAGGAAATAGTCAGCTTGAACATCCCAACCGGTATACCCCTGGTCTATGAATTAGATGATAGCCTGAAACCAATCAGGCATTATTATCTGGGTGACCCCAACGAAGTCAAAAAAGCCATGGAGAGCGTGGCTAAACAGGGAAAAGCCAAATAAGGATATATGAAGGACAAAATACTGATAGTAGAGGACGACAGGGACATCGTTAAAATGCTAGATTACAATCTAAAAAAAGAGGGTTTCCGTACCGTCTCGGTTTTTGACGGCGAAGATGCCCTGGATGCGGTACGCAGAGAACGCCCAAACCTGGTTATGCTCGACCTGATGCTGCCTGGAATAGATGGGCTGGACGTATGTAAATCGCTAAAGAAGGACCCCGAGAGCGCCTCTATACCGATAATCATGCTTACCGCCAAAAGCCAAGAATCCGATAAGGTCATTGGCCTTGAGCTGGGGGCGGATGATTACATAACCAAACCCTTCAGCCCCAAAGAGCTTGTCGCCCGAATAAAAGCGGTCCTGCGCCGCGGAAAGGAGCATGACAAAACGCCTGAAGTATTTAAACTGGGCGACTTAAGCATAGACTTCTCTAAAATATCGGTATCGGTCAAAGATAAACCGGTCTTGCTTACCTCCAAGGAGTTCGAGCTCCTAAAAACCCTGTTAACGGCAAAGGGTAGGGTGCTTTCCCGGGATTTCCTTTTGGATGCCATCTGGGGCTTTGACCATGCCGCAGAGATCCAGACCCGCACGGTGGACGTTCATATCAGGACCCTGCGCAAAAAGTTAAAAAGCGCCGCCAAGCACATTGTAACCGTAAAAAACTACGGCTATAGGTTTGAATATGAGAACGGCGAGTTTTAAGCTAAAGCTGTTTCTTTCCTACGCATTCGTAATACTCGCATCGTTCGGTTTTGTCGCCTACTTCCTGAACAGAGGGCTCGAAGATAACTCACTGCGCAATATCAAATCCCATCTTATCAATGACGCCAGGCTTATCGAAAACCAAATTCCGGCCGGCGCAATAACAGCTGAAGACAGCGCTTCCCTCGAAAAGTTAGCGCAAACCTTATCCCCGCGATCAAATTGCCGTATCACCATCATCAATACGCAGGGCAAAGTTTTGGCAGAATCCGAGAAGCCTCTCTCTGAGATCCCCGAAATGGTCAATCATATCGACAGGCCGGAAGTCCGATGCGCCTTGAAAGGAGAGACGGGCAGCGATATCCGTTATTCCTCAACCCTTAGAATAAACATGCTCTATGTAGCCCTGCCTCTCAAAGAAGAAGAGTCAATCAAAGGTGTCTTGAGATTGGCCCTGCCCTTGGAAAGCGTGCAGAAAACATTGTCCGAAACCAAAAAAACAATTATCCACGGCCTGCTTCTTGCCTTAGTGCTTGCCTTTGTTTTAGCCACCGTGGTAGCGGCCAGGACCATTAAACCCATCAACAGGATGATCCAGGTCTCCCGTAAGTTCGCCGAAGGCGAATTTGACCGCAGAATTACTCACTTTTCCCGCGATGAAATAGGGGAGCTTGCCGAAACTCTTAACCAAATGGCCCAGGATATAGAGAACAAGATCGGTGAGATCAAAACACAGAACCAGAAACTGTCGGCAGTATTTAACAGCATGATCGAAGGGGTCATTGTTTTAGACAGGCAAGGGCTGATCGTTTCCGTTAACCCCGCCGTTGAGCAGATATTCAACATCCAAAAAGATGCGGTAAAAGGCAAGGTGTTCCTGGAAGCTATACGCAACAGCGATATCGCAGAAGTTATCAATCTGACATTCAAGGATGGAAAATCCCTATCCACGGAAATTACGCTGATTTATCCTGCGCACCGGATATTTGAAGTCAGCGCTACGCCTATTTTCAATAATGACCGAGTAGACGGATGCCTGATAGTTATTCACGATATAACTGAGATACGCAGGCTTGAGACGGTGAGAAAAGATTTTGTAGCCAATGTCTCGCACGAATTAAAGACCCCGCTTACCTCAATAAAAGGCTTTGTAGAGACGCTTCTTGAGGGCGCCTTGGAGGATAAAGACAATAATCGCAACTTCTTAAAGATCGTCCGTGACCATGCCGATCGCCTTAACAGCCTTGTCGATGACTTGCTTTCGCTCTCACACCTTGAATCAAAAGACATAACGCTCCAAAAGGAAAGCTTTGATTTAAAGCAAGAGATGGATAAGGTCATATTCGGATTTAAATCACAGTCAAAAAGCAAGAATATTGATATAAAGAATGAGTTGCCCGCTAATACCCAAGTAGTTGCGGATAAGCATAAGATTGAGCAGGTACTGACCAATATTATTGACAACGCCATAAAATTTAACAAAGATAAGGGAAATATCATAATATATTCACGGGAAGCAGACGGAAAAATCAAAATTATCATTGAAGATTCCGGAATCGGCATCCCCGAAAAGGATATTCCTCGCATCTTTGAACGTTTCTACCGCGTAGATAAGGCGCGTTCGCGCCAGCTCCAAGGCACAGGCCTGGGGCTTTCAATCGTCAAGCACATTATCGAGCTGCATAACGGTAATGTCGGCGTAGAAAGCACCGAAGGCCTCGGCTCGAAATTCTGGTTTATCCTCCCCAAATAACCGTATTATCCCCTTAAGCTTTACCTGAATTTAACTGCCTCTTCAAACGTATTTAATCTGCCTCATTTATACTTTAGCCATGAAGATCGCAAAATTATGGCTAAAGCTATTCCGTTACCTCTCGCATATTATCAGGGAAGAAGCAAAAGAGATCGATAAGTTCTACAGTCAATTTGCATAGCTATGAAGAACCCCGCCAAAATCATCGTTATCGAAGACGACACGGACATTAATAAACTACTTGCTTATAATCTGCGCAAGGAGGGATTTCTCGTAGAACAGGCATTTGACGGCGCTAAGGCCAGCGAAAAGTTACTAACTGAGACCTTCGATATAGTAATCCTGGATATTATGCTCCCTGGGATAGACGGCTTTAATATCTGCAGGCAAATTAAAGACGACCACCGCTTTTTACGCTCTTTTGTGGTTATATTGTCCGCAAAGACCGATCACCAGGACAAATTATACGCCAGGATATTGGGAGCGGATTGTTATTTTACTAAACCCTTCAATATATGCACTTTGATGAGAGTTATTAATGAGTTTACTGCCATGCAAAATAATGAATTGCAAGTCTCGCTTAAATAGCCAATGAAATGATAATAAAAATGGCTGCTTTGATAATCAGGTTGTTGGACAGAATCATAGGCAGAGAAGCTAAAAGAGTCGAAGAGTTTAACAGGCGCTATCTTGGATAGAGGAGGTGAAACTTATAATGACCAAGCTGTCAAGTCGCATCGAAACAAACCGGTAGGTATCGCCGTCAAATACGAAAAGTATGTTTAAATAACCAAAAGGAGGGAGAGAGATGTCAAGGTTCTCGGTAATCATTGGATTCTTGTGTTTAACGATTATAGGGTCGGCCGTTTCATGTTCATACGCGGGGGAGATCGATCTCTTGCTGCAGAAGCTTGTGGAAAAGGGGGTTCTTTCAGCCGGAGAGGCACAGCAGATACGCATAGAGACCAAGGAGCAGGTAAAGGCGGAATTAGCAAGCGGCAAATCCGCGAGCGTCCCATCGTGGGTCCAAAACATAAAACTTAAAGGAGATTTTCGCCTTCGTATGCAGCATGAGAACAGAAAAGGCAGCAATACCAACTCAGGCAACTCCACTGATCGCACCAGGGCCAGAGTCAGGATGCGGGTGGGAGCAGATGCCAAGGTCAATGACCAGGTCAAGGTTGCCTTAGGCATTGCTACAGGCAACGACAGTGACCCCCGCTCCACTAACCAGACTTTTGGCGACTCTTTTGCCAAAAAACCGGTCTGGCTTGATTATGCCTATGCCGAATACAATCCTGTTAGCTGGATGACGCTTATTGGCGGCAGGATGAAGAACCCTCTATGGGAACCCGGGGATATGCTCTGGGATACGGATATAAATCCTGAGGGCGGCGCAATAAAACTGAACCGCAAGTTAAGCAAAAACCTTCAGGCCTACCTGAACACCGGATTCTTTGTCATTGACGAGATATCAACTACCTCTGATCCCTGGTTTTACGCTTTGCAGCCGGGCATTAAATGGCAGATAACAGAAGGCCTTGATCTTAAAGCCGCAAACTCCATCTACATATTTGAAAAAGTAAAAGGGGCATCTCTGGACAGCTCCGCAAACAGCAATACCCGCCAGAATTCCAGGTTAAAGTACAACTACAATGCCATAAGCCCCGCATTTGAATTGGGATTCAGCGATCCCCTTAAGGCTACGGGGTTAAACTGGAATGTCCCGTATTTCGCGCTCCTGGGTGAATATGTAAATAACATGAGCGCTTCTAATTCCAATAACGGCCATATGCTGGGTTTTAAGCTTGGACACAACAAGGTGTCTGACAAAGGCCAATGGCAATTGCGTTATCTCTATACCCTTCTGGAAACAGATGCCTGGCTGGATATACTGCCTGATTCGGACCGTTACGGCGGCAGGACCGGTATCAAGGGGCACGAAATATCGCTTTCCTACGGCTTAAACAAGAACTGCAGCATCGATTTCGACTATTACCGGACGGATTTAACGGCGTCAAATAACAACATTCCAAAGACAGACCACATTTTCCAGGCAGATTTTAACTTTAAATTCTAGATTTAACACGGATTTAACATGCGCTTAATTTACTTATAATATCAGAATATTAATATTAAGTGCAAGAAGGAGGCGTTATGAAGAGTTGCTTAAGAATGACCGCAATGTTGTTTTTTGCAGCAGGCCTGACTATTCCCTGCTATGCGGAAAAGATCGTTGTCGAGGGCTCAACCACAGTTTTGCCAATAGCCCAGAAAGCGGCTGAGGTATTTATGGACAAGAACCCGCAAGCCCAGATCTCCGTGCGCGGTGGCGGCTCAGGTGTCGGCATCGCTTCTTTAATAGACGGGAGCTGCGATATTGCCGATTCTTCGCGCTCAATCAAAGAAAATGAGCTGAATAAAGCAGTAGCTAACGGCAGGAATCCCAAAGCCCATGTCGTCGCCATGGACGGTATCTGCGTTATTGTGCATCCATCAAACAATATCAAAGCGCTAACCAAGAAGCAGACCAAGGATATTTATACCGGACGAATTTCCAACTGGATGCAGGTTGGGGGAAAGGACTCCAAGATTGTCGTCGTTTCCAGGGACACCTCGAGCGGCACCTTTGAGGCCTTTTCCGAGTTGGTCCTGAATAAAGATAAGGTCAGGCCTGACGCCTTAATGCAGGCCTCCAACCAGGCTATCGCTTCCATAGTCGGTAAAACACCCGGAGCCATCGGTTATATAGGCCTGGGCTACCTTACCTCTTCGGTAAAGGCAGTTGAGGTTGACGGTGTAGCCGCCAGCAAAGAGACCGTGCTTAGCAATAAATACCCCATTGCCAGGCCATTGTTTATGTACACTAACGGAGCCCCCAAAGGGCTAACCAAAGAGTTCATTGATTTTATTGTGAGCTCCGAAGGGCAAAAGCTAGTGGAAGAGGATGGGTTTGTAGGTTTAAAATAGGCCGCTTATAAGTTTATATGAGCATAAAGGAAAAACTGTATAAGTTGATTTTTGCCGCGCTGGCATTCTCTTCGCTGGTTTTCTTGATCGGCATCATTATCGTGCTTTTCAAAGAAGCCCTGCCGATATTCAACAAAGTAAGTCTTGCGCAGTTTATATCAGGCAGATCGTGGCATCCCACCTACGACCCTCCCGAATTCGGGATCCTACCCTTGATATCTGCCTCGGCGTTGATAACGGTCGGCGCGGTGATCGTCTGCATCCCTCTGGGCATAGGTAGCGCCCTATACCTGCATGAGCTGGCAGGAAATACCCAAAGGGCATTCCTTAAGCCCCTGGTCGAGCTTCTTGCCAGCATTCCTTCCGTAGTTTACGGCTTTTTCGGCATGGTCATCCTTACGCCATTCCTACAGGAGGTTTTCCATCTTCCCACGGGCCTGACTGCCTTGAACGCCAGCTTAGTGCTGGGGATAATGGCAACCCCCACTGTATGCAGCATAGCGGATGACGCCCTCGGCTATGTGCCCAAAACTTTCCGCGAGGCATCATTTGCCGTAGGCGCAAACCGCTGGCAGACCTTGACCCGGGTAGTGATCCCGGCTGCGGGTTCAGGCATATCTACTGCGGTGATCCTGGGGATGAGCCGGGCAATAGGCGAAACAATGACCGTCTTAATGGTTGCGGGCGGCGCAGCAGTAATACCGCGTTCATTCCTTGAGCCGGTAAGGCCCATGACCGCGGCCATTGCCGCGGAGATGGGAGAGGCGCCCATGGGAGGGGCGCATTATCACGCCCTTTTTGCAATCGCGCTGATTCTTTTCCTGACTACTTTCGTCTTCAACATTACTGCCGAGATAGTCAGCAGGCGTTTCCGGATAAAATTGGGATTAAGCGGATGAAAAAGGATTATATTCAAAGAATAGGTTTTCTTGCGCTTTTCTTGTGCATCGCCATTACCTTATTCTTTTTGGGCTCGATCATCTATTTTATCAGCGTAAGGGGCCTGGGGGTGCTCTCATGGGAATTTTTGACTCAAGGGCCACGTTCAGGCATGACCCAGGGCGGGATTGCCCCGGCCATCGTCGGGACATTTTATTTAACCCTGGCCGCTGTTTTATTTGCGCTCCCTTTGGGCCTGGCTTGCGCCATATATTTGTGCGAATATTCGCCCAAGGGCATTGCGGTCAACCTCATCAGGATAAGCATCAATAATCTTGCCGGCGTGCCATCGGTGGTCTTCGGGCTTTTCGGGCTGGCCGTGTTTGTGAAGTTCTTTGGCTTTGGCGTATCTATACTCTCAGGCGCTCTTACTCTTGGGATACTGGTGCTTCCTTTGATAATCTCTTCAAGCCAGGAAGCCCTGTTAGCCGTACCCCAGTCAATAAGAGAGGCCTCGCTGTCATTGGGTGCCTCTAAATGGGAAACTATAAAAAATATAGTTATACCTACGGCAATCCCGGGCATACTCACCGGGATAATATTAAGCATCGGCAGGGTGGCAGGGGAAACCGCGCCCATACTTTTTACCGCTGCCTCTTTCTACACCCGCGGCTATCCCGACTCGATCTTCTCGGAAGTAATGGCGCTGCCGTATCACATCTACGCATTGATGACTGAGGGGACCCATCCGGAAAAACAAACCGCCATCGCATACGGCTCCAGCCTGATACTATTGTTCATGGTCTTGTTGATCTCGGGGCTGGCTATTTATATCCGTCAGAAACAGAAAAGCGCGCATGGATAATAATATAATAAAAATAAAGGCAGAAAATATTGATTTCTTCTACGGTAGTAACCAGGCCCTGAAGAACATAAGCTTGGATATTTACAAAAATCAGGTAACCGCGATTATCGGCCCTTCGGGATGCGGAAAATCCACTTTTATCCGTCTTTTGAACCGGATGCACGAACTTGTACCCAATACCAGGCTTTCCGGAAGCATACTTTTAGACGGCCAGGAGATATGCAGTGACAACATTGACGCAGTAGTTATAAGAAAACGCGTAGGAATGGTTTTTCAGAAACCCAACCCTTTTCCCAAAAGCATCTTCGACAACATCAGTTACGGCCTGAAGGTAAACGGCGTAAAAGATGAATCATATATCGAAGAAAGGGTGGAGCAATCATTAAAAAAAGCGGCATTGTGGCCTGAAGTAAAAGACCGGCTTAAGGAAAGCGCCCTGAAGCTTTCCGGGGGCCAGCAGCAGCGCCTGTGTATCGCCAGGTGCCTGGCAGTCCAATCCGAAGTCATCCTCTTTGACGAACCCTGCGCCAGCCTGGACCCCATATCTACCGCCAAAATAGAAGAGCTTATCCTGGAGCTAAAAAAAGATTACACTATTGTTATCGTTACACATAACATGCAGCAGGCAGCCCGGGTCTCGGATCATACCGCATTTTTCCTGATGGGCGAACTTATCGAGTTCGGTAAAACACAGGATATATTCACCAGGCCCAAGGACCCCAGAACAGAAGCCTATATCACCGGGAGATTCGGATAGTGGGCGCTAAAAAGGTCTTATTCGTTTGTGTTGAAAACAGTTGCCGCAGTCAAATGGCAGAGGGGTTTGCGCGCAAGCTGGGCAAAGGCATAGTAGAGGCCTATAGTGCCGGATCTAAGCCTTCGGGACAGATAAACCCGCTTGCTGTTGAGGTCATGAAAGAGGCGGGGATTGATATATCTTGCCATACTTCTAAAGGGTTTGACAATCTTGCCATAAGAGGCTTTGACTATGTGATATCGATGGGGTGCGCCGATGTTTGTCCTTTTGTTCCCGCAAAAAAGCATATAGAATGGAAGATTGACGATCCCAAAGGAAAAGCAATTTCCCGTTTCCGGCAGTCCAGAGACGAAATCAGAAACAAAGTAACGGAATTAATAAGAAACTTATCCGCAGATGACACAAGAGAGGTGGGTTAAATGCAAAGACACCTGGACCAGGAGTTAAAAGAGCTTAATCAGCAGATCTTGCAGATGGGCGCCTTGGCTGAAGAGGCGATTTACAAGTCCGTTGAAGCCCTCAAGAACAGAGATAAGGAGCTGGCCCAAAAGGTAATTGAATCCGACGGCCAGATCGACCAGCTGGAGCTGGCGATAGACGAAAAGTGCGTTGACCTTATTGCCCTTTATCAACCCATGGCTAAAGACCTGCGCTTCATTACCATAGGCATGAAGATAAACGCGGAGCTGGAGCGGATCGCGGATATCGCCGTTGATATTGCCCAGCGCACCCTTGAAATCGTAGATAAGCCTCTGCTTAAACCCCTGGTAGATATCCCCAAGCTGACTGCTGTAGCCCAGAACATGGTAAAGCTGTCTATCGACGCCTTTGTAAAAGGGGATATTGAGCTTGCTAAAAAAGTGCTTTTATCCGATTCGCAAGCCGACCAATTGCGCAACCTCATACAAAGGGAGCTGGTGGAAGATTATATGGTCAAAGACGGCTCTACTTCACCCAGAGCGGTGCAGCTTCTGCTTATAGCGCGCTTCCTGGAGCGGATCTGCGACCACGCTACCAATATCGCCGAAGACGTGATCTACATGGTCCAGGCAGAGGTAGTCAGGCACCATCCCGAGAAACTTAATGAGTAAATCTTGTTGCCAATTAAAGAATTTATTCGTATAATCTTAGCGTTCAACCAGAACAAATAATTCGGTCAGAAACCAAGGAGGAAGTTATGGAAAAATCGCTAAAGGGCACTCAAACTGAGAAAAATCTCTTGGCGGCGTTCGCGGGAGAAGCACAGGCAAGGACAAGATATACTTATTTTGCCTCAGCGGCGCGCAAAGAAGGCTTTGAGCAGATCGCCAATATCTTCATGGAGACCGCGGAGAACGAAAAAGAACATGCCAAGGTATTCTTTAAATACCTTGAGGGCGGAGAAGTAGAGATAACAGCAGCCTACCCCGCGGGCATGATCAAAGACACCAAATCTAACCTTGAGGCAGCCGCTGCCGGAGAGAATATGGAATGGACCACGATCTACTCCGACTTTGCCAAAACCGCTAAAGATGAGGGCTTTCCGGATGTCGCCCGCTCTTTTGAGCAGGTGGCAAAGGTAGAGAAGTTCCATGAGGCCCGCTACAGAAAGCTGGCCGGCAACATTGCCAGCTGCGAGGTATTTAAAAAGAAACAGCCGGTAAAATGGCACTGCATCAACTGCGGCTATGTCTTTGAAGGCCCGGAGGCGCCGAAAGAGTGCCCTGCCTGCAAGCATCCGCAGTCATTCTACGAGATCCTGGCAGAAAACTTCTGATATATTATATAGCGGTAAAGCAGGGGAGGGAGGAGGCCAAATCTTCCCTCCCCTTAATTTTTACCTTGACATCCACACATTTGTGTGGTATTAATACCCGTAGGGAGTTTGTCGGTTACGGTTACGTATCGTTAGACGGTTTCGGTTATGGAGGCATGGATGGATTATAAGTTGACCCCCAAGCAAAAGAAAGTGCTGGATTTCATAAGGTTTGCCACGCGCAAAAAGGCTGTGCCGACCATCAGAGAAATCGCGCAGGCCATGCATTTTTCTTCGACCGGTACGGTAAGAGACTATCTTAGGGCGCTGGAGAAGAAAGGATACCTGCGCCGCTTTAATAATAAATCCCGCGCCATCCAGCTCCTAAAGGGAGAAAAAATCCCCATACTCGGCACCATTACCGCGGGCGGCCCGGATCTGGCGGTAGAGGATGTCATCGGCTACCTTGACCCCCATGAGATATTGAATACCGAAAGCGGCGAGATCTTTGCTTTAAGGGTAAAGGGTGACAGCATGTTCGATGCCGGCATCCTTGAAGGTGACACCGCCATAATCAGGAAGCAGTCTACTGCCTATAACGGAGATATCATCGCCGCGCTCCTGGAAGGCAATGAAGTTACCTTAAAAAGAATACGCATGAAATCCGGCCATCCGCCGTACCTGGAGCCCGCTAACAAGAACTACGAGCCGATCCACAAAGAATTCACTATCCTGGGAAGAGTGATAAATATAGTGAGAAACTACTGAGAGTGTTACGAGTTACGTGTTGCGGGTTACGTGTTGCGGGTTTAACACGTAACGCTAAACACGCAACGCGCAACGAACTTCTGATATTGCCATGCGACATCCCGGATTTAACCCCAAGGCCCGCTGGGACAGGCACATCCCCGAAACCGATGCTGACCAGGCTGCTCCTTGCCAGCTTAATGATAAGATCGAAGTCCTGGCCAGATTCTCTGGCGCCAGGATCCTTCCTCAAAGCTTTTTCTGGAACAATAAGGAGTACTGCGTAAAAAAGACAAATTACATCTGGAGGGAGCGCCAAGGGCAAGAAATCATAATCTACTTTTCGGTAGACACCGGCACCAATCTCTACCAGCTTTCATTCAACAACACCAGCTTCTCCTGGCGCCTGGTCAAATTGATAGCCTAAACAGGTCACCCGTCACCAGGTCACCACGTCACCGGTGACTTACCTGGCCTGCCGGACAGGCAGGGTGACTTGGTGACCAGTTCAATTTTACTTACCGGGTGACTTGGTGACCAGTTCAATTTTACTTACCGGGTGACTTGGTGACCACGATGATCCTACATGTAGATATGGACGCCTTCTTTGCCTCCATTGAGCAGGCGATCAACCCGCGCCTAAAAGGCAAGCCTCTTGTGGTAGGGGCGCGGCCAAACAAACCCTACACCGTAGTCTGCGCTGCCAGCTATGAAGCCAAAGCCATGGGAATAGGCTCCGGGATGAGCGTAAGGGAGGCCCTGAAATTATGTCCGAACCTGGAGTTCGTAGCTGCCCAGCAGGAAAAGTATATCTATACTTCACAGGAGATCCTGAAGCTTTTAGAAGGCTACGGCTTTACGGTAGAATACCCCTCAATAGACGAATTCCGGCTGGATGTGCCTGATGAGCTGAACCAGGCAAAAATTGCCGCGGATATCCAGAGACAGATATATGCAAACTTTAACATTACCGCGTCCCTTGGCATAGCCCACAATTGCCTGCTGGCAAAGCTTGCCTCAAAGCTCAATAAACCAAACGGCATTGCCTGTATCAATCAGGATAACCTCAAAGACATGCTTTCCCAAACAGCCGCGGAAAAGCTCTGCGGTATCGGTCCGCAAACCGCGCCCGTACTCCAGAAACTGGGTATAAAAACCTGCTTTGATCTGTATCAAAGATCCGCGCAATACCTACAGCAGCTATTCGGCAAAAACGGCTTAAACCTTTACCTGGGCTTACACGAAAAAGAAACCCTTGATGATGGCGCAACTCAGGAGTTGCCCAAATCAATAGGTCATTCATACACCTTTCCCATGGCCTCAAAAAACCCGGGGTTTATAAAGGCCTGGATAAGGCTCTTATCTGAGATGGTGGCGCGGCGCTTAAGGCAGGCAGAGCTGGTATCAAAAACCGTACACGTATGGCTAAGCAGCCCGGATAAGGCAGGATTTGACGGCCAGAAAAGCTTCCAGCAGGCCACAAATGACGGACTCGAGATCTACTCCAGGAGCCTTAAAATTTGCGCCAGAACCGGCCTTAGCCGGCACAAAATAAGGGCTCTAGGCATCTCTTGTAGCAGTCTTCAAAAGAGCTGCTACAAGCCTCTTTTAAAGGAAGAGATCCGAAGGGAGGAGGTGACCCGCGCATTAGATAGGATAAACTCCCGCTTTGGCGAAGATTCCATACATCCTGCCGTAACCTTCCTTGCCGCAAAAATGACGAAATAGGGCCCTGTAATTTTTGCTTTCAATAAACATGCTTTTTACTCTGATGTCATCATCTAAAAGAAGAAGTAAAACCGAGTAAATTAAAAACCCCTTATCCACAGGGAAAAAACAAATACGCGTAAACTATCTGGTACCAGAATGTTGGGGCAAGATTACCAATATGCTCAAGTTAACATAAGATACATTATAGGAAGTTGGCGGAATGGAGAGAAAAATGGTGGGTAATGTAAGTAAGATCAAAAAGGCCCAAAAAGCATGCCAAAAGATAAGCTTAAACCCGGGTTTGATCCTGTGTGGCAAAGCGATCTCTTGGATTTGCGCCAGATGTCCAGCAAGGCCTTTATTCTGCGGCAGATGTATAGATCATACCGTAACCCAGAAACAAATATCTGCACCCTTTCCGAGTATCAAATCCAGGCCATTACAGGCTGGAATCGTCAAACCATACGCCGGGCCAAACATCAGCTTTTCTCTCTTGGCGAGATTGTGCCCCGGGGATCGTTCTCTTTTCTTGTAAAACCCTTCCACCAATTTAAAGACCAAAAAACAGGACAAGAATTGTCCTGTTTAGAAAACACCCCCCAGGACAAAAACTGTCCTACAATAGGACAGAAATTGTCCTACCAACAGGACAATAATTGTCCTAAAGTAGGACAAAAATTGTCCCCCCCTAATAATACAGATACAGACAATACAGATACAGATAGCGGTCTTTCATCTTCTTCTGTTGAAAAACCTGTTAATAAGCATGAAGGAAAAATCTGCGGAAATTGCCAAAACTATGACCGCGAGCATTTAGATACCAGGGGAAATAAAGACGGGTATTGCCCTATTTTAAAAATGAGCTGCCCCCCTTCTCTTAATGCCGCGCTTTGCATAAATTTTAATAAACCCGAGCAGCCGGCCCAGCCGGCAGAAAGTGAGGTTTAAATGGCTATTGAGGCAAAAAGGCAATGCGGTTATAGGAAAATAGGCGGTATTTACTTAGTGGGATCAGGCGAAGGTATTGTTTGCGATCGCCTTCCTTATCCTCTTGAAATTTGTCCTTGCTGTGGGGCCGGGATCAAGCCAGCGCGCGGCTTTACCTGGATTCACGCGATAAAATTCTTCGGGGTCGGGCATCTTAATTGTAAGGATAGCGTTCCCGGGTGTCCAATATGTAACCCCTTACCCGGAAAATATGGTTTGCTCTGGGTCGGCGATAAATTTTATACGCCGCAAGAATTTATCCAAGAGGCCCGGGACCTGGGGATATCCCGGCGTATAGCACAAATTCCAAAGGGCTTAAAGCTGGGTGAAACCTGGATTTTGTTTGCACATAGAAAAGCTATCGTCAAGCCGCAGCCAGGCCCCGGCGAACTGTTTAAGGATATACCGGCCATCTTTTACGCTTTTCGGCCCCAGCGCATTGAAAAGATCATCAGCGAAAGCCAGGCAACCGAAAAGGCCCTGGCTGATCTGGAAAAGCGCGGCATTACGCCGGTTATTGTGCCAGATGATGACTCGGATCATCAACCCGGGGGCAAACAATGATCGCCAAAATTATCAAGGTGCATGAGCAAAAGTCCTTCCTGGGCCAGTCCTTCTATTACATCTTTTTCAAAGGAAAGGACGGCCATAGTTATAAGACCTGCGCTTATCCTCAATTCGGCAATTATCCGCGCTGGCAGAAATTCATTGAGGCATTTCGCGCGGCCCAGGGAATACGTGAGGTCTGGCTTGACGGCCTAAATGTAATAGGCAAAAACCTTATAGACGCGGACAGCTATGCGCGCGAACTCCAAGAAAGCGAGGTGATTGGATACTGAAAATAATTTTAATGATATTAGGCCTGGGGTTATCTCATCTTGTAGCTTTTGGGATCGGTTATTTTATCTGCGTTATAGTCAACTTCATCGGCGAAGATGTGCCGGCCGATATACAGAAAGGAAATTAAGCAGATGTTTGCGGAAATACTAAAAGCGGCCGGGCTTAATCCGGATGATCTTAAACAACTCCCCGTTATTATCAAGGGCGCTGCCGACAACTTCCAGGAGATTAAAAACCTGTTGGCTGATAACAACCGGCTTTTAGGCGATATTCTGGAAGAATTGAAAAAACGAGGCGGTAAATGATTACCTTGTATAAAAAAGACAAAGAGGTTGATATTACTGTGATCTACGAACACCAGGTAGGCGCTCAGCCAAAGATACAAATAACCGGCACTGGCAACTTGTCGCATCATTTGATAGAAGGACTTCTTGATACGTTTGATAGGTTATCCAAAATGGAAGATTGCTGCCATAGATCAAGCGAATGGAGAAAAAAATGATCCTCTCCCCTGCCCCTTCTTGGCTGCCTTCTCTTGTCCAGCCGGAAGATTGGTTAATGGCCCAGATTTTGGTCATGCTTTTAGTAATAGGGGTCATTACTATCTTTTTTCATAGTAAAGGGGGTGATACCTATGGCCCACGCTTTTAAGTGCGATAAATGTGGGGAGTTCCACGAAGGCAGCGCCGATATGCAGGTCGGACTTGATAAGCGAGGCGAAACGATTTTAAGGCACACTCTTGGCCTGAAATTCAGCCCAGAGAACCAGGAAGCGCCGGTCTATCTTAAAGACTTGTGCAATAAATGCACTAAGGGTTTTTGTGCATGGATTAAAGGAGAATATGATGCTCAAAACAGAAAGAGTTAAAACTATTTGTGCAGCTTGCGGCAAAGAAGGCACGCGTGCGCTCAAGCCCGAACCTAAGACGGCCCGGGAGAAAAAAGAGATCGCCTTCCTTTGCCGATTTTGCGGCGCGGCAAACCTGCGCGACGGAACAGCAGTCTTGAGAGATAAGAAACCTAAAAAGCCCAAGCTGGCAGCCAGGCCAGCGCCAGAGAAATCTGCCCCCCGGCCTAAAGAACCTCAAGCCAGCCAAGAAATTCAGGCAGTCAGCCAGGAAACACCTGCCGAGCCGGGCCAGGAAAAACCAGGAGAAGTCCAGGACAAGCCTAATGTTTTTCCTTATCTTCTCCTGGGCGGCCTGGCGGCAGTCGCGGCTTTTATCCTGAAGAAGTCCAAGAAACCACAGGAAGCACCTCAAGAGCCCCCTGCGCCCGGGCCCCAGGACTTCCTAAGATCAGTAAGGAGTTAAAAACTATGGCAAAGAAAAAAGAGGCGATTTTAAAAGACAAGAACAATCTGCCACCTGCGCCTGCGCCAGAGCCGCCTCCTGGCCCCAAAGATACCCAGCCCAGCCCTGTAACAGCCGGGCCAGTCCAGGAGATTGCTGCGGAAATTCCTGTTGAAATTAAGCCTACCGGTGACTTAAAACGTATTGTTTACGGCGGCCTTAATTTCTGGCTGAATCGCCGCAAAGACCCTCTTTTGCAGGATGATGAAAAGGCGATGCTGGCCGATCCTCTGGATAGGTTTGAGTATGAGATATTAAAGGCCCTGCCCGGCTGGCTGCGCGATCAATTCCAGAAATCCGGCCCCTTTGGTGGGCCCGCCCTGGAAACCGGCCTGGCGGTGATGATTATTCTTGACCGCCGTAAAAAGCCCAAACCGGCAAAGCCTCCAGCACCGGCAGCTCAAGAACCCGCTGCGCCAGAAAAGCCGGCGCCCGGGCAAGAACTAACGCAGGCCCCCCCTCTCTCTCCGGCCCCGCGCCGGCTGGACAAGGACAGCAGCCATGAGATTTTTCGGCCATATCCTTGAAATCAACCTGGTAACCGGCGACTGGCTGCTTAAGGATTTAAGAGATCATCCTTACTATAAACCACCGGAAAACTGTCGGGTTTATCCGATATGATTAAGCAACGCGAGGTTGTTCTGGTAACCGGCAAGACTGGCTCTGGTAAGTCGACGCTTATGCGTAAGATGCTGGCAGATAAAAGGCGTTTAATCATCTTGGACATGATATCAGAATACCAGGATTTAAGGCCCCCCTTCCCTGCCCTGTTTATTCACGATATCGGCAAGCTTTATGACTATCTGGCAGACCACCACGACAAAGATTTTCGGATCATCTTCGACCCGGAAGACCCCGAGCAAATTTTGGATCTCGCGGACGGATCAAAAATAACAGTTTTCGAGGAAGTTTGCAAGCTGGTCTATAATCACCTGAACAACGTGATCCTGGCAGTTGAGGAAATGGCGAATCTTATGCAGGGCAGCCGCGCCCCGGAATACCTGCGTAAGATTACCCGCTTCGGCAGGCACTCGTCTATTTCCTTGTGGGCCACAACCCAGCGGCCGGCAGATATTCACCCGGTTATCCGGGCGCAGATCACCAGGTTTATTTCTTTCAGGCAGCATGAGCCGCGGGATATTGACTGGATTAGGCAGATCATTGGCGTTGCGGCTGATGATCTAAAAAACCTTACGCCCTTTGTTTGGGGTAAGCCGATGATCGAGGGAAAACACTATAAGGAGTATACGCTATGAACAAGGAACAAAAAAAATGCCCTTTTTTACTCGTCGGTATTCAACCGGCCAGGATTCCCGGCAATCCCCCTGTTCTTCTTCTGGCCGATTGTCTTGGCGACAAATGCGCGTTGTGGTCTAACTATAATTTAAGAGATACTGGGATCGGAACAGAACTCAAACCCGGCTGCGGATTGGTAAGATATTAGGAGAAAAAACAGCATGAAGCGTTTTAGGCCCTGTATCTTCTGCGGTAAGCCGGTCAGGCAGTTTTCCTCAAAACCGCGGCGTTTTTGCTCGCGCTATCATTACAACCTTTTCATTAAATTATCACAGGCGCACTCGGAAGCCAAAAACGAGTTTTTAAGGGCTATCCGTCGAGAAAAACCTGCCCTGGTAGCCCCGTAGGGCCACGATCTTATCAGTAGTCAATATCTAACACCCCTCTATTTTTTCCATCCTCGGAAATGCTACTTTTCCGCCGGGATAACCCTTAAAAATTTCCTACCAATGGAAACTTCTCTCTTTGACTTTATAAAATAATGCGATAAATTTTAAGTGAGATTTGCGAAACCCGGGCGCGGAAGAAATTCCTGCCCGGGTTTTTTCTTCCGCGCCTACCAAAAGGAGAGGACAGATGATTAAAGCGATCTTCAACGCGATAAAGGCAGAGGCAACTGTGCCTAAGCTAGTGGTGGATATCCTGGTGGTCGTAGGCGTGTTATGGCTTTTGGCGATCATGAAGAAAAACGGCATCGCCAAACAGATTAATCCTCTGGAGGCCTAAGATGAGAGATAAAACGATCACTTTTTTAATGTTTATAGGCGCGATCCTGGCAACCGGCTTTATTCTTGACGAGCTGGGGAATCAGGGCCGGCTCGGTGATGTAGGCAAGGCCATAGCCAAGAAGATAACGGCTGGATATGGCGCGTAACGTAAATTTAACCCCTTAACAAGGAGAAATCCCATGTATAGACAAATCATCAAACAACCGAACATCAGAGGCATTGCTGCCGGCGCAGTAGCAACCGGCGAAATCCCGACGACCGGCACGCACTACGGAACTTATCTGCGTTGCCTTACCTCTGCCGGCGTAGCCCTTACCGCGGCTGAAATCAAGGCCGATGTCGGAAATATCATTATCCGCATTAACGGCCAGCAGATTGTAGAAGCAAGCGCTACCTTCTTGCTCGATTTGCAGAAGTATTACGGTGACGCCTTCGGCGCTGGCAACGTCAGCGGCATAATCCCAATAATCTGGGAGAGGCCGCATTTAGCCACTTTCCCCGAACGCGCAGTTACTGCTCTGGGAATGGCTAACGTTTCGAGTTTTACTGTGGACGTTAACGTGGTGGGGGTAGTTAAACTTGCCTCTATTGAGGTTTTGAGCATGGTTTCCCCCGAAATCCGCAATCTCGGCCAGCATATCCGTATCAGCAAATTCCCGCAGAGCTTTGCTACAACCGGCCTGCAGGAAATTACCACGCTGCCGAAGGAAGGCAACGATGTCGGTTATCTTGCTATGCACATCGAGGAATCCACCGGCACGATATCCAAAGTAACCTGCAAGCTCGGCGGCCTCAACATCTTCGAGGAAGTTGATCCTAACCTCGACGAGGTTATCTTAAAGAGAGAACGCAGAACGCCGCAAACCGGATATTTCCACGTCGATTTTTCAGTTTCCAACGATATGTCCGGCTATATTCCTATGGCTGGCGTTCAGGACTGGCGGCAGCAGATCACCTGGACAACAGCAGCGCCCAATAACTATAACATCTACACCGAGCGCATCTTTAGCCTGGGTAACGCCAAGAAATAGAGCTGCTCGTAGGTATAGCATAATCAGGGGCAGCTTTATGAGCTGCCCCTGATTTTTAAAAGGGGGCCTTCATGGATTTAGGTAGCATAGCAAACACAATCGGTAGCTGGTCTAAGCAGCTCGTCAGCGTATTTGACAACGGCTGGAATATATATCAAAACGTGCAGGACCGTATTGATGCGATCGAGGCCATAGACAACGAAACTGTCCAGCCGGCCGCAAAAAGTAGCTCGCCTATCAGCTTTGAAATGGATATCGGAAAACAGACCCAGGCCGCAATTAATACGATCTCTTATGTTTTGATCGGCGCCGGGATCATTGTCTTGCTGATTATTATTCTTTCCAGGCGAAAGTGAGGCCGGGGAATGGCTCTTGATCCGAAATCCATACTTTCAAACCTCACTAATAGCCCGCCTTCTTTTACTTCCGGGGCCCGGGCAGATGCCTTTTCCGATGCTACAACCCGCGTTGATTACTCTACCGGCTCTTTTTCCGTCGGCGGCTCAAGTAACCTAAATACCCTTTTCTGGATAGCCGGGGCAATTGCCCTTGTTTTTATCTTAAAGGAGTTTTTTAAGAAATGATAACCGATATCGCCGTTAACTTAAAGCGCATCCCCTGGGGCCCGGAAATCGAGGCTTCGGTAGAGCGGCTTAACCCGGTCTACGGTGTTACGGTTTTAAAAGCAAAAGTAGAATCCGGCGCGTTCGGCCTCTTTGAAATAAGCGTGGAAGATCGCCGCCTGGGGGTGTTAATTACCCGCCTGGACACCATGCTTGACGGCTCAAAGGAGCTGGTTATAATGCACGCCGTCGGTGATTTTAAGACTTCTCAAAACCTCGTAGGCGTATTAAGTTTTGCCTTTGACAACCTGGCCCGGATGCACAAGGTTAAAGTGATCCGCGTGCATACCAGCCGGCGCGGAATGGATGCGCTGCTGGAAGAAAACGGTTATCAATTTATAGAAAATGTTTATAAAAAAAGGATAGATTAAATGTCGCAGAGCGAAAGCGAAAGCAGCTCCTCTACAACTACGACAACGCAGCAATACGATCAGCGCGTAGGCGCGGAAGGCGGCGCGATCGCCATAGGGTCAGGGGCCCAGATAAGCATCAACGAAGAATTCGGCTCAAATGTGGCCCAGGCGTTTAATCAGCTTATTTCTCTGGCCCGGGATGCCGGCCAGCTCGTTGATACGCTTAATAAGACAACCCAGGACACTACGACTAAGGCCGTTGATCTCCTGGCAAAACAGGTCGAACGATCGGAAAAAGGGGCCTCTACGATCTATACCGATATATTTCCGTATGTAGCCGCGGCAATTATCGGGATTGTGGCGATTTTTATTTTTATAAATTTTTCAAAACGTAAGAGGTAAAACTATGGATGCCATAACGCTTGAGAATGTATATCAATTTTTCCGTCGGACAATAGCAGCCGGTGAAACCGCCAAGATAAACGCCTGGGGCAACTATGTTACGCTGCTCTCCAATAGCGGCAGCAATAATATCTTTATCTCCATAGGCGGCCAGCCCATGCAGGAGATGCCTTTTGGCTTGTCTGTGGCCCTTCCGCACGATGCGCGATTTAAATATCTCGAATTCTACAATAGCGCGGGCGTTTCGGTAACCATAGAGTTTACCGTATCGGCCGGATTAGTGTCCGATAACCGCAGCGTTATCAACTCAACCCTGGTTGTTGATCCTTCATCCGACGGCCTTGCGACGCCGGCAGCCATTACCGTAAATACCGCAGCCCCTGGAGCGGCCACAATTGCCGCGGACTCAACCCGGCGCGAGGTAATTATCCAGAACAACGGCGCAAATCCTATTTGGGCCGGCGATGCCAATGTTGACGGCGCAAATAACCGCGGCATCTTAATACCTATCGGCCAGGCCATTGTTTTATCTACCCAGGCCGCGATTTACCTGCGATCAACCGGTGGGGCATCTACCGCCTCAACAATGAACTTAACGAGGTAAAAATGAGTGGAGCTTTTGGGGTAAATACCTTTAATTTTATAAAGTTGACAATGCAGGCGGCGGCTCCAGGAACGCCAGATTTAGGGGCGGTAATCTACGCAAAATCATCTTCGGCCCGGGTTGTTGATGGAGCTTATACAATAACGCCGGCATTTACCGACGGAAGCATCGCAAACCTTCTTGATGGAAATGTATCAACATACGCCCAAAATGTGAACGCCCTACCTCATACTTTTAAGGTCGACTTTGGCGCTGCCAGAAAAATTAATCGCTATGGATTCGGGAACTGGGATGCTAGCAACGGCGGCCAGCCGAAAACCTGGACTTTTGAGGGATCAAACAATGGCACAGATTGGACAGTAATAGAAACCCGGACAAACGAAGCCCAGCGGGCTAGTGGCGCGTCGTTCTATTTCGATATCGCCGAGCAGAATTACCGCTATTATCGCTGGGTTGTTACGGTAACTTGGGATGCAACTTATATCGGCGGTGAGCTGTATTTGTATTCGCCGCGGACTGATTTTTTCGCAAAGAATGATGCTGGAACTGAAAAACAGCTAACACCATAAAAGCGAGGTTTTCTATGCCCTTGATGATCGCTATTCCCATTATAACCGGCCTGGCCGCTTTATTTGTCGGTAGTCAAATAGAAAATAAAATAGACAACCCGACACAACCGATTACCGGGGCCCAGCAGACAACCCCGCCCTGGTATATTTCGGTCGCGCTCCTTGTTGTTCTGGCAGTCGCCGGTATTCTGATCGTAAAAGGTTTACTTAAAAAAGCTAAATTAGCTTAAAGGAGATCAACTATGATTATCGTCTGGCTTGCCCTCGCGTTCGCTGCCGGCGCTCTCTGCGCTTTTGTCTATCTTGCAGTTACCAGCCAGTTAAGGCTTAAAGCATAAATGGAACTCCCCGACGCGAAAAAATGGTTTACCGGATTTTTTGACATTACGCGCTGGATAAAAGACGGCGGCACACTAATCCGGCTTTTATTGATCGCCGCGGCTATTTGGCTGCTGGCCCTGGGCGCCGGCAGAATAAAGCAGCTCTTTTTCACTCCCCCAGCTCCCCCGCAGATTCAGGGGGTTAGCGGCGGCAAGGTGAGCGTGGACAATTCGCAGCAGAAGGTAAAAAACAAAATAGGAGTTTTTAACTTATGGTAAAGAGCGCGGAAATGAAAGGCTGGATGAAGGCAATAGTCGTCGGCGTGGTTACTTCGGTTATAGCGACCATTGTTATCAAAAAATTCATTGATAAAAATGGACAAGCTCAAGCTGCAGTTTGACGAAGGCATTAACGTTGACACCCTTACCGGCCGGACTGTGCAGAAATCGGTTTATATTGAATCCGGGGCCCGGCGTATCTACATAGGCATCAATACCCTGGTTGAGATATGCGATTATTTAAGATCGCAAGGAATACGGATAACGCCAGATGTTTAAAAAGATAATGGAAAAATTACGCTGCAATCCCCTGGCCTGCTTTACGACCTTTTTTATTATTAACGGCCTTCTGTTTGCATGGATAAAAACCGATATTGTGGAGATGCGGGGTATTCTTTATAAAATTTTAGCCGGCGAATACCGAAAAACCGTTGAAATAGGCCCTACAACGCAAAAACTCGCCCAGATAGCACCCTACCCTGGCTTACGCCAAAACAATTGAAATTTGGCCAAGAAAACTGCCTCAAAACCTACCATTTAAAATGCGCTGCTGGGGCTTTTGCTATTTACATGCGCCACAGGGGTCAGTTTCTTTAAATAGAGGTCTTTTATTAGTTGTATTCTCATCCCACTCTATATCATCTTTTATGGGATGAGCAGATATCCCCGTTATATTACCCGCAGCGTCTTTTTCTTGTTTTATGCAAAATTTGGCTTTGCGATAATACCAGTATGTTTTTTCAGAATTTATTCCCCTGTAAGATATTAAAGTTCCGATACAAGCGCATTGCGTGTTTTTGTTTATGCCTGCGGCATAAGGCAAAATTAACTTACCGCCAGGAGAGATAAGTTGAGGATCAGGAAAACCACCATAAGTTCCACTATACCACCCCTTATAATCGCCACATTTATTTTCATCACAAACAGAGTATCCGCTCTCTGCTGTAATTATTTTTGCTGGAATTAATCCAGTATTTTTAAAGATCATTTCAGCGCCAAAAAGAATATCGTCGTCTTTTTCTCTTTTCGCCAAAATATATTGCCCGAAATCAACAAAAAGATATGGGCGCTTCTCTAACTCTGCCTTTTCTCTATCTAATCCAAACTGTTTTAGTTGTTCCTCGGTTAACTGCTTCTGGTCTTTTGATAATTTAATTTGTTGACTTAATTGGATAGCATTTATAGAGAGAGTAAGAATAATAAAAAAAGTCTGAAAAGCCATATTGAACTTATGCCACCCAGGTATGACAATCCTCCCGACGATCAGAATACTAATAAATATTGCATAATGATACCATTCAAAAATACCAAGACCAAAAACAAAAATGAAAATCAAACAACCCAATAATAATGGCCACTCTTTCTTTAATAAAGATAGAAACCCAAGATATACCGCGCAAGGATCAGGAAACCAACCTTTTTTATTCACGCTTCCTTTATTTTTGTCTTTCTCGCAATCCATGTCTTCTCCTCTTTTTTCTTTATTATATCATGTAGAATTTTATTAAACAGTAAATTATTTTAAAAAACACTTGACAAAGGACTTCATTTGTCTATAATTGTGTCCATGAACCCCAATATTCCTTTATTACTCTCAATCAAGGACATTAAAAAAATGATAGGCGTTACTTCCGACGCAACGATCTATAATTATATGAACGCAGGAGTATTGCCTTATAAACAGATTGGTAAATTCCGTCGCTTCTCTCTTGATGATGTTCAGCAGTTCTTAAAGAATTGTAATCCTTCCAAAAAACTCTCCAAGTAACACTCCAAACTAATCCTAGTCAAGATACATTATAGGAAGTTGACTCATAGGGCAAACTTCAGCTTATAAGGCGGTTTTTAAGGCCTAATTAATATAATTATAATTGCTTTAAGAGATCTTCCCTGGGTTTCTCCGGGAGTTTCTGGCGGGTACTGATTACGTAGACTCCTCCGTGGATACGGATGATCTTTCCGGATACCAGCGCGTCAGCTACCACCTTCCTGGCTTTGCGCAATATCCGGCTAAAGGTCTGCTGTGACACCCTCATTGAATTTGCCCCTTCTTTTTGGCTGTAGGCCAGTAAATCTGCCAATCTAATGGCCTCCAGGCCATCCATGCTCAAGTTCGCCTCATCGGGCCTTCCAGGCCGTCCCCTGGGGCTAAATTGGCTGATCTTGGGGTCTATTTTTATTAATCTGTATTTAGTCGGCCTGCCTTTTTGCCTCATCCTTACCTTAAATGCATAGATTGCGATTTACTTGGATTTACTCACTTTTAACGCCCGGTTTATTTTGAGTATATACTCATAAATGCTATCTGTCAAGGGTTTTTTGTTCATTGACGGGGCCCTTTGCCTATGATAGAATTTTTATATGGAAATAAAACAAAAATTAAGCCTGAAACGGCTGATGGTCCCGCAGCTCAGCCACTCGCTTAAGATCCTTGAGCTCGCCCATACAGAGCTGGATACGCTTTTAAAAGCTGAGCTGCTTAACAATCCCTTCCTTGAAGAAGGTGCTTACGGCGGCTCAAAAGAGGCCTCTAGGTTGTCGAAAAATAAGCCTCCCTCCCCCTCTCTTACCCAGGATGAGATCGACTTTAGGCTTGAATCAATGACTAAAAAGACCACTCTCCAGGACGTCCTCTTACGGCAGTTGGGGATGTTTACTCAAACCGAAGAAGAGCTTATGATCGGCCAGGAGATAATCGGCAATATCGATGAAAACGGCTACCTTAGGACATCTCTTGAAGAGCTATCGCTGTCTTTAAAGAACGTGCCTTTTAAAAAGCTTGAAGAGGTCCTGGGCCTGATCCAGCGCTTTGACCCTTCCGGGGTAGGCGCGCGCAGTATCTCGGAGTGCCTGCTTATACAACTGGAGAACGAAGACTCCACCGACCAAAACCTGCGGCTTATAGTAAAAGACCACCTTGATGACGTGGCTAAAAAGAATTACAAGGCTGTCGCTAAATCCCTGGGCTTGAGCCTCGAAGAATTGGAGCCCTTGCTGCATAAGATACTTAAGCTTGACCCGAAGCCCGGAAGGAAGTTTCACCCGGCACAGACCCAGCAGGTGACCCCTGACATAGACTTCGAAGTCTCTGATGAAGGCGAGATAACTTTCAGCATAAATAACGAAGACTCCTCAAAGGTGAGCATTAATAAAGACTACAAAGACCTTCTTTCAAACAAAGAGATGGACGCCAAGACCAGGGAGTTCCTCAAGGAAAAGCTCCAGAACGCCATGAACCTGCTTAACGCCATATCCAGAAGGCACTCTACCCTAAGAAAGATCGCCCAGGCCCTGGTAGAGCTGCAGGCTGAAGCGATAAAGGACGGCCTGTCGTATCTTAAGCCGCTCTCTTTAAAAGAAGTCGCCCGAAAGCTCGAACTGCACGAATCTACGGTATGCCGCGCGGTAATGAATAAATACGCAAAGCTACCCTATGGGGTAGTGGCGATCAAAGAGTTCTTTCCCAGCGCAGTTTCAGGAGGAGAAGAACATCCGCATTCGCCCAACTATGTAAAGAAACTCATCTTAGAAGCAATCAAAGCAGAAAATAAGAAGAAACCGTTGAGCGATTCACAGATATCAAGCCTGCTCTCCAAAGAGCATAAGCTCAAAGTCTGCCGCCGCACCATCGCCAAATACCGCGAAGAGATCAAGATCCTCAACTCCACCTACCGAAAAGAAAAATAAAGAAATAAAGGGGACGGTTCTATTTTTCTTCAGGGAAAATGCGGGAAAAATAGAACCGTTCCCTTTATTTTGGAACCGTCCCCTTTATTTGGATTAACGGATCGCTACTGCGGCCAGGTCTACCAGGCGCCTCATAAGCTGCATATCCTGTTCGGTAAACCTTACTTCGGAGCTCTCTTTGGCTGCCAGGTTCATGATGCCGGAGAGCCTGTCCTTGAACTGTATGGGAAAAACCATGGAAGATGCCAACTGGGGACGGTTAAGGAAGGGTTTTATGCGGTTGTCTCTAAAATTATTATCTATTAATAAAGGCCTCTGCTCCTGGGCGGCTATGCCGGAAATCCCTTCTCCGATCTTTACCCGGGCGCTTTTTACTATCTCATCCGGCACGCCTTTAGCCGCCCTTATGGTAAGATGCTCTCCATCCGGCTCCACGAACATCACCGAACCCACGTCAGCGCGACTGACTTCAAAAGCCACCTCCAGCAGGTCATGCAGGACCTTGTTTATCTGTTGTGACTTCTGATCATTCCTGGCAAGCTCTTCCAGGCCGCGGCGGTGCTGGTAATTCAGATAAGCAAGATTTATCACATACTCGCCCACATCCCGCACCAGGTCAATAAGCGACTGTATGGCGTGAAGCGAGACGACTTTGACCTCAAGCACCGCGTTCCAGAGCTCTTCGATATCCACCCCGAGGTCCTGGGCGACCTTCTCATACTCATCCCTGGATTTACGCATGATAAGTATGACCGGGCCAAGGACCGCGTAGGCTACCAGCGTGCCGTCGCTCAGGCGCAGCGGCACCACAAAATTATGCATGCCCGCGTCTGCATCACAGACATAACTCAGATTCTTGTCCACTATCCCCTGGCCTCCCAAAAACGTCGGCAGGCACCTGTATCCGCCGAAAGGCTCGCTCTTGGGGCGGTTCTTTAAGAGCTTGGTGCATAATTTAGGCTCACCACTCGGAGTGGTCAGGGGCTTGCCCTCGGCATCCACCATGAACATCCCGACGGAAGTGGCAAAAGAAAAATTATCCTGAAGCTTCTGCAGCGCCTTTTGGTCGATTATATTCTTGAGTGCGAACCTGTCTTTGCTCATTTTGCCTTTTTAAGCAAACCGTATTTATGCATTTTTTTATACAGGGTGGTGCGGTTAATACCCAGCACCCTGGCAGCCTCTTTCTTGTTCCATTCGGAGGTCTCCAGGGCCTTTAACAACAGGTCTTTCTCGGGCATCTTTAACGCGTCTTTGAGTCTTAACGCGCCGTTATCACCGGCACCGGCAGGCTTTTTAACCAGCTTCTGCAGGAACTCCGGCAGGTCCTCGGCGAGGATATGCGAATTCTTGCTCAGGATCACCGCGCGCTCGATGACATTCTCCAGCTCCCGGACGTTTCCCGGCCAGCCGTAGCTCATCAGAAGGCTGATCGCCTCATCAGAGGCCTTTTCTACCTTCTTCTTTGTATGCGAAGAGTGCTTTTTGACAAAATCTTCAACCAGCAAAGGTATGTCATCGAGCCTGTCCCTTAAGGGAGGTATTTCGATGGATATGATATTAAGACGGTAATAGAGGTCCTGACGGAACCTGCCCTGGGCGATAAGCGCACCCAGGTCCTGGTTGGTGGCGGCGATGATGCGCACGTCAACCTTGACGGTCCTGGTATCCCCTACCCTTTCAAACTCCCCCTCCTGTATCACGCGAAGGAGCTTTACCTGAAGGGCAGGCGAAAAAGCATCTATTTCATCAAGGAAAATGGTGCCGCCGTTGGCGCGTTCGAACCGGCCGACGTTATCGCGGATAGCCCCGGTGAAAGCGCCTTTTACGTGGCCAAAGAGCTCGCTCTCCAGCAAGGTCTCGGTCAAAGCGCCGCAGCTGACCTCCACAAAAGGCTTCACCCTCTCCTCGGGGTTGCAGTTGTGAATGGCATGGGCTATAAGGCGCTTACCGGTGCCGCTTTCACCATGGATCAGGACCGTCGCCCGCGTGCCCGATACCGCCTCGATCAGATTATAAATCTTAAGCATCTTCTCGTTCTTGCCGACGAGATTACAGAAGATTGCACGCTGCGAACCGGTAAGCTGCTCTTTAAGGCTCCTATTCTCTTCTTCGAGCTCCTTGTGGTTAAGCAGGCGGTCGATAACGATCTTTATCTCGCTGTCTACGATAGGTTTGGTCACATAATCATAGGCGCCCTCTTTCATCGCCTCAACGGCGTTATCGATGCTGCCGTAACCGGTCATAAGGATGACCGGGATATCGGCATTCATCTTTTTGACCTTGCGCAAAAGCTGCAGGCCGTCGATGTCCGGCATCTTGAGGTCGCTGATGATAAGGTCCACGCTGTAATCTTTGAGGATACGGAGGGCTTCGCTGCCGTTGGGAGCGGCTGTTACGTTATAACCGGAGAGGGTCAGAAGTTCCGACAAAGATCCCCTGACCAAAGGCTCATCGTCTACTACCAGGATATGACGCATGCCGTTAGGGCTTACCTCATGCATTTTCCGAATAACTGGCGGGAATGAGTATAGTGAAGGCGCTGCCTTTACCGGGTGTGCTGTCTATGGAGATCTGGCCACCGTACTTATGGACTATCTCTTTGCTGATAGCCAAACCCAAACCTGTCCCCTTATCTATGCTCTTGGTGGTAAAAAACGGCTCAAATATCTTTTCTCTGATATCTTCAGGGATGCCGGTGCCGGTGTCCGAAAAGTGGACCCGCACAAACATGTCGTCCATGCTGGTAGAGATGCTCAGGGTCCCTCCGTTAGGCATGGCATCAATGGCGTTGCTGAGGATATTGGTGACTACGTGGCTTATACCCAGATCAAGCAGCCTGGGGATCCCGGGCTGGAGCTCCTTATTGACGACTATCTGGGAAGTAAGCTTTCTGGCTACGCAGGTAAACGCATCGTCGATCACCTGATGCAGGTCAATGTACTTTCTTACATGGGTGGCTTTGGAATTAAGAAGCCGCGAGAACTCAAGCAGGGATTTGGTAATATTGGCGATCCTGGCCAGCCCGCCCTTTACCTCCAACAGATACTCCCTTACCACCGGATTGTCGTCGAGCTGCCTGAGGATCATGTTGTTATAACGGATTATACCGTCAAGGGGGTTATTTATCTCATGGACGATGCCGGCGGCCAGCTTGCCCACCGAAGCGAACTTTTCCATGGTCTCTTTTTGCTTACGGATCTCCACGTAATCCTGAAGCACGTCAATACTCAGGGCCGCATACTTGACAACGGTCACCGCCAACCTCAGGTCCTTCTCGTTAAAGGCCTCATCGCTAGACTTGTCCGCCAGGTTTATCAGGCCAAGCAAGCCCTTGACGGAGAATACGGGAATGGATATAAATGATTTGGAGCGGTAATGGCTGAAGCCGTTCTTGGAGAAGCGCCTGTCTTCATCGAGGTTCCTTACGAGAACGGGGCTGGCTGATGTAGCGACTTTTCCCGCTACCCCCTCCCCTATCCTCTTCTTCAGGCCCTTAATAGAGAGGTTATTGGTATTGTGGAAAGCCTCCAGCACCAACTCCTGCTTTTGGTTATCAAAGATAAAGAGCGAGCCGCACTCGGCGTTAAGGGCGCTCATCATGTCCCTTAAGGCGTTGTTAAGGGTAAGCTTTATGAAGTTCTCAAGCTCCGGGGTATTAACGGCTGGTTCCTTCAATTCTTGCCTTTCTGGGTGGATTGGGGTTTGTCAGCGGACTTAGGCTTATCCAATTCCTTTAGTATCACCTGAGAAAGCTTGGCCAGCTTTCCTTTGGGATAGTCGCTGATGATCCGCTTAAGGCAGTCCTTTGCTTTTTCCGTCTCCTTAAGGTCCCTCTTGTAAATAGTGGCCAGGCTCATAAGCACCGAATCCAGGCGCAGCTTGCCTTTGTAATCATCCAACACCTTCTCAAGGGCATCTGCCGCCGACTTATAGTCTTTTAGAGCCATATAAGCCTGCGCCGTAGACATATCCGTCCTGAAGGACAACGGCGTATTGGGGTATTTCTGAGACAGCTCCTTAAAATACAGCACCGCGTCCTGATAAGCGCTCATCATCTTATCCGGCTGGTACTTGGATTTGTAGTAGGCGGCTATATAGAAAGGCACGGTGAGACCCCGGGGGGTAGCGGGATAATCCCTCATGATGTTCTTGTACTGCTGAAGGGCGCGTTGCCACTGGTCGTCTATCTCGTAGGTCCTGCCCAAAAGGAAAACGGCCTCGGCGCAGATGACCGGCGAGCTCTTATACTTTCCGGTCATGGACTGCAAATAATTCCTGGCTTTCTGGTAATCCTTCTTCACCACATAAAGGTCGGCGATGGTAAAATCCGCATCCAGCGCCAGGCGGGTCTTGGAAAACTTCTTGGAAAAAGCCGAAAGCCTCGCCACTGTGCGCGACAGCTCCATGGGCGGGGTGGCTTCCGGGTTCATGAATATCCTGCCCGCTGCCTTCTTGGTATACCAGTACTTCCTTTCTATGGAATACTGGTCATTCATGCACCCTGCCAACAGGAAGCTGAAACCGATAAGCGTGAATAAAAGTATGTGTCTTCTCATTTTTTTAGCGGATGGTCGCGGTAATACAAATACAGCGTTGCCGTCGTAATGGTTATCAGGGCATCTACTATGAAATTTCCGACTAATATTCCCAAAAACACGACTACCAGGACAAACTCGGGGAACACCCTGTTTATCAGAAAAGGCGTACTGTGTTTGAGTATTGTTATGGGAACGTAACAAAGCATCAATGAAAAGATGATCACCACTGTCGGGAAAAACAGCCGGTAAAAGACAACGAAGGTCCTGTAGGCGGCTTTTATGATCCCGTTATTTTCATAAACGATAAGCGGGATCATGTAGATCAGCACTGACTGAATACCGAGGGCAAGCAGGAAATTAAGCACCGGCAGCATCGGCCCCAGCCACCACTGGGCGCCCAGCCAGATAAGGCGCACGTGCCCCACCGCGAAATAACGGGCGATGGTCCCCAGCAAGAATTTGGCTGAAAAATAAAAGGTTGCGGTAACGATGAAGGTAACGATAAAAAGGTAAATATATTTCTTAAGGGCTTTGCCGAAGGCGTCTTTAAGCTTCGGGGCTTTGTTATGGTAAGCATCGGCGACCATATAAACGGTCGTGCCGGTAAGAAGCGAGCCGAAGACGACCGCCATGAACATGCGGGCCAGGGACATGAGCTTGTGGGTAAGAAGGAAATTATTGGGAAAATGCAGGAATGTCTCTCCCCAGATCGAGCGTATGGGCGGCCCAAGCAGGACTACAAAAGGCTGGCGGGGAGAGATATAGATGATTAATAATGCCAGCAGCTCCAACACGCTGAACGCCACGAACGGCAGAAGAAGAACCGGGTACTTTCTTATACTGGCAGTGGCCAAGCTGAAGGCTTGATTCAAATACTTTAAACCGAATAGTTTAGGTTTTATCATATTTTTAGGGATTAATGAAACTTTGGCTAGGATTTTCAAGTATAACACTTGGAGCGGCCTTTGTCAAGACGCAAAACCCTTAATTTTATTACGGTTAAGGCAAATAAGGGCGGCCGGGATGAGGCCTTAGCCGCTGGCAAAAGGCTTTATCTTGAAAAGGAGCTCCCTGACTGTGCGGGAATAGAATATATTGGTAGTGGCGCTTTCGGGGACGGATATCTTAAGCAGCTTCTGGATCTCAAATAGAAGCTCAAGCTTGCCAAGCGAATCAAGCCCAAGGTCCAACTCCAGGTTATCGTCAAGCCTGACAGCCCTGCCCAGACGCATTGACAAATACTCGATCACCGTTCTCGAGGCAGCGTCCCCGGCCTCCTCTTCTGGCTCTAACCCGGCCTTACCCTGCTGCTTGGCCGGATACGAAGGTGATTTGCACTCTCTGGCAAACCTCTCTGCAACCAGCTTTCTTTTGAGCTTCCCGAGAGCAGTGCGCGGCAGAGATGAGTTGCTTAAAAGAAACCCGTGGACACGCTTATGCTCGCTTAGCCCCTGTGAAAGCGCCTCCAGCTCCTTCTTAATGGCTACGTCGCTTCTTGCGTTCTCCGAAGGGACGATCACCGCTGCCAGCTGCTTGCTGGTCTCAAAGATGCCTTTCTTAAGCGACAAGAATACGCAAGCCTCCTTGATAAGCCGGCTTGTCTGGTAGTGTTTTTCGATCTCTTCGGGGCTTACTTTCTTGCCGGAATCCAGCACGATCGTTTCATCCCTCCTGCCCAGCACAAAGAGAAACCCGTCCCTGTCGATGCAACCGGCATCTCCGGTGAGGAGCCAGCCGTTCTGCACGACTTTGCTTGAGTCTACCGGAGACTGGAAGTAGCCGGCCATGATATTCAGGCCTTTGACCGCAATTTCCCCTACGCCTTTTTTATCAGGATTAAGGATAACCACATCCACATGCGGGATAGGCTTTCCAACAGAGCCTATCTTACAGGACTGCGGAGTATTCCAGGAAACTACCGGAGAGGCTTCCGTAAGGCCGTAACCCTCAAGGAGCGTAAAACCCCATTTATAGAAGTCCTTTACGATATAACTCTCAAGGCTCGCCCCGCCGCTGACCATGAATCTCAGGCTGCTGCCGAAGATACGATGGATCTTGGCGAAGATACGTTTGGCGGGATTTAATCCAAACAGGCTTCTAACCAGCCAACAAACCTCTTCAGCCAGCTTAATGAACCCCCTGCTGATAAAAACCATCCTGCTAAGCCTGTCCTTTACCTGCCGGTGCAGAAGAGCGAATATCTGCGGCACGGCGGTAAAGATGGTCACCCTGGTTGCGGCGATACACTCGATAATACTATCAAGGTTCATGGACGATGGAAAGCTTACTTTTGCTCCCGCAAGCAAGGGGAGGACGCAGTTTACCATAAAAGGATAGGGGTGATAAAACGGGAGCATCGAAATAAAGACGTCGTCAGCACGGCATAAGCCGGTATTTACTATTGAATTAAAGTTGGAGATGATGTTTTGCTGAGAAAGCATCACCAGCTTAGGGATGGTCTGAGAGGTAGCGGTAGTCCCCGAGGTATAAAAAAGCAGCGCCGTGTCATCTGCGTCCGGATAGCTTAATCCGAGGATGTCCTGAGCTAACATTTTTTGGATCTGCGCCTGCGCCTGGAAAGAATCAATAACCAGGTTTTCCGCGACCTTCTGGCCCTGTGAAGCCAGTTCCAAGAGGTTAGACAGGTTTTTTTCCTGACAGATCACCAGCCTCGGATAGCAAAGCCTTAGCCGCTGGTAAAGCTCTTCTTGCGTAAGCGCCGGGTCTATGGGCACAACCGCGCACTGATTATACTGCAGGGCAAGAAAGGCCTGGAGCCACTGCGGCGAGTTTTCAAGATAGATCACCACTCTATCTCTGGGCCTTATCCCTATACTATGTAAGTAGTTACCAAACTTAAGGCTGCTCAGATAGAGGTCTGAAAATGTAAACTCTTCAAATACCTCCTCCCTCTTATATGCGGCTGCCGCCTTTTCTGGATTGAGCTTAGCGACGCCGGCAAATGCATTGAAGACCCCCGGTATAAGGTCAGAGGCAGCCAGCTCCACCTCATGCTTAGGCCAGAACTCGCTCTCCAGCCCTTCGAGAAAATACTTCTGGAAGAAATCCGGGAATTTCCTGCTGACGCTGTTTTCTATCTCGTTAAGCTTTGCCAGGTAGGGCTTGACCGGGCCGTAATAATCTATCTCGTCTCCGATGGGATGAAAAGTAAATCCGTGAAAACACAAAAGCTTCCAGAGCGACTCCTCCATGCAGGCAAACCAATAGTTGATCCCCAGGCGCTTGCAATCCTGGTACATCTCGCGGTACAAACCGAAGGCCATTGGCCGCATACGTTGAGCAGGCCCCTGAGCCTGAGGGAGAGGAGGCTTCTCCTGGAAATCCGGCGAGTAGTAAAGACCGTCTGCGGCCCTCTTTCGGTACTCTTTGCTTATTACCAACCGCGATACTTCAGCCAGGCGGTTACGCGGCAGCTTAGCAGTGTCGATATTGAGCCTGCCGCGGTAATGCTCCTCTAAGGGAAAACCGAGGTTGGAGTTAAGGATAAGCCGGGCGGTCCCGACCAGGCCCTTGGCGTCCTCAATGGCGAACTGAAGCGAATGCGCGTCATACTGGTCCTGCTCGATCCTCAACGGATAATCTTCGGGCTTGAGGAACCGGCACTCTTCGCAGTAGACCTTATAGCGCAGCTTGAATATCTCGCTTAAGAGCTCGGGCGAATCAGCCTTGCTGAAGCTAAACTCCGTATTCCCAATGAGTTCTTTATGCATGCGTTCTCCGAATGCCCTCAGTTTAACACACCGACCGTATCGAGTCAAATATTATAGAGGGACGGTTCTCAAAACAATTTAGAACTGTCCCCTTTCGAGTATTCGAGAGGGACACTTTTAGATTGTCTTGAGAAGCGTCCCTGTGGTTTACGCAGTTTTGTTGTTGACTGCTTCCGGTTAACTACTTATAATATTGTCTGTCATGAGGATAGCAAAATTTATAATTATCTTCCTCCTGCTTCTTCCTCTCTCCTCTCAAGCCGGTCAGCTCAACGCCAAGGAGATGATCAGGCGCGCAGATGACCTTTTGCGCGGCGACACATCTTCAGGCACATACGAGATGAAAGTAACCACCCCTGCCTGGAGCCGAACGTTAAAACTTAACGCTATATCCAAAGACAAGAATAAAACATTCATCAAAATCCTCTCGCCGGCAAAAGAAGCCGGCATTACAACTCTTCGCGTCGACAATAATATGTGGAACTACCTGCCCAAGGTTGAAAGGACGATAAAAGTCCCCCCCTCGATGATGCTGGAGCCGTGGATGGGCAGCGACTTCTCTAACGACGACCTGGTCAAAGAAAGCAGCATCGTTAACGATTACGAGCATTCCATTGAAGCCGATGATGAAGTCGGCGGTGTACCGGCATACAAAATCCGGCTTATCCCAAAGCCTGATGCCGCGGTCACCTGGGGAAAGCTCTACTACTGGGTAAAGAAAGACGATAATACTCCCCTTAAAGAAGAGTTTTACGACGAGCACGGCAAGCTCATCAAAACCCTGGATTATTCCCAAATAAAGAAAATGTCCGACCGTAAGATCCCGACGCTCTGGGCCATGCGCTCAAACGTCAAACCCGGTAATATTACTGTAATAAAAGTCCTAAATATAATCTATAATCAACCGATTGATGAAAACGTATTCAGCCTGCAGAACCTGAAAAAGTAGCCGGATTTGGGGACGGTTCCGGGACCTGTCCCCGGAACCGTCCCCAAAAATAGAAATGCTAATCTTTCTAAAAATAGCGCTGCGCAACATTCTACGCAACAAATTCCGCAGCCTCCTTACGATAGCGGCCATTGCCATCGGCTTTGCCAGCCTGGTATTCATCCGCGCCTTTGTCGACGGCTCGCATTACCAGATGATCGAAAACTACACCGACCTTCTCTCCGGGCATATCCAGATACACGCAAAAGGTTTTCAGGATGATATGTCCCTGGCCAAAAGCATACAAAACCCCGCGGCCATTCAACAAAGACTAAAAGGCATGGAAGGCGTAAGCGCCTCGTCAAAGCGCATAAAAGAGTTCGTGCTTGTCAGCAGCGCGCAGAATTCATCGGGCGTGCTGCTTTTAGGGGTGGAGCCTTTAAGCGAAGAGCGAGTAAGCAAGCTGCACAAACGCGTGCGCGAAGGAAAATTCCTTGATTCCGACGACCAGATGGTCATAGGAAAAAAGCTGGCGCAGTCGCTTAAAGCCGGCCTCTTCGACAAGATCGTCATCATGGCCCAGGGCGCTGACGGCAGCCTTTGCAGCGGGGTGTATCGCATCTCGGGGCTGCTTGATACAGGCGCCGAAGAATTGGATAAAAACCTGGCGATAATCACTTTAAAAGCCGCACAGGAGATGCTGGTCATGGACGCAGCGGCCTCGGAGATCGCCGTGCGCACCAAAGACGTAGAAAAAGCCGTCTTCTACGCGCAACTCATCAAAAAGGGCCTGAATGACCCAAGGCTTGAGATATTAAGCTGGGATGAGATCTCCCCCATCATTATGCAGTGGGTGGAGTTTGACGTAGCCTTTATAAATATGATCCTATTCGTGGTATTGCTGGTAGTGGCGGCCGGGATACTCAATACCCTGATGATGGGGATATTGGAGCGCATACGCGAATTCGGGATAATGCTTGCGCTGGGGACAAAAAGACTCCAGATAATGCTTTTGGTAATAATGGAGTCCTGCATCCTTGGCCTATTAGGGCTTTTTATCGGAGCCATCGCAAGCGTTGCGCTCTCCGGTTACTTCGGGGCAAAAGGCGTAGATTTATCCAAATTCTCGACGGCGCTTAACAATTATTACACCGGCTCGGTGATCTATACCCGGCTAGACCCTTCGGCAATGACCGAATATGCGTTAGTGGTACTAGCTGCCAGCATACTGATAGCGATTTTGCCGGCATGGAAAGCGGCGAATTTGAAGCCGACTGAAGCGATTTATAAAATATAATGGCATTGATCGAAATTAAAGAGCTTACGAAGACTTACCAACAAAAAGGCTCGCCTTCTACGCAGGCCCTGCGCGGCATTGACCTGGCCATTGAGGAAGCTTCATTCCTGGCTATAGCCGGGCCTTCCGGCTCAGGCAAAACCACTCTGCTTAACATGATCGGCTGCCTGGACAGGCCTGACTCCGGGTTCATCTCTATCGAAGGCGACGTCGTATCCGACCTTTCTGCGCCCCGCCTGTCGGGATTCCGCCTTAACAAGATCGGATTTGTCTTTCAATCATACAACCTTTTCTATCAACTAACTGCGCTTGAGAATGTGGAGTACGTGATGCTGCTTCAGGGGGCCGGAGCCGATTTACGCGCAAAAAAAGCCATTGAGATGCTGGAAAAGGTCGGCCTCAAAGACCAGGCCTCAAAATACCCCGGAAAGCTAAGCGGCGGACAACAGCAAAGAGTAGCGGTAGCCCGCGCCCTCGCCTCCTCTCCCCGCATTATCCTGGCTGATGAGCCTACGGCAAACCTGGATTCCGTGACCGCTGCGGGCCTCATTGATTTGATGAGAGAACTTAACCGCCAGATGAAGACCACCTTCATCTTCTCCACCCACGACAAGATGGTGATGGATAAGGCCGAGCGGCTCGTTTTACTTAAGGATGGGAAAATTGCGTAGAGGCTGTCCCGTCATTGGCAATAGCTTCCTCTCTTTGCTTCTGGTTGCAGTATTTTTACCGCTTGCCCTGCCCGCAGCGTCTGCCGAAGACAAACTCAACTTCTCCGGCTCCTACAAGAACCTCTTTACCAGCTCCAAAGCTGCCTGCGACAACCAGACTCTCTATGCCGTTACCCAGCGCCTAAGGCTGCAGATCGAGCCGCAGCTTACGGACGAACTTTCCGCTCTTATCGCTTATGACAACGAGTTTATACTAAGCGACTTCTCACGGACAGCTGATTTTGGACCGGTACGCCAAAAAAACCAGAAAACTTTGAACTTCTGGGACGCGGACAAGGTAATGGCTGACCGCAGCCACTTCTACTGGAAGACCGGTTTATACCGCGCCTACCTTAAGTACGCCTCGAAATCCCTGCACTGCACTGCCGGAAAACTGGCCATTGACTGGTCAAGAATGAAGTTCTATGGCCCTCTGGATATCTTTAACGCCGTCTCACCTCTTGATATCGAGCGTGATGAGCGGATTGGCGTGGATGCCGTTAACTTGGAGTATTTTCCAACGGGATTTAGCGCCATACAGCTTATCTATATACCGCATAAAAACGATGAGCGTTCAGGCATAGCGCTTAAGGCAGGGCAGAAAATCAAAGATTACGACCTCGGTATAAATGTATCTTATTATAAAAAAGAGCTTATGGCAGGCGCTTCTTTTGACGGCTATATTAAAGATGCCGGTCTGCGCGGCGAGGTAAGCTTCCATAGGCCGGATGACCGCAGGGAGTTTATCCGGGCTGCGATCGGCTCGGACTACAACTTCAATCCCAAGCTCTACGGGGTATTCGAATACTTCTTTAACGGCGGCAGGGCGGCTGATGCCGCACAGTTTTCAGGCTCATACGAGTACTCGCGCCAGAGGCTTACGCTTTTTAAGCATATACTCTCGGCAGGCCTGGAGTACGCCCTGTCGGGTATCACCAAACTATGCGGCTATCTCTTTTACGACTGCCAGAAAAAAAGCTTTTTCTATAATCCTGAAATACGCTATAATGTCTTGAGTAACCTCGATTTTACATGCGGCGCCCAGCTTTTCTCGGGCAGCGATACTCAGAGCGAATTTGGCGGCTACAACAACCTGTACTACGCCCAATTAAAGTTTTATTTCTAATATGAGCGGTCGAAGCATTCATTAAACGGGTGACTTGGGATGTTTTTGAGCCGCGTGCTGCGGCGAGAAAATATCCCAAGGCAGGACCGTTTCCGAAAATTAACATGAACGGACTTTCAAAGCTGATCGAACAGTACAAGCGCCGCAAGATCATCCAGCTGCTTAAAAACTCCTCTCCTGAGGCCATCGAGCAGATGGGCACGCGCGCCCTCATCCCTGCCTTCCGCCGCGCAGCCACCAAAATGCCTGCCTACAAGAAGATATTAAGCGAAAATAATATCGATCACAGACAAGTCACCGACGAGAAAAGCTTCAAGAAAACAGTTCCTGTGCTGGATAAACAATCGGTCTTCGGCAGGTTTGAAGATATCGAAGAGCTCTGCGTAGGCGGCACCATAAAGAATATGAAGCTGGCCATGACCAGCTCCGGTTTTTCCGGATGCTTCTCTTACGGCATAAACACGGTTTACAACCAGCGCAATATCGCCAAATCCATCGATACCGCCCTTGAATACGTCTTTGACATAAGCAGAAAAAAGACCTTTATCGTCAACTGCCTGCCAATGGGCGTAAAGGTCTCCACCTCTCTTATGCTTTCAGAGAACAGCGTGCGCGAAGACATGGCCCTGGCCATTATCAAGAAATTCTCCCCTAAGTTTGACCAAACCGTAGTTGTTGCCGACCCCAACTATCTTAAGAAGCTGGCTGAAGACGCCAATGAGAAGAAGCTCATAGACTGGAACAAGCTTAACATAAACTTTATTTCCGGCGAAGACTGGTTCTCAGAGTCTTTCCGCTCATACCTGGCGCATCTTATTGAGATTGACCTGGATAATCCTGGCGAGCGCATGATCGGCACCACTATGGGTGTGGCGGAGCTTGATCTCAACCTTTTCCATGAATCAAAGTTCACTATCCAGATACGGCGAAATGTCCAGCAAAATCAAGCACTTAGGAGAGAGTTGTTCGGGGATGACTGCGTGGTCGCACCGATTATCTTCCATTACTATCCTCATCGCATCATTCTGGAAGCCCTTCCCGAAGACTCAAACGATAAAGAACTGGTCTTCTCTATGCTTAGCCCCCATATGCTTGTGCCGCTTATGCGTTATAACTCCAAGGACCGCGGCTGGATATTCAGCTACAACCAAATGAAGGGCATTTTAGCCAAACACGGCCTCCAGGATATCACACCCGATATTAAGCTGCCCTGCGTGGCCGTAGGAGGCAGAAAAGACCGTTTTTTAATGGCTAGTGGGCATACCCCGGTTTACCCGGAGGAGATTAAACAAGGCCTTTATGAAGATTTTGAGGCAGCAGCCAGGACCACCGGATACTTCTTTCTTAACCCCGCGGACGGTGGCAGGCTGGAAGTTCAGCTAAAAGACGGGATCTTTGTCAGTGAAGAACTGAGGCACCGCTTCGAGAGATGCTGCTTCAAATACACCCGCACATCCCTTCCTCTCATTCTCTATTCATACCGAGACTTCCCGCACGGGATGGTCCTTGACTACGAACGCAAGTTCAAACATATTTAAGCAAAATGGGGACGGCTCTCTAAAGAGGGCATCTAAAGGAAATGGGGACGGTTCTCTTTAGAGAACCGTCCCCATTTATCACGAGGTTTTACCCTCGCGCGCTCAACTCCTATCCCTTACATAACCCTCTTGCGCAGCTTAAAGCCGAACAACCCGGCCAGGCCGAGGCCTAAAAGCGAGATGCTTGCGGGCTCGGGGACTACGCTATTATCAGTAGTAGTGGTGATACTGCCGTAATTAAACCACCACAATGTATAAAGATTCTCTCCTCGCCTGACACCATCCATCTGAATATGGTCATTGCTTACGGGGAAATACCCATCGCCAACGGGTGCCCACATTCCGTTGGAAGGTTGATCGCTAAGAAGATAGTATGTCTGACCGGCATCAAGGCCCCAGGACACATCCGCAAAATATGAAGTATTTCCTGCGGGAGAAGAAAGGGTTTCCAGAATCGAAAAGCTGTCATCCATTAACCAAATAGTATCCGCGCTGCCCTGATTATAAAAAACGAAGCTATCCAGGGTAACATCCATTAAAGCGGTCAGCTGCATCCCCGCATCATCCCAGTTGCCAATAGGGAAAGGCAGTGACGGGCCATTCATTACCTGCGTATCCGCAAAAACCTGGCCGCAGCACATACCGACCAATAAAAATGCCAAAAGAACTACTTTTACTTTCACTTTCTCCTCCTTTTCATTAATCCGAATAAACCCAATCCCAAAAGCGAAAGGCTTGACGGCTCGGGGACAACTCCTGCTTCGCTATACAGCCTAAGGCCAAAATCATAATTCTCAGCAACATAAAATCCAATACCTGGTTGCCGGCCGTAATACTGCAGCGAATCCGGAGGAGTCGCGCTTCCAGGCATTGCTCCACCGCTTGCACTGTCAGTCTCAAAGAAAACCCAGTAATCCGTATCCTTGCTTAATTGAAAATCCACATCAAAACTCCTCCAGGCCGCCGGCTGAAGGCTTGTTAATGTTTCGGTATAGCTGTATAAAAGCGTATCCGGAAGCAAATCAAGATCTGAATCAGTGTAAATAGTAGTCCTATACTCTCCCGCTCCGTTTGAATAAACATTCATCCAGCCCTCTATCTTATCTATATTATAATCCTGGCTGAAATTTACCCTCTTGCCGAGCCATTGCCCGGAATTAAGGCTCCAGCCATAGCTGGAATCCGATCCAGGACCGGTATCATAGATAAGCGCCGCCCAACATGCGGAGCTTATAAATACGGTAAATACCATAACGCTCATGACAAAAAACAACTTCTTAACCATTCCGCCTCCTCCTTTTTGTTGCTAATCCAAGCAATCCCAGCCCCAAAAGCGAAAGGCTCGCGGGTTCGGGGACAACGCCTGTTGTTTCTCCGAATACTATGTCATCTACAGCGTAACTGCTGGAATAAGTGACGTATCCGGTAACGGAAAACCTGATCCGGGAAATGTCATTACCGCTGAGCGTCACAACATCCTTGCCCCAATTAGGGTAAGTCCCGGGGTTGGTCACCAAAACACTGTCCAGCACCGTCTGGTGATCATCGGCAAGGGCAAAAACAGTTATCACCTGGTCCCATGCCCAAAAGATAGACGCGGTTACTTCTCCGCTGTAAGGGGCGATAAAATCCATGCATATGTCGTTTACGTATTCGCTAAAGCCTATAGCGTGCCGGTTAACCAGGCAGTTCGGCGAAGAGCTAAACTCAGGATCCGGATAATAACTGATCCAATCTAAAGTACTTGGCGTACTTGGGAATTCGCCCCAAATCTCGTAACCGGAAAATAAAACCCCGTAGGCAGCGTATTGGTCGGTAATGTAATCCCATGCGGGGACCGGGTCTCCGTTGGGGAAGACATCGAAGTTTATGGTAGTGGCTTTAGCGGGAGAAAAACTAAATAGAATAGAAAAAGACAGGATTGCTGCGAGTAGTAAGAAACAAGGAGCCTTCATACCCTGGGTTGCTTAATCCCCCCTAGTAGCAAAAATAGTTTAAGAAAAGGCGCCCGCTCTTTTTTTGTAAAGACCGAGCGCCTTTTTCTTTTTGGTTAAGAGCTCTTTTCCACAAAAGAAAAGGGCGCTTAATCTTATATTGCTATAAGACTAAGCAGCTCTTCTCCTTCTTAATGCTAAACCGGCTAACCCTAAGCCTAAAAGGCTCATAGTAGCTGGTTCAGGTATTACGTTGGCGATGGTCGGGTCATTGAAGCTCTGCGACCATAGCTGTGATTCATTCTCAGGCGTAACGGGGCTGTTCAACGGAGGCTGAACGCCAAATGACATAAACAGGTCGTTACCCGACCCGTTAATATCACCGCCATCGAGATATGGGGCATACCATCCTCCCGTGATATCTCCATAGCCATTACCCTTACCGGTTGCCGGAGCAGTGGTAGAAGTAACATCCTGTAATACTGTGGTAGTATTGTCTCCCGGAACAAAACCAGGGACGAAATTACCGGACAGCCACAGCGAGCTACCCACGATATCCGTAACGGTATAATAACCGTTAGCAGCATATCTTCCACCAGCGCCTTGACCAGTGTTATACTCACCGGTATGGCTACCAGCCGGAACGTAGTAAATATCAAAGCTACCGCCGGACTGATAAACATAGAAACCCATGCTGCCACCAGGAGCATAAGCAGTATCAGTTAGGCCATAGATCATAGCGTACATACGCTCACCGCTTGCCAATGGCGACCACAACTGCGAGGATCCACCTAGAGTCTCAATACTGGTTATTGAAGCGATACCCCATGTCTCACCGCCGAGATAGCCGGATGACATAGTGTAGCCTGACATCTTTAGCTGTATAGGACCGGTGTACCCGCCCAAATCAAAGGCGAATGCCGGAGATACGGCTACCGCTAACAACACAACTGCTAGTAATAACTTCTTCATTCTTGTTTCACCCCCCTTCTCTTTATTATTTAATAAACCTCTTTCTTCCTAATAAACCCAAAAGGCCTAAGCCCAGAAGCGACATGGTTGCCGGTTCGGGAACAACGCGCTGATCGGCTTCCTGCTGTGCCGCGAAAAACTCATTCTGCCTGAATATATAGCGAGTATTGGAGTTATCGCCAGATCCCCATTCAACGGTCATCATGGTAGCCCTGACCTCTCCATCGCCAAAAGGATAGATTATATAAATAGGTTTATCGGTGCCCTGGTCCAAGATTGTTTCGGTTCCCGCAAGCAGATCAGTAAAATATCCGTGCGAAGTGTAGTTCCATGCCTGGAACTGCGCTTCGGTAAGCTCTCCATACGGACCGTCAACTATCGGGCTTAATGGATCGGTGACGTTAACAGCCTGAGTATACTCCGCAACCCTATTTACGCCTCCCGGCAGGTAATTCGGAGACTCCCATCCCGGATTTGCATCTTCCCAGCCCCAAAGGCAAGAGTGGGCTACCAAGATACCGCCGTTCTGAACGTAGCTATTGATCAGGCCAAAGTTGGTCGCCACATTATCATAGTAGGACTGCGGCTGATCAGAAGCATAGACTACGAACTGGTAATCGCTAAGGGTTGTGGCAGCTATCTGGCTTGATGCAATCTTGGTAAAAGATATCCCTATATCACCTAAGGTTTCGGAGTTAGAATTATACCCCCAAGGAAGGATGTCCTCGATCAACAAGGCATCCGCATAAACAGCTGAAACAGAAAACGCCAATATTGCTAATACTAAAACCAGCTTACGCATCCATGCTCTCCTTTCTGTTACTGTTTACGCCTTTTTAATCCTGCTAACCCAAGTAACCCTAAGCCCAGAAGCGACATAGTTGCAGGCTCGGGCACGGCATTCTGTACGTCACCTCTTATCTCAGCCAGCTTCTCGCTGTAAACAACGGTGCCTGCTTCATCCCTGGCAAAGATCAGAGCAAAATCATGATAAGGATCATAGTCTCCTGCGGCAAAAGCCCAATCAAAAGAAACCGAATCCCCCGGATAGAGGACCACGTTCGGGAACAAAACGATCGAGCCATCGGTACCGCCAAATTCATCTACGTTAGTACTGTCATTACTGACCATGCGCATCATATAACTACCTTCGGTAGGGTTATAAACATCGCCGTGATAGGAAAACCCGGATGTAACTGCCTGGGCATATCCATCGCTGTCATACTGGTTATTATCGCCTTCAAACCCCTCGAATATATCTGCGGCGTCAATGCTGCTATTAAACCAGACATTGTCTAGAAACATCCACGAATCAGCAGCTGTGTCGCCGTAATTGCTTACTACGAAACCAAATGAACCGCTTATCAGCTGCTCGTCATCTCCGAGGGTGTAAGAATAATGCTGCCATCCGGTATGGCCGTAATCCGGCACGCTTATGGTGGCGTAAGCATTACCTAAGGATAAAAACGCGCTCGCTAACAGTGCTGCTGCCAACGCAAAACATTTGCTCATCTTCTCCTCCTCTTTGCTGCCAATCCTAATAGCCCTAACCCCAGAAGCGACAGGCTCGCCGGCTCAGGCGTTACTGCCCCTCCTATATAATCATTGGCACAGGTAGCGCCGCCATAGAAGAACTGAAAACCGTGCTGCATGCCAGGCAAATAGCTTTCGTCCAATATCAGGCGTATATCGTAATCGGCAATACCGTTATTCTGATTGAGTGAAGGGTCATTGAGTATCCAGCTTAAGAAATTATCGCTGATAAGTTGCCCTGCCTCGATTGAAACAATCTGATTTTGATGATAAACGTAGCCGCCGGGCGGAGCAAAATCGTTGGAAATATACCAATCGGTCACGCTATAAAGGGAGCCTGCAGTAAACCCATCATGGTCCCTGAAGGCCACGCCGTACTCAAACACGCCGTCACCGTTAAAATCCAAACCCAAATCCGCAGGCATGGTATTCCAGCTGCCCACGGTCTTTCCTGCCTGAGGATAATTAGTGAAGATATCAAAGGTAATATTGCCTGCATTACGGGTTATATCAACACTGTAAAGCTCAAAAACAGCCGCTCCCACCCTATCGTAATTATCCGGGTTAGCCCCGCCTCCGGGCCAGGCATTGTTGACCGGGTCAACAAAAGTATAGGCAAAGGCAGAGGCCGGCATGATTACCATCGCCAGCACTAATCCTAATAAAAGGCTTCTCTTCATCTTTATTTAGCCTTCCTTCTGCGCAGCATTATCCCGAACAATCCGAGGCCCATCAAAGACAGGCTTGCCGGTTCAGGCACAGCTGCTGTGGTTATTTGAAGTTTAATCCCATTGTTCCAGTAATGGCAATCAGGATCGAACCCCAGGCCAAAATAATCGTTAGCGGCAAAGCTCTCAAGAAGCCCGAGCTGGGTAGGATTGAACAAATAGGTAAAATCCTCCGGATAACCTGTGCCGTTAGTATCGGTGTAAGAGGTCAAAAACGGCGAAAGCCCCCAGTTATCTCCTCCAACCTGCCCGTCGTACCAGCGCTTTGCGGTGCTGGAGTAAGTAGGCTTGGTGTTTGTCCCTATGATTGTGCCGCCGGTCTTAAATGGATCGTCCAAAAGATGGATATAAAGTATATTTAAATTGTTGTCCCAGTTATCTATATCATCAATAGTAAGCCTGGCGCTGACTATTTTCTCATTAGCGGGGATCACCCAGTTGATAAACCAACCGTAATAATAACTATGATCCAGGTCCTGCATATCTACAGGCTTTGGCTCAAAGGTAAAAGTAGTCATAGCGAAGGCGGGAACGGCTGTCAGAATTACTGCCGAGATAACTGCCAAAAGCATGAGCTTTTTCATTCGTTCTCCTTACTAGCGCGCGCCTTTACCTGTCAGGGCCACGACAAAGGTCTGGGCAAGTATGCGCATCTCCACCAACCAGCACATCTTCTTTATATAGAGTAAATCGTACTTTACCTTCTTACGCACATCCTCTATTGTCTCATCGTACTTATGGGAAACCTGGGCAAGTCCGGTAATACCGGGCTGGACCATCAGGCGCTTCTCGTAATCCATGATAAGGGTCTTTAAGTCCCTGACCATCTCCGGCCTTTCGGGGCGCGGCCCGACAATGCTCATCTCGCCTCTTGCCACATTAATTACCTGCGGTATCTCATCAAGGTGGGTCTTTCTCAGGAACCTGCCGATAGGGGTGATGCGCGGGTCATTCTCTCTTGCCCATACCGCTCCGGTAAACCTTTCGGCATCCACAAACATGGTCCTTAGCTTATAGATCTCAAAGACCTTGCCGCTGAGGCCTACGCGTTTTTGCTTATAGATTATCGGGCCCTTGGAAGTAAGTTTTATGATTGCAGCGCAAATAACCAAAACCGGCAGCGTGACGAACAAGCCGAAGCTGGCCAGAAGCAGGTCAAGAAGCCTCTTAAACTTGGCAAAGCTCTTCTGGGCAAAACGCACGACCATGCTTCCCAGGCCTCCCAGCATCAATAACAACGTTGTGGGCTCAGGCGCATGGGAGCGTTCAGGCTTAGGCGGATTTAGATTTGAAAGGTCTATGGGAACGTATTTATCAGTAGGCAGGAAATCCTGATAAGAAACCCCCGGGTTGTTCAATGAAGCCGGCACAGCCAGGATAAAGCTATTTTTGAGCAGCGGCTCGGCAAAACACAAAATATTTAGGAACGCTGCGACACAAATTACTTTTAAGATTAATTTTCTCATATGTTGTTTTAGGGGATTGTTCTTGCTAGAAAATACTTTGTTCTACAGCCACGCTGCGGCAGAACTCCTTTTGAGGTATTTCTAGGCTTACTTTGTCAAACTTTTAATTATTTGCTTAAAATCGCAACTTCTAATTTATATATAGCAATTCCCATGCCAACTTAGCTTAATCGGTATATTTTTTTAAAAATATTCTAAACCTTTGCATAACAACATGTTAACAGAATCTGCTGCATGGATAATGTTTTCAAAAAAGAAAGCGTTTTCTTTTAATTGGTTGCCAATGTAGCTATTTAGCAACAATGCAATCGGAGTTTACAACACATCATGTAAGACTATTATTAGCAACAAGTTGCAATCCCTAAAACAGTTACCAATATCAACAGGTGTATTGAGGGATAAGGGAGCTAAGGAAGGTATTTATCGACCAACGGGGCTGCCTCCTTGCAAAAAGACCTGATCAATGCAAGGGCTTTATTATAATCGCCGTCTTTGACTGCTGCCGAGACCCTGATAAGGGCGCCGGCTGTCCTTTTTCCAAGCATCCTATCTATCACAACGTGTGCCTGCTGGCGAAGGTAATTAGGGGTGAAGAACTTCCCTGCTTTATACCAGTATACGATCATCTCCTGATTAGGCCCGTATTCGACTATAAGCTTCACGCCTTTTATGTTACCGGGCATATCTACGATGGCCTTGTTAGCTACATTTCCGCCGCTGCCCATAAGGCATACTTCAGGCGGATGGCTGACTTTGCGGTTGTCTTCGGAATAAACCACATATAGCTGCACAACCTCTCCCCTTTTATTCTTGTAATCCCTCACAAAGAGGTTACGGGTTTCCAGTATCCGGAATACGCTCTCATCAAGCTTTATCTCTTCGGCCTTCCAATCACCGATATTCATCGGAAATGAGGCTACCTTCGTGCGGGAAGTAATATCCACCCTGGCAGGCAGGTAAGCGATGAGCGCCACAACGCCCGAGATAGCCAGGAACAGCATTGCTGCAATAAAGCTTCTATTGTTCATATATCACTCCAGGAGCTTGCCGACCATTGATAACCCTGCAAAAGCAATAACAAATACCGCGATACCCATCGTGTCGTGGAACCAACCGGTGGCATATTTAGAACCGTAGATCTCGGATACCATGCTAAGGGCAACGATCCTGAAAACGTTGGCGCCGATAGCAATGGGCACGGCTGATAAGAATAAAACGGCTTTCTTTACGCGGGAGATATCCGTAAAATAGGCCATTAACGCGCCTAATGCGATCAGGGCGATCAATGACCTGATCCCCGAACAAGGGTCTTCAACTGATAAATAAGCATGCATGGTGCGAATAATGCTCCCATCCCTTATTGCCGGCACCCCCATGCCGTTGATTATCCCGGTAGCGATCTTAGCGGCAAATATCTTGAGTTGAAAGCTGATATTGGCAATGGCTACTAATGGCAGCGGCATCATAAAAACAAGGAATGACAGCGGGAACCAGAGGGCTTTTAAGTACTGCCTGCCTAAAAAGATAAGGATCAACCCCGCCAGTGTAAGCAGCATCGAAAACGCAGAAGTAAAATATACCCTTAAAACAGCACTGACTATATGGATCCCCATCCCCGCCCCAAACAATCCCCATCCCCAGCCCGCTAACCCGCTAACCCGCAAACTCGCTAACTGTTTTCTTTTCGTCCACACAATAAACCCACTGATAAAAGGTATCAGGAAACCATGGCTATAATAGGTATCCTTGGCATTCCAGCGATCGATCATCCAAAGAATCGTAGGAAAATAGGCAATAATCGTCACAGCACCCAGAGTAACGATCTTATATAAGTCGATTTTCTTCATCAGCCAGCCTTCTCCCAGGTAACTTCCTGCTTATTATGTAAAAACCTGTATAATCCTACCACGGCAGCCAAGTTCATCACACAGAACATATGTGGAACGTCAAAAAGCTTATTTTCCGTATTAAACGTCCCTCCAAGGATAGCCAGGCCATAAAAGGTGATCTGCAGTAAGATGAATATACCATAGAATAAAGACAATTTCACAATAAAAATATTGCTAACGAAGACCGCCAGCAGCAGAAACGGCACCATTAATCTTAAGAATTTATGCGAAAAGAACTGCCAGGAGATTTTACCCTTAAATGGATTGAATAAATAACCTAAGTAATAAATTAACTGATAATTGCCCGCCAGGGTTCGAGTTTTGCGCAAGAACTCCTCTCTCGACTCCTTAAAGACTTTATCGTATACCTTCGCTCGCTTGTCAAATATCGCTCGATACCCCTTATCCACTATTTTCATCGGGATATACACATCATCCAATATCAGATCTGCCGGCAGATCAGGAAACAACTCTCTTCTTATGGCATACAAAGCTCCGGTTGCGCCTAACATTGAACCTAAACGCGATTCTGACTTACGAATAAATTTCTCATATTTCCAGTATATACCTAAGCCTGCGGCTATTTTATTTTTATCATCGCTTTCGTAATAAAGCTCGCCGCTTACCGAGCCTACTTTCGGGTCCTCAAAATACTTGACTATTTCCTTAACTGCTCTTTCATCTAAGCGCTGCCGGCAATCACCAAAGATCAAAATATCATTTTTTGCTTTTGAAGCAAGAAGATTAAGCATGTTAGGCTTACCTTCTCTCCTCTCTTTTCGATAAAAATAAAGCATAAACTTCGGTTTTTCCTGGATAAATCTATTTACAATGCTATCAGTAGAATCGGTTGAGCCGTCAGAACCAATCAATATTTCAAGCCTCTCTTCGGGGTAATCCATGGATAAAAGACTATTCAGCTTATTTTCGATGTTTTTCCCTTCATTGTAAGCGGAAACAATAAGCGAAACAGTTGGGTAAATATACTTACCAATCGTCCTTTTTTTATAAAAATTCGATAATAAATAAACTAGGATTGGATAGCCTATATAGGTATAAAGAATTAACGCTATAGAAACCCAAAAAAGAATCTTCATGAGATTAATTTACTCCTTAATCTATCGTACGCTTTTGAACCTAACAGGTTTTTAATCGTATTTTTACAGCCATCTACTACCCTATCTTTTAGAGGCAGACCGTTCTCAATTACATATTTAAATTTCTCTATATTCCAATTATGCCGCACGGCGATCCGGCCGATCCTAAACCCATCGCTGTCATTCGGGTTTGAGGTAAAGACTGCCCTGTATCCCGCATCTTTTATTCTATCAATGATGGCCTTCGTAACAAACCCCCTTGGAATAGAGAAATACTCGACTTTTTGCCTTAGCTTATCCTCAAGAATACTTTTAGATCCATTAATCTCATGTTCAAGCTCAGCGGTTGTTAAGCCAGTCAAGATCCTATGGGACATTCCATGTGAACCTATAATCATTCCAGATACCGCCAATTCCTTAACTTGAGCCCAGCTCATATACCCATCTGTACCTAATTTATCCGGCATTACAAAAAAATACGACTTTAAGCCTGATTCTTTTAGAATAGGGAACGCATTCGAATAATTATCAGCTAATCCGTCATCAAAAGTTAAAAGTACATTGACTCGGCAGGCATACGCCATTTGTTTTTTAAAACTATCGACTAAAACTGCGTAAGCTCCTGCGCCGATCTCTTTAGTAACGCCGCCTATCGAATGGTACATCAACGCCCTATTCATTCGTAAATCTTGAAGTATCCTGAATAGCGATTGCTTTAATTTTCATAGACCCCTGGTAATAATTCTCGTGAGGGTCTCCAATTACGAAGTAGTCGGGGTATCGAGTCTCCGAATGCCATACGCGGCTAAGCGGCACTATCCCTCCATTAAGAAGCTTACCGCTAGCGTCATAAATCAAAAATTTGTAACTATTCTTGTTCTTTTCTAATACAATCTTATACCAAAACTTTGGATTATAGTTAATAGCGGAATCCCATTTATATTCCCATTGGTCATTCCTGTTATGTGCAACTAATTTGTTCTCTTTGTCAAAATAAATCATAAAAATAGGATTGGACATACCGCATCCCCATTTGTTATTGTCTACATCCATGACAACTTTACGATGTTGATGCCACCAATCATTAGTATGATGCCCAATAGGTAATTCGTCAGTTATAGCTATTAAATACACTCCATTTTCCCCTAATGGGCCTTCATTATAACGAGTGTCTTCTTTTAAACCAGCGATATTCTCAAGCCCATAGTTAATGTCTCCTACAATTACGGTTATTTTATAGGTTTTGGGTAACTCTTCAGTTGAGCGGATTAAACAAACATCGCCATAGTTATCGGATTTCTGCCAAGCGAATTTTGATTTACCGTCAATAATAAACGTCCCACCTCTATAAAGCTCAAAAGAAAACTTACCCTCCGGACCAAAGCGTTTTCCGGAAGATGCTTCAATGGGACTTGAAAAAGTCTCTAACATCTGGCAGGAATCCTTTTTTAATTCTTCTAAAAGTTTATCTGCGCTATCTTCCGTATTCTTAATTGTGTTTGAACAAATAATTTGAGATGGTTCACTTTCAATCTTAACTTCAGAAACTACATTATCACTCTCGTCTTCTGTTAATTCTTCAATAAGCTTACCTATTTTTTCTCTGCGCCCTAAAAGCACCTTAGCGTCTTTGGTAAAGGAGCGAAGCGAGCTAGCAATAGAATGATCAACCTCCAACATCTTCTCTGCTTCCTTAAGCGCTGCGGCTTTGGCTGCGGGAACCTCTTGCGATCTCAAAATCTCTACTTTTTTGGCCAACAGATACAAATACTCATAATCCTGCATACCTTCGCGGAAGATTTCTGCACGCAATGAATCAATGGGGCCGTTATCTCCGGGGTAAAACAACAAGCCATTGCCGTTCTGTTCCCACTTGGTATTTGCTGCGCTATAAAACGGGTTAACAAACGGCCACCAGTTTACACACCAATATAAAAACCCTTTTAAATCGAATTTCCAACATAACCAAGGGATGATGCGGTAATCGATAGAGTCGAAATCGATTGCCAAATTAGGCGCTCCGGATCCGCTCGGGCCTGAGATATACATCCACATCTCCATACCTAAATCTCTTAAAGTATTAATTTTCTTTTCGTTAAAGTTATCTATACCAAAACACCATATATCTATATCCTTGCCCCAATCAGGATATTTTTGCGGATCCCAAAATCCATGATAACAAACCATATTCTTAAGTTGAGGATAAGCGCGATGGACCATAGAGCATACCTTAGCTACAATAGGATCATGCAATTTACTTTCATCCCAGGTATAAAGATAGGCATATTGAAGCATTTTGTTGATTTTTAAATACTCTCCATAACCGCGGTAAACAGGAAGAAGCTTCTCGATCCCTTCATCGGTAATCGGCCAATTATTATTGAACGTCCCTCCTTTTTTGCCTATGGCAAAGTTAGTCAATCCGTAGCTCATATATTTTTCTACTCTACCTAGGTCCCGCTGAGATGAAGGATCAATATTAAGTATGGGATTCATACGGTGCTTAAGCATATTGATTATAAAGAGCTCATTCAGTTCTTCAATCCTTGAGGCATGTCCCTGGCCTGTTTCTTTATCTGCCCTGGGGTAACGATTGGAAGTTATGTGCCCGTAAAAGTCAAACGCCGTCTTCAAATGGCTCTCAAGAGGCAAAGTAAAATTCTCTACCCTGGCATTAATGGGGATCTCCGTTAGTTTAGTATCTCCGGAGATTATCTCAATTTTTCCTTTATATATTCCGGCCTTTGTGCCGCAGGGCGCATAAACCGTTACCCAAAACGGCTGTGTAATGCCGGGGCTTATGTTTATTTTTTGCGCCGGCAGTAAGGGATCCGGCCACAGCCCAACAACTTTTACCGGATAATAAGGCTTTTTTGTAGGGACATAACCGACTATGCGCCAGGAGATGTTATTTTTTTTAATACTGACACCGGCATCTTTATTTACCAAGTCAGAAATTTTCAACCAGACATCCCTTAGCTCTTTATTACCGTTAGTTACAACTACCTGAAAAGACGCATACTCATTTCTAGCAAGGAGAATATCTGCGTCAGAAGTAAAATTTGGCTTAAGAAGCGTCTTCCCGTCTTGAAAAATCCGATCAAGGCTTGAGGCGACAAAAATATCCGTATCTTTTTTTAATCCAGTGGCAAGCACAATTGCCCCTATCTTGGCCAAGTCATCTTTATCACTTTTTTCATCGTTTTTTTCTCCTGACCTTGTTCCAATATTATCAAAATAGAGTATCACTTCATTTTTCGGAGATTTCATGAACATCTTAACGTATGACATTTGAGTAACATCGCAATATTGAGAAATTTGTTCCAAGGGTATCGAAAAGGCATTCTCCTTAAGCGGCTCAAGCGTAACCGAATAGGAGAAACTCTTCTTGGGATATTCCCTTCCGCTCTTAAATTTTACCGTAAGCTGAACACTGTCTTCGCTGTTGTTAAAAACATCGAAATGAAAATCTTTGACACCGCTCCAATTTTGCGCGCCGCTTCCGTATTCTTCCCACTGCAATCCGGGATAATCCGAACCGGGAGAAATCTTGAGCATCAAGGAACGCTTACCGTGTGTTGGGTGTGCGTTCGATATCTCAGCAAGTGCCGTACCGCTTGGCTTAAATACACCCAGATCGGAGGATTTCTCAAAACTTAAATAAAAATTCTTAAAATTGCCTTTTGCTGCCTTTTTATGCTGAACCTGTCTTTCCAGACCCCGGGTAAATCTTTGCATAGAACCGGCTGAGCCGCCCTTTACGGTAATATAGATCATTGCCCCGCAAAAGGCGGTAAAAACAATACCAATAATTATTCCGATAAGGGCAAAAATTATATTATCTTTAGTTAAGCGCACGAGCCACCTCATGGTAAATGGCGTTTATTTTTTTTCCTATAATTTTCCAATCGTATTTTTCACAGACAAGCCTCCGTCCGGATTGGCCTAATGATTCACGCTCTCCTTTACTATTAAGTAAATGTAGGACCGAAGCAGCAAAACCTTCAGGAGAATCTCTAATAACGATATTCCTTCCGTCAGAATACGCTATTCCCTCGGCTCCCAGCGCAGTAGAAATCACGGGCTTAGCTATGCTCATTGCTTCAAGTATCTTTAGCCTTGTCCCTCCTCCAACCCTAAGCGGGACCACAAATACCTTTGCCTTTGCCATATAATCCCGCACATCATCCACTCTCCCGGTAATCACGATACGCTTGTCAGATTTACCCAGCCTTATAATATCCGCTGAAGGATTCCTGCCGACAACATACAATTTAACACTTTCTTTTTTAGCCCAGACCAAAGGAAGTATCTCCCGGAAAAAATAGGTAATGGCGTCGGAGTTTGGCAACCAATCCATGGAACCGGTAAAAACCAAAGCATCTTCTTCAATAATCCCTCCGAACTTGGCTGGATCAAAGAAACCCGTATCCACACCGTTAGGTATGACATCTACGACTAATTGCCCGTCAGCAAGCTTCTGCAATTCCTCTCTGTCGTTATCAGAAACGACAAAGCATCTATTCACTGTTCCTGCGATCCTTTTCTCGATAATTGCCATTTTTTCTGCCTGCGATCTAAGTATAATTCTTTTTACGGGATTAGTCTCTAGAACAGAGTATCTGCGCAGAATTACGGCTTCTACATTATGTTCATCCATCACTACCGGCAATCCACCCAGGCAATTTGCATACTGAGCCATATGCAGGTGGTCACAATGCACAAGGTCATACTTCTCCTCTTGCAAGACCGCTTTCAGCTTATCCTTAAAAGACGAGGAAAAGTATTTGGCAATGGAAATAGGTTTACCGTTAAATATGGATAGAGCTCCTTTTTTCTCCCTGGCAGGAACAACGATGACCCGAATGCCCAGGCCCTCAAGTAAGCTTACTGAAGCCGGATCATCTTCAAAATAGAAGCAAAGCAAGGTCAACCGGTTGCAGCTGGCGACCGTCTTAAGCAGATTATATGTCCTTATCTTTGCTCCGGTATCTGCCGGCAAGGGCAGACGAGGAGCAATAAATAGTATCTTCATTGGAGTAACCCGCTGTATACTGATTCGTATCTTGAAGCCATCTTCTGAACATTAAATATCTCGATTAAATCAGAATAAGCATGTTCAACCAACCTATTCCTTAATGAGACATCGGTAACCACTGAATAAAGACTGCCAGCTAACGCGTCCACCTGACCGGCATCAACCAGCATTCCGTTCATCCTGTCCTTGATAACCTGAGACACAGCACCAACTCTTGTAGCCACAATCGCAGTTTTTGCCGCCATACCCTCAAGTATATTCAACGGTAGCCCTTCGATATAGGAAGCGCTGACTAGAATATCGGTCAAGGAGTATATATCCTGCATGTCCTTTCTGATACCGGCAAAAATAAAACTTCCTTTTGGCAGCTCCCTGTCGGCAATTGATTCCAGTTCGCTGCGCAACGGTCCGTCACCAACAAATAATAATTTTATGGATCTAACCTTATCAGTAAGAATACGGAAGCTTTTAATTAAAATGTCCTGACCCTTTTCCCGGCTTAACCGTCCCACGGACGATATAACAACATCATTCTCTCCGATCTTGAATTCTTCCCGCAGCCGTTTTAGATCGTTTTTCCCCTTTCTGACAAATTCAGAATGGTCTATGCCGTTATAAATAACTTCTAATGACTCGGACGCAATCTTCTTATTGATCAAGTCGCCCTTTATCTCATCTGAAACAGCTATAACCTTATGGGCAAAACGCAAAACCAAGGCATCCAAGGCCTCGTAAAGCTTAAGCTTGCTGTCTGTCCCATGCCATACATGGTTGGTGGCGACCCATTTGGTTTTAAGAAAGCGCGTTGCGCAAAACCCTATTAAATCCGATTTATAATTATGAGTATGGAGGATATCAATCTTATGTTTTTTTAAATACCGCCTTACTCTTATTATGGCCAGAAAATCAAATTGCCAGAGACAGTCAAAAAATGCAGTTTTAAAATTACGCCTTGCCGCTTCTTCGATCATCTCCAGGTGAGGATTATGAAAATTACTCAGTGCGCCAACGATTACAGAAATATTATTGCAGCTTTTAGCTAAGCCCAAAATCACATTCTCCGCACCGAATATTCCATTACTACTAACCAGGTGCAATACCTTGGGCTTATTCAAATGTAATAATAATTTTTCATATTTAGCGAGCATTGCCTGAAGTGAAAATTTTGTATTGGCAGTCTCTTCGGCATTTACCGCTATTTTCCTCCGCAACTCATCATTTTTAAGCAGATTACGGATTGCCCAAGATATGGCCGCCGGGTTGCCTGGTTCTATCAATATTCCATTTACACCATCAGTTATAACTTCTGTATTGCCGCCAACCTTAGTGGCAATTATCGGCTTAGCCGCAGCCATATATTCCAGTAGCGCATTTGATAATCCTTCGCTTAATGAAGGAAGAATACATATATCGGATAAATCCAACAAATCGACTACGTCATTCCTTTTACCGAGAAAAATAATCCTGTCTTGAAGCCGTTTTTCTTTAACCATAAACGAAAGCATGCTACGCAATGGACCATCGCCGATCAACAGCAGATAGGCATTTGGGAAATCATTTGACGTGGAGACAAACCCCTCGACCAGAAATTTATGCCCTTTAACAGGCGTAAAATTCCCAACGCTTACCATTATTAAATCGCTGTCGGTAAACCCAAGTTCTTTTTTTAGCGCTTCTGATCTAACATTATTGCCGAATCTCGCTGCATCAACTCCATTATACAGAACCTCAATCTTATCATCAGGCACCCCTTCTTCCTTGACTACCATTTTCTTTACACCTTCTGAAACAACGATTATCTTCGCCACAAAAACATTTATTAATCTATAAGCCTTTTTGTGAAGGCCATTCCGCCAAAATCCCTCATCCCGTCTGCTGGAAAAAATATTTTTGACACCGGATAAATAAGAAAAAAAAGTACCCCAAATATCCGCACTGAAGTGATAAGTAATAACTGTATCAATATTTTTTTTCTTTATAAAACATAATAACTTAAATCCTTTCAAGATGCCATTTAAATCATAAATACGGGTAATACCTAACCCCTCAGCGTCTATATTTAATTTCTTGACTTCATCTGGAATGAAATTCTGATGCAGGGCTTTTAAATATAGCTCATGTCCTCTTTCGGATAAAAATTTTAATAGCTCAAAAACCTGCCTTTCGGCACCGCCTTTAATATCTTCCAATACGTCAATCAGAACCAATATTTTCATTTCTTACTTTCTTTTAACGCTTTATTCGTTTGAGAAATTTCCTGAGCCGTTATGAAATTGCTCCGCTCTACTAAACCTAGAAATATCCAATAATATGCTCCAAGCTGCAGATATGTCCACCTATCTCCGAAAAAATTACCTACCATCACAGCAAGTCCACAGGCCGCAAAACCTAATCCTAAGCCTTTCAAAATTCTGTCTTTGCTTCTGCGAAAGAGCTTTAATCCTTTCTGGATAGCCAAAATCATGATCATTATCAAAAAGATTACACCCGTAACACCCTGCTCCATCAATGTCCTGAGATAGAGATTATGCGTATCTCTTTTCGAGCCAACGTAGGATTTAACATTATAGCCTACGCCGATCAAAGGACTTTGTAGGAAATACTCTATGCTTTCCTGCCAATAGTCCAGGCGCTTGCTTGCGGATTCATCAAGTTCTCCTTCATGTTCGGTGAAAGTAAGCCTCTCGATTACCCTGGCAGGCAAAATGAATTGCCAAGATAAAGCTAAAACCAATATAACAACCAGAAGAATCCTGTTCTTTGCCAAGCCAATAAGGAACAAGCCGGCAAGTATAGCAAAATAGGCGCCGCGGGAAAATAGAAACACAAGGCAATAAAGATTCAGAGAAATAATAGTACCAAGTGACAGTCTCCATTTTAAAGCCCTTTCATGCAAAAACAAACCTATCAACACAAGGGTATAAGTAGCATAAAAGGCAGCTACTTCATTTGCCCCTAACCATTCAAAAGTCCCGTGGAATTTAGCCCGTGAGGTCCATGACCCCGCGTATCTCACTTCGGATAGGACCGACCGATCCATCAAAAACATAGACAAACAGACGAATATAATGGCGCGCTTCAGAGTTTTCTTTTCTGTTATGTTGTTTAAGGTAATAAGGAAGAGTATCGGCAGCATCATATAATTTTTCCAATTTTGCAGCCTGATAACCGTTAAGTCGCAATTGAGGGGCAAACCAAGAAAAAGAGTGCCCTGCCAGAAACTAAAATAAGTGAAGATTAAATACAAAAAAAGGATAATATTGAATGAACTTGGCGTAAATAACCTTTGCCCGCTCGATAGCTTGCTTACCAGCCAGCCGATAAACATCGCTAAAACCAAAAGGTCGTTTATATCCTTACCGAAAGGGAAGGTAAAAAGCTTCATTATCACATTCTGCAAGGGGATAAACAGAATGAGAAAATACATGCCGTACTTGACGCGCCCGGTTAATGAAGCAATGAAAGCCGCTACCGCGCCTGCGTAGATAAAGAAAGGCATTACATTATTCAATTCATGCGTCATGTTCTCTTCTCAATGATTTTCGCCGGAACGCCGACCCAAACAGTATTATCCGGAGCATCAGTTATAACTACTGCATTTGCACCGATTTTTACATTGTTTCCGATCTTTATATTACCAAGCACCTTTGCCCCTGAACCAATAAATACATTATCTCCAATAATAGGCACCCCTGTCCTTCCAGCGCCCTTCGTCCCGATTACCACACCCGGCGCTATACTGCAATTTCTTCCAATAACAACGCAACCATTAATTATAATTCCCCCAAAATGTCCAATATAGAACCCTTCTCCGATCTGCACACTGAATGGTATAGAGATTCCAGTAAATATCTCTATAATCTTAAAAAATAAAAAACATATTACTTTTGGAATAAATGATATAAACTTTATCTTAAATCCTCGGTGCACCCAATAGCCTAATCTATAAATAGCGATTGCCCAAAGGGCTTGAGAAGATAATAGGTAAAGAATGCTCCCCTTGGTAATTTGCTCAACCTCAATGAACCTTTCTAAATCTTTTCTAAATTTGTTCAACATAAAATTAGTATTGTTTTTTTATAATGATGTCCTTAATGATTTCAATCTTCTTGTTTCTTTCGGTTAAGAATTTATCCATATCTATTTGTGCTTGTTCTTTCAGAAGCTTCTTTCTTAAGATCCAGGTCATACCACCCCAATGCCTAATGTCGTTTTTAAATCCATATTTATAGAATTTCCACTTATTTTGCCTAGCAAACTGGAAATATGCAATTGCACCCGTATCAAATCCCGTAATTTTGCCCCAATGTAAATCAAGCTCATCTTGCGCCTGTTTTCTAACCAGCATTGCCAGAGGGAAAAATCTTTTATTTAAAGGAGAAAATAAGCTCAATTGAGACTTTAACCCATACAAATAATTATAGGCCAAAACTCCAAGAGCGCCAACCTTAGGGAAGCTTTCCATAACCTCTACTCTTCTATTTAACCATCCCTTTCTAAGGATTTGCACATCGTCGTGAAGAAAAATAAAAAAAGGGGTATCGACAGACTTAGCTAAGGTATCTTTCGGCCGCAAAGGATCCGGGCAATCTAGCATTTTTATGTCGCCTTGTGAATACAGAAATGAACTCGTTTCTTCGTCTAAACCGGCATTTCCAATAACAATCCTATAGGGATAGTCAGTATATTTACGTATTGTCAAAAGGCACAATTCGATTATATATCTGGAATTAAAACGACTGGGTATAAGAATAGAAATCTCCTCTTTCATATTGAATTTGAATAGAAACGGTCCTTAACCGCTTTAAAATATGATTTAATTTGTGAAGGTATCATTAATATTAATGCTAAAGGAATAATCATAGGATCGTATCCATAAATACTCAACGACTTTAGGTAGAACTTTAATGCTCTTATTTTATCAGCCTGTCGATATGCTAATATACCTTTTTCCTTAAATTTTCTTGCAGCTATGCGCCTTCTAAATACCCTGATCAATCCCTTATCAAAATCAAGCTGATTCAGAATTTTTATATGCTTGACGTAGCGTTTTCTTTCAAAAAGATAAAGTTTATATAAATCTTTAGCATGGCTACTTAAATAAAACCTACAAATGCTTAAAACTTTGTCTATAAATACGAATTTTTCAGCATTAAGAAAAGCCCTGAACCATAAATCGATGTCCGTGGAAATTATTTGATTTTCATCGAAAAGCCCTATACTCAATAAAAAATCCTTTCTAAACAAAATTGAATTTGAATCTACAAAAAACCCCTTCTGGATCCCCATCCGAAAGAATATTTTCCCATCGCAAAGATATATCTGATCATGACCTTCAATTATTGATTGAGTATATGTTTTCATAAAGTCCTTTGTAAAAAAATGCCTGGATCTGCTATCAAGAATTTTTTTGCGTTTGCCTATTACTAAATTTGCTTTATAAGCATCTAATGCCTTTAGCCTCAATTCAATGCTGTCATCCGTATAATAATCATCGGAGTCTAAGAAACATACGTAGTCACCCGAAGCTTCGCTTATCCCTCTATTTCTAGCTGATGCCTCGCCCTTATTCTCTTGATAGATATATTTTATTTTGCCAGGCGCCATTTTTAGAAAACCATCTACTACTTCCCTGGTATCATCTTTTGAGCCGTCATCAACAATTACAATCTCGAAATCTTGGTAAGTCTGTCTTAGGAGGCTTTCTACGGCTACCGGCAAATGCTTACCGCAATTGAACGTAGGGATTATTACGCTTAATTTAAACATTATAAATATCTTTCAGATTTAATATTACACAATTTACTATAGTTAACACCGTAAAGCCTTCCTATAAGCATTTCGAATTTGGAGGATTCAAGTATTCTGCTGGTAAGCCGAGAGGCTTTTGCAGTATCAAAACAACTATGAACGCTGTGCATCTCATGCCATTTTACTCCTCGCTCGCGTAAAGAAAACTCCCAAACAGACCTGTTCTTATGGTAACTATTAGCGATAAGAGTTGCCGGGATATTGATGATTGTCGCTAAAATAGACGAGTGTAGTCTGTTTGTAATAATTTCTTTTGCCATGGCGTGTAACATTATCCAATGCTCAAAGTTCTTGCAAAATCTTATAGGGTCAAGCCATAGACTTAGAATATTTCTCTTGAAGCAATCTTTTAGCTCCTTATCTCTTCTAATCGCATATAACTTATATTTGCCATAAACCTGGTCCTTATGCAGATCCTGATAATTTAAATTCAAGGCAGTATCATGATCCAGTAGAATTTCTACGGTGGAAGGAAGGTTATCCTTTAAGAACGCGTATGAAACGCGTTCGCGGGCAAAAATGTAAACCTTGTTACAAGAACAACCCCTGAAAATAGGTTTTATCGATTCTTTCAGAAAAGAAGAATCAGTATAGAATGTCGTTGGCCCCACTATGGTCATTCCCCTATGCGTCTTAACGATTCTATTTAAAGCTTGCATAGGGGTTCCAGACCACCAAGGAACAAAACCCCCACTACCATGAATATATATAACCGTGTCGCTATCATATTCAGAAGTCATAAAATTCATGAATTTGACAGTTTGATAATCTATGCCAGAGAAATCCGCTAATTTATATGCGCCTCTATATATCAAATAATCACCGTAGTTACCGCCCGGCTCTACAAAGATAAATTTATGCTTTTTATACTGCCTAAACAACGATAGAAGCAAAGTTGAAGCCGTATTATTTCCTGTTGGTTCAGTTCCCGTAGTCATAATTTAATATATTGATGTCCTTAGCGTAGATCTTTAATACCTTAAGAATACGACTTTACTGAGATAACTTCTCTCTGTCCTATTAAAACCGAAAAAGACTATAAAAATTAAGAAAAAGATCAATTGAGTAAGAGCTAAACCTCCTAAAAGCAAATAGTTCGGCGCAACGAAACCTCTAAATATTAACCAGGAAAAATAAAAAATAAAAAAGCACTTTATAGCTATTGGCAATAATATCTCTGTATAATATTTATTAACCTTTAACCCGATGAATTTACAGGTATAGATTGGCTGCACAAAAAGTTTGGTAATTACCATAGGGATAGCGGTCCCCATGGCGACGCCGAATATTCCGAACTTTTTGACTAAAATCAAGCTCAATACTAAATTAGCAACTCCCTCCATAAGATTGCTTATCGCATAAAACCTATGTTTGGATATCCCCTGCAATAACTGTATGGAAGGAACCTGCATAGATGAAATAATGCTTGGGACTATTAAAACCAGTAATATATTGAACGCGTAGATATATCTATCAGTTACCCACCTGGCAATGAATGCCTTTCCAAACATGATCAAACAACCACCAATAAAAATCGACATATAACAAGATATTTTGGTTAATAGAATGAACTTCTCCCTAATGGCCCTATAATCTCCCTTGGCCTCATATTGGCTGAATAACGGCATGGTTATTCCTAATGAGGTATTAATTAAGCTAGCAAAATATTTTACAAGCCGCGATGCAATCGAATATACCGTGATAGAGCTTACTCCTACGAAACCAGCAATCACGAAATTATCCAGGTCGAACTTAAACCTGTTGGCAAGCTCTGCTATAAAAATATAACTGCTATAAGAAAAGATCTCTTTGATCCTTTTCTTATCTACAAGCCTGATGCTCAAGCGCATATATGTGGCCAGTCTTTGTGCGAATAGATTTATTAGAAAATAATATCCGAGCGAAGTGCCTAAGCTGATAAACGCCAGGGACATAATCCCGTATCCTTTTTTTAAGAAAATAACGATTAGGGCCGTCCTAACGGCAACCCGGATGATCTCTATCAGGCTTTTTAAATCAAACCTAAGGTGCGCCGATAGCACGCCTGAAAAAGCACGATTAGGAAATCCTATCGCAATTTCAAGCCCTAATAAAATTACAACTTTCTGTAAAAGCGCTATTTCATTTACATTCCTAATGAAAAAAGGAAGGAGAAATGAAATTAATAAAGCCAATAGAAATACGCTTATCCCTATGATAACGTATATCATCAATGAAGTATTGATGGCTATATTGGCTTCTTTGTAGTCTTTATTCCCGAGAGCTCTGGAAACGTACCGCTGAGTAGCAGCATCCATGCCGAAATCAAACAGCTGGTAAAACCCATTAAAAGAACCTAACAAGATCCAGAAACCATACATCCTATCGCCCAAAGAATATATAATAAAAGGCATCAGCAAAAAAGAGGTAAATAAATTTACAAAGAAATTTACGCTCCTTAACCCCGAACCCTTGATTAATATTCTAGCCCTTGAGCTCATGGTAATAATTAAATATACTTAAGGTGAGATTTATTTTTTGCCTGAGCGATGTCATTTTCATTTAAATCAAGCGTACTAAGAAAGATATTAACTGCCTGGGCTAAATCCTGATGCTCTTCCTGATAGGCTCGGTTAATTGCTTCGTCCCTATTAATCTGTCCTGCCCGCACCATAGCTGCATATTTGGTGGTTTTCTCGCCAAAACCCCATTTCTGCACCACCAGATAATTCTTAACTGGAGCAAACAAGCAGTCAATATGGTCGCTTGAGCCGTCAACCCTCTTCTCCCAACCAAGTTCATTGTAAATAGTATCCTTTATCTGTTTATCATTCCAGACAATATAATCCGGCAGTGATATCTGCCGGCGATAGCGAGTGAAACGGCCGTGTTTGAGGCGGCGGATAATCTTCTGTAAAGCGGTCTGCTCAAGAAAATCCGCCATCTCTTTCTTTCTGATAACTCCGGTAGCTACAGCCTGGAATAGTTTATTACTGAAGGAATATATCTTCTTCCCCCTTGATTCAATCTGGGAAGAAAACCCTGAGACGATCAACGGAACGTCATATAGTTCCGCAACGCGGTGCACCGTTGCCCATATCCCCATATCGCAAGGAAAACAGAATTGCCCTGTCTTAAGCAGAAATTCTCGATAAAGCTTACGCATTGTCTCCCGCCCTGGGCCGTAACAAACATAGGCACAATCGGTCTTTCTGATGATATTTTCCATGTTAAGCAGCGCCTCGGGAGTACGCAAGCCGTTATTGAAATTAACCGCCAATACCTTCAGTCCGAATTTCCTACGGCATAGATAGAGGGTATACGAACTATCCTTGCCGCCGCTAAAAGGTACAACACAGTCGTAACGCTTATTTTGTGCCTTGGCCCAGGCGAATATCTCTTCCAGCTCTTTTCCTAGTTTATTCAGATCGCGACTTCCATAGGTATTGCCATATTCATGGCACTTATGGCAAATACCTTTTTCGTCAAATCTGATATCCGGATACGCAGCCGGAAGAATACAACGAGCACAGCGCTCCATAATTTTTATATTCCTATTTTGCTGCCTTAAGCAGTAACTTCCTCTGCTCCATTAATCCCTTAATAATAAATATTACGCCTAATATTTCGCATGCTTCCTCAATAATGTATTCAGAAGCCCACAACCATCGAGGTTCGCTGTGGGGCATAAAGTTGATCGTTGCCTCTAAAACGAATGCACCGGATAGATAAAGCAATGCCCCGGTCAATAACATATCTCTGACCTTTTTCGAAAATTTTAAATATTTTTTTAACTTAAATGTAAAAATGATTATCGTAAATAATACTATTGGGCCTGATACAATTACCCAGGCAGAATTGACGCTTCCGGGTCTAAAGGCATATTTTCTCAGCAATAAACCTATGCTTTCATGTATCATGGCTGTTTCATCAAGTGACATAAATATTAAGCAGACAGCTAAGAACTGCCACATCCGCTTGCCATTTTGATAAGTCTTGCTGGCTACAGAGCAACTATAAGCAAAATATGAAGCTATCGCCAGCAGCATACTGGAAAACCAGGTGGAAAAATTACTTTCCAGCCTGAAACTGAATAACCTATCGAAATTCCAACAATATTTGGCCGTAAACAAATTAATTATATTGGCCAAAAGAAGCATTGCTGCTATAACAAATAGCGATCTTATAAGCTTGCTTTCGTTCATTTTCTTAACCCTTATTTATGCTCTTAAAGTATTCTACAGTTCTCTTCAACCCTTCTTCAAACCCTACCGGGTCTTTATATCCGAGCATGGATTTGATCTTGGAAATGTCGGCGCAGGTGCGGAAGACGTCGCCCGGGCGGACAGGTAAGAATTTAGGCTTGATGCTCTGACCGATGATCTTGTTCAGGTAATCAACAAGCTGTAGGACAGTATTATCCTGGCCGTTGGCGACGTTGAAGACTTCATGGGCGGCAGGGATACTTCCGCTTGTTGTATCGGAAAAGCTTGGGACAGTCCCCTTTTGGTTGCTCTGTGATAGCCCTGACGGGGACAGTCCCTGCTTTTCCGCCTCGGAGGACAGTCCCTGTTTGGCCGCAAGTCCCTGCTTTTCCGCCTTCGGGGACAGTCCCCGATGTAGAGGCTGGGTCATGGCAAGGACATTTGCTTGGACGACGTTGTCAATATAGGTGAAGTCGCGGGATTGTTTACCGGTGCCAAAGATCGGCGGCTGTTCGTCATGCAGGATACAGTGGATGAACTTGGGGATGACTACGGCATACTCGTCATCCAGCGCCTGTCGCGGGCCAAAGACGTTAAAGTAACGCAGGCCTACTGTCTCTAAACCCCAGGCGCTTGAGAAAATACGGCAGTAATACTCATTGGCAAGCTTGCTTAAGGCGTAAGGCGAGATAAGGAGCGGAAAGGCGTCCTCTCTCTCAGGAAACTTATCCGTGTCGCCGTAGACAGAACTGGAGGATGCGAATACGAAGCGCTTGACCTTGTTTTTAAGAGCTGACTGCAGGAGGTTAAGCGTGCCGCCGATGTTGACGTCATTATAGCTTTCGGGGTCTTTCATGGATTTTGGAACGCTGCGCAGGGCTGCCTGGTGGCTGATGTAGTCGATGCCTTCGCAGGCTTTGTCGCAGGTGGCTTTGTCACGGATGTCGCCTTCGAATACTTCCAAATCGGGGACAGAACTAGGCACCCCGCCGTATCGGATCGGCGGGTGCCCCACCTCCTGTGGGGACAGTCCCTGCTTGACTGCCTGTTTGGCCGCCTCGACATTCTCGCGTTTGCCGCTTGAGAAATTATCAAGAACTCGGACGAAGTGGCCGTCTTTGAGTAATCGCTCAACGATATGCGAACCTATAAAACCGGCGCCGCCTGTTACTAAAAATCTCATCTTAATCCTCCTAATGGTTGTTATGTCGGAAATCAGATTTGCTGCGGGTTACGTGTTACGGATTACGTATTACGGATTACGTTTTTTCATTACAGATACCGGTAGATGTAAGCCGGAATGTGATACTGAATGCTGGTCAGAACGCAGCCGAGGAGCTTGACCTGGGACTGCTTTAAGAGGCTTTGGGCGTGCTTTACGATGCCTTTTTGGGTGCGGCCTGCCTGCACTACCATCATCACCCCGTCCAGGTGGGTGCCCAGAAGGCTGGGGTCAGTGACCGCGATAATCGGCGGGACATCCACGACAATATAATCATACCTGCTCTTAAGGTTGGTGAGCAGACCCGAGACTTTCGCGGATGAAAAAAGCTCGGCCGCGTTATGCACGCTTTTGCCGGCAGGAAGCACGGTCAGGTTCTCTATCCCGATATTTAGGAGAGCGTCATCTACGGCGGCGTTATCGCCGATTACTTCAGCCAGGCCTGTTTCGGCAGTAACCCCCAAGTACTTACTGATACGCGGACGGCGCAGGTCAGCGTCAACCAACAGGATGCTTTTCTTGTTAAGGTCCTTGGCCATGGTAATAGCCAGGTTTACGGAGGTAACGGTCTTGCCTTCTCCGTGGATGGCGCTGGTAATGGCAAAGGCCCTTACCGGCTTCTGGGGATTGAGGCTCTGGATATGCGTGCGAAGCGTGCGGTATTGTTCCGTGACCGGAGAATGAGAATCATAGAAAGTCACTATCCGCGGGTCGATCTTGGAGTCAACCGTCTTTTTGGCTATGAACTGGTATTTGACCTGGTTCTGGCCGTCAAGCTTCTCTATGTGCGAGAGGCGCTCTTGTGCCGCCTTCTTGAGTGCGTCGGTAATCTTACCCATTAGTTCTCCTTCGTAAGTAAGTGTGTGGTTTAACGATTGGTCACCAGGCCACCTGTCACCAGGTCACCGGTACAAATCTCTATTTTGGGGACGGTTCTCTTAAGAGAACCGTCCCCAAAACTCCTATCGTTATAGCTGTTTGCTCAATACGTCGAGCCCTTCTTCTTTTAATTCTGTAAAACGTTCCAAAGAGCGCTCTTTGATGACTTCGTCTATGATCTTTGCGTCAATGACCTTTGTATCCAGGACATAAGCCGACAAAAGCGCCGAGTCGCAGGTAAGATTGACCAGGCGCGGCGTGCCTTTGGAGTAAACGTATATCGCCTCTATCGCATCGGGAGTGAATATCTCCTGCTGGCTGCCGGCAAGCTTCAGGCGGTGTTTTATGTATTCGGTTGTCTCGGCGCGTGTAAGGCTGTAGAGGTGGTAGTAAACGGCGATGCGCTGCTTGAACTGTTCTAATTTTATGTTGGAAAGCTTTGCCTTTAACTGCGGCTGGCCCAGCAGTATTATCTGAATAAGCTTCTCCTTTTCAGTCTCAAGGTTTGAAAGCATGCGCACCTCTTCAAGCACCTTGGAGCTTAAGTTTTGCGCCTCATCGATTATAAGCACGACATTGATGTCGGCGGCCAGCTGCTGGATAAGGAACTGATTGAGCTGTGAGAGCAGCTTCTGCTTGGTGCCCGGCTTGTAATCCACCTCCAGCTCTTCAAGCATCTCGGTAATAAGCTCGCGTGCCGTCAGATGCGTGTTGGTAATCAGCGCGATCTTTGTCCCGGCCTCCATCTGGTTGAGCAGCGTGCGGCAGACCGTGGTCTTTCCGGAGCCGATCTCGCCGGTTATGACCACAAACCCCTTCCTCTCATCTATGGCATAGCGCAGGCTGTTTAAGGCCTCCACGTGCTTGGGGCTGGGGAAGAAAAACTTAGAATCAGGTGTAGTGTTAAAGGGTTTTTCGCTAAAACCAAAGAACTGCTCGTACATAAAATTACCTCATCAATAGGTATATAAGCAATGAAACGACGATAAGCGCCGCACCCACAATTCCGGCAAGCTTAACCTTAACTTTGATCTTTGCCCTTTCCTTCTCCATCTCTTCCTGAGTGGTTATCTTGGAAATGGCGCCTAAAACCGTCATATCAAGGCTGCGCTTGGCATCTTCGATATCAAGCACGGACTGATCGGTGAATTCGCGTAAAAATATCATGCCCACGCCCGAGCCAAGCCCAAGGAATATCCCTGCCAGCATCACTACTGCCTTATTCGGTTTAATGGGCCTAAGAGGCAATCTCGGCGGGTCAATTATGGTATAGCGGGTGCCGGCGCGCGAAGCCTCAAGGCGCTGGGTGATCTTGGCGGTCTCGAGCTTCTGCAGGAGCATGGAGTAGATCTTCTCGTTTACGTCAACATCCCTGGCCATAGTGGAGCTTAACCTATCCATCAGCATTACCTTATAGAGGGCATCGTTAGCCTGCTGTTCGGTATAGGGGACCTTGGAAGTCGTGGCCTGCTGGCTGACTTCGTTATTGATAAGCTTGTCCAGCTCATCCTGCATTGCCTGGCGCGTGGCGTCATTGATAGCTACATCCCCGACCTTTATCTCGAACTCACCCGAATTAAGCTGCTCTTCGGCGAGTTTTATCCTATAGCGCAGCTCCTTTACTATAGGGTGAGCCTCGGTAGAATCCAATAGCAGGTTCTTTAACTCATCCTGAAGCTTGGATACCTCGGCTTCCTTGATCTTGCGTTTATAGATCGCCAGCTGTTCGGTGATGAACTTTATGGCGATATCGGTCTCTTTGGTCTGGGTCTGGACGTTCTTCTGCACCAGGATCTCCATCAGGTTTTTAGCCACAAGCTGCGTCTCAGCCGGGCTCTTTTGGCCGCGGTAGGCGATCCTTATGATGTTGCCGGAGCGCATCTGAACCAGGATGTTCCTTCTTAGGTTTAATATCAGGGCTTCATAGCCTGCCTGGTCGCGGATGTCTTTGGCAAGATTCAGCCTCTCTGTCAACTCAACCAGGCTATTCCAGCCAAGGATCGTCTCGCGGATGCTCTCCATCCTCTGGCCGGCAGAAGTGGAAACCGCCAGGTTCTGGATAAGAGGATTGATTATCTTCTCCTCCTCTACCAGTATTATGGCTGAGGACTCCCAGGTGCGGGGCAGGATAAAACAGGCGGCTATGCCCAGGATCAACCCCGCGTAGGTCGGCCAGACCAGAAACCATTTGCGGCGGAAGAAGAGCTTGAGGTAGTCAACAGGGCTCTGGTACTTGGATGTCTGTTCTTGTTCGAATTCCATTAAGCTTCTCTCTTTCAGGTTAAAGCTAACCTTTTGATAAATTAGTAGTTGATGTTGGTCTTTCCTTCAAGCTTTTCCACGGCGCCTTTTCCGGTAGCCGCGCTTTCCGGCACTGAAGAGCTCACGCCCAGGACCGTCGCGATGGGGCTTATCTCGCGGATAGCCTTGGCGATCAGGGTGGCCGGCACGTAAAGGATATCTCCGGATTTGATTGTCACGTCTTTACGCAAGTCCCCGTAATAGAGCAGGGAAAACAGGTCGACTTTGCGGACTTTGGACTTGCCTTTCTCCGAAGGAGTGATTATGCGGCAGCGGCGCATCGCGGCGTTCTGCGTAGGCAGGCCTGCCATATGTATCGCCTCTCTTAAGGATATCTCTTCCGAGCGCATGGTAAACCGGCCGGGCGCAGCGACTTCTCCGATTACGTAGAAAACCTTGCTGCCAAACTGGACTATCGTAATGTTTACCTCGGGGCTTACTACAAACTGCGACAGGGCATCGCTGAGCTTTTTCTCAAGCTCTTTCTTGCTTAAGCCCTTTACGTTCAAATCACCGACGTACTTATACTGAAGCTTGCCTTCCTGATCAATGGGGTATTTACCGCTGAACTCCGGATGACGCATTACTTCTATTTCGACTACATCGTTGGGGCCCAGGGTGTAATTTACGGGGTCAAATTGAACATCGGAAGCCTGGCCCTCTTCTGTCGTTTTGCCCGCAGGCTGCATATACTGGCCAGTGCTTACCTCAAAGCTTGTGTTCCTGTCCCTGCCGCGGTTAATGATAACGTCTTCGGCAAAAACCACGCTTACGACGTTAAGCAAGAATGCGGCGAAGAGAAAATAAGTAAATCTTTTCATGATGCCCTCCTTCATAGCACTACTACCGTCTCTTTAAAATCCTTCAATCTCCTGTAATCGTCCTTTTCATAGATACGCCAACCGCGCCAGTCGCGCTTGGCCTTACCTACCTTCCCCGACTTTTCCCAGCGGATAATCGTCTTGGTGGTAACACCAAGCCTCTCCGCCACATCCGTAATCGTCATTCTACCGTTGCTCACTTTGCAACCCTCCTGTTTATTGAACTGCTCTAAATTGGTCACCAAGTCACCTTAGAATTAAAATTGAACTGGTCACCAGGTCACAAGGTCACCGGTTCATGTGGATAACTTGGGGTATTTCTTACGATTATGTCCGAATATGTCTATGGCTGTCCTAGTATGTCCTGGTAAATACGTATACTTCTTATATAGCAATTACTGTGCCAAGTCAACCAGTTTTTGTAAAATATTATTAAAGTTATAACTCATTGATATACAAGTTATTACAGCAGAGAGGAATTGCAGTGGCCTTGCTCTAACCTGGTTGCTTAGGCGGAGTGTTGCTTATCGTAATCATAAAATATATCATAAGGATTAGTTTATTCTGGAAGGTTGTTATAAACTATTGGTAATTAAGCTGTTAAGAGAGTGTTGAGGAGAAAGGACACGTGAATCAGGGATCAGAAGGGGACGGTTCTCTTAAGAGAACCGTCCCCTTCTGACTAAGATAAGAGAACCGCGCCCTTATATCGCCTTAGAATGTGAGCTTAATAGGTAGTATATCTAATTATATCGTCTTCGCCGGTATAGGGGCCGATCTGAACCTCGATT